>JAUILL010000021.1 GCA_030433335.1 Alphaproteobacteria bacterium | reverse complement strand
CTTCGCCTTCCACCTGATCATCGAGAGACGTCTCCGCGACTTCGGGTGCAGTCTCTTCCATCATATCCTCTGTGGCCGCGGCTGCATCTCCGTGATCTTCGAAGTCAGCCAGCGCCGCGAAGGGGTCTTCCTCTTCGAAGGCAGCAAAGGGGTCTGCGTTGGGGGTGTCCTCAAGGACGGCCTCGGGCACGGTCGTTTGTGTGTCGTCGCCTTGGACGTCATCCGCGGCCTCCAGGGCGGCAAACGGGTCTTCTTCTGCGGGGGGAGCAGAGGCCTCGGCTTCAAGCGCCTTCAGTGCGTCGAGGTCCAACCCCTCTGAAGTCGTCTCGGGCGTGCTGTCGAAGGGGGCGAAGGGGTCTTCATCATCGTCGAACGCCGCGAAAGGGTCCGCGTCGACGTCGTCAGCGGTTTCCGCTTCGGGGCCGCTTTCCTCTCCGGTATCCTCGGCTAGATGATCCTCCGGCAGGTCTTCGGCCGTTTCCTCTTCGGGCTGCACGTCGGTTGCGGGATCGGTGCCCTCGGCCAGCGCGGCCATCCCGCCTGCGGCGAGGCGGGCGAGCTGTGCACTGCTGTCTTTTGCGTCGGGCTTGGCGACCTCGAAGGGCGCGAACATGTCGTCGTCTTCGCCGGTCGTCTCCTTCGCCTCGGGGTCTCCAAGATCGGCGAGTGCGGCGAAGGGATCTGCGGGTAGGGTCTCGAGGGCTTCCTTCGCGATGTCTTCTGTCACAGGATCATCTGCCGACGCCTGTGGTTCAGGGGCGTCGGCTTCGGTCTGAGCCGGATCGTCCAGAGGGGGCGCGTCGGGACCATCCGAGTCCGAGCCCTCGACAGGTGAGGCTCTATCGTCTTCCAAGTCAGCAAGTGCATCGCAGGGACTTTCGGGCATGGTGTCAGATGCGCTCTCATCGCCCGAGACCTCTGCAATGGCCTCTTCGCCTTGCACCTGATCATCGAGAGAAGTCTCCGCGACTTCGGGTGCAGTCTCTTCTGCCATATCCTCTGTGGCCGCGGCTGCATCTCCGTGATCTTCGAAGTCAGCCAGCGCCGCGAAGGGGTCGTCTTCTTCGAAGGCTGCAAAGGGGTCTGCGTTGGGGGTGTCCTCAAGGACGGCCTCGGGCACGGTCGTTTGTGTGTCGTCGCCTTGGACGTCATCCGCGGCCTCCAGGGCGGCAAACGGGTCTTCTTCTGCGGGGGGAGCAGAGGCCTCGGCTTCAAGCGCCTTCAGTGCGTCGAGGTCCAACCCCTCTGAAGTCGTCTCGGGCGTGCTGTCGAAGGGGGCGAAGGGGTCTTCATCATCGTCGAACGCCGCGAAAGGGTCCGCGTCGGGGGCAGCCGCAGCGGGGGTGGCGGGTTTCGTCGAGGGTGTGGTCTCTTCGGTATCGAAAGCAGCGAAAGGGTCGTCTTCGTCGTCATCCTTGAAGGCAGCAAATGGATCATCCGCCGGCGCATCGGATTTGGCTGGTTTTGACGAAGCGTCGCCGAACGCAGCGAACGGATCATCACTATCGTCGTCACCAAAAGCAGCGAAAGGATCGTCAGAGGCAGCATTGCCGTCGCCGATATCTGCCAGCATCGCAAAGGGATCGGGCGCGGTCTCTTCGGTCGCGGTCGGGGCGGGCGCGGGTTTCGCGGGCGGCGGTGTCTCTTCTTCATCGTCGTCAGCATCAAGATCGCCAAAGACGTCAAAGACCGAGGGATCGCTCAGATCCATCATGTCGAGTTTGGGCGCTTTCTTGGGCGGCGGCGCTGGTTCGGGTTCGGGGATGACCACGGGCTCTTCCACCAATTCGGGTTCCGGCTTGGGCTTGGTGGTCTTTTTGCGCTTGGGCTTGGGCGCAGGCTTTTCGCCCTTGAGAGCATCCTGCAGCAGCTTCAGGCGGGCCTGCATCAAAAGGTTGCGCCGGGTCGGATCCTTTTCCTCTTCATAGAGGTTGGCCAGCACTTCGGCTCCGGCGAGCGGTTCCACGCCGCGCATCTTATCAAGGATCTTGCGCGTCGGTTTCACACGGCGTGTGGTTTTCGATCCTGAATTTTCAGATTTGGCCGAGGTCATGTGTGTGCTCCTGCCGCATTGCTCCGGTTTGGCATGGCACTTGCAATTCCCAGACCAGAACGGCCCAAGCGCCGAACTTTTTAGGAAGAAAGTCAACGAGGACCGGAATGACGGGTATACGCGACCATATCAGCCTGCACGCAGATGCACTGGTGCTGCGTGAACGCCGCAACAATGTTCTTGCTTCGAACATCGCGAACGCCGCGACGCCGGGGTTCAAGGCACGGGATATCGACTTTGCCAGCGCTTTGGACCGTGCACAGGGCGTAGGCAACTTGCGTGCCAGCGACGACCAGCACTTTTCCGTCGGGAGTGGGATCAATCAAGGACTGGTCTATCGCCAGAACCTGAACCCCGCACTTGATGGCAACACCGTCGAAATGGCGGTCGAGCAAATGGAATTCTCGGAAAACACCCAACGGTATCAAGCCACGCTGACCTTGCTGAACCGCAAGATTGCTGGCCTGAACCAAGCGATCCGTGGAGAATAATCATGTCTTCGATCAACAACGTCTATGATGTAGCCGCCCGGTCGATGTCCTCGCAGATGACTCGTTTGAACACGATCGCGTCGAACATCGCAAACGCTGGATCGGTATCGACCACAAAAGAAGGCGCGTTCCGCGCGATCCGTCCTGTGTTCGAAATCGACTATGCCAGTGATGCGCGCGAGAGCGGGCTTTCGACCACCAGCGTTAGTGACATTGTCTCTCTGGACCGCGAACCGGCCAAGGTTTTTCGGCCCGATCACCCGCTCGCGGACGGAGACGGCTTTGTCTACGAGGCTGCGGTCAATGTCGACGAAGAGATGGTCGAAATGACCGAAGCCAGCCGCCAATACCAAAACACCCTCGAGGTCGTCTCGACCCTGCGTACCTGATGGCGCGCACGGTCAAGATGGGCCAGTAACCCTGCACCCGGGAGAGCTTAGATGACCACAGTTAGCGGCGCATACTCCAATGTCGCGGGGGTTCGTGAATATGACACGGAAAGCCTCGCAACCAATATTGCCCCCAACAACAAGGATCTGGGACAAGAAGACTTTCTGACCCTGATGACCACCCAGTTGAAAAACCAGGACCCCTTTGCTCCGATGGAGAACGGGGACTTTCTGGCGCAGATGGCGCAGTTCAGTTCGGTGGCCGGTCTGGACAAGATCAACGAAACCCTGTCCTCCATGTCTAGCGAGATGAATAACGGTCGGATCGCGACCGCGTCTTCGTTGCTGGGGCAGAGCGTTCTGGTGCCCGGCACCACAGCGCGTCCTGACGCGAATGGCGAGATCCACGGTGTGGTCGAGCTAGAAGATGCGGCAGACAATGTCACCGTGACTTTCCTGAACAGTCAGAATTCGACGATCCTGCACAAGATAGAGCTGGGATCGCAAAGAAGTGGTCTGGTCGGCTTTGACTGGACCGATGTGCCCGAAGACATCGTCACGGCGCACGGCTCGGTACGTCTCTCGGTCGAGGTGACGTCCGGCGAAGAAACACAGGTCATAGGCCCGTCGGTCTATGCCCGCGTGATGGGGGTCCAGATGCCGACCAATGGTGGCGACATGACCCTGAACGTCGAAGACTACGGCGAACGCAACTATCTGGAAATCAGCGCACTGCGCTGATCTCTGCACCCCCTTACACCAACAAGTTTCCAGTTCGGAACGCCACGCTAGGAGATCCCTATGTCCGCACTTACCGCCCTGACGGGTCTGCACGCAGCTCAGGCTGATATCGCGAATACCTCGAACAACATCGCCAACGTTAACACCGTCGGCTACCACAAGAGCCGCACCGAGTTTGCGGACCTCTACTCGACCCCTCCCTTCTCGGACCCCAAGAAACAAACCGGTCTGGGGACCCGTCTGGCCCACGTCGGCAAGAGCTTTAACCAAGGCGCGTTCGAGCAGACCGGCAACACACTGGACCTTGCTATTCAGGGTCAGGGCTTCTTTGCGCTGCGTCCTGAAAAAGACGATGGCGAGATGACTTTCAGCCGCGCTGGTGCTTTCGGCCTGAATGCAGATGGTAACGTGGTCAACTCGGGCGGTAGCTTCATGCTGAGCTATCCCAGCGCCGAAGACGGCACTGTACTGTCGAAATCGATTATCCAGCCCCTGAACGTGCCCTCGTTCCGTGGTAATCCGACTGCGACCGCGAATGCTTCGGTCACCATGGCTGTGCCCACGGGAACCAAAGCACAAGGCACACAGGACGCGGTACCTGCGACCAACGCCTTCGATCCCGAGGATAACACCAGCTATGCCTTCACCAGCCCGTTCTCGATCTTTGACGCAGACGGTGTTGCTCAGGAAGCCGAGTTCTACTTCGTGATGACGGACATCCCGGATGCGACCAACACAGAGACCCGCTACGAAGTTCACATGACTGTCGATGGCGTGGAATTCACCCCGTCGTCGCCGCTGACCGTTGCCTTTGATGAATCCGGTATCCAGATCGAAGGTGAAACCGCGATGGACTTCACCAGCGATGGCCGCACCATCAACCTGGATTTCGCGGACTCCTCGATGCTGGCAGACGAATTTGCGGTTGTGACGCTAGAGCATGACGGCGAAGCGCCGCGCGGCCTGTCGAACCTCGAAGTTGATGGCAACGGGATTGTCTGGGCCAACTACTCGGGCACTGAAACCATTGCGCTGGGTCAGGTGGTTCTGGCGAACTTTACCAACCTGAACGGTCTGTCGCCTGTGGGTGACTCGTCTTACAAAGCGACCGCCGTCTCGGGCATGCCCTACTACGGTCAGTCTGGCATCAGCGGTTTCGGCAACATCCGTGCCGGCTCTCTTGAGCAAGCCAACGTCGACCTGACCGCAGAACTGGTCGAGCTGATCTCGGCACAGCGCAACTATCAGGCTTCGGCCAAGGCGCTCGAGACCTCAAACTCTCTGTCGCAGACCATCCTCCAGCAGCGCTAATCGCGCACCCGCTGACTAAAGGAGCCTGACCCATGGACCGCTTGATTTATACCGCGCTGAACTCTCTGCATAACCGCCGAGACGCCAACGTGACGCAAGCTCAGAACTTGGCCAACATGAACGTCCCCGGCTATCGTGCCGACTTGGACAACCCTGGCAGCACCAAGTTCGCCGACGCCATGGATCAGGCAAGCGTCCGCGCTTTCCAACTCGAAGAAGGTCCGGCCGGTTTTTCCGAAGACAGTGGTTTCTTGGACAAGACGGACAACATTCTGGACGTGGCGATCTCTGATCGCGGGTACTTCTTTATGCGTCCAGACACTGGCGGTGATCCCGCCCTGACCCGTCGCGGGGACCTCGCGGTGGGCAATGATGGCATTCTGCGAAACGGTGCTGGCGAAGAAATGTTGAACGCGCAGTTGCAGCCGATCAACATTCCGCCCTTCCGTCAGATCGTGATTAACGAAATTGGCGAGATTATCATCGAACCCATCGACGGTGCGCCGGGAGAACAGCTGAACATCGGCGCTCTGGCGACTGCCTTGCCACCCGAAGGAACGCTTCAAAAGGGTTTTGACGGACATATCCGTAACAAGGATGGCACCCTGCCGCCAGTAGACCAGCAGGCCAAAGTTCTGCAGGGCACGTTGGAACGGTCGAACGTCAATCCGATCGACGAGTTGCTCGCGACCATTGAAAACCAGCGCGGCTTCGAGTTCGGGATGAAGATGGTTTCGGAGACAGAGAAGATCGACGAGGCCGGTGCCAGCCTCATGCAGGCTCCAATCGAGTAATAACGACACTGCGCCGAGATGTTTTAGCATCTTGGCACAGCTTTTGCAGACATCTTGTTGAACCGCCACTTTTCAAGGAGCGTCCAAGATGTCCAGCGCATCCATGCACGTCGCAAAGACGGGGCTGAACGCCCAACAAGCCCGGATCCAGGTGATCTCGAACAACCTGGCGAACGTCAATACTACGGGCTTCAAGCGCGACCGCGCGAACTTCGAGACCCTACTTTATCAAACCTGGAAATCGGGTGGGGCACAGACCTCCGAAGCGACCCAACTGACCTCGGCATCGGCCGTGGGTACCGGCGTCCGCATGGTCAACACCCAGAAGCTTCATAGTCAGGGTAACCTCGTCAACACCGACAACAACCTTGATATCGCGATCAACGGTCAGGGCTTCTTTCAGGTTCTGCTGCCGGACGGTCAGATCGGCTACACCCGTGACGGCACCTTCTCTCGGAATGCCGAAGGTACGATCACCACGAGCTCGGGCTACGTGGTCCAGCCGGAAATCCAGATCCCAGCAGACGCAATGGGGATCAACATCTCGGCCGACGGTATCGTCAGCATCACCACCCCCGGAAACAACATCTATCAGGAAGTCGGCCAGCTTACTCTGGCAACCTTCTCGAACCCCGCAGGTCTTGATCCGCGCGGTGAGAACTTCCTGGTCGAGACCCCCGCCAGCGGCGCGCCCATCGTGGCGAACCCTGTAGCGGACGGTATGGGCAGCCTGATGCAGGGCACCCTCGAAAGCTCGAACGTCAACGTGGTGCAAGAGCTGGTCGACATGATCGAAGCCCAACGCGCCTACGAACTGAACTCCAAATCCATCTCGGCCTCGGACGAGATGATGCAGTACCTCTCTAACAAGCTGTGATCCTCATGACCCTTCGCTTTGCTCTTATCGCTGGATGTGCTGCCCTGACCGTCGCCGGTTGCTCGCAGCAGATCGAAGAAAATGCCTCTGCCAACTACGCACCCGTGTACCCTGTCGAGGCCCCCGAAACCGCGTCGCTGATGCCCACCGGTGGCATCTACGGCAACGGCTCCATGGGCCTGTTCGCCACTGACCGCAAAGCCGCCAAGATCGGCGATATTCTAACGGTCGAACTGTCCGAGCGCTTTGCTGCGACCAAAAGCCAGAACGCCAGCACCAGCCGCACCGACGAGTACGGCGTGACTCTGCCGTCGATCCTGCCGCTGAAATTCACCGGCGCGGATTTGGCGAGTGGTTCCGAGAGCACCTTTGCCGGTCGCGGTAGCGCTAGCCAGTCGAACAGCTTGAGCGGCCGGATGTCGGTCAGCGTTGTTCGTGTTCTGCCCGGCGGCAATCTGGAAATCGTGGGCCAGAAGAAGCTCACCCTGAACAACGGCGACGAATATATCCGCCTGACGGGGATCGTGCGTCCCTCGGACATTTCGCCCGACAACATCGTGGAATCCGACCGCATCGCCAATGCCGACATCAAGTACATCGGCGCGGGCCAAATCGCGGATGCGGGCAAACGTGGCTGGCTCAGCCGCGCCGTTAACTCTGCTTCACCGTTCTAACGCGTAGCCGAAAGGGTCGCCGCCATGTGCCGTCTTGTCCTGATTGTTATCCTGAGCCTGTTGGCCCCCGTGATGGCCAAAGCCGACCGGATCAAAGACTTGGCCTCGGTCGCAGGTGTGCGGTCGAACCCCTTGGTGGGCTATGGTCTGGTGGTTGGTCTTGCGGGCACTGGTGACGGTGGGTCGACCCTGACGCAGCAGTCCATGCAGTCGATCATCTCGCGCCTAGGTCTCGAGACCGATGCCAACAATCTGGACGCCAAGAACGCGGCGGCTGTCATGGTGACCGCCGAGATGTCGCCCTTTCTCAAGCCGGGCCAGCGTATGGACATCACCGTGTCTACGGCTGGCAAAGCCAAGTCTTTGCAAGGTGGGACCCTGCTCATGACCCCGCTGATGGGGGCTGACGGAGAGGTCTACGCGATCGCACAGGGCAACCTTGTTGTCGGTGGTCTGGGGGTCGAGGCCGGTGACGGATCGTCTGTCATGGTCAACATCCCCACCGTGGGCCGGATTCCCGGCGGCGCGACGGTCGAGCGTCTGGTGGAAACACCCTTCCTCGAGTCCGAGTACTTTGTCCTGAACCTGCATCGCAATGACTTCAGTACCTCGAACCGGATGGCCGAAGCAATCAACGGCATGTTTGGCGGCGGCGTCGCGTTGCCGTTGGATGGGACCTCGGTCCGTGTTCGCGCCCCTGCAGACCCCGGTCAGCGCGTGTCCTTTATGGGGATGCTCGAAAGCATCGAGGTCGAGCCCGCAGAAGCCCCTGCCAAGATCATCGTAAACAGCCGCACAGGTACGGTCGTTATTAGTGGAGACGTACGTGTCTCGCCGGCTGCGGTGACACACGGATCGCTGACGGTACGGGTGAACGAAGATTTCAACGTCGATCAAGGTGGCGCGACCGTGGTGGCCGATGGTGGTCAGGTCGTGGTCCCCGCAGGCGATCCTGTGGTGACACCCGACAGCCAGATCGACGTGCAGCAAGACCCCGCCCGTGCGTTCCTGTTCGACCCCGGTGTGTCCCTGTCTTCGCTCGTGGACGCGATCAATGCAGTCGGCGCAAGCCCCGTTGATCTGGTCGCCATCCTCGAGGCTCTGAACACCGCAGGCGCCCTGCGTGCCGAACTGATCATCATCTAAGGAGACTGCCATGATAGACGCGACCCAAGCATCCGATCTGCGTATGTACTCTGTGACGGCGAACACGACGTCGGCCAGCAACAAGCAGCAGCAGCTGAAAGAAGCGACCCAAGCCTTCGAAGCGCTGTTCATGCAGCAGGTGATGAAAACTGCCCGCGAAACCAGCTTGGGCGAAGATCTTCTGGGAGGCTCGTCCGTCGACACCATGCAGAGCCTCTTGGACGAGAAAATGACCCAGATCGGCGCATCCCACACAGGTCTCGGGATTGGCGCCGCCCTCTATAAACAATTCGCGCAGTTCGTCCCCGGAGGCGATAAATCATGAGCGGCATTCTGGAAATTGGCCGAAGCGGTCTGCGTGCAGCGCAAGCAAAGCTTCAGGTCACCAGTGAAAACATCGCAAACGCGGACACCGAAGGCTATCACCGCCGCGTTGCCGTCACCGAGGAAATCGGCGGCGGCAAAATGAGTCCGATCCATTCGGGTACCCAGTCGATGGGTGTCACAGTGAGCGGGATCAAGCGCGCGTTCGACGCCATTCTGGCAGAGCGGGTTCGCACCGCCTCTGGCGCTGTTGAAATCCAAGAGGCCGCCCTGCCTCCGATGAACTTCCTCGAGGCGCGTCTGACCCCCCAAGAGGGCGGGGTACTGGAGATGATGGACGGCTTCTTTGATGGCATCGCCAGTGTCGCCGGCGATCCTGTCGATGAAGGCTTGCGGCAGATCATGATCGACTCCGCGAACTCCTTTGTTGAAGGGGTGAAGTCTCTGGCCAAAGACATGGAAAATATGGTCAGCACGACCACCGACGATGCCGGGCTTCAGATCAAACAAGCCAACCTGATGCTCAAGGAATTGGGCGAGATCCAGCAAAAGGTTGCTGTGACGCAGGACACTGCGGCCCTGAACCCGCTGTTCGACCGCCGCGATCTGCTGCTGACCGATCTGGCCAAAATCAACGACATTCACGTGGATATCGATGACTTCAACATGCTCACGCTGACTTGGGGCAAAACCCAAGGCGGCGTCGTCCTGATTGAAGGCGACTACGTCTCCCAGCTGGAGCAGGTGAACATCGACCGCGTTCGGATTATCCCTCAGGACCCCGATGAAGTGTCCCAGAGCCGTGCGGTTTCCGGGGGCTCTTTGTACGGGCTCTCGACCGCTGTGGGCGTGATCAATTCGGCGCTGACCGACCTGAATGACTGGGCCAAGTCGATTGCCGACCAGATGAACTCGATCCATAGCGAAGGCGTCGATCTGGATGGTGCGCCGGGGGGCGATCTCTTTGCGCTGCAAGGGTGGAAGGTGCAGAATTCGGGAATCAACCGTGGCACAGGCACCGCAGAAGTCACCGTGACGGACCCGACCGTGATGCCAGAAGGGCCGCTTGACATGGTGCGTGATCATCTGGCGGGCGTCTGGACGGTATATGACCCTGACGGGAACGAGCTTGGGTCGGGTAACACGCAGATTACGCTGCCGGGCATGGTGATCAGCCTGTCTGGCAAGCCCATGAACGGCGACCGGATCGACCTGACGCGGCGCGAAGGAAATGCCTCGGACCTGGCTTTCCTGATCTCCAAGCCTGCGCAAATCGCGAGTGCGTCGGCATCGACAGTGTCTCCGGACGGGTCAAACCTTGGCGATGCCAAGATCGTGGTCGCGAAGTCGGTCACAGATATCACAAGTGTTGGCCAGATGTCGGCGCTGACATCGGACAACGCGTTGACGGCGAGCGAGTTTTTGACCGCTGGCGTGGTTGGCGTGATCCCCGCAGGAACCGAGACCTTCACTCTGGCCTCGCTCGACCGTCAGGCCAGCCTGAGCTTTGCACTGCCCGGTTCGACGGTCACATCCATCAACGTCGTGATCGACGGCGTATCTCATGACTTTACCGCTGATAGTGCGCTCAGCGAGGCCGATTTTGTCAGTCAGATCAATGACGGCACGATCCTGAACGCGGACGGCCAGCGGCTGAGCAATCTTGGCGGGCGGGTGATGATTTCCGGCTCCGAGATGCTGCTGGATGTGGCTGGTGCGAGCACGGGCGTCTCCGCAACCCTGACAACCGGGGCAGGCGCGGTGGCTGGCACCGTTCTGTCGGACCCCGAGAGCGCAGCGGACATGGCGGTCTTTACCCGCGACGGTCTGCAGATCGCGGGCGCACCGATGGACCCCGCCGAGGCCGAGGCCTTCTTGACCGAAGCGAACGGCTTCTTGCCCGGGGCGACCTACCGGATGGCCGACCTCAATAACCCCGAGGGATATCGCGACATTTCGATGGAGCAGTCCAGCGGCGTCGGGAATTATGTCGCCACGATGCGCACAGGTGAGGGGCTGCAGGCGTGGACAACCTATGACACCGCGTCGATTACCCCTGCGGTGACGCTGGATGTGAATGCGCTGGATGGCGGTTTCATCGACGTTCCTGCTGGAACCAGTGCGCAGCAAATGGCGGATCTGGTCCGTGCCGAAGTCGACGCGACGGTCACGGCGCGCACGGACATTTCGCTGTCTTTTCCAGACGATGGCAAAGTCCGTTTCAAAATTCAGGGTGACAACGTCACGCCGTTCCAAATCGACGCAGATGTCTATGGCGGGGATGTCACCGAATTGGCGCAAGCCATCAACCTCGCCAGCCCCTCGACAGGGGTCAAGGCGCAGATCGACCCGTCCGCAGGTCGATTGGTGCTGACCAGCGACACTGGCGCAGACATAAACCTATCGCTTTTCACCCACAGCACTGGTGGTTCAATGGTTGTGGATAAAGTGGATGGGTTCGGGAATTCCTATGGTCTGGGCACAGTGTCGCTGGGGGCATCCGGTTTGGATAACCTCAGGGCGGTCGGAACCGTCTCTGTTGCGGCACAAGAGGATTTCAGCGTCTCCGAGGGCGCCGTGTCCATCGGCGCAGAGGCCGACCCGTTTAATGGCGGTCGAGCCACCCGCGACATTCAGGACGCAGGCGCAACGCAGGTGATGCGGTTCAACTACGACGCTGCTCTGGATGGCGCGTCTGATGACGGGCTGACCCAAACAGCGGCTTCGGCATTCTACACATTGAACATCGCAGACCCGACTGTGGGCACGATCTCGGCGACCTTTGATCCGGCAGCGTTCGGGGCGGTCGACGACGAAGATGCCGCTTACGGGATGGCTTCTGCGCTGCGCGCACAGTCTCCGTCCAGCCGTCTGACCGGCGAGGCCATTGCGAGCATCCCGCCCGAAGGCACCATGATGCGCGTCTCTCTTGGCGACCAAGTCTATGCCATCGCAATGGAGGACGGTGCACCGAAAGTCACCGGCCCAGAGGAAGGGCGCATAACCGCCTATTTCGATGGCTCGAACCAGCTGGTAGTGGAGACCGCAGATGGTGTGTTGAACGGCTCCATGCTGGCCGTGGCTGCAAGTCCCGGTGACGCGGCGGCCTTTGGTATGGGCGCGACGAATGTCATCTCGAACGAGACCGTTGGCGGCAAGATCAACATTCAGACCCTGCCCACGGGTGCGCACACTCTGAACTTCAGCCATGCGGGCACGGACTACACCCTGAACGTGACCAACGGCGGCGCCGGTGCAATTTCGGTCGCGGCAGGCGGGTTCCCTGGGACTGCGAGCTATGATGCCGCGACCCAGAAAATCACGATCACTCCGCCAGCAGGCGTGGGCGAGATCGTGATCCCGCCGCAAGCGGGCGCTGCTGAACTCGGCTTTCAGACCAGCGACACCACGCTCTTGGTCACCGACGGAGCGCTAGAGATCCGCTCGGTCGATAACCGCATTCTGGATATCTCTGGCGAGATGCAATCCTCGGGACGTCGCCTGACCCTGAGTGGTCTGCCGAACGAACAGTTGATCGTTGCGATGGGGTCAAACGGTGCGACCAAGCTGGCCGCCGATGTCACCCCGCGTCTGGTCGAAGAAGCTGATCGTTCGGTCGAGGTGCGCATTCTGGACGGGGACAACGCTCTGATCGGTCTTTATGACAGTGAAACCGGTGACGAGATCGCGCGCCGCACGCTGGACGAAAACGGCAATGCGTTGATCGGCCAGTACAGTGTCACGTTCTCGGCGGGCTACATCACGGGCGACAGCTTTACCATCAATCCGACCCAGCCCGACTATGCGGACGCGCGTACAGTGGAAAAGCTGGCCAACCTGCAGATGCGGGACACCGATAGCGGGCTCGGCGGCTTTACCGCGATCTTCAACGAGATGGTTACGGATGTTGGCGGCAAAGTCTCTGGCGCAGAGGCCAGAAAAGCCACGGCCAATTCGCTTTTGGAGAGCGCAATCACTGCAGAAGCCAAGATTAGTGCCGTTGATCTGGATACAGAGGCGGCTGCACTGATCGCCCAACAACAGGCCTACCAGGCCAACGCTCAGGTGATCTCGGTGGCACGTTCGCTCTTCGATACCCTGATAAACGCGCTGTGAGGATAGTATGACACTGGGAACCTCTCTTTTTCAGACAATCAATTCACGGGCGTTCAACCGGCTCGATACCAAGATTGCGGGCCTGCAAGAGGATGTCTCTCGGGGGACCGAGGATCCTCGCTCTTCGGCAGATCCGGTGCGGGCACAGCGCCTGTCGGTTGCCAAAGAGCAGAAAGACATGCTCGACCGTTTCGAAGGCAACCTGATCATCGCAGAGAAACGCCTGTCACTGACCGACGATACTCTTGGCGATACCATGGACATCCTGCAGTACCTGCGGACGATCTCGGTTCGCGCGGCGGACGCTAACGTGACTCCGGATGAACGGACTGCGCTGGTGCTGGAGGTGCGAGAGTACCGAGAAGCACTGATCTCTCAGGCCAACCTGCGCGACGATACTGGCCGCCCCTTGTTTGGTGGGTTCAAAGGTCGGAATGATCCGTTTGTGGATACTAATCAGGGCGTTCAATACACCGGCGATGGCGGCAAACACACTCTGCGTGTCTCCGAGAGCGCCAGCGTCGCGACGGGCGTCGATGGTATTCAGACTTTCATGTCTGTTCCGACGCGCTCTGGCGAAGTGCGCAGCATGTTCGAGATCGTCGATGATTTCATTTATGCGCTTTCGTCGAATGAAACGCTTCATGACAATCTGTCGACCGACGGAGATATGGAAGTTTACCTGCAATCGACGCAGGGCAAGTCTGATTGGTCGATGACCTTTGGCGAGGGCGATGCAGCGGTTACTGTGACCTCTGAATTGGTCAACGGTCAGCCGGGTCCGGCGATCGCCGCCATCAACAAGGTCAGTTCGGAAACCGGTGTGGTCGCCAGCTTTACTGACGACGGCAAAGGTATGTTGTTGTCTGGACCTAGTGGCGTGAACCTGAGCGCGCTTCGCGTTGATCCGGCGGTGGTCGGTGACCTTGCGGTGGTGAAACTGGATGGCGACACCAAGCGGATGGTTGCCCCGGGGCGTACAAAGTCGGGCATGATTGATGACATCACATCGACGTCGTCGCATATCGCGAACATGCGGGCGATCGTGGGTTCGCAGGGGCAGTCTGTCGATCGCTATCAGGCGCTGGTGACTGACCGCCGCGTGATTATGGACGAAGCGATCAGCGGCCTTCAGGATCTGGATATCGCCGAGGCGATCACCAAGCTTCAGTCTTTGCTGACAACCCGCTCTGCGTCTCAGTCCAGCTACGTGAAAATCAGTCAATCAACGCTTTTTGACTACATCCGCTAATCGTCTGGCCCGCAGCTTGCAAAAGAACGCAGTATGAAACTGCGTTCTTTTTTGTCCCAAGCCGGAGCTGTCTGTCTAACCGTTTTTGTAACGGCTCTGTGGACCCAGCCTGCTTTTGCCGCACGCACGCCAAGTTGCGAGGGCCACGCTCTGCGTGCTGAAAAGGACGCGGGAATCCCGACATTCTTGCTCGCGGCGATTTCACGTACCGAAACGGGACACACCCGTCGGGGGCGAGGGTTCGGTGCTTGGCCTTGGACATTGAATATCGCGGGCAAAGGCTACTACTTCGACACCAAAGAAGAGGCGATTGCCGCGATGCGGAAAGCGATGGCAGGCGGAACGACCAGCATCGATGTCGGCTGCATGCAGCTGAACTATCGTTGGCACGGCGATGCGTTTTCGTCGCTGGAAGAGATGTTCGATCCGACCGCAAATACCGCCTACGCTGCAGAGTTTTTGACTCGTCTGAAGAAGCAAAATGGCTCTTGGGAAGAGGCCGTGAAGCATTATCACTCGGGAAAAGATTCCCTTGGTCGTAAGTATTTGCAAAAGGTCGAGGTGGCTTTCAACGCTCTGTCCAAGGGCGATTTCCCGAAAGAAGAGGTGATGCTTGCTTCTGCGCCGGCGGGGGAATCGGCTGCTCCGCCTCGGAAGCGAAAGCTCAGCGATATGGCTGAATATATCGTCAAATTCGGTCTTCCCGAGGGCAATCTGCCAAAGATGCCCGAATCTGGCAGCAAAGCGATTCCCCTTCGAGCATATGATTTCAGCGCGCCCTCTCGCACGGGCGAAGACGCCGCCGCCCTGATGGCCTCACTAAAGGCGAGTCTTGGGGTAGGAAACTAACCGATGGTATTTTTGCAAAAGCGTTACCGACACGATTGATTTTTGAAACTACCCTTTCGGCGATCTAAAAAAACCAATGAGCAGCTATCAGCCCACCTAAACGAGTCGGTAAATTCATCGTGTACACCGACCTCGAACTTAAGGCAGGCATCCATGACCCAGTATTGGCAAACCGCTGTGAGCGATTTGGACACCCGGAAAATTTCGGTACTGGATCGGATCTTGATTGGACGCTCTGCTGCAATGCAGCAACTCAAGCAAGTTCTCTCTGTTGTCGCGCCGACCGAAGCACCTGTGATGGTCCAAGGGGAGACGGGCGTGGGCAAAGAACTGGTGTGCGAGGCGCTTCACACGGCTTCGGGCCGCAAGGGCGAGCTGGTGGCTGTAAACTGTGCGGCGATCCCGGCGGACCTGTTGGAGTCAGAACTCTTTGGCCATGAAAAGGGTGCCTTCACCGGCGCAGATCAGCGCCGGATCGGCCGGATCGAGCAGGCGCAGGGTGGCACTCTGTTTCTGGACGAAATCGGCGATATGCCCCTAGCGCTTCAGGCGAAGCTGTTGCGCGTTCTGGAAACTCGCCGCATCCAGCGCGTGGGTGGCCGCGGCGAAATCGAAGTTGATTTCCGTCTTGTGACTGCGACCCACCGGGCCTTGGCCAGCGATGCCGAGGCAGGGCGCTTCCGTGCAGACCTCTATTTCCGGATCAACGTGTTTCCGGTCAGCGTGCCGTCACTGGCGCAGCGTACCGATGACATCCCGCTCATCCTCGAAGCGATGATCAACCGCATGCAAGAGCGGAACCCTGATGCGATTCCTCCGCACTTCAACCAAGGTGCTCTGCGTGCTTTGGCGGGTCACAACTGGCCGGGCAATGTGCGCGAATTGCGCAACATGTTTGAACGCGCTGCTGTGCTGTTCGCAGGTCGCGTGGTCACAGCCGAAGCGGTCAGCAATGTGCTGCTGCCTTCGCAAGGGATGACAAGCGTTCCGGCTGAACCCGTCCGGATCGAGCGCACTGCTTTGATTGATGGGGGCGACGATGCCCTCAGCACCATTCTGGACTCGGAAGACAGCATCGATATGCGCAGCTACCTGCGTGACATCGAAGAGCGTTTGATCGACGCTGCTCTGCGCAAGAATGGCGGTTGTGTCAGCCAAGCTGCGCGGACGCTGCGCATTCAGCGCACGACGCTGATCGAAAAGATGAAGAAGCTGTCGATCACTCGCGAAGCGGTCATGGCAAACTAATCCTGACCGACCCGGAATGAACAAGGCCGCCTTTGGGGCGGCCTTGTGCGTTAGTCTTGGGCGTTCCAGGCATCTACCAGACTGGTCAGATAGTCGCCCGTGGAGTTCAGCTGCGTCACAACCATCTCCATCTGGGTGAAGCGCGTCAGATAGTAGCTGCGCCGCGCTTCGGCATCCGCGTCCAGGTTCTCCAATTCCAGAGCGGCATCCGCGATCTGGTCGCTGAAGACATCCTCTCTGCGGGCGAGTGTGCCGTTGTTCGAGAGCCAATCTTCGATCTGGCTGCTTGCGGTCGACGTAAAGCTTCGTCCGAAGTCAAAGGTCGCCGTTTCCATGGCGGCTTCCATGGTGATCGTCAGACCTTTGAGCGGTCCAAAGTTCATGGTGTAGGTCGTCACGCCGTTCTCGGTATCCCCTGCAGTCATGCCGACCCCGTTGATCGAGGCATCGCCCGTGAGTGGATCGCGCACCACCGTATAGCGCCCTGCCGTCGCGCTCGACGATGGCAAACCAGACACCGTCATGCCAGCAGTGTTGGATTTGACGCCATCGCGCATGATCGCTTCGAAGATTTCGGGCGTTTCTTCCATCGCCTTTTCCAAGGCATTCTGATCCAGTGAAAGCGTGCCGTCCCGTTCGGTTCGAACACCGACATCCGCAAGGTAGAGCGTGCGGTCGCCGTAGCCTTCGATCCCGTTGCTGATCAGAGACTCCATCTGACGCTTGAGCGTGCTGATAGACGGATCGCCAGCCAGATCGCCCTTTTCAGAGCCATCGAATCCGCGGCTGCCCAGTTCTTTGATCAGCTTGATCGACGAGTTGAAGGCATCGACAAGGTCCTGCATCGCAGATTTGGCGGCATCGGTATTTACCGCGACGGTCACCGTGGCGGGAACGCCTGTGTAGCCAGCAATGTTGAAGCTGACGCCGGGGATTACGTCTTCCACCTCGTTCGAGGCGCGGGTGATCGAGATCCCGTTTACCGTAAATTTCGCGTTCGCGGCGGCCTGTGCCTGAACGTCTTCAACCTGGTCGGTCATGTCAAACGCCGCGAGCGAAGTGCCGGTAGGTTCAGTCGTGGTCGTCGTTGTGGTCGGGTTGCCAAGCAGATCGAATGTGGTGGTTTCCGTGGTTTCGCCGGGCGCGTCTGTGGCCGTGATGCGGATCGCATTTTGCCGTCCGTAATCCGCCAGAACCCCGAGCGAGAATGTGCCGTCACCGACATCGATAACAGAAGCTGCCATCCCGTCGATTTCGGTCATCTGCTCTGCCAAATCTGACAGAGTGGTGCCTTCGGCGATGGTTATGGTTTGCGAGGTTTTCGACGTGTCGGCAGTAAAGGCCGATGGTTCTCCATCGTCCCATGCGCCAAATTCGATGGTGAGTGTACCGGCACGCAGAACTTCGTTCTGGCCGGTGAACCCACCAAAGGCCAGAACCTGTGGCTGCGCCATTTGCTCGACTTCGATCGTCGTCGTGCCCGCGACCAGCTTATCCGACTGTTCAGCCGTCAGCACAATCGCCGCGCTGTCGCTACTGATCGTCGTCGCCGAAGATGTCGTCGCGTTCTCGACCGAGCCTTGAAGGCTGGTAAGCTGCGACTTGATCCTGTCGATCGCTGTCATGGACAACTCTGCAGAATCCGACCGCTTTTGCACGATCGATTTCTTGACGGAGTATTCTGCATTCGTCAGGTCTTCGGCCAGCTGCGAGATGTTCAGCCCGGAGCCGCCAGTATTCAAAGTACCTATGATATCGGTGACCATGCTGCACCCTCCTGACCTTCTTTACGGCTCGGTGACCAAAAGAATTAGGCCTAGTACTTAATTTCGATTTCGATACGTCGGTTTTCTTCGCGGCCTTCGGGCGTCGAGTTGTCGGCAATCGGGTCCGTTTCGCCCTTAGAAACTGCGGTCATCCGCGACGGATCAATCAGGCCGGAGTTCGCGATTTCACGCACGACACTCGAGGCACGCGCCGAGGCAAGGCCAAGGTTGTCGCGGAATTCGGACCCCGGACCCACCGGCACATCATCAGTGTGACCCGTGACGACGATCTCGCTGCTGTCTTCCATGGACTCAAAGGCGATGCGCGACATGATCTCTTGGGCTTGGCCCGTCAGATCCGCAGTACCGGACGGGAAGGCACCGCCCGCACCGACAGTAACTTTGACGCGGCCGTCTTCTTGTTCGACGGTCACCAGACCCTCGCCGATTTCCTGACGCAGTGCGACGGTCAGCTCGGCCGCGGCCAATTCCGCCTTGCGCTGGGTTTCCCCGTCAGCCGCGCCGCCAGAGCCATCGCCGCTGTCTGTGCCTTGCTGGCCAGAGCCGCTGGCCATATCCGCCATCTGGCGCAGATCATCGGCCAACCCACCAAGGCTCACGTCATCGGGGCTCGCGCCAGTTTGTGCGGCGGCTTGTTCAACTGCATCGGCAGCTTCGTTGAGTTGTTGCGCCAATTGTTCGGATGATTGGGCCTGTTCGTTGAAGTTCAGTTTCACTTCACCGTTTTCGACTTCGGCCTGCACAGCGCCGGATTTCAGCGCTTCGGACAGGGCGTCGGCCAGTTCCTGCATGGCCTTTTCCTGCGCTTGGGCTTGTTCATCCCCTTCGCCGCTCGCGCCGTCGCCTTCGGACTCGTCCGGTTTGGTCTCAACCTGCTTTTTCTCGGTATCGGTGGTTTGCTGTTTGATCTGATCGATCAGGGACATCTCGGGGCTCGGGCTGAATTCCAGTTTCAGAACCGTGGTCCCCTTGGGCTGTTCCATCACCGGAACCTGTTTCTGTACACCAAAGCTGTTCTTCAGACTGCCCGCGATCATCTTGAACTTGGGCTGGTTGAATTCAGCGAATGACAGAATGAGAACGAAGAACGCCATAAGCAGCGTCGCCATGTCCGCAAAGGTCGCCATCCATGCCGGAGCACCCACGGGGGGGCACTTCGGGCAGTCCTCGGACTTGGGTTCTTCGACCGGAACGGGGAGGGGGATGGGTTTCTTTGCCATGGGTCCGTATATCTATAGCGTCGGTGAGGATCAGGCGGCGTCGGCGAACTTGGCTTGTGCCTTGGGCGCAAGGTTCGAAACCAGATTGTCCTGAACGTTGCGGCCGGATTCACCGCGGGCGATGTTGCGCAGGCCTTCGATCACCATCTCGCGGTAGGCGATCTCGTCCGAGGTATACCCTTCAAGTTTGGTGTTGAGCGGACCAAAGAGAACGTTCGCGATGAACGCACCATAGAGAGTGGTCAACAGAGCCACCGCCATCGCGGGACCAATCGCTTTTGGGTCGGCCATGTTGCCGAGCATCTGCACCAGACCGATCAGTGTCCCGATCATGCCCATCGCAGGTGCAATATCGACCCAGGCCTTCATGATCCCTTGCGCGGCCTCGTGGCGGGCCTTCATCGCGGTGATCTCGGTATTCAGCTGTTTGGCCATCTTGTGCTCGTCAGCACCGTCGACCAGCATTTGAAGACCTTTTTCAAAGAACTTGTCGGGGACGTCCGCGCCTTCGAGTGCCATCATGCCGTCTTTGCGCGCCATGTTCGACAGCTCGACCATTTTCTCGATCAGCTCTTCAGGCTTTGGTGCCTTGGGCATGAACGCTTTGGCCATCGCGCCAAAGCTCCCCAGAAAGACGCCCATCGGTGCTGTATACATAACAGCAAAGAACGCGCCCCCGAAAACGATCAGAATCGAGGGGACGTCGATGAACGGCCCGATGCCGCCCGCCGAGATCATAGCGCCCAAGATCATGCCGATTGCGCCAAGGAAGCCGATAATAGTTGCGAGATCCATGTCCGGTTGCTCCAAAACAGTGTTGCCCTGAAGTGTGCAAACGGCATGCCATGCGCGCGTTATATACTAGAGACAAATAGAGCCCTCGGGGCGCCTTTCGACAGGTCTATATGAATCAATGGGTTAGGCCAGTTTGCAGCCCATCCGAAAAAAAACCTTAAACAAATTTGGCCGAGCCGCCGTTCCAATAACCAGACGCCGAGGGGCGCACACAAACACCGAACACAGGAGACGGCACAATGGCCATCATCAACACGAACATTGGCGCAATCAATGCTCAGGCTAGCTTGAGCCGCGTTAACAACACCATGGAAACCTCGATGGAGCGTCTGTCGACCGGTATGCGGATCAACTCTGCAAAGGACGACTCGGCGGGCATGGCCATCGCAGAAAAGATGACCTCGCAGATCATGGGTCTGAACCAAGCGGTTCGCAACGCGAACGATGGTAAGAACCTGCTGGACACCACCGAAGGCGCCCAGGTCGAAGTCTCCTCCATGCTGCAGCGTCTGCGCGAACTTGCTGTTCAATCGTCGAACGACACTAACACCGCTAGCGACCGTGGTAACATCTCGGCGGAAGGCTCGCAGCTGATCACTGAAATCAACCGCGTTGCAACCGACACCACCTTCAACGGTATGAAGATCCTCGACGGTTCGTTCACCGGCAAGCAGTTGCAGATTGGTGCAGACTCGGGTCAGTCGATCGAAATCAACGTAGATAGCGTCCACTCGACCGAGATCGGTGCGCACACCTTCACCACCTCTATCAAGAGCAACGCAGACGCCGCCAACAATGGCATGGCTGCGGAAACCATCTCTGTCACTGGTCACACTGGTACCAAAGACATCTCTGTTGCGGCAAACACCTCTGCCAAGGAACTGGCGGCTGCTGTGAACAAGGTCTCTGCAACCACCGGTGTTGACGCTACCGCGGAAACCAACGCAGAAATCTCTCTGTCGGCTGCTGGTAACGTCAGCTTCGAGATTAACGGCACCGACATCGGTACTGTTGCTGTCACCGACAACACTGACCTGCGCGGCCTGCGTGATGCGATCAACAACAAATCCGGCACCACCGGTGTGACCGCGAAGATGGGTGATGACAACAGCACTATCGTCCTGACCGACAAGACTGGCGATGACATCAATATCACTGGCTTTGAGGACGAGCAGACCACCCCTGCGGCTGCGATGACTGTGACCGCTCTGGAACTCGACGGCACTGCAGACAACGCATCGCAAACACTGGCGGCCGATGGCTCGGCAGGTGACGCGACTGTCGCAGGTCAGGTTGAGTTCACTTCGATGAAGCAGTTCTCGGTCTCGGGTGAGAACGCTGGCGCGGACGTCGACTTCTTGGACGCTGACTCGAACACCTCGACCCTGACCAAGGTTTCGGACATCGACCTGACAAGCGCTGATGGTGCAAGCAAAGCGGTCAAGGTTCTGGACGTTGCTCTGTCGAAAGTCTCGCAGTCTCGCTCTGACCTTGGTGCGGTGTCCAACCGTCTGGACAGCACAATCTCGAACCTGACCAACATTACTACCAACGTCGAGGCAGCGCGCAGCCAGATCCAGGACGCCGATTTCGCGAAAGAATCGTCTGACCTGGCACGCGGCAAAATCCTGTCGCAGGCGGCAACTTCGATGCTGGCTCAGGCCAACGCTTCGAACCAAAACGTCCTGTCGCTGCTCCGCGGCTGACGTAAAATTGACAGTCAAAAGAGAGTCCGGCGCCCCCGCGCCGGACTTTTTCGTTTGAAATCAGGGATTAATAATTTTTTTCATTTTTTTGCTAAAATATCCGAAAGGATCGCCGTTAGGTGTCAAATAAGCTGCCTTGCGAGAATCTCTCACTGGGGCCCTAATTGGGTCATTCCAGGAGGGAACGACATGCAACTCAGCTACACGCAACAACTCGGACAACGTCAGTCACTCGTAATGACAGCTCAGCTTCAGCAAGCGATCTGCCTGCTTCAGCTTAGCAACACTGACTTACAGTCGTACATCGAATCCGAGGCGGAAGAGAATCCGTTTGTTGAAGTTGCGCGTCCCACCAGCGACCGTCTGCGTGAACCCGCTCTGTCGAAGCGCTCTGCTTCTGATTACGACGATGTAACCGCCCGTGCCGCTGACCACGCTCCCTCCCTCTATGGTCATGTAGCTGCACAGTTCGATCTGATGTTCGACACCCCCCGCGATCGCGTGGTTGCCGAATGTTTCCTCGAAGCCATCGAACCAAGCGGTTGGTTGGGTGAGAGCCTGGAAGACATCGCGTTCCGTGCAGCAATCACCATGGAAGAAGCCGAAGAGATGCTGGCCCGCGTTCAGCAAGTGGACCCCGCCGGTCTCTTTGCCCGCAGCCTGGCCGAGTGCCTGACCCTGCAAGCGGCAGACAAGAACATGCTGACCCCGATCATGTCGGGCATCCTGTCGAACCTGCCCAAGCTGGCGGCCGCGGACCTTAATGGTCTGTCCCGTGCTTGTGGCTGCTCGATGGAATATCTGCGCAACGAACTGAAAGAAGTGCGCCGCCTGAACCCCAAGCCCGGTGCCGATTTCATCTACGGTGATATCGCTCAGCGCGAGCCCGATCTGATCGTGTCCAAAGGCGAAGAAGGCTGGCTGGTTGACCTGAACCGCTCGACCCTGCCTGCGGTTGTTGTGGACGAAGCTAAGGCGGAGACCGTCACCCGTGACAAGACTGCAACTGAGTTCGTTGGCGAGCGCCTGAGCCTTGCCCGTTGGCTGCGCCGCGCGGTTGAACACCGGAACCAGACCATTCTGATGGTTGGCGCGGAAATCGTGCGCCGTCAGGCCGCTTTCCTTGAAAAAGGTCCGGCCCACATTGTGCCGATGACCCTGAAAGATGTGGCCGAGAAAGTTGGCGTTCACGAAAGCACCGTGAGCCGCGTAACCACCGGCATGCTGATTGTGACCCCTCAAGGCACTTTTGGTCTGAAAACCTTCTTCAGCACAGCGCTGTCGACCGATGGGGATGAGGCGTCGTCCTCGGCTGCGATCCGTCACCGCGTTCAACAGCTGGTCAAAGACGAAGATCCGTCGAAGCCCCTGAGCGACGATGCGATCGCGAAAATCATCACCGACGAGGGCACCCATCTGGCGCGCCGCACCGTCGCGAAATACCGCGAAATGCTGAAAATCCCTTCGTCCTTCCAGCGCAAGCGCCGCGCAAAACTGGCCAACTAAGTCGGGTATCTTCCCTCGTACCTCGTCCGACTCAGAAAAGACCGCTTCGGCGGTCTTTTTTGTGTTTCGAGATATGGGGTAGGGACAGATAAAAGCCGAGGGGATTAGAGCCCCTCGGCCTCGGACATTTCAGGTTCTTCGGGAAGAGCGGCGTAGACAAAGCGCATCTCGGGAAACTCGCGTTTGATGTACTGATGCACGCGGGTTTCATTCTTGGCCGCGATTACCTGTAGCAAGGTCATGCCCCGCTCGATCCGGTCACGGCGAAAGAATTCGGGTGCTGTGTTCCAGAAGTAGGACCAGGCCAATGTCTGCGTCAGGACGACGACCCAGATCCCGATCGGCAGCGTCACAATGATCGTAGCAGCCCAGATCGCCAAGGGCGTCCAAAGTCTGTTCTGAGCATACCACAAAGGCGTGAGCCCAATCGCAAGGTTGGACGGGCGCTGGGTCTGGATATCGTAAACACCATTGGCATCGCGATAGATTTCCCAGTTGATCATGCCTTCGGGAATGATGCGCCGCGCCGTTTGTTCGGCCTGATCGGCATCATACTCGCGGCCCTCTTTCCAGCGCCCCAGATTGGGGGTGTTGGACAGAACCACAAATTTCCGCTCTTCGCGCTGGAAGGTCAGGGCAATCGTTGGACTTCCGCGCCCGAACCGAGCGCGCAAATCCTGTGTGCTTCCGTCAAAGGGCAGGCCGTTCACGGCGATCAACTCATCGCCGACCTTTAGGCCCAGTGCGATCGACCCCACCTCTAGCGACGCAAGCTCGAGGTGTCGGCCTTTTCGTTCTGCTTCGGTGGTGTCTTCGGTCATGGGAATGAGAAGGGGTTGGGTTCTGCTTTCGGAGCCGGTTTCGACGTGGTCTTGCGGCTCGAAGTTGTGGCACGGGGTTTGGGCGCCGGTTTCGATGCCGCAGCCGGTTTGGACGCAGTGCTGCTGGCAGCCGGCGTTGTGGTCACGGCGGCAGCAATCATCTTGCTCAGGGCAAGCTGAAGGTCGGAAATCCCTGCCTTCATCGCTTCGACTGTAGTTTGCGTGCCCGCATCTACCCGTTCGGTTAGCGTGGTGGCAATTTGAGACTGCAGATTTCCGGCAGTGTCAGAATAATTACCCAGCTGCGATGACACCTGTTCTGACAGTTGAGACAGCTCGGTCATCAGCATTTCGCGGTTATCGTTGCTCAGACCCTCTAGCTTGGCCATACGTTCGCTCAGGCCTGCGACAGCTTCGAGCTGAACGTTCAGCTCGGTGACGCTTTCCTGAAAGATGGCCAGCGCCTCGATCTGTGTGGCGCTGGTGCGACGCATTTCCGCGAGGGTCTTGAAATAGACCAATCCTCCCAATGCGATAGAGACACCAGCACCGGCCAGAAGGCCGATCATCATGGGGCGCAAACGGGCTCCGAACCGGTCCAGCCTGGCTGCTGCGGCAGAGGTCTCGCTCTGCAAACGCGATACCTCAGAGGCCGCATCGTTCGCAGCTTCTGCAGCCTCGAGAGCGAGGCGGATCGTTTCTTGCAGCTCGTTGTTTTCGCTGTTTTCGGTCTCGGTGTCGTCCGAGTCGGTTTTCTTTCTCATGGTGGCTCCTGACTACAGGGGGGACCCTTCGCCAGAATAAAATGCATTTTCCGTGCCATTCCGCCCGAGTTGCCCACGCTAAAGATTTTCGGGCAGGCGCCGTTAGAACAATCAGAACACTGCTTCCGATGGATTTCGCGGGAGCCTACCTGATCTTAGATTCGAAAGAGGCACAGATGTCGCAAACTGCAGGCACGACTGGAAATGATGACGAAGTTGGCGCCTTCGTCTCGATGGAAAACCTCCAGCCATTTGCCAAGGTTGTTTTCGGCGATGGCGCACACGAAGTGGCCCGCTGTGGTGATGGTTTAACCTTGGCATATCGCCCCGAAGGGAACGCGGGCGACTGGACGTCGCTCGGCATGCAACTCGAAGAAGGCTGGCCCCGCATCGGCGGTGGCATCATCCTGAGCCAAAGCAATGCGCTAGAGCGCTTTGTCCGGACCCACGTGGTCAAGATCGAAGAGTCTCGCGACGATGGTGCGACCGAGTTCAAGCTCGAGGACGTGGCTTGGCTGGTGCGGGATACCGAAGAACAGAATATCGTGGAAATCCGCGTCGGCAGCGGTGCTTGGACGACCGTGAAAATCAAAGAACTGTCGCTGGAAAAAGAAAAAGACCGCGCAGTGGCGGCCTTGGTGAAGGTTTCTCCTGACCTCGAGATGGAAGTCTCGGCGGATATGTGCGGTTGGGCAGAGCGCCTGGGCGCCGGAGCCCAGATCGTTCCGGTTCTCTGAGCTAGGCTATTTGCCGAAAGTCTGAATTCTGGATGGCGCGGGGATCACTCTCCGCGCCATTTTGCGACCAGTTCTGCGATCCGAAAGCGCAGCGCCGCAGCGAGGCACAGGGCGGCTGTGACCCAAAGACCGACAGCACGCAAGCCTTCGGCCTGCATCGCTTGATCCATCAGCGCCACAGACACACCCGCAAAGCTGAGAGTCGAAATCAGCGTTCCGACGCTTTGTTTGTGATTGTTGGTCAAATCAGGCCTCCTCTTCCGGGCGGCCATGTTCGTTGAGCCGCAGTTCTTTGGGGATATCGAGATCGGGCATCTCGGTCGGCATGTCGTGGTCTAGGCGGTAGACATGCGCCAGAATGGCCGCGACAGCGACAAAGAGCGCTTCGGGGATCATCTGACCGATCTTGCCGGTAAAGTAGAGCGCACGGGCCAGTGGGGGCGCCTGTACCGTGGTCACGCGGGCTTTGGCGGCGCGCTCCATGATGCGGTGGGCCATAGCGCCTTTGCCCATGGCCAAAATGACCGGAGCTTCTGCCTCTTCTGGGTCATAGCGCAATGCGATGGCGAAGTGCGTCGGGTTGGTGATGACCGCCGTGGCGTTCGGAACATCGTCCAGCGCTTTGGCGCGTTCAGCACCCTGCGCAGCTTCCATCTGTTTGCGGCGGATCGCGCCTTTAAGTTCGGGCGAGCCTTCGGTCTGTTTAAATTCGTCTTTGAGTTCCTGTCGGGACATTTTCAGACTCTTGTTCAGGCTATAGGCCTGATACCCCAAATCCACCCCACCGATGATAAACAGGCCAATGATCAGAGCGGTCAGCAGGCGCACAATGCCTGACTGGAACATCGACAAAGACGGTCCGACAGGCATCGTATACATCAACTCCATTTCAGGGATCATCGACATGACGACCCCATAGGCTGCGCCCCCGAGCAAGCTGACCTTGAGAAGTGCTTTACCCAGTTCGACCAGCGATTTCATCGAGACCATGCGCTTCAGACCCTTGAGCGGGTCCATCTTGTCCGCCTTGAAGGCCATCGCTTTGGGGGCAAAGTTCAGCCCGCCCATGGCCGCCTGTACCGCAATGGTCAGAAGCAGCATCGGAATGCCAATCGCCATCCCGATCAGGAACAGCGCCAGAAGGGACTCTTTGAGCCTTGATAGGATAATGGTTTCCAGCTGCTCGGAACTGTCCCAGCGCAGCCAGCTTGCCCATGTGCCAGACAGGGTCTCGCCCATGTTTCCAGTGACCATGACAATCCCCAGCGCCGAGACGATGCTGAACAGAACAAAGACCTCTTTGGACGTGACGACTTTGCCGTCTTCCCTCGCTTGTTCCTTTCGTTTCGGCGTTGGGTCTTCTGTCTTTTCTTGGCCGTCGTCACCCTCTGCCATTGGCCATCTCCCTGAACATGTGTTCGATCAGATCCAGCGAGGCGCCCATGACCCACTCGCAGGCTTTGCCCAGAACAGGCGCACTGAAAAACAGAAGAACCACGGTCATCGTCAGTGTCATCGGGAAGCCGAAAGAGAAGATGTTCATCTGCGGCGCTGACCGCGTGATCACGCCAATCAGGACGTTCACAAGCAGAAGCACCGAAACCACCGGCATCATCAACTGGACACTGAAGCTGAACATCATGCTAGCAGCCTCTGCCCCAGCTTCCAACATCGGGCCGGTCACCAGAGGGCCGCCCGGAGGCAGCAGTGTGTAGCTGTCGATCAGAAGGCGTAGGGCAATCAGGTGTCCATCAACCGCAACGAATGTCGCCAGCATGAACAGGCTAAAGATCTGAGAGACCACTGGCACACTGGTGCCGGATGCAGGGTCAATCTGCGCGGCAAAGCCAAGACCGGCGGTGGCCGCGATCCGGTCACCAGCGACTGATGCGGTGCCAAAGATGATTGCCATCACCAGCCCCGCCGCCAGCCCGATCGTGAGTTCTGTCAGGATCATCGGCACGGCGGTCAACGCGACCAGTTCCTCGACAGGGGGCATCTGGATGGTGTCCACAACCGGCAAAGTCAGAATCACCGTCGACATAATCCGCACGGGCAGCACCACATAGCGAGCGGCAAAGAATGGCGCAGAGATGATGAACGCCCCGATCCGCAGCATTGCGAACATATACTGCAGCGTAAAGCTGATGACCTCTGCCAGTTCGAGGCCCGGAATGCCTGAATCGTAGTTGAACGCCGGAGGAAGCATGGTCAGTTGATCGTCGCGATGGTTTCGAAAATCAGGCCGAAGTAGTCAGTCATCACGCGCAGCATGAAGCCTGAAAGCAGCGCCATCGAGATCAGGACAATCGCCAGTTTCGGCACAAAGCTCAGGGTCGCTTCGTTGATCGAGGTCGCGGCCTGAAGGACGCCGACCATCAGGCCGACCGCCAGTGCGATCCCCAGAACGGGGCCTGCGGTCAGCAGGATGTTCCAGTAGGCGATTTGCAGGTGTTCAATATTTGCGTCGAAATCCATCGGTTAGCCTCCCATGAAACTAGAGGCCAGCGACCCCATCATTAGCGCCCATCCGTCCACCAGAACAAAAAGCAGCAGCTTGAAGGGCAGGGACACCAGCATCGGCGAGAGCATCATCATACCCAGCGCCATAAGGATCGAGGCGATGACCATATCGATCACAAGAAATGGCAGGAAAATCAGGAAGCCGATCTGGAACGCGGTTTTGAGCTCCGAGGTGATGTAGGCGGGCAGAAGGATCGAAAGCGGCACATCTTCGTTATTCTCGAAGGGGGCGGCATTCGCGAGTTCGGCAAACATCATCAGATCGTTTTGGCGCGTGTTCCCCAGCATGTAGCCGGTGACGATTTTGCGGCCTTCTTCCAGAGCGATGGGCGCAGCAAGCTCGCCATCCAGATAGGGCGCAAGCGAGGTGTCATAGAGCTCTGTCAGGACGGGCTGCATAACGAAAAAGCTGAGAAACAAGGCGATCGACACCAACACTTGGTTTGGCGGTGTTTGCTGGGTGCCCAGAGCCTGACGCAGGATCGACAGCACGATGATGATGCGGGTGAACGCGCTCATGCCAAAGACGATCGAGGGCAGCACGGTCAGCACCGTCATCAGCGCCAGAATTTGTAGGGTCAGCGAATAGGTGACCTCTCCATCGGCGCCCTCAAGCTGAAGCGCGGGCAGGCCTTGGGCGTAAGCGGGCGCCCCGAATGTGATGAGTGCCAGCGCGGCTGGAACAACAAAGCGGATCATTCTGCGCCCTCCGATGAAACGGGGTGCGACAGTGCCATCATCTGGACTTGGCCTTTGCGGGGCAGGATCGCGAGGACCGATTGCCCTTCGGCTTCGATCAAAAGCGCGCGCTCGCCATTTCCCAGCCCCGCTGTTTCGCGGATGATCAGGCGGCGACCTGCATGTGTTTTCTGGGTCAGCTTCGTGCGGTTCATTTGCACGACAAGCCATGCAAGACCGAGGACCCCCAGAAATACGAGGACGGTCATAATTTGCTGTGTCTGTAGAATGTCCAAGGCTTTGCTCCAATTCCAGCGCATCTGCACAGGAAAGGGAGCACATTTCATGCCAATTAGAGCGTCGTCCCCCTATCCAAAAGGCAGGGAGACGCAGCGCAAAAGTCGGCATGCGTTATGGTATCCGGCTCTGATCGCCGGAATTCGTGGTTAGACAGAGGCCATGCGCTCTTCGGGGTCGACGATTTCACCAAAGCGGATGCCAAACCGTTCGCCGACCACGACGACTTCGCCGCGCGCAATGATTGTGCCGTTGACCAGAATATCCAGCGGATCGCCCGCCATGCGGTCCAGTTCGATCACCGAGCCTTCGTTCAGGCGCAGCAGATCCTGAATGGTGATTTCGGTACGGCCAACCTCGACCGTCATTTTCACTTTGACGTTGGCCAGCATCCCGAGCTTGGCGTTGACGCTGTCTCCACCGGCAGCAATTGGATTATCGCTCATCCTGTCATCCTTTCCTTTTCATGCGGGACGGTCGCCACGCATTCGGTGATGCTGATCGCGGCTTTGCCGTTCACCTCACCAATTTCCCCGTTGAAGAAGTGCTGACCCTCGACCAACAGACGCGGGGCAGGTTTGAGATCCACAGGCACAATCCGGCCAGGGGTCGGGTCTGTGATCGCTCGCAACTGGACCTTGGGTTCGTCCAGATGGGCGGTGATCGTGAGCGGTACGTTCATCACGGCGCGCTCTAGTCGTGCCCGCCAGCTCAGGTCTTCGCCCACGATGTCGGACTGGCTGCGCGAACGCAGTTGTGAGGCGATGGGCTTCAGAGTCTGCAGCGGATACAGGATATCGATATCCGCTGGATCGCCGCCCGGAAGCTGAACGATGAAGGAACACTTCACCACTTGCTCTTGGCCATCGAGAAAGCTTGCAAACTGCAGGTTTTCTTCGTGGGCCGATCCGGTCAGTTGGATCGGATAGAGATCCCGCCAAGCCATCTCGAGCGCACGGTTCAACCCGCCAACCACCAGTTCGATCACGCGCAACTCTGTCGCGGTGAATTCACTCCGTCCTGTCTTTGGTGGCGTCTTAAGTTCGCCACCATAGTACACGTTGGTCAAAAGCGAGACGAAGCTGGGCTGCAAAACGACCATCTGTGTGCCACGCAATTCGTCGATTCGGCTGATGGTCAGGCTGCTGAAGTTATCCAATTCGTCCGTGTAGTGGTCGTAGGCTTTGATTTCCGGCGGAAAGGATGAAATCCGCGGCTGCATCCGAAGGAAAGGCAGAAAGACGCTTCGCGCCAGACGGTTAAAGCGCTCGTTGACCATCCGTAGACCATAATAATCCCCAAGCGCCGACACGTTGTCTTCGCCGAATTTATACGGTTTGGCCTGACTGCTGGCGTCATTGCTGTCGCCTGAATCGTCGTCCAGATTCTTGAGGCCGTCCACAAGGGCGGCGACCTCGAAGCTGGAGAGTTTTGTTGCCTTTGCCATCGCTCGACCGCGTCCTTTACTGCAGAACGAAAGACGGGAAGAAGACGTTCTCAATCCCGCCGAACCCTTCGAGCTCTTCGAGACGTTTGTTCACGGCAGCCTTCATCGCCTCGGCCAGGCGGTCACGCCCGTCCATGCCTGCGACGTCATCTTCCGAGAAGCCACTGATCACAGCCAGGAAATCCGAACGGATCGCCATCGCGTGGGTTTCCACGTTGGTGATGACGCTTGCGTCGTACTGGGTCGACATGCCGATCCCGACCTGCAGAAACCGGCGCGAACCCTTGAGGTTGGTGGTCAGAGTATCGGGGAATTCATAGTAGCTGGTCTGGAAGACAGGGGTTTCGGGAATGTCCTTCACCATGCGCTGGGGGCCACCTTCGCCCTCTTCGCCTTCACCTTCGCCGCCTTCTTCACCGCCTTCGCCGCCTTCACCATTGGTGCGTTCAACAAGGCGCAGAACCTCCTCGGACGGAGACATCTGCATCCCAGCGTAATACACGCCGCCAGCAAAGCCGCCGCCAAGGAACAACAGGAACCCAAGGATCATCAGAATGATCTTCAGGAGTTTTCCCTTCTTTTTCGGCGCATCTGTGTTTGCGTCACTCATGGTTCACTGTCCTATGCCTGTACGTCCACGAGCCGGTTCGGATCTTTGCGGGCGGTTGCCACCTCGGTCTGTCCGGTTCCATCGGCGGTGTCGTTTTGAAGAGAAGAAGCAGAGCCATTGCCGTTCTGGCCGTCCGACCCGCCACGTCCCATATCGCGGCCGGTGCCAGCGTTATGGTTGGCCAGTTCGACGCCTTGTTTGGCAAGCAGGTCTGCCAGCTTCTGCTGGTTGTCGTTGAATTGTTTCGCGGCCTCGGAGGTCTCGGTCACGATAGTCACAGAAGCTGCGCCATCCCGCAGTTCCATGCGCAATTGAACGCGGCCCAGATTTTCGGGTGTCAGCTGGATTTCCAGCGCTTCACCATCGGCGAGGGTCTCGAACCCGATGTCCTGAACCATGGTTTCCGGCCATGTGGCTTCGTCCATCGCCAGTTCCTGCGCGACCGCTGATTTCACAGCGGCCTCGACTTGCTGGAAGCTCTCGGGCGAGGCGACGACCTGCAGCTGAGGCGCGGCGACCGCGGTCTGCGGCAGCGGTTGGGCGGGCTGAGCGACTTCGGTCAATGCCGCGCTGACATCCACTGCTTCAGAGGTCACGTCCTTTGAAACGGCCTGCTGGATCATGTTCTCCATCTTCAGTGCGAAGTCAGGCTTCTCACCGGTGGCCGCGGACTTCTCGGCAAAAGAGGCGGGCCCGTCCGAAGCTTCGGTTCTCAGCGTCGACGACACTCGGGGTGCCAAGACAGGAGATCCTTCGGCCACCTGTTCAGCGGTACGCGCCTGCGGAATATTTGTGCTTTGCTCAGTGCGTCGCACCCCATTGGGCATGACCGTGTTCAGGGGTTGCGAGGATTTCACGCCGTTCGCGGGTTTGTCCGATGTTCGCGGTGTCACCGGAGCCGCGACCGCTGCGCCAGCCGTTGCAACGGCGAGGGTTTGCGCGTTTTCTTGCGCTTCGGGCGTGACTGTCTCACCTTCTTGCGCCGGTTTCGCGTCTTTGATTTCTGCTTTCGCGATCAGGGGTTTTGCTGTCTCCGCATCATTGCCTGCGCCCTTTGAAAGTGCTGCGGTCACCGTAATGTCGGCAGTCTCTTTGGAAGCCTCAACTTTTCCAGCGGCAGGAACTCCGGCACTCACTTTAGGAGAGCTTGCGTCGGCTACCGTCACCTTCTGGCCGACCTGCAGACTCTGGCTAGTCTGAGCAGAGGCAGCCTTGGTTGGTTTCTCGCCCATTTGCGCTCGAAGCGAGAGCGCGGCCAAAGTTGCAGTGGGTTTTTCGCTCGGTGCGGTCTCGACGGAAGCAACGGCTGTTTGAACATTCAGAGCCGCAGCGCTGGTCGTTGCACTCAGCGTTTGCAGGCACTCGCGCACCTCAGGAGAGGCTGGTGACTCTGTTTGGGCCGCTTCGCTAGAAACGATTTGATCTGCGGCTTTGTCAGAGGTGTCGGCAGCCAATTCGGGCGAGATCACATCAGTCGATACCGTCTTGGTCACATCTTTGCTCTGATCAGAGGCTTTCGTCCGAAGAGACGCGACAGTAGTCGGACGCGCATTGACGGTCTCAGTGAGTTTGATCGGCTTCGTGGCATCGTCTTGGACCTGAAAATTCATGCCCTTCGGCGCAGACTTCGTGGTCAAGCCCCCCTCGGGTGCGCGGGCCATCACAGGAATCTCTGCTTCGACCTCAACCGGAGCGTCGCCGGTCAAAGTGGCTTTTTGTGCTAAAGGCTTGGGAGCCTCGGTGGAATTCGCGGGCTTCTGACTTTTTTCAGAGGTGGCTTCTGCCTTGCCGTCTACAGCGGTGGACACGACGGCCTCGGTCTCGGTCGTTTCCGGATCCGCAATTCCCTGCGCACGTGCCATTACATTGCCAAACTCGTCAGCCGAGCCAGACTTGGCGGCGGCAGGTTTGACCTGCTGCGGCGTATCAATTTTTAGAAAGCTCTGCTCTGCCAGTGTCAGCGGGGTCATAGCGTTCCTTTCGGTGTCAATCAGAGAGGCGTTCAATCAGAGCGGATGTTGCAAGTGCAGTGCCAAGTCCGGCCTAGCGGGGAGTCCGTCCGCGCTCTCCGAGCCGGCTATCTTCTTTGGCGTCAGCTTCTGCGCGGGCCTCGCGTTTGGTCTCGACTGCCTTTTCGCCGTAGATCCGCACACGCTGTTCCGCTTGGGCCACGCGCGACCGGGCCTCGAGCAGTTGCGCGGCGCTCTGTTCGCGCTGGGCTTCGACATTGGTCAGCTGCTGCGCGATGGCGTTCCCGAACCACATGGTCGAAGCAAGCTGGGCCTTGGAATTGATTGTGGCACGTTGGGTGACAGCCTCGTCGAGAAGGGTTTTAAGCTGGTTGGACTGCGCCTCGGCGCGGGCAGCTTGTTGGGCGATCTGCCCCAGCTCTTTGCTTTCCTGCCCCAGCTTCGCCTTTTCCTTGCGGACCATCAAATCCATCAATTTTTCTTTGCGGGTCATCCGAGGGCGCCTCCGGCGAGGTTAAGCAGGTTCTTACAGCTTTCGGGGAAGGGCGATTTTTCGTCCACGGGCTGCTGGATCAGGTTCTTGATCCGTGGCCACATCTGGACCGCTTCGTCCAGTTCGGGGTCTTGGCCGGGGCTATAGGCGCCCATCAGCATCATGTCGCGGTTGTCCATGTACAGGCTGATCATCCGGCGCAGCTTGAGGGCGGCGCGCTGGTGGTCCTTGTCCACGATGTCGTTCATCACGCGGCTGACCGACTGGGGAATGTCGATCGCGGGATAGATGCCCATCTGCGCCTGCTTGCGCGACAGAACCAGGTGACCGTCCAGAATGGCGCGCGCAGTGTCCACGACGGGATCGTTGGTGTCATCGCCGTCAGCCAAAATGGTGTAGAAGGCGGTGATGGACCCTTCGCCCTTGAGGCCCGGCCCCGCGCGTTCGATCAGCGTGGGGATCATTGAAACGACCGAGGGGGTGTAGCCCTTGGCGGTAGGTTGTTCGCCCAAGGCCAGACCGATCTCGCGGCGGGCGTGGGCGCAGCGGGTCAGCGAGTCCATGATCAACAGAACGTCTTTGCCCTTGGACCGGAAGTATTCGGCGACTGCGGTGGCGCGGTTGGCGGCCCGCAGACGCAGCAGAGGCGAGCGGTCGGCTGGCACGGCCACGACGCAGGTTTTATGGGCGTTCTCGCCGTGCATGATATGGCCGACGAATGCGCCGACTTCGCGGGCGCGTTCCCCGATCAGGCCGACGACGACAACGTCCGCGTTGGTGTTCTTGGTCATCATCTCGATCAGGACCGACTTACCGACGCCAGAGCCTGCGATGATGCCGACGCGCTGTCCTCTGCCGACGGTCAGAGTGCTGTTGATGATGCGCACGCCCACGTCCAGAACGGTATCCACGGGCTGGCGGGCCAGGGGGTTCTGCACCTTCCCAGCCAGAGGCCAGCGGATGTCGCCTTGGGGGTTCGGGCCCTCGTCCAGCGCTTGGCCTTCGGCGTCGATGACGCGGCCAAGCAGGGCCTCGCCCATCAGGGCATCATGGCCACCGTCCAATCTGCGCACGCGCGCGCCCGAGACGATGCGCGCACCGGGGGTGTCCAGAAACAGCATGTTGCGACCATCGCGAAAGCCAACGATTTCGCCCTGTACACGGCTGCCATCTTCGGTCTCGACCTCGCAGATCGCGCCGGGGCTGGCCGGAAAGCCGGTGCACTCCAAAATCAACCCGTCATAACGCAGCACCTTGCCGCTCATGTCAGGGGTCGGTTTGATAGACAGGTCGTCGAGCGAGTGCGTCAGAGAAGCCAGAAGTGAGCTCATTTTGCTGCGCCTTTCTTGGTCAGGCTGTCAGTCAGAGAAATGTCGGGCGTGCTGATGCCGACATCGCCGCGACGCAGGTTCGCGTCGGCGATTAGGCGACTTTGCTGGACGATGGGCGCTTCGGTCAGAAAGGGGGTGACGGCGTCCAGATCCTTGGGGCTTAGGCGAATGGTCACATCTGTAATGCCGCTGGCAACGGTTTCTACCAGCGCTTCGATCTTGTTGACGAAGCGGGCAGGGGTGGTGTCGATCTGCACGCCAGCGCGGTCAGAGGCCAGCTTGCGCACAGCTTCGGTCAGTTGATCCCGTAGACCCGACATAGCATCCGTGTCCGGTGTCAGCAGGCGCTGGGTCGCCGCGACAAAGGCTTCTTGTGCTTCGGCAAATTCGGCTTTGGCGGCTTCGTAGGCCTCTTGGCGGGCAACTGCGATGGCGTCCTCGTCCGAGACCGGTTCGGCTGGCTCTGGTGCGGTCAGGGCCGCTTTGGCTTCGCCTTCTGCCAGTCCGGCCTGGTAGCCTTCGGCCCATGCTTCTTTGCAGATCGCTTCAATGTCCACCTGAGGCGCTGCGGGCGCGGCTTCGGGCCTCGCCTCTTCGGTGCGGTTCGAGATTTCGATCCGGTCTTCGGGCATGTCCGCCGTCAGGTCGGGCAGGGCGCTCTCTTCGACAGCGACAAAGCCCTTGGGCTTGAAGTTCTCGGGGGTGGCAGAGACCTTGGTCGGCAGAGCGCTGCCCGAGACGAAACCGGATTGGTCGGCTTCTCGGATCAGGCGCATTATGTCTTCGTGGTCGAGCGCGCGGGACAGCGCCGCATTGGGACGGGATTGCTGGGACATTAGACCATCTCCTCACCGCCACGCCCGGCGAGCGTGATCGTACCGGCATCGGCAAGACGGCGCGCCACGGCGACGACCTGCTTTTGCGCTTCTTGAACCGCGGTCAGGCGGATCGGACCCATAGCCTCCATCTCGTCGCGGATGTTGGCGGCGGCGCGGGTCGACATGCAGGCCAGCAAACGGTCGCGGACGTAATCGTCCGAACCCTTGAGCGCGACCGTAAGGATTTCGGCGTCGATTTCGCGCAGAAGGGTCTGGATCGCGCGGTCCTGCGACTGAACCAGATTGTCGAAGACAAACATGTTGTCCTGAAGGTTCTCCATGAGGTCTTTGTCCTCGGCGCGGATTGCCTTCATGATGCGCTGTTCCATGTCCTGCTTTGCGAAGTTCATGATACGAGCAGCAGAACGAATGCCGCCGATCTGGCTGGCGCGCAGGGTGGTGTTGGCTTTGAACTTGCGCTGCATGACCTGCTCGAGCTCTTTCAGAGCGTCGGGCTGAACGTTGGTCAGAGTTGCGATCCGGAAAACGATGTCGGGCTGAACGTCCTCTGGCAAGAGGCGCAGCACTTCGTTGGCCAGTTGCGCATCGATGGACGCAATGACCAGCGCCATGATTTGGGGGTGTTCGTCGACAATCAGTTCCGAAATCGCCTTGGCATCCATCCAGTCGAAAATCTCGATCGGGTGTTCGGCGGTCGAGCGGGTGATGCGCGACAGAACCGACTGTGCTTTGTCCGGACCCAGAGCTTCGTGGAGGACCGAGTTGATGTAGGCGCCAGCACCGATGCCGATGTTGGTCTGTTCGTTCAGTTCTGCCAGAAACTCATCGACGACGGCGGCGATGGTGTTGTGGTGGATCTGGCGGACCGAGTACATCGCGGCACCCAGATCCTGCACCTGTCCCGGGGTCAGTTCCCGCAGAACGCTCGCGGCGGCCTGTTCACCAAAGAGCATCATCAAAACTGCGGCGCGCTGGGTGCCATTCAATTCGGCGAGCTGGGTGTTTTCCTGGTTGGCTGGGACGAGGGCGTTCATTTGTCGATCTCCTTGTCACGCTCGATCATCTGCTCGAATACGGCAGCAACACGGGCGCTTTCGACTTCTGCCAGATGGCGCAGCAGGGTGACTTTTTCTTCGTAGGTGGCGGCGGCGTTCTTGAGCAGTTCGTTCTCGGGGCCACGGGGCACAACGTCGCCTTTGGGTTCTGTCGAGCCGCCCTTGCCGTCGGCGGAACTGCCATCGGGAGCATCCTGACCGTTCAAGCGGGCCCGCAGAGTGGACAGGGTGTCGCCTTCGCCAACTTCGACGGTGTCGGCCAGAGCGGGGCTGATGCCGTATTCCATGGGCTTGGGCAGCAGGCGGGACATCAGCGGGCGGATAATGCCGAGGATGACGATCGCCAGGGCAACCAGCTGGGCCAGAATGCGGCCAACCTGCGGCAACCATTCTGCCTCGTACCAAGGGGCCTCGTAGACATCGAAGGTGTCGATGAAGGGGCTGGACGAGACGGTGATGGTATCGCCGCGCGCCTGATCATAGCCGACCGCGGTGCGGGTCAGTGCTTCGATTTCGCGCAGCACAGCCTCGGGCAGAACGGCGGGTTCGGTCGGGTCCGCACTCGTCGGCGCACGCAGCAGGACGGCGGCGCTCACACGGGTGATGCGGTTCGACTGGGGAACGATGGTTTCAACGCGGCGGCTGACTTCGTAGTTCTTGGTCGACGAAGACGAGCGGTTCTGGATTGACTCGCTGGACTGACGGCCCACGCCGGGCTGGGTGTCCTCGAGATCCATTTCCATCGGAGGCGTATTTGACACAGCGCCGGGAATGCCGCCCGCTTTGGGGTTGCTGCTTTCTTCCAGCATGCTCTGCTCGCTGCGCAGGGCAGTCTGGTTCGGGCTGTACTGTTCGTTCATCACCTCGGAGCGGGTGAAGTCCATGTCCAAGGTCACCTGAACGGCCGCATTGCCAAGGCCGACGATCGGCATGATCAGGGCTTCGATACGCTGGCGATACAGCTCTTCTTGTTCGATGCGCTGGCGGGTCTGTTGGTCGGTCTGCGCGGTGAACGCGTCTTCGGTATTGTTGGTCAGCAGGCGGCCGGTCTGGTCGACGACCGACACGTTGTTGCCGGGCATGCCGGGGATCGACGTGCTGACAAGGCTGACGATCGCATCAACCTGGTTCTGACCCAAGGTGTGACCGGGCGCGACCTGTACAAAGATCGACGCGCGGGGCGGCTGGCTGTCACGGACAAACGCGGTGCGCTCGGGCAGAGCGAGGTGCACACGGGCCTGAGTGATCGCCTTGATTTCAGAGATCGAGCGGGCAAGGTCCAACTCGTGCATACGGCGCAGACGCGCGCTTTCGACGCTGCGGCTGGTGCCCATGGGCATGTCGGTGATGGTGGACAGGCCGTCAGGCGTGCCTGCGGGCAGACCTTCGGCAGCCAGTGCCATCTTGGCGCGGTAGAGATCGCCCTTGGGAACTTGGATCTGGCCATTGTCTTTGTTGATTGTGGCCGCGATGCCCTGACCGTTTAGCAGTTCAAGGGCCTGTGCTTTTTCAGCTTCGGGCAAGCCGGTGTTCAGGGCGACCTGACCCGATGTGTTCAGGAACATGTACACCATCAGGCCCAGCACGGCGGCGGATACCAGCACGATGGCGGGCATCGCGCGGCGAATGCCGGGTTGGTCTGTGACGCCTTTGGTCCACGCGAGCGCGGCTTCACCCTTGGCGACCAGTTCGTTTTTCTGGCCGCTTACGGGTACCGGTGCTGTCGATGTGTCAACCATGGTGTGTCCCTGTCTTCAAACTTATTACAATGCTCTGGTCTGCAATCAGACCGGCATGTTCATGATATCGCGATAGGCGCTCAGAGCCTTGTTCCGAACCTGAAGGGTCATCTGGAACCCCAGCGAGGCGACCTGCTGCTCGACCATCACCGAGGCGATGTCGTCGGTCTTGCCGGTTTCATAGGCCTTGGCAGAGTCTGCCGCGTTGTTTTGTGCCTGTGCGACGTTATTGATCGCGTCGTTGACCCGGTCTCCGAACGAAGGACCATCATTGCCCGAAGGCTTGAGGTTCTGCGTCGGGTTGGTCGACGACGTGGAAGAAGAAAGAGGGAGTGCGCCGAGTGCTGATGTCGCTCCGGAGATGCTCATGTCGCTGATCCTCTGGTTAAAGTTGCCTGCTCGATTTTATTTTTATGGGGCGGGGAGGCGGGGCTGTCTTACGCAGCCTCTGCCATCATAGGGGCGGGCATCAGGCCCGGACGACCGTTCAGCATGATGTCTGCGCCGGCAATCTGGACGCCGTCATGCAGAACCAGTGCGCGCTGGATCACGTTTTCCAGCTCGCGGACGTTGCCGGGCCAGCTGTGGGCCATCAGAACGTCGCAGGCTTCTTCGGTCAGAACGGGCAGGTTTTCACCGCAGTGACGGCGCAGAAGGGCAGCGGCCAGTGCGGGGATGTCCTGAGCGCGCTCGGCCAGCGACTGGGTTGCCAGGGGGAACACGTTCAGGCGGTAGTACAGGTCTTCGCGGAAGGTGCCGGCCTGTACAGCCTCTGCCATGTCGCGGTTCGAGGTGGCGATCACGCGGATATCCACGGCGCATTCGTTCTGCGAGCCCAGCGGGGTGACTTTCTTTTCCTGCAGGACGCGCAGCAGTTTCGCTTGCAGGCCCAGAGGCATCTCCGAGATTTCGTCCAGCAGCAGGGTGCCGCCGTCAGCTGCGCGCACGATGCCTTTATTTGCGGTCGAGGCGCCGGTGAATGAACCCTTCTCGTAGCCGAACAGGATCGCTTCGAGCATGTTCTCGGGGATGGCTGCGCAGTTGATCGCGACAAAGGGCTTGTCTGCGCGGCTGGAGTGGTCGTGCACGGTGCGGGCCAGAACTTCTTTGCCGCTGCCGGTGGGGCCGTTGATGAAGACGGTGACGTCGGTGCGAGCAACGCGGGCGGTCATGTCGATCAGAGCGCCAGTCTGTGCGTCTGCGGCGACCATGCCACCATAAGGAGCCGCGATCAGGTCCGACAGCATCAGGACGGGGCCGTTGCGCAGCGCGTCGGTCGAACCAGCGGGCAGACCAAAGCGGATCATGCGGCCACCCAGTTCTTCGGTGATGGTTAGGTCGGTGGCGGCTTCGTCTACGATAATGACGCGCTTGGCACCTGCGTTTTTCGCGGCTTCGACGATACCGCGCTGGCCGCCCATTTCTGCTTCGGCTGCGGCCGATGCGACGTAAGTGGTGGCTTTGGCATCTGCCGCGTTGCTTACCTTGGCACGACGACGCTTGAGCAGTTCGATCAGGCCGTTGGCTGCGATGAATGCGGTCTCGTTGATCAGAATGTCAGTCATGGTGGTCCTCGTGTTGCTGTTGGAAACAAACAAGGCAGGAGTCGTGCCAAACTCGAAAAAAATGAAAAAAATTTCGTATCGACCCTAAAACGGGGCTCAAACGAGCCGATACTCACTGTGATAGCCCAAGAGGCGATGTCAGATCCCCGTCACGAGGACCGGTGTATCTGACACTCGACGGATTCTCGACACCTCGTTCGGTGCTTCGGGACGGCCCTTCGCTTATCCCCATATCCCTTTGAGCATACCCGTTAGCCTGCGCCCGTCAAAGGATTACCCAATCGGATAGTTTGGCTACCTTCAAAAGGGCTATGAAAGAATCCGGAGCAGGGCCGTTAACACATTCAGTTGCCAATTTTCATAAGGCGTGGGCTGTCATGTTGTCGAAAACCTACCATCTAAAATTCCCCAGTCTGGACGCAGCGCAGATCGCGGCCCCTTTCGTTACCGAGACTCTGGGAACCGCTATTCCCAACTGTAATATGTCCGGTCTGACCGTCCTGATCAGTAAAGAGGGCGACATTTCGGTAAATGTCTTTTTCCCCTCTGCTGCAGAACTCAAAGCATTCGAAAAGAACCACGGCGGTTTTGTGGATGCGATGAAGTCGACCTTCCTCTTCCGCTCTACGGGCTTTGATGGCGTGTGCATCTTTAATTTCGATGCGAGCGACGCCGCCTGAACAGAACCGCGCCGGACTCGGCACGGAGCTTGCAAACGCGATTGCGTAGAAGTGTGCGCCGGACAGTTTTCTCGGCGCGGCTCAATGAAATTAACCCAAGCTAGAGAGAGGCGCGATGAGCGCAAATCCCGAAGCCACATCAGAAAAGTCCAGCGGTGGCGCGCTCCTGCGCGTTTCATCGGACAAGATCGGCCGTCTTATGGATTTGGTGGGCGAGTTGTCGCTCAGCGTTTCCGAAACGGTAAACTCCCCGGACCTCGCGGGGCTCGACCTTGTGGGGTTTGATGCCGCGGCGCACCGCCTTTCCATGATTGTCCGCGAAGTTCAGGACGCTGCCACCGAGCTGCGCCTGGTTCCCGTGGGCGAAGTTTTTCGACGCCTGAAGCGGATGATCCGCGAACTCGAGCGTGAAACCGGCAAGATCATCGACCTGGATATCGTTGGCGCCGATACGGCCATCGACAAACTGGTCGCGGACAAGCTGTACGATCCGCTGCTGCACGTTGTCCGCAACTCGGCCGACCACGGCCTGGAGCCGCCGGACGAGCGTGTTGCGAACGGAAAATCCAAAAAAGGCATGATCCGTCTGGCTGCGCAGCAGGTGGGCAGCGAAGTCCGTATTCAGGTCATTGATGATGGCCGCGGTCTGAACCGTGAGAAAATCCTCAAGATTGCCCGTAAGCGCGGTTTCTTTGGTGAAAGAGAAGAGCCCGAGCCCGAGCGCCTGTGGAAGGTGATCTTTGAACCCGGTTTCTCGACGGCGGAAAAGGTCTCGACCCTGTCCGGTCGCGGTGTGGGTATGGATGTTCTGAACACCACCATGACCGATCTGCGTGGCCGTATCGCCGTCGACTCCGAAGAGAATAACGGCACCACGGTATCGCTGCATATTCCGGTTTCGCTCGCCTTCCTCGATAGCATTCTGCTGCGTCTGGGCAAGCAGCTCTTTACTGTGCCGGTTGATGACGTGGCGGAAATCGTGAAGCCGGGCATGTCTGATCTGGTTGGTGTCTCGGCAAGCAAGGGCACCGAAATGCTCAAGCTACGCGGGAGCTTCATTCCCGTTTTGCGGCTCGAGAAGTTCTATGGCGCCAAGACCACCAATCTGACCCCTCTGGTGGATATGGTGTGCATCGTTTTCCAGACCACGCGCGGAGCGATCGCCGTTCCCGTAGATGAAGTTCTGGATCGCCAGCAAGTCGTGATGAAGCCGCTCGTCGGTTCGCTCGCCAAGGTACGGGCAAGCTGGGGCTGCGCGCTCCTCGCGTCGGGTGAAGTCGCAATCGTACTGGACTGTGAGCGTCTGGCCTCTGGGGAAGAGAGATGACCGCACTCGACCAGACGGGATACGAACAGATCCGGAGTTGGCTATCGCATCGCTGCGGTATCAACTTTGCGGACAATAAGCAGGATCTCCTGCGGCAGCGTCTTGCGCGCGTGACCCGTCGTTTTGAATACAATGACCTGAACGGGCTGGCCCGTGATCTGCTGAACAACCCTCCGCAGGATGTGGAGTTGGCTGTCATGCACGCGGCCTCGACCAACCACACCTATTTTTTCCGCGAACCCGAAGTTCTGGATAATTTCCGCGAAATGATCATTCCGTTGCTGGCGGATCGTCCCGAGATGCGGGTCTGGAGCGCCGCCGCCTCGACCGGTGACGAGGCCTATACCGTTGCCATCATGATCGCAGAGGCCTTGGGCCTGAGCGCATTGAAGCGTCTGAAAATCCTTGGCACCGATATCAGCGAGCCTGTTGTGCAGCGCGCCGAGATGGGTGTCTTTCCGCAGCGCCAGTTCGCGCACACCGATCCTATGGTCCTCCGTCGCTATTTCGAGCCGACGGGCATGGAGCAGTATCGCGTGCGCCCCGAGCTGCGCCAATGTTGTACCTTCCGCCGTATGAACCTGAAGGCCCGTCCCTATCCGTTCATTCACCCGTTCCAGGTCGTGTTCTGCCGCAACATCCTCTACTATTTTGATCGCGAGGATCAGATTGGGACGCTCGAAGCGATCTATGATGCGACCGAGCCGGGTGGCTGGCTGATCACCTCTGTCACGGAATCGATCCGCGATCTGGGATCGCGTTGGGAACCCGTCTGTGCTGGCATCTACCGGAGGCCCGCATGATCCGTTCCGAACGCCCGATCCGGGTTCTGATCATTGATGACTCCGCGATGTTCCGCAGGTTCCTGGCCCAAGGGATCAAGAGCGATCCCGAGTTTGAATTGGTCGGTGCCGCTGCCAACGCAGAGCAAGCGCGCCAGTTCATCGGTATTCGCCGTCCCGATGTCATTTCGCTGGATATCGAGATGCCCCAGATGGATGGTCTGACCTTCCTGAAGGAAGAGATTTCTAAGGATCCGATCCCGACGATCATCGTGTCTTCGCAGACCTCTACTGGCGCACGCGCCACGATCGAGGCTTTGCAGGCCGGTGCTGTCGATGTGCTGCCGAAACCTCAAATGGTCGCGGGTCAGGACATCGCGGGCATCACCAGTCAGATTCGCGTCAGCCTCAAGGCGGCACGCCACGCCCATGTCCAAGAAGCGACGGTTCCTGCACCTTCGATCGGAGGGCGGCGTGTGCGGACAGCGAACCGGACTTCGGCGCCAGAGAACCTCTACTCGTCCAACCCCCAACTGAACTCCCGCTGGGTGTTCGCAATCGGGGCGTCGACAGGGGGTGTGCAGGCGCTTGGCACAGTTCTCGCACAGCTGCCTGCGGATGCTCCGGCAACCGTTGTCGTACAACATATGCCCGCGGGCTTTACGAATGCTTTTGCGCGCCGTTTGAATGATATGTGTCGGGTCGAAGTCCGCGAAGCGCAGCACGGAGATTTGCTGCGTCAGGGCCTCGTCCTTCTGGCACCCGGTGGCGAAACCCACATGGTCGTGCGGCCCAGTCCCAACGGGCTCTGTGTCGTGCTGAACCAAGGTGATCCAGTCTGTTACTCCCGCCCGTCGGTGGATGTTCTGTTTGCTTCTGTCGCCAACTACGCGGCCCCTCATGTGTCGGCCGCGCTGCTGACCGGAATGGGCCGGGATGGCGCACAGAGTCTGGGGATGATCCGCCGCGTCGGAGGGCGGACCTTTGCCCAGGACGAAGCCAGTAGCGTCGTCTGGGGGATGCCAGCGGCGGCATGGGAAGCCGGCTCGGCAGAGTCGCTGGTCCCGCTAAACAATGTTGCTGGGGTGATGATGTCCTCGATCGGGATCTCACCGCCTCCGCTCCCAGAAGAGAATATTTTTTCCAAGCCTCTCAGGAAAGGAAACTGAAAATGACAGCGCAAGTTGCAGCAGAGACAGCGGTAGACACCCGTATGTCCATGGATGAAGGGGTCGTCGACGCCGAGAGCATCGACAGCATGTACCTGACCTTTGCCGTGGGCGAAGAAGACTACGGCATGTCGATCGGCATGGTGACTGAAATCGTCGGCATGCAGCGCATCATGGTTGTGCCCGATGTGCCCGATTACATCAAAGGTGTGATCAACCTGCGCGGCAAAGTCATCCCGCTGATGGATGTCCGCCTGCGTTTTGGCATGAACGAGCGTCCCTACGACGACCGCACCGTTGTGATCGTTCTCGAGGTCAATGACGCCCCCATGGGTCTGATCGTCGACCGCGTCCGCGAAGTGATCGACATCCCCGATGGCAACATCGATGCCGCCAGCGGCTTTGGCTCGGGTGATGGCCGCAGCGTCGTCAGCGGTCTGGGCCGAGTGGACGAGCGTGTGGTGATCCTGCTGGATGTGCCGCTCTTGGTCTCTGACATGGACGTCATCGCACCCAAACTGGCGAAAGCCTGATCCGATGCAGCGTCTGCTCACATACGCCCTCCGGTTCGCCAAAACCTGCCTGAGCAGGATGTGGCAGGAGACGGCCCCAAGAGAGGCTCGGACCGTCCCACGGTATGCGTATGCGACGGGCGGACGCTCCGAGCTGAGGCCAAAACAATTGGAGGCCATCGGACAGAGGAGGAATGCACATGACCGACGACGATAAGCCACCTCGCCGAACTCCGGCGCGACGCACCCCGATCAAGAGAACGGGGGCCACGCCAGAAACCCAATCAACCGGCCCCAGCGCCAAAATTGAACCAGTTCCCGCCGAAACACCTGCGGAAGTTCCACAAAGGACCGAAGAGATGACCGCCAACCAGACACCAACCCCCGCCACCGGATGGCAGAGCCTGGTCGAGACAGGCGCATTGGACAAGCTGACCACACCGGTCTGCATTACCGACAACGGCCATACGATCGTCTATGCAAACAAGGCCTGCATGGCGTTGATCGGTGACAACGAGCAAGAATTGCGCAAGTCCAGCCCCGCCATCTCCAAGGCAAAGTTCGTTGGCAGCAACATCGACGTGTTCCATGCCGATCCGTCGCACCAGCGCAACATGATCGAGAGCATGACCAACGCGGCTACCGTGAAACTGCGCTTGGGTGCGGTTGCTCTGGACGTGAACGTCTCGCCGATCCGTGACGCCAAGGGTGACATCGACTACTGCGTTGTCGAACTGCACAACGTGTCGACCGTGGTCGCAATGGAAGCGGACTTCCGGTCGCTGATCGATGCGATGAACAATATGGCGATGGCGCACGAAGCTGGCGACATCGACCACTTCATCGACACTGGCAAACTCAACGCGCCCCGTCTGAAAGACGCCGCGATGATGGTCAACGAGATGGTACGCGCTCACATCAACACCAAGAAAGCGACCATCGCTGTGTTTGATGAATTCGCCAAAGGCAACTTCGACGCCGATCTGCCCCAGCAGCCGCGTGCCAAGGGCTTCCTGAACGATACGATTAACCGCTCGCGGGACAACTTCCGTGCCGTGACCTCGGAAATCACCACCCTGTCGGACGCGATCGTCTCGGGCAATCTGGATGTTCAGGCCGATATCTCGAAGTTTAATGGTGAATACCGCCGCATCGTGGAATCCTTCGAACGCGCCTTCACCAGCCTTGATGGCATCTTCGGAATGTTCGCTGGTCAGATCGAGCAGATTTCTGGCACTGCAGCCCAGATGAACGACGCCTCGCAGAAGCTGGCCACCAACAGCCAGATCGCATCGTCGTCGGTGGACGAAGTGTCGGCCTCGGTCGAAGAAACCGATGCACAGGTTCGTGCCAACGCTGCCAACGCTCAGGAAGCATCGAAGCTGGTGCAGGCCGCTGCGTCTGTCGCCGATATGGGCAACCAGAAGATCGCTCAGATGGTCACCGCGATGGAAGGGATCAACACCTCGTCGCAAGACATCGCCAAGATCATCAAGGTCATCGACGAGATCGCCTTCCAGACCAACCTGCTGGCACTGAACGCTGCTGTTGAAGCCGCCCGCGCAGGTCAGCATGGCCGCGGCTTCGCGGTGGTGGCTCAGGAAGTTCGCAACCTTGCTGGTCGTTCGGCCAAAGCGGCGCGCGAAACTTCGGACCTGATCGAGAGCTCGGCAAGCCGTGTGACCTCGGGTGTGCGCATCGCGAACGAAACCAGCGAAGCGTTCAGCCAGATCGCAGGCGACATTCAGAAGGTCCGCAACATCGTCTCTGAAATTGACCAAGCCTCGGGTGAACAGTCCCGCGGTGTAGCCCAGATCAACGACGCGATCGGCGAGATTGCCAAAGCCGCACTGGCCACCAGCCAGCAGGCCGAGGAACTGGCATCGACCAGTTCGCAGATGACCTCTGCCACCACGCAGATGCGCAACGAAATCGGTCGCTTCAAGCTGCGTGAGCACAAGAAGGGTGCAGCGGGTATGCCCGATCTCAGCAACCTTTCGCCTGAAATGATGGCCCAGATCACCAAGATGATGGGCGGCAACATGGCTATGGCCGGTGCGGGTGGTGCGTCGAACGCAGACCGCGACGAGCGTGGCTTCGGAAATTTCTAACCTGATACTGTGCCGAGCCAAGACCGGCTCGGTGCTCTCCCCTAATCGCCGAATTTTGGAGAAACACACATGCCATACAAAGTAATGATCGTAGATGACGCCGCGATGATGCGCCTCTACATCTCCAGCTTCCTCAAGACCCTGCCCGATTTCAAAATGGTGGCTCAGGCGGCCAACGGCCAGGACGCGCTGGACAAGCTGTCGGATCACGAAGACCTGGATCTGATCCTGCTGGACATCGAAATGCCCGTTATGGACGGCCTCGAGTTCCTGCGTCACGCCAAGCTGAAGACCCGTGCAAAAATCTGCATGCTGTCTTCGGTGACCGTATCCGGCTCGCCTCTGGCGGCCAAAGCCCGCGAACTGGGCGCAGACGGTGTTGTGACCAAGCCCTCGGGCACTGTGTCTCACGACCTTGAAGAACGTGTCGGTGACGAACTGCGCCGCGTGATGCGTTCGCTGGTCGAAGCGGCCTAATCGGCCGCCCCGCTCGCTCTTTCCATGAATCTCGTTGCATCAAGGAAGTAGACCATGAACGACGAAATGGACGAAATCTGGGAACTCTACGCTGACGATGGTGCGCAGGCCCTTGATGCTATGGAAGAAGCACTCGAGGCGCTCCAGGATGGCGAGGGTGACCCCAAGGATCATATCGGAGCCCTGTTCCGTGCGGTCCACACCTTCAAGGGGAATTCCCGTGTTCTGGGTCTGGCGACTGTCGAGAGCCGTGCCCACGTAGGCGAAGACCTGATCGGCCTTGTGCGCGATCAGGGTGTGCCTCTCAATTCAGAGATTCTGGATATCCTGATGCTGACCGGGGACACCCTGCGCGGCATGTTGGACGAAACGGCCGCCACCCGTGCGGACGTGGAGTCTGGACCTTCGGAAAAGCTGCACGAGGATCTCAAGCGTATGGTGGCAAAATACTCTGGTGAAGGCGGCGACGAGCCCGAAGCAGCTGCGCCGGAAGAAGAGGTCGCAGACGCTGCGGGCGAGGACTCCGCGCCCGAGCCTGCCGAAGAAGCTCCGGCGGCGCCTACTGCACCGGCTGCTGCCGATCCGATGGCCTCGATGTTTGCGGCACTGGACGATCTGGGGGACACCGACACCAAATATGGTGACGACGACGATCTGTTCGGCGAAATGGACGACGTGAGCGAAGCGGCCCCTGAGGCTGAAGAAGCTGCTGCGCCAGAACCCGAGCCCCAGCCCGAGCCGGAACCCGAGCCAGTTGTCGAAGCTGCGCCGGAACCGGTCGCGGAAGAGCCTGCACCTGCGGCGGAACCCGCTGCGGCAGAGGATTCTGCACCTTCGGAAGCGGCCAAGCGTCTGCTGGAAGACAAGGTCTATCACAAGATCTACAGCGACATGGTGGCCGAGACGCTCGAGCACCTTGAAGCTGCTTGTGCCAAATCTCCGGCAGAGATGCCGTCGGATACGGCCAAGAAGGGCAGTGGTCTGGCCTATGCTGCAAAGCAGTTGGGGCTGGATGACTGGGTCACCGAGCTGGATCAGATGAAGAGCGCAGACGGCAATGCTGCGGACGTTCTGAAGCATGTGATCAAGCGCCTGAAGCAACTGCGCAAGCGTGATCTGGGCATCGGCGGCGACGATGTCGAAGATGACGCGCCTGCAGCGGCTGCGCCGGCACCTGCTCCTGCTCCGGCGGCGCCCGCAGAACCTGCTCCGGCAGCGCCTGCGGCGGCTGCACCTGCGCCTGCTGCTCCGGCACCTGCGGCCCCAGCGCCCGCGGCAGAGGCTCCTGCGGCGGCAGCGCCTGCTGTGCCGGACGAAGATCCGACCACCAAGGTTCTTCGCAACCTGTCAGAGTTGTTCAAGCGTGTGTCCGAAACCGGCATGCGGTTCAGCACCGACAACAAGCCCACGGGCAAAGAACTGGACGAACTGAGCCAGACCATCATCAAAATGGTCGAAGAGCAGGGCTATGTGCGTGTCACACGCGCCGCAGAACTGCTGGCCATGGCGACCACAGCCAGCAGCTTCCGGACTGCAGAACTGCAGTTCTACGAAGAACTGGCGGCTGTGGAGTCCGTTCTGCCTCAAGGGACGGTTCCGTCTGATCTGTTGACCCCGACCAAGCTTCTGCGGATCTGGGGTGCGGACAACATCTTTGACACGCTCGCAAATCTTCGTGGCGGACTGGAAGAGAACAACGGTCAGGGCGAAACCTGGTTTGTTGGTTTCGAAGGCCTGATGCGCCGCGCGTTCCATGCCTGTAACTACTACAAGATGGAAACAGCGGCTCAGCTGACCATGGCACTGATCGACTTGTTCGCTCGTGTGCGTGTGGACGGTGCCAAGCCGGACGTCATCCTGATCCAGATTGCCCGCGGCTTCGTGGACACGATGGAACTGGTGTTCGACGCTCTGGATCAGGGCGACAACCCTGACACCTCGAAGATCGAGAAACTGTTCGAAGAAGCTTCGACCGTCTGCTTCCTTGCTTCGGGCATGGTGACGGCCAAGAGCATCGAGCAGCGCCTGGGTCTGCCCAAAGAGTTCCACCGCGTTCTGTCCCCCGATAGCGTGAAAAAAGCGCAATCGGCGATCGAAGCGGGCCTCACGTTCTGGGTAATCCGTGCCGACCTGAACGATGACGAAGATATCGCACAAGCGTTCCTCGATTGGGTGTCTTCCAAGCAAGCCCGCATGATCACCAACGTGACCGTGTTTCAGGATGACGTAACTCTGTTCGACTTCCTGGTTGCGACCACGCTGCCGGACGATCACCTGCAGGAAACTCTGATCCAGATCGACCCGAGCGCGAAAAAGCTGTTCTCGCTTGCGCGTCTGGAAGTTCAAGAAGAAGAGACCGCACAAACCCAGGGCAATGGCGACGACCCGATCGACTTCAACGTCGTGATGGGGTCGGGTGGCGATGGTCTGCGACTGTTGGAAACCATCGGCGAGATCAGCTCTGGTCAGGCGATGGTCCAAGAGATGGTGCGCCAGATGGCGATGGCCGATCTGATGCAGGAAATCGAGATGAGCATCCAGCACTCGGATGCCCCGCCGCTGAACGCGCGTCATCGCACAATCCTGCGCGAGATCATGGACAACCACATGGGTCGTCTGCAGCAGTTGTCCGAAGCGGAAACGCAGTTGGGCAGCCAGTTGGGCCAGTTGCAGGAAGAAAGCGTCGCAATGCGCTCTCGTCCCGCGAACGTCCTGCTGAAGCCTCTGGCGTCGTTCGTGGAAACGCTTGCACGCAAGTATGGCGGCAGTGCGCGCCTGTCTGTGGCAGGTGGCGATGCGATGCTGGATCAGACCATGATCGCGGATCTGCGTCACATCCTGAAAACGCTGGTGACGCTGCGGATGCAGGCTGAAACTCAGCCCAGCAAGTTCCACATCTCGCTGGCCAGCGAAGACGACCGTGTGATCGTTGATCTGACAGACGATGGTGCGGCAGTCGACCAGACCAAAGCCTTTGACGATCTACTCGAAGAGGTGAAACGCAAAGGTGGCACGCTCAAGACCGCATCTGTTCCCAAGGGCGGTCAGCGGTTCCACCTGAGCCTGCCGCTCCATATGATCGTTCTGGACGGGATGGTCGTGCGGGTTGGCGATGTGCGCTATGTGCTGCCGATCGAGTCGATCCAGCGCATCCATCAAGGCAAGGATGTCGTACCGATCGTTGCTGCACGGAACATGGCGATGCTGCGTCTGGACGATGGAGATCTGATCAAGATCCAGCCTCTGTCCAACGGTAAGACCAAAGTTGGCGACAGCCCGGACGGTCTCTATGTGATTGTGCGTTATGGTGAAATCCGCCGCGCGATCCCTGTGGACGAGTTGATGGGCCAGCAACTTGTGCTGCTGCGTCCGCTGCGGGGTGTCCTGTCGGGCATGCGCGATCTGTCCGGAATTGCCATTTTGACCGGTGGCGATGTGGGCATGGTTCTGTCTGTCAGCAGCTTTGCTAGCGCCTAAGCGCTTGTAATCAGACTCTTTTTAGCCGCGCCCGTTTGGGCGCGGTTTTTTATTTTTATCCAATGAGTTAACGCGGCCCAAACAGGCAATTTGGCCTAAAAGATGCAAAGGAATTGTCGTTGATTTTAACACGACGATGGAAGCGTCAGGGAAACGTAAGGAGCATCAGAATGTCCATTGCCCTAGCAAGATCGCGCTATCGCCAAGCCCAATCCGCAAACGCGGCCGAGGTCGACAATCCGCACGAGATCATCATGGTTACCCTGAGAGAGCTCGAGCGTTCCCTGTCGGTTTTGTCCACTTCGTTTGGAGAGGGCGTGAAGGCACCCGATGAGCACACCAGCCGTGCTTTGACTGCAATCTACATTCTGCAGTCCTCGCTGGATTTCGAAAAAGGCGGCGATATCGCCACCAGCTTGTTCCAGCTTTATGAATATGCGCGCCAGCAGATTCTGGCGCTAATGCGCCGTGACCCCGAAGCGCAGATCGAAAGCGCACGCGATTGCATCACCGATGTGTTGTCCGCATGGCGTCAGATCGGTCCCGAAGTCGGAGGCAAACCTTCGTGAGCAGCGATCTGGTCCGGCATATGACATCGGCACAGTCGCTTGAGCGGCTGACCGATATCGCACGGCGTCTCGAACAGGCGGCCGATGCGGGCGCTTTGGACGAGGTGACCCGGCTGGACCACGAATTGCGCTGCGCTGCACTGGCTGTGGTGGGCACGGTCCCCTCTGGTGAGGCCCCGATGGAAGAGCAACTTCAGTCAGTGAAGGATGCTTTGCGGGCGGTCGAGGTCGCGATCTCTTCTGTGCAACTTCAGCAAAAGAAATTGAAACAGAAAATGGACCAGTCTCGCAGGTTGAGGCTGGCTTATAAGCGCAAGGATTGACTGATGGCCCGTTCTAGAAAGCCCTGCCGATCCTGTTTGCGCATTCGCATGTTCATGATGTGCGCTTTGCCGATTGTCATGCTGATCGGTCTGCGCCCTGACGGCATGGTGCGCATTGCCGGCTATCTGCCCGACGCAGGCTGGATTGCGGCTGCCATGATGATGCTCGGTACGCTCGGCTTCATTCAGCGCTACAGAAAATACAAAAGCCAGGACTGAGGGTGATCCTCGAGCCTGGCTTTGGTTCGTTTGGATTGTAGAGTGCGGATTAGCCGATCCGCAGCGGGTTCTTCAGCGCCTCGACCAGCGAGGTCAGCGACACGCGCTTGCGGCTGCGCGGGGCACCCTGATCGTCGCAAAACACGGTTTCCACCATCATGACAGGCGCAGGCGAGGCAACGGTGGCTTTGGGGTCGTAGATCATGTTCATGGCAGAAACTCCTGTTCCATTTGCTGGAGTCTCTGCAAAGGGCGGGCCAATTAGGTTTTCGCGATCGAGAAATTCAGGATCAGCACCTCGTAGACCGGATTGGGACGGTCTTCTGATGTCAGTTCCACGTTCATCTTGTCACGCAGCAGCGCAGGCAATTCTGCGCGCAAATCCTGCCAGTCGCTGTCAGGCGGCATCTGCTCGACCAGTTCCTGCACAGCGTCCGTGAGCGGCGCCATAAGCGGGCCAGGGTCCTCTTTGAGCATATCGTAGACCAGTTTGCCCACGTCATCGCGGATCGCGAGGCCAATGCTGATATTCACTGTGCCGCCAAGCTCGGGGAGGGTCGCTTTGATTGGGTTGATGATGTCGATATAGGTGCGCTTGGGCTCTGCGATTTCCTCTTCCACAACCTCTTCTTCGACGACCTCTGGTTCAGGCAGGTCAGGTTTCGCGGTCAAGGAAAAGAAAAGGCCCGCGGCAAAGGCACCGACCACGACAATCGCTGGAAGGACAGTCAGCAGAATGCTGGCTTTGGACGAAATCGGCTCGGCCGACATAGGCACGCGCCTCCTTGGTTTTTCAATTTTGCAAAAGGTTGTGCAAGGCAGGTGCCAAAGCTGTTAGAGTGTAGCCCAAGGCTAAAAAAATTCGGAAGATAACCGAAAGATAAATACAAGAGCACTGCACCCGCAGGACATCGCGGGCCAAGAGAGGACGTCGATGGCATTCGCGTTGAAATGGGCGATGGCCCCATTCAGGCTTTTGTTCGGACGTGGTCCCAAGGTGGCCACGCCAGAAATTCTGCCCGCTGATCCCGCGTGGACGCCGCCTCCGGCACAGCCCGCCGAGGGGCACCTTCCGGCCGAGGAATTCGTGCTGGTGGAACGGATCACGCGTCTGATGACGCTGGACGAGATAGAGCGCCATCTGCCCGATATTTTGGGGCGTGCGTTGGCGCGCGGTTGGATTGATAAACCGTTTCAGGCCGCGTTTATGGATGACCCGAAGCGGATGCTCTCGACCTATGATGTGCACCTGCCCGATGCGGTAGAGATCGAGGTCGAGACAGAGCCGGGCAAGCGCCCGCGTATCGTTGTGTATCAGATCAGTTTGGGCGGACGGAAACGCAGGCTTCTGTACCTGCAGCTGGTGATGATGGCGGGACGATGACTCGACGACACAGAATTTTCGGGGCAGTTGCCGTGGCGCTGTCATTGGCTTCGCCCGCGATCGGGGGCAAGTTCGACGATGCGATGACAGCGTTCAAGGGCGGCGATTTGGACCGCGCTGTTGTCCTTTTTCAGGAACTGGCAGAGTACAACGATGGTGCGGCGCAGGCCAATCTGGCAGTGCTTTATGCCATCGGGCAGGGGGTGCCACAGGACGATCTGAATGCCTATTACTGGGCCTGGCGTGCGCGGTTCTCGGGCGAGAAAGCGGCGATCAACATGATCAAGCTTCTGCGCGAACGGTTGACCGAAGAAGGACGCGCCGAAGTCGCAGGGCGGCTCATCACCGACCTGACAAAAACGGCTGAAAGAGGGGACTTGGGCGCGCTGACCGCTTTGGGACGCGTCTACAATGAGGTGAGCGAGCCCTCGCAGAAGGCAGAGGCATTGCTGTGGTTTACAGTGGCTGCTGCGTTCGAGGCTCCCCATGCGGCGCTTTTCCGCGAAGGTGTCAGTCAGGAGATCTCAAAACAAGAGCGCCTGACCACACAGGCCCGCGCTCGACAGTTGTTTACGGAATGGTGCACCAAGTTGCCAGAGAACAAGCTGCCGGCAACCTGCAGTAAAAGTTGATCAGTGACGGCGGAACGCTTGCATTGCCACCAATTCGTCGGCGGAAATGCCGGTCTGACGAGCGATCTCGGAGCCGCTTTCCCCTTCGCGTGCCATATTGATGGCCTGATCGATCATGCGCTCGCTGGTCAACCACTGGACATCCGAACGCATGTCTTTGATTTCGCTCGCCATCGCTTCGATCGTCGCACCGATTTTGGCCTGCTCTTCGGCCACTTTGGCCAGAACTGCCTTTTCGGAATGTGTCGCCTTTTTCAGGGCGCGTTTACGGCGCAGAGCGACGTAGACACCACCCGCGAGAAGAGTTGAGACTGCTGCTGCGGAGGCAAAAAGGATCAGTTCGCTGGTCACGTCGGGATTCCAGTTTATTGCTTATTGGATAAGGTCTTAGAGCATCAGCTCGCGATAGCCTTCGAAAAGGCTGTCGGTGATCCGGTCCAGATCCACAGGGTAGTTGCCCTGCGAAATGGCATCCTTGATGCGCTTGACGGCTTCGACGTCAAACGGAGGCGTTGTTTCATCAACGCCAGCGGGCATCTTGGACACAGCGGCACTAAGCGACACGCTGTCGGTTGCAGCGGGCGCGCTGACGCTCGTCGAACCCTCAGCACTTTTCGCACTTTGGGCGGGCGTATCACCCTGCGTCTTTTGAATTCGGGCGCGGGCGAGGGACGGATTAATGGAGTCTACCATGACGTTCTCCTCGGGGTTAGACAGAAACAGGAATACAATTACTCTCGGACATCTCAACGACTGAGGGCTAATTCATTTTAGCCGCCACTCGCACTTTATTACGTTCAGTGACGATGGCTTTGACCAGCCTGTCACTATCTACGTTACGTACTGCAATTATCTGGCCACGTTGGCCGTTCTCGGTCGCAATTCCTGATGCAAGGATCAACATTCCTGCGGTGTCATAGATAATCGCAACGGGCGTTCCTTCGGTTACCAACCAATTGTGCTCCAGATGACGCGCCAGAACCGGACGGCCCTGTCCCAGATTTACGGTCAACACGCGGCCGATCACGGACTGGGGGTCAGTCATCAGTCCATCCAACGTCCCGTCGCGCACTGGTTTTAGGGTCAGATGTTCTGCCTCGATCACGGCGCCGGCCGACAGGCTTTCAGTCAAAGTCAGCACGGGTATGCCCGCAGGCTGGGTGCGTGTGTCGCGGCTGGGGACGGTCGCCGTATCGACAGAGGTCCTGACAGCGCGGCTCCAGTTCTGTGCGCCGGTACAGCGCAATTCTACGGTGCGCCAGTCGCCGCCACGGGGGGCGACATCGGGCGTGGTGTCACAGGCCGGGAAGCCCCGCATCTGACTGACCTGAATTTCTCCGTGCTGACCGGCGGCGACCATGGCTTTGCTGACCAAATCGGTCAGTTCGGTCGGGCTGATCCCGTCGGCATAGGGCGATGCCATTGCCGTCGCAGGAAGGAGCGCGAGGAGCAGAGCCTTGAGTTTCACAGGCCCGCCTCCATGAAGTAGACAAGACGTCCGGCAAAGCTGCCTGCGCTACGGGTCGGGTCCAGCGGACGCAGCACCGCGCGGTTGTTTTCCAGACGGGTGATTTCGAGCAGGCCAAAGCTGTCATTCGGATCTTCGAGGACGGCAAGCGCCCCTCGAGTGATGCCATGACGTGCGCCGACAGGAACACTGAGCGTGCCATTGGCATAGTCGACGCGGGCGGCAGGTGGCTCACACCCCAAGGCACTGAGAATGCTATCGAATTCTTCTTTTACGCCACGGAGTAGCAGTGCTTCGGTGGTCGTGCGGGTCCGCAGGGTGACGCCATGCAGGGTGGTATTCTTGGGTACGGGCGCCGTGCGCTGGATACGGTGCGTGCGGATGTTGCCGTTGCTCTCGCGCATGTCGATGTCGATGTTGAGAACGACAGTCTGCATCGCGTTCTGGAGCACAACATCGCCGTTGAACGTGACACGCAGGACGTGATCCCCCGGCACCGATGAGGGCGCTGTGCCACGGGTCAGGCTGTTGTAATCCATCCCGCTGGCCCGCACGACGCCGCTCTCGCGTCCGGTGCTTGCCATCACACGCTCTAGGCGCGTCGAAGGGTTGCGCTCGATCGTGTAGAGCATGTCTTTGTACAGCTCTTGGGCCATGGGCACGGTGAATGCTGGAACCTCGGGCGACATGCGATAGGTTGGCGCGTGGGCGCTGATCACCAGGCTGCGCTTGCTGCCGCAGTAGCCAGCAGGAACGGGGCCGACCAAGGCCTGTACGCGCACTTGCCAAAGATTGCCATCAAAGTGCGAGGACAGGACTTTGTGGCGCATCACGCGCCCTTTGGCCAACATCAATGCGCGGTCCGCGACGATGTTGCTTTTGTCCATGAAGGTGTAGCCACGGATCGTCGCGCCACCCTGAAGCCCCGCATTGACCAGCGCATCAATCAGAGCACGGCGTTTCGCGCTGTCCTGACTTTCGCCCTTGGCGGGTGCTGCGTGTCCCCACGCTTCGATCCAAACGGCCTGATCATCCTTGCCGGCCGCAGATACGGGCAGAGCAAAAGAGAGCATCAGGAGAGCCAGAGCGATCAGAGCGGCCATACGGGTCAGAAAGAGCAGGGACGAGCGGGGCATGGATCAGGAACCGGTTTTTGCAGCTTTGACGATGTAGCGGATCACGTCGGGGTCGAGGGTCAGGATGACCTCGAAAGTATCGCTACTCTTGGGCTTGATGCTGGTGGTCCGAGCGCCGCGGATTTCTCCGTCGACAAGGCCGCGGATGTAGTCACTGCGCAGCACCATGTCATTCACGGTCGAGGTCGAATCCAGTCGAATGCCATGCACCTGTTCGGTGAGATCGCGCATCGCCTCGAGACGGGCAGCGCGGATTGCCATCAAGCGCTTTTCATTGGTGGTCTTGCCCGGTTGGCCTGCCACTTGCGAGAAACCCATGCCGGTCAGCGGCACGATCTCGTCGGCTTTCTTGGCGCGGGCCATCAAGGCGGGGGTGTTCTGGTCGATCGCGTCCTTCAGCTCTGCCAGTTCACGGGTCTGCGGAGCAGGGTTCATAGGCAGGTCTTGGACGGCGCGGTGGGTCATTTGGCAGCCTGCCAGCGCCAGTCCAAGACTGGCGACACCTGCAAGGCGCAAGAATGAAGGGGTCGTGGGCATCAGGCTCTCCTGTTGCGGGCCGGTGGATGCCTCGAAGTCTGCAAGCCCTGTGCCATTCCGGCTCTCTGTTCGGCTATTCCCTAAAACCAATGGGATAGAGCCGTGTGGCACGGCTTTTGCAGCTTGTCTGGCGAATGGCGCGAAGCGTCGTAAAACCGTCAACTGCGAAAGAGACCGCCAGCATGGCTGACATTTCAAATCCTTCGGCGACAGAGAAGATGGGAGGCATGTTCCTGCCCCTCGGCATTCTGGCGATGATCGCCATGATGGTCCTGCCGCTGCCGGTGTTCCTGCTCGACGTTTTCTTTGTCTTTAACATCCTGCTGTCGCTGCTGGTTCTGATGGTGGCGATCAACACCTACAAGCCGCTGGACTTCAGCAGCTTCCCTAGCCTGTTGTTGATCGCGACGACCCTGCGACTGGCGCTGAACGTGGCCTCGACCCGCATCGTTCTGACGGACGGTCACACGGGCGCAGGTGCCGCGGGCAAGGTGATCGAGGCCTTCGGTGCCTTTGTCATCGGGGGTAATTTCGCGGTCGGTATCGTCGTCTTTATCATCCTGATGATCATCAACCTTGTGGTGATTACCAAAGGCGCGGGCCGCGTGTCCGAGGTTTCGGCTCGTTTCACTCTGGATGCGATGCCCGGCAAACAGATGGCGATCGACGCTGACCTGAACGCAGGCATCCTGAAGCCTGAAGAAGCGCGTGTCCGCCGCAAAGAGGTTGCCGAAGAGGCCGATTTCTACGGTGCGATGGACGGTGCGTCGAAGTTCGTCAAAGGTGACGCTGTCGCTGGCATTATGATCCTGGCGGCCAACATATTGGGCGGTATCATCATTGGTACCACACAATATGGATTGACTGCGGGAACTGCAGCGCAGACCTATGTGCTGCTTTCGATCGGTGACGGTCTGGTCGCACAGATCCCTTCGCTGCTCTTGTCGATTGCGACCGCGATCATCGTGACCCGCGTTTCAGGCGAGGCCGACATGGCCGAGCACATCACCGATCAGGTCAATATCAGCCGCGCATGGCTACCCGTTGCAGGTGTAATGGGTCTTCTGGGTCTCGTGCCCGGTATGCCAAACATCCTGTTCCTTCTGGGTGCGTCTGGGGCTGGTCTGGCCTTCTGGTATGCGCGCGGCAAAGAGCGTGATGGCGCGAGCGAAGCCGCCGGTGGCGGGGAAAATCTGCCTGCGATCCAAGGTGGCGAGGGTGCGCAACCCGAGAGCGGTACAATCACTGCCGAAGAGGTCACCGACTACGCGCCCATCTCGATCCAGATCGGCTTTGGCCTTGTCAGCATGATCGACAGCAGCACCGGAGGCGAGCTCTTGTCCCGCATCACGGGCATCCGCCGCGAGGTCTCGAAATCCATGGGCTTTGTGGTTCCGGGTGTCCGTATCCGTGACGATCTGAACCTGCCGTCGAACACCTATCGCATCCGTATTGGTCAAGCGATTGTGGCCGAAGACCAAGTCTATCCCGACCGCAAACTGGCCCTTCAGGGCGGCATGTCGACCAAGAAACTCAAGGGCGTCGATGTCAAAGATCCGTCATTCGGCATGGATGCGACGTGGATCATGCCGCACCAGCAGGCTGAGGCAGAGGCCGATGATCACGTGGTGGTCGAGCCCGATTCCGTCATCGCGACCCACCTGAGCCAGATGCTCTACCAACATGCGGCGAACCTGATTGGCCCCGATGACGTCCAAGGACTGTTGGACCGTCTGGCCGAAGTCAGCCCCACCTTGGTCGAGTCGGTCGTACCCAAGCCCGTTCAGCTGCACACCATCACCTCTGTCATGCGTCATCTGCTGTCCGAACGCATTCCTGTCAGCGATTTGCGCAGAATCTTGGAAGGTTTGGCCGACGTGGCAAGCCGTTTGCAAGACCCTCAGGACATGGCCGAGGCTCTGCGTCCTGCTCTGACGCCGCTCTTGCTGCAACAGATCGCGCCGCTGAACCAGAACCTGCCGCTGATCACGCTGACGCCCGATTTCGAAGAGTTGCTGACCCGCAGCTACCAGAAAGGGGCAGGGCTGATCGTCGATCAAGGACTGGCGCAGCAGATGCTGCAGTCGCTGAACCAGGCCAATGAAGAGATGCTCTCTCAGGGGCGCCAGCCCGTGGTGATTGTCTCGAACGCGCTCCGTCGGCCTTTCGCGGCCTTCCTGCGCGGACACGGCAGCGATGCCATCGTTCTGGCGGTCAACGAACTGCCAGACAACCGCAAGATTGAAATCGTGGCCACCGTGGGCGGTAACCGCCAAATCGGCCAGGCCCCCCAGAACTGAAGTGACGAGACCCTCTGATGCCGACCACAGTCGTACGAGCAGAAGATAGCGCACAGGCGATGGATGAAATCGTCGCCCGTCTGGGGCCCGATGCCCTGATCCTGTCCACGGTCAAACGGAACGGGATGGTCGAGATCACAGCGACCACCGATCCGGTCCCGCCCAAAGAAGCTGTCGCCTTGGCCAAAGAGCCCGAGGCTGCGGCTGAACCCAAACTGGCGTCCGCCGAGATCGTCCCGCTGCCCAAAACCGAGCAGCTTCTGGTCCAGACCCGCAAACCCCCCGCGCCCGAAGAGGCGAAGCCCGGTTTTGCGCGCTTGTTCAAGTCGCGGATGAACCCTGCGCCCGAAGAGGTTGGCGCTCAGCCAGTGCCCTCTGCAACCTCCGGCGGCGAAGGAATTGCCACTCTGATGCGTCGCGCTCAAATCGCGCCTGCCTCAACTGTCTTGCGAGCACGCAGGTTGGTTCTGGTGGGGCGCGTTGGTGCGGGCAAATCTCTTCTCGCGCTCCAGATAGCGGCAGAGCAGGCTCAAGCTGGCCGCGATGTTCAGGTCAGCTTTGTCGGGGCCTCTCATGCGGATGGTGCCTACTTGATGTCCAAGGCACGTCTCTTGGGCTGCCCGATGGACTTTGCTTCTGCGGATGTTCTGAAATCCTCGCCGCGTGTGAACGACCTGCATATCGTGGTCGTTTCCGGGCGGACACCCCTGCCAGACGACGTGATCGATGCGATCGCGGTGCAGGACGATACAGTCACGGTTCTTACGATGCCTTTGGGGATGCGCCGTAAGTCCGTTCTGACCAGTGCCAGCCAATGGCGCGCACTGGATCCCGTGGTCGCACTGACCGCGACCCCCGGAGACGCTCTGGATGCTGACGATGTGTCGGGTCTGGTCGATGCCGGTCTGCCGCTGACCTGGATCAGCGCATTGAAATCCGTGGTTGGCGCGCTGACGGCCGCCGACCGCGACAACGTCACCGCACTCCTGACACAAGATCAGACTGCGGGACTTCAAAGCCTATACGCACAAAAGCCCTCAAAGACGGGAGGTGTGGAATGATTGCGCCAAGATCCTATGCCGAGCAGGCACCAAGCCCCGAAAAACTAGTCAAAGACCACATGCATCTGGTGAAGCGTCTGGCCTGGCATTTTCTGGGGAGGGTTGGCCGTTTTGTCGAACTCGAAGACCTGATGCAGGCCGGTTATCTCGGTCTCGTCGATGCCTCGCAACGCTATAGCGTCCGCGAAGGTGTGTCTTTCTCTGCCTATGCTGCCATTCGTATCCGCGGGTCTATCGTGGATCTCCTGCGCAGGAACTCGAACCTGTGCCGCAAGACGATTGCGATGCAGCAAGAGGTGAAAAAGGCGATCTCTGCCCTCGAGGGAGAGTTGGGCCGCACGCCCGAGGCCGAAGAAGTGGCCGCCAAGCTCGAGATTCCGATTGATGAGTACGAAGACTGGCAAGCCCGTTTTCAGGCCAATCGGGTCCAGTCTCTGGATGAAGTCTATTCCGATCAGTCGATGCTGTTTGAGGACAGGAACCAGAACTCCGAAGATTTGACGCACCAGTCGCAGCTCAAACAGTTGCTGCGGAACGCGTTGGAAAAACTGCCGGAACGCGAAGCTCTGCTCTTGCACCTCTATTATGTCGAAGAGCTGAACGTCTACGAAGTGGCGGCGATCCTTGGTGTGACCACCGGGCGTGTGTCACAAATCAAAAAAGCCGCAATCATGCGGCTTCGGGGTCTGATCGGCGAAGTGAACTAGGGCGGGGCGCTGGACAAAGCGCCCCTCTGTCAAATCAGAGCAGTCCAGAGTTCCGAGCGATGAACACCGCGTGGGTCCGGTTGTTGGCCGACAGCTTGGTGCAGATCGAACGGACGTGCATTTTGATCGTAGCTTCGGACAGGTCCAGCTCGTAGGCGATCTCTTTGTTCTGTTTGCCTTCGCCAAGGAAGTTCAGAACCGTCATTTCGCGATCGCTGAGTGGGCTGTCTGGGTTCGCGGCCTGCGCGGGTTCCTCGTGCATGAGGCTCAGCGGAGTGTAGACTTCACCCGAAGCAATGAACCGGATCGCATTCGCGAGGCTGCGCGCCTGCATGGTTTTCGGGATGAGCCCCGCGCCACCCATCTCTAGAGTATCGTCCAGCAACTTGCGGGTCGGCGTGCCGGTGATGATGCCAACAGGTTTGCCTGCGGTGGCTTCGATCATCTTTTTCAAACCGTCCAGACCATTCATGCCGGGCATGTTGTAGTCCAAAAGCACGACGTCGACCGTGCCCTCTTCTTTCAGTTTGTCCAGAGCTTCGTCCAGATTGGTCGCAGAGATTACGGCCAGATCGGGCTGGGATGCCAAGAACAGGCTCAAGACCTCGAGGACCATCGAATGGTCGTCGGCGATCAGGACTTTGGTCTTCTCGGAGGCTTGTTCAGCGATCATTTTATCCGCTCGTACGTTTATTGTTCATTCCAAATGATAACCGCACAACCGTAAAACACTAGGGTCAGGATTCATAACCAGAACATGACGACTGCCGCTAATGCGCATGCTGACAGGAAGACCTTCGGACACCTGTCGTAGCGTGTTGCGACCCGCCGCCAATCCTTGAGGCGAGCGAAACTG
>JAUILL010000073.1 GCA_030433335.1 Alphaproteobacteria bacterium | reverse complement strand
ACGTGGTGTTGACGTAAACCCCAAAAATGCGTGGGGTATAAATATACCATCGCGCAAGGGTTTGAATTATTGGAAAAATTTGGTTGCGGGGGTAGGATTTGAACCTACGACCTTCAGGTTATGAGCCATCTGTTGAAGGAATTTCGCGGCAAGGTTGATCTGGTTTATATCGACCCACCGTTTGACTCGAAAGCTGACTATAAGAGAGAAATTAAGCTGAAATCCGGGAGTGTCAGCACATCCAGTCTCGCATTTGAAGAAAAGCAGTACGGAGATATTTGGAACAATGATAGCTATCTTCAATTCATGTACGAAAGAATTGTTCTAATTAAGGAGCTGATGTCCGAAAGGGCTACGATTTTTTTGCAATGTGACTGGCACAAATCTCATCATCTGCGCTGCATCATGGATGAGATTTTTGGACCGGATAACTTTGTTAACAAAGTTGTGTGGAAACGTGGGCACGCACACAGCGACGGAAAACAAGGTGCATCACACTTCGGCCGTCTCCATGAAGAGATCCTAATCTATACGAAGACTGGAGCTGGAATATTTAACCAGCAATACACTCCTTACGAGAAAGACTACATTGATAAATACTACAAGTTTATTGATGAGGAAACGGGTCGGCGATATTGGCTAGACAATATCCAAGGTCCCGGCGGCGCAGCCAAAGGCAACCCATATTATGAAGTAATGGGTGTATCTAGATATTGGCGCTACAGTAAGGCAAAGATGGAGAAGTTGATCAGTGAAGGTCGCATTGTACAGACCGCACCTGGCACTGTTCCAAAGTATAAACGCTATCTAGATGAAATGCCGGGCCGACCTGTTCAGGATGTCTGGGACGACATTCGAAGTCTGGCTGGCATGGGAGCTTCGACAAATGAGAGGCTAGGATACCCTACTCAAAAGCCAGAGGCTCTGCTTGAGAGGATAATAAAAACTTGCAGCGATGATGATAGTATAGTTTTCGACTGCTTCATGGGCTCGGGCACCACCCAGTCAGTCTCTACTAAACTGAGGCGGCGATTTATTGGAGCGGATATCAATCTTGGAGCAGTTCAAACAACGACCAAGAGATTGGCCAAAGTCTTGAATGAAGCTCAACAACAGTTGTTGAAGGATGAGATAAAGAGTTACACGGGCTTCGAGGTTTTTAATGTAAATCACTATGATATCTTTCGAAATCCTATACAAGCTCGCGATCTTTTGATCGAGGCGCTTGAAGTTCAGAAGCTTGAGATGAGCACCGTCTTTGACGGCGAAAAGGATGGCCGCATGGTCAAGATCATGCCGGTAAATCGGATCGCTACGCGCGCGGACTTGAATGACCTGATCTCAGGTTTTGATTACAAGGCGTGGGAAAGGCGCAAGGCTGAGAACCCCACCAAGGCGGTAGAGAAAATTACGCTGGTGTGTATGGGGCATGAGCTTGACTTGAAGGGAACGCTCGAGTTCGAAGCCAAACCCTACAAAATCGATGTCGAAGTCGTGGACATCCTGCGTGACAAGGCCGATCTGGAATTCAAGCGCGACTCCGACGCCAAGGTGGTGGTCAAGGACGGCGAGTTGGTCATCGAACGCTTCTACCCGATGAACCTGCTGCAAAAGCTGTCCATGCAGAAAGAGGCCGTGGACGACTGGCGCGAGCTGACGGAAAGCATACTCATCGACTGGAACTACGATGGCGCGGTGCTGCAACCGGCCGTAGTGGACATCCCAGAAAAGAAGACCGACCTCGTCGTCGGCCGCTACAAGGTTCCGGCAGATGCAGGCACGATCCGCGTCAAGATCACCGACCTTCTCTCGGAATCTTGGGAAGGGAGCGTGACCAATGGCTAGGCGCCCCAAGACGGCCAGCGCCGCGCTCGACTTCGCCTTTTTCAACTTCCTGTGGGAGTTCTATCGCGCGAACCGTGGCACCATCCGCACCCATTACAAGGAGCTGACCCGCAAGTTCCTGGACTTCAACAATCCAGAAAAGAACCCTAAGGCGTTCCTGCGCGAGCCACAGTTCGAGGCGCTCGAGGTCTATGTCTTCCTCAAGGAATTCATGGAAAACGCCAAGGTCGAACAGGTCTTTAAGGACTGGTTTGAAAAAAAGGGCCGGTTCGCGGGTCGTAAGGAAGGCGGGATCGTCGGCGACAACCGTCAGGGCGACCTTCTCGACCAGATCACGCAGGAGCAGTATAAGGCCGTTTTTGCGGCGATGCGAAAGAACGCCCGCATCTACCCGAACTACATCTTCGCGCTGACCATGGGGACCGGCAAAACGATCCTTATGGCGACCTGCATCTTCTACGAGTTCCTGCTGGGCAACAAATTCGAGAAGGACAAGCGTTACTGCCATAACGCACTGGTCTTCGCACCAGACAAGACCGTTCTGCAATCGCTGAAAGAAATCGAGTCTTTCGACCTCGCACAGGTCGTGCCGCCCGAATACGTGAACTTCCTGACCACCCACCTGCGCTTCCACTACCTCGAGGAAGCCGGGACGTCGCTGAGCACCCTTGACCGCTCGCGTTTCAACATCGTCGTGTCGAACACGCAGAAGATCATCCTGAAGCGTCAGCGGAAAGAAAAGACGCCGATAGACCAACTTTTCGGTGCGACGGCCAACACGGTCACGGCAAACGGTGTCTACGCCGAAGCCTCGGACCTCTACGATTGGGACCAGCCGGAGGAAGAGGCCGAACTGACCACCAACCAGCGGTTCGAAAAGCTGTGTCGCCTCGAACAGCTCGGCATATTTGTGGACGAGGCCCACCACGCGTTCGGGAAGGCGCTGGCGAAGGACATGGGCCTGGGCGCGAAGGCAACCGATACGAGTTTGCGCACGACCATCGATATCCTGGCGGCCAGTCTGAACAAGGCCGGTACCCGCGTCGTGGCCTGCTACAATTTCACCGGCACGCCCTATGTCGGCAAAGAAGTTCTGCCCGAGGTCGTTTATGCCTACGGCCTCAAGGAAGCGATAGACAAGGGCTTCCTCAAGAAGGTGGACCTGCGCAGTTACAAGAACACGCGCAATGAAGAGTTCGTCGAGATCGCGATTGACCGTTTTCTCGAGGCGACAGCTGACCTGCGCCCGGAAGGCATGCTGCCAAAGCTGGCGTTCTTCGCCGCGACCATTGATGAGTTGACTGGCGATCTGCGCCCTGCCGTGGAACGCGCTCTGGCCAAACACGGCATTCCTGCATCACGGATCCTGGTAAACGTCGGCGATGAGAAGCTGACGACAAACGACGACATCCGTGAATTCAACCGGCTAGATACGCCTGACTCTGAAAAGCAATTCATCCTTCTAGTGAACAAGGGACGAGAAGGCTGGAATTGCCGTTCGCTCTTCGGCGTCGGGCTTTTTCGGGCACCCAAGTCCAAGGTTTTCGTGCTGCAGGCGACCATGCGTTGCCTGCGAGCCGTCGGCGAAGCCCAGCACACAGGCCACGTTTTCCTCTCGGACGACAACCTTGAGATCCTAAACGATGAGCTGCAACAAAACTTCCGCATCAGCGCAGATGATCTCCAGAACGTGGCCAGCGACAAGGAACGCGTCCAAATTCGCGTCGTAGAGCCGCCTGTTAAGATCAAACTTGTCCGGGTGCGCAAGCAATATACCGTTCGGGAAAAGACGCTTGAGACTGGCGCATCCCTTGAGCTGAACCGCTCCGACACTGAAGCTTGGGCTGAACTGGTGGAAAGGTACCGGCTGATCGAAACTCAGCAGGAGGGGCTCACGACCGCCGACGCGGCAAGGGCAGCTTCCAGCCGTTCCTTTGACCTCACCCAACGCCGTGAAAAGCGTGTCTTTTCGCGCCTTACCTTGGTGGCCGAAATCGCGCGCTATCTGAACCTGAGCCCGTCGGACATCGAGGACCTGCTGGATACGACAAAAGAAGGAACCGAAGAACTCGTAGAAATCGTCAACGAATTCAACGAAATTCTATATGACGAGATCATTCCACGCCTCTTCAAGCTCCTATTCGATCTCGACGAAACCCAAAAAACAGAAGAGCATGAAGTCGAACTTATTAAGCTTCCACCAAGCGGATATTATGAGGTCACTGCGGCAAAAGACAAAATCGTGCGCAGTACCGACGCCAAGGAAGCCGAGATTGGAAAAAGCTTCCACCTAGATACCTACTGTTTTGACTCAAACCCTGAAAGAACGCTGTTCTGGGATTTGCTGCGTGAGCAAAGGGTGAAGAAGATCTACTTCACTGGAATGCTAACACACGGCCAGTCAGATTTTTTCATTCAATACATTGATCCCGATTCCCGCACCGTTCGCAGCTACTATCCAGACTTTGTATTCGTGCGAGAAGAACCTGATGGCAGTGAAAAGTATGTCATCGTGGAAGTTAAGGGAGACCACCAAATCGACGACGCCGTAGTTCAAGCAAAGAAGGACTTTGCTCAGCAGATCGCCGTTGCCAGCGGCATGGAGTATCGCATCATTAAATCAAGTGATGCCGATGAGCGTCGATATCGGATGCTGATGTGATCGGCCATGACCAAGAGAAACCTCAAGCGAGGCCTAGTTGTGCTTTTCAGGCCGGAACAAGCCCGCCGTCGCTGCCAACCTGAAAAGCTATCTTCATGTCGGAACATCTTACCCATGCCACCTTGAAGGCCAAGCAACGCGCCATTCGTGCGGATTTTCCTGAAACCATGGGACTACGCGCCCATCGCGCGATCAGCTGGGTAGGCCGAGCCGAAGCCTGTGGTGAGGACGATGATGCCCGCTTCGTCTTTCTGTGGATTGCCTTCAATGCCGCTTATGCCGACGAGCAGGAGTTTCAAGCGTTGGCGCCGGGCGAACGCGCTGCTTTCGTCGATTACTTCGGTCGACTGGTCGCGCTGGACAAAGATCGACGCATCTACAAGGCGCTGTGGCAGCGGTTCTCCGGCCCAGTTCGGATGCTTATGGAGAACCGGTATGTCTTCAATCCCTTCTGGCAATATCACAATGGGATTGACGGGTTCGAAGATTGGGAGGAGCGATTCAAGGCCTCCGCCCGATCCTTCGCGCAGTCCTTTCAGTCAGGCGACAGCATCCGCGTACTGAGCTTCGTCTTCGACCGGCTCTATGTTCTGCGCAATCAGCTTGTACACGGTGGATCGACCTGGAACAGTGGCGTGAACAGGGCCCAAGTTCGTGACGGCGCCGAGATACTTGGTTTCCTGATGCCAGTGTTTATCGACATCATGATGGACAATCCCAATGAAAACTGGGGAAAACCTTTCTATCCCGTTGTCGAATAGGTGGGACGCCTAACAATTCTCACAGTTTTCTTAAGTGGATGTGCAGGCGCGCGCTTGTTCCCGCAATACAGCATAGTCCGCAATCATCTCGACAACGGCTGATCCAACTGGCAATTGCGACAGCTCGTTTGCTGCCCGCGCCTGAAACTCCCTGCTGTATTCCACGTCCGGCGGACACGCTGCCACGCTGCCAGCTTCAAAACCCGCCGTCGCGCAACCGGTCAACAAGATCGTCGCGATTACGGGGACGGCGAGCCGCCGCCTCCAGCATTCGTCTTTGGATTTCATTGGCGTTCTCCGAGGTTTCATGACGTTCAGCGATCCGCCCGATGCGCTCGTCGGAGAAACGGATCGAAAACAAGAACAGAACGATAGCAAGGGCGATGGCCCCATAGCGCAGTGCGGCCCTCGCCCATGGATTGGCGGCGATCCCGCCGAGAATGCTGGCGATCATCTCTACCCCCGGCGCCAGTCATAAAGGCGGGCGTAGATCGTGACCGCAATACCAACGAACGCCACGGCGATGAAAACCCAGCGAAGCGTATCCACATAGGGGACCAGCGGCAGGACGGCGGTCTGGGCCAGACCTTCAAATCCCCTGAAAAGCCAATAAGTCAGGCCCGTGGTGATTGCCCAGTTTTGCGCCAAGACGGATCATTGCGTTGGATTGCGAAGCTGCAAGTCTGCCGTTAGATAATCTCAACTTGTTCCGGGAGATTTTCATGTACCAATCAGATCAAGACCTGGATCGCCTCAACTTTCTGCTGCATGCGCTGCCCGTGGAAAACATACCCATGACGCTGAGCGAGCTTGATGGCTACGTGACCGGCGTTCTTGCTTGTCCGGAGATGATTCCACCATCTGAGTGGTTGCCCTTGGTTTGGGGAGAAACCGGCGAGGCCGAGTTTCCGAACCAGAAGACAGCCGAAGACACTATCGGCGCGGTCATGGCGCATTACAATTCGGTTGCAAAGATGGTGACGCACGCGCTTTGGGTTGAGCCGATCTACGAGGTGGACCCCAACAGCGATGAGACAATGTGGGAGCCCTGGGTTGATGGGTTTACACGCGCGATGAGCCTCAGGCCAGATGCCTGGTCACGCCTGCTCGACGCGGCCGATGAAGAAACGCAGGCCACGATGATCTTCATGATGGCGCTGCAGGACATTTATACCGGCAAGAGCAAGTTCACGGACCAGGAGATTGACGAGATCGACCTCGAGGCGCCTGATCTGATCCCGAATAGCGTGGCGACAATCCTGCATCACTCGCGCCCTGAACTCGCAGGACTGGACCCGGCCAACCTGCCAGGGCAGCCGTTCAAGCCCAGTCCGCGCCCCGGGCGGAACGATCCCTGCCCCTGCGGATCGGGCCGCAAGTACAAGCAGTGTTGCGGCCGGAACTGACAGACGTCCTTGAATTTCAGGGACGCCAACCGCAGAGATCCACAGGGCCGCGAGCACAGCGACCACCAACGCTGCCCAGAATGCAACTTGACGGCCAATGCCGGACAGGATGGCCGTCAGAGCCCCGATCATGGCGTTTTTCCTGTGCGATGATCGTCAATCCGGGCGTTGCGGGCCTTCAAAGCGTAAATGATCACACCAACAAACACGGCCACACCGACCCAGGGCAGCGCTGCGGACAGAACCCCATCGAGACCGGTCAATGCAAACAGCCGCTCGGCAAGGTTTTGGGCGCCTTCGGCCTCGGTGACGGCCGGGGCGATTTGGCACACAACCGAGCCAGCGGCCCCGAGCACCCCGAGCCCGATTTGGGCGTTGGAGGCCGTGACGATCCGGCTCTCAGCCGGGACCCCTGCCCCACGTTCAGGTGCAACCGGCTTCGATGAGGCCGATGCCAGCGCCTCCGTGAGCGCAACATCGATGACGGGTACCAGCGGCAGGTTGTTGTCATCCCGGAACGCTAGGACTGCACCGCGCGTGCGCGGACCCATGATGCCGTCGGCGATACCGACCTCATGATAGCCAAGGCCGCGCAGGTGCTGCTGCACCTCGCGCACCGTCAGGGTCACCGCAGGCGCAACATGCCCGGCCCGGCGCACCCCGAGCAGCTTGGAGACCGGATAGCGCTTGATGTTGACCGCATCCGATTGGTTGCCGCCCAAGCCCCAAACCCAGCCACCCTCAATGCGCTCGACGAAGAACACATGGCCCTGCCAGCTGGACCTGCCGCGCGGGATCACACCAATGTCGCCCGGCTGCGCTTCGGACACCTCGACCGGCATCCCCCAATTCATATAAGACCGCGCCGTTAGCTTGCGCGTTGAACGGATGCCGGCTTTTTCCAGACAATGCCCGACAAAAGCCGCACACCAGGCGACGCTGTCATGCTCAACCCAGCAGCGCGCGCTGAATGGGCAGAAGCGGCAGAGGTAAAAATCGGCATGGGCGGCAACGCGGGGCAGAAGATCGCCTGCATCTGCCGCGCGCAGCACGTCAACCGCCTTGTCCGACACCATCAGCACGTCACTGCCTGGCTGGTTCGACGCCTTCAGCAGACCCCGGTCATGCTCGTTAGCCCCATCCGTGCCGCCCTTGCGGATCGACATGGTCACCTTGGCAAAAGTGCCATCGGGGATCAGATCGCCGGATTGCTGCGGCGCTACGTCATTCATATCAAAGGTCATGTCGTTATCCTTTCGGGGTCTGGTTGATCTTGGTGAGGAGCGCGCCGAGATCAGCGGGCTCGGTGAGGTCGAGCTGTCCGCTGCGGTCCTTAGCGGGAAGGCCCCAGGGATTGCCGGAGCGACAGACAAGGCGGCGGGCGTGGCCCTTGTCCGGGTCGTGTTGCCAGGTGACCGCGCCATCGTCGCCGGTTTCCTGCGTGAACAGGCTGAGCGTCAGGACCTGGTCGACGATGCCGGGCAATTCGCGCGCGGCCTTGCCACCCTCCATCTGCGGCTGCCAGCTTACCCGGTTCATGTCGTCGACGACCTTCTCGAGGATGCCGACGAAGATGACCGTGCGCCCCGGTGCGTGTTGAAGGTGCTTCAGCAGGCCGATGACCTCACGCGCCAGCAGACCGTAGGCGCCGCGCGTGTCGGGTTTGCCGGTGCGGTCCGACAGCGCCTCGGGCCGGGTCTTGGCCCATGCCATGGCCTGGCGCGTCAGATCGGTGATGCTGTCGACGAAGATGATGCGCTTGGCGTCGATCTTCTCGGCCAGCTCGGGGTGTTGCGCACGCAGATGGGCATGGTGAGCCTCCGAGAAATGCTCCTCGGGTTGGGCCGCCGGGTTCGCGCCACCAATCAGGCAGGCAAGATCGACCGCATCCGCAAAGCGGCGGATCGGAATGCTGTCGCCTGGCCAATGCTGCACGGACTTGAGGCCCGCCTCCAGATCAATGCACAGCGTCTCGGCCGGCGGCAGGGTCTTCAGCAGCGTGGTCTTCCCTCAACATAGAACTGCAGGCCGCACTGAACCCTGCGGGAGAGAAGAAGGTCGAGCGTTTCGGTTGGACCTTTGCCCCCGGCGACAAGGTCATGCAGATCGAGAACGATTACGACAAAGACGTCTATAACGGCGACATTGGAATGATTGAGGATGTCGATCTTGATGAGGGCGAGGTCGCGGTGGATTTTGACGGTCGCACCGTCACGTTTGTCTTCGGCGAACTCGACACGCTGGTCCCCGCCTATGCCGCGACCATCCACAAGAGCCAGGGCTCCGAATACCCCGCCGTGGTCATCCCTGTGATGACCCAGCATTACGCCATGCTGCAGCGCAACCTGATCTACACCGGCGTGACCCGCGGGAAAAAGCTCGTGGTTTTGGTCGGCCAGAAAAAGGCGGTGGCAATTGCGGTCAAGAATGTTTCTGGGCGACGGCGTTGGTCCAAGCTCGATGAGTGGCTGAGCAGTGATGAGACACTGCACTCTCATAAAAACCCTTTGCCGACATAAACACCATTGAGTACGCAGAGCTGCCCGCGACCACGACAGCTCATTGTTTTTATTTGAATTTTGACTCTCAAGGCGCTTCATTCTGAGTGGCAAACCAGAAAGACGCTCCCATGAACAGCATCACTGCAACCCCGGTTTCGGGGCCCAATCCTCTATGTCCTGAGCGCATGTCATCCGACGCGCGCATCGAAGAAATTGGGCGCATCCTGGCCGCAGGCGTCGTTCGCCTGAACACCGCACAGTCCAGCGATTTATCTGCCGGAAGCGGAGACAGTTTCGTGGACTTCTCGCCCCGAAAGAGCGGTGGTCGTCGTGCAAAACGTTTGCCGCTAGGAGGAATTGATGAAGCATCACAATAAGATAAACCCAACGCCGCCGGGGAGCGATCCAAGCCTCGACAAATCAGTTCTGTCGCGCCTGGCCGCCCTGAAGGCGATGTCGGTCAAGGATCTGAAAACCGAATGGGAAAAGCTCATCGGCACCTCGGCCCCGAACAACAGCCGGGCATTTCTGGAACTTCGGATCGCCTTTCGCATCCAGGAACTGACCTACGGCGGACCCGATAGGGAAACGCGCCGCATGCTGGATCTGCTGGCTGATGAGGTCGAGGGACATGCGCGGCGCAAGCATCGGATCGCGGATCCCAGAAATCCCGTCACAGGTACCAAGCTCAACCTTCTGGGTCAGGATTTCTCAGCAACCGGGCCAAACCAAAAGTGGGCAGGCGATATCAGCTACATCTGGACAGGCGAGGGCTGGCTGTATTTGGCTGTGATCATCGATCTCTATTCCCGTCGCGTGATCGGCTGGGCGGTCAGTGATCGCATGAAACGCGACCTTGCGATCCGGGCTCTGGAGATGGCCATCAACTTGCGACAACCGCCACCTGGATGCATCCATCACACGGACCGCGGATCTCAATATTGTTCGCACGACTATCAGAAGATCCTGCGCAAGCATCATTTCCAGGTCTCCATGAGCGGCAAGGGAAACTGTTTCGACAATTCTGTCGTTGAAACTTTTTTCAAAACCATCAAGGCCGAGCTGATCTGGCGCCATCGATGGTCAACACGTCGTCAAGTCGAATTAGCCTTGTTTGAGTACATCAATGATGGGGTGGATGCCCCACCCGGCGGCATCGCAATGTGCCAGAATGATAGCTGCTTAGGCTGTCATACAAGGGAGGAACATCCATGGATAATGTTAGCATTGTGGGAATTGATTTAGC
>JAUILL010000072.1 GCA_030433335.1 Alphaproteobacteria bacterium | reverse complement strand
CAGTGCTACACGGTCCCGCAAGTTCATGCCCGCGAAACGGACATGGTGCGCGAAATATCGCCACGCGATATATGTTACATTCGGAGGTGCAGAGAAGAATTCTTGGAACGGCGCGAGATCGCCGGAACGGGATACCTGCCGATACGCAGGTCACGGGATGATCCGTCTCGCTAGCATTATGGGCCGTTCAATCGTTTTTTCGGAAAAGGGCGGCGCCGGAGGGAGTTGCCGGTACCGCAAATCGATCATTCACAGGGATGTTGTAGAGCAATCAATTCTTCCCCGATGGATTGCAGACTGGGGTCACATGGCCGATCTCTCGAAGCATCCCGGACATCTAGTGATCAGCCTCATTTCACCAAGCCCAATGGTCGCTTCACGTCACTAAGTGGGAAGCACGCGTCCGTCCTGGGAGAAACCACCATGGTAGAGACAATTGTCCGCCGCAGCCGTCGTCGCTCTGTCCAGAGCCGTCTCGACATCTCCTGACATTTTCCAAGTCGCGATGAAATTCGCGATGAATGTATCCCCAGCTCCGGTCGTATCCACAGCCCGGATTGGTTTGCCGGCGATGCTGCATGTTCTTGTGCCGTCGGAGGCCATCGCCCCCTCAGCGCCTCGCGTCACGACAACAAGCCTATGCCCGACCGCCAAAAGGCGCTCCATCTCGGCTTGAGCCGCTGGCAAATCCTCGCCCACGGAGCCGAATGCGAGATCGACAGCTGTTGTCAAAGGGTTCACGGCACAGTCGACTGACAGCGTGGCACCGCTTCCTTTCAGCTTCTCACACAGAAGATCACTTTCATTCAAAAGCCCGAAATGCACATGGTCCGCCGTGCGCAATATCTTGATTGCGTCCGGCCCGGGAAAATAGGCCGCACTTGCCCCGAACTCTTCGAATAAAAATTGACGATCGCCCTCTGCGCTATGCGCGATGTCGGTATAGGCCGTAACTTCCGGACGAATGTCGAGACCATCCACATTCACCGCATTGAGCACAAGCTCTTGCCGGGTCCAGCGCCCATCCGCGTCATCGCCCACAGCCCCGAAATAAGCGGCGTCATGACCCGTCTTGGCGAAATGAACGGCGACATTGAGGGCATTGCCGCCGACGCGAGCAATCTTTTGGGTGAGAAAACGGTCGATGCAATTGTCGCCAACGGCTGCAAGACGAAATCCTGTCACGAAACTCTCCATAAAGGGGGCGTGGGCCCGCAATCAGGCCCACGCTTTAGATCAGTAGGCGACGCGTTTGTAGTAACGACGTGTCACCAACGGGTGGTCCCGCAGCGCTTCAAGATGGGCGCTCAAACGCTCCAGAAGCGTTGCCATCATTGCCGGAGAAAGCAAGGCGCGCATCTCGTCGGACAGATCGCGGGGAGCGAACTCACGAATGTCGAGGATCGTGAAGCGATCGGTGTATTGCGGCGCAAAGCTTGCCACACGCTCGGCCAAGGCGTCATAGGCATCTTCGCCCCGGAACAGGATCAGACTCACACCTTTTTCGATCAGCTCAAGCGGACCATGGAAGAAATCGGACGCATGCACCGGGCGGGTACGGATCCATTGCATTTCCTCAAGGATACAGGTCGCGTAATAGAGCGTCTCCGGCCACATGTTTCCGGCGCCGGCGAACATATGGTAATCTGCGCCAGCGATGATTTTGGCGTAGTCTTCGGCTTTCGGCTCAAAGGCTTGCTTAGCCTTCAAAAGCGCTTCCGGCACGGTTTGCAGTTCTGCGACCAGCTCATCGTAATTGTCGATCTCGCCGCGCGCTTTCATCACCGACAAGGCGACCAGAAGCGACTGGATGTAGAAGGACTCGGACGATGTATCGTCTTCGGCGAAATTTACCAATGCGGGATTGCCGCCAAGGCCCAGCGGCGTTTCTGCATGGCCGACCAGGGTGATCAGCGTGCAGCCGATTTCCTGGAGCTTATCCATCATCGCGACGCTTTCTTTGGTCGTGCCGGACAGAGAGGGCATGATTACAATGGAGCTCTCGGTCAGGTTCGCGGATCCGGTAAGCACAAGCTCGGCCGGGTAATCTTTGTAGACTGGAAACCCGGACCGGCGATGGAGGAGTTGCACCGCAGGCTCCATCAGATAGGCGACACCGCCGGTGCCGAGAAAATAGAGGTTGCTTGCACCATTCTCGATGGCGGCAGAGATCACCTCGTCAATCCGGGGAGCCAGAGAGACTGCCCCGCCTTGGATCCTCAAAAAACGCGCTTCGTCAAAGTTGAACATGGACTTTCCTTTTCATATGGCCCGATTTGGGCAAAGTTCATCTGTCCGGCGCCCCGCGTGAGGCGACGGTTTGCCCGCTTCGGGGCGCTAGAGCCGAGCGACGTCAGCCTAGAAAGGTGGCAATTCGCTCCGAGAGCTGTTGCGCACTGTGGCGCAGGTGAGAGGAGCGGGTTTCAAGGGTGGCGCGATCATCTTCGAGTCGACCTGTCATCTCCGAGATCATCGCGCGGGTGGAAACGGGGGCGGGGCCGCCAGTGACAACGCGGCTTGCGACCGCAGAGGTTGGGTTTGTCCAACCGCGCAGGGTCTCTTCGGAGATGTCGAAGGTACGGCCGATCTCGGCCTCTGCGGCAGCATTCAGCGTGGTGATATCCAGACCCGAAGCATCCTCCCCCCGAGCAATCACCATCTGGACCGCGCGCCCGACAACATGGTGGGCGTCGCGGAAGGAAATGCCATGTTCGCGCACCAGACCGTCCGCAACATCGGTCGCGGTCGAAAAGTTGGCCGAACAGCGCGCCAAAAGCATCTCTGCATTCGGTTCCGCGGTCTCGAAGATCAGGCGCAGCAGCGGCAAGGCATCCGCGAACCGCGCAAAAACCGGCCAGGCATCGATCAACCCTTCGCGGACGCTGTCGAGCCCGATGGAATAGTTCGACCCTTTGACCGCCGACAACGATCCGCTCAGTGCGCCAATGCTGCGCCCGGCTTCGGCACGGAAGAACTCCAGAGGCAGCATATTCTTTTTCTGCGGCATGATCGAGGAGGTGCCTGCCACACTGTCCGGGAAGCGCAAGGTGCTGAATTCCCATGTCGTGAAGGTGTAAAGATCCTGCGCCACGCGCGACAGCAACACCTGACAGCTGGTGACGGCCCAGAGAAGCTCGGTGACATAATCGCGCGAGGCAACGGCATCGAGACCCGGCGTCGCGATGGCGGCAAAACCCAAGAGCTCCGCCGTCATGTCTCGGTCAATCGAAAAGGACGTGCCGGCAAAGGCCGCCGAACCGAGCGCACAGGCGTCGGCGCGCGGATAGACGGCGGCGATACGGTCGTATTCCCGCTCAATCCCGCGCGCCACATTGGCAAGGTAATAGCCGAAGGTGATCGGCTGGGCGGGTTGCAAATGGGTGTAGCCGGGCATCACGGTCTCGGCATGGCGCTCCGCCGCCGCAAGACAGGCCTGACGCGCGACGTTCACCTGCCTCAGAAGATGTAGACACCAGTCCCGCGCCGCCATCCGGTCCAGCGTCGACCCGATGTCGTTGCGGCTGCGCCCGATATGAAGCCAACCGGCGGCAGATTTGCCGATGATCTGACCCAAACGGTTTTCGAAGGCGAAATAGCTGTCCTCGAATTGCGGATCGAGGTCAATCGCGTCCGGCCCTTCGGCACGCACCTGCGCTATGCCTTTGAGGATCGCTTCTGCGGTCTCTTTCGCGATCAGCCCCTGTGTCGCGAGCATGAGCGCGTGGGCTTCGTTGAGCGCACACATCCGCTCAAGCGCCACCGCATCAAACCCACGCATCGGAGGGGCATAAATTGTCTGAGCGACTTCCGGTGCGGTCGCTTCGGCCAGACGGGAACTTACGGAGTTTTGCATTCTTGCTTGCCTTGAATTGATGTCATTTCAGTCAGCCGCCTCTGGAGCGTCTGAAGACCTCCGGGGGTTGTCGCGTTGCGCAGCATCGGAAGGAGGTCCGATGCAACATCGGTGTTGGCGAGAGCGCCATATCGCCCAACCGTGTATTTCGTCAGGCAATCGCACCATTTGTCCGAGAGATCCCCCTCCGTCGCCGGAAGGCTCAGACTGCCCGGCGCGGCCTCTGCGGTCATGCTGTGCGGCTCGTCATCTCCCACGAACACCGTCACATGCGCGCCGGTCGCAATGCCGCTGGGCCCAAAGGGCAGATCATGCGCCTCGGCAATGTCGATCCGGTGCATCATCTCGCGGATACGTGGATCGGCAGGGGCGCCATCTTGAAACGCCTTTGCCTCGAAAGCATCAAGCCCCACACGCCCGGTCACGGCCGCTGTAGCCAGACAATAGGCCAGAGAAAACCGCCCCTCGTCTCCGCTTTTCGGCGGAGTGCTTTGCAAAATCGCGAGCGCGCGCGGGTCGAGCGCACAAGTGATCCGTTGCGGCAAATCGTGCTCCGACACCTCGGCGCAGAGCGTCAACGTGGCGTAGATCGCCGCATGGGTGGCGGTACAGCTTGGGTAGAGCTTGGTAACAAAGCCCGCTGGCGGAAACTCAGAGACATCCGCGTCTGCGGTCATGGCGCCTTGGGAGAACAGCGCGGTAGCAAGGCCATCGAGCGCGTCTGAACTGCCCTGCCAACCGGCGCGCGCCAGCTCGGCGCAGCGCACCCCCGAGGCTGCGGATTGACCGACCTGTAGCGGTTTGCCCATGCCACCGAACGCGCCGCGCCCCCCCGATGCAAGCGAGGCAGCCAGACGGACCGCAGAAAGGCTCTGTGCCTGATCCAGCCCCATGCACCGTGCCGCGGCCAACGTGGCCCCGAACACGCCCAAAACGGAGGTCGGATGCCACCCTGCGGCATGCAGCGCCGGGTTCCACACGGCCCCCAAGAGCAGCATGGCCTTGCAGCCCGTCACATAAGCATCGACCAGCTGGGACTCATCGGCAGTCTGTCCGAACCGATTGACCACCGCCAAAGCCGCAGCCAGGCTTGGCGCGGAGAGATGCGCCATCGCCAATTCCGTTTCGTCATCGTCATAATCCAGAAGATGCGCAGAAAACCCGAAATAAAGCGCGGCATCCGAGGTGGACAGCCAGTGATCCGTGCCCAGTGCAAAACTCAGACCCGGCGCAGGCTCATGCGCGGTCGAAAGCGTGCGCATCAGCTGATCCGAGCGGGGATCGGCAGCCCCCGCAAGCGCCACGGCGAGCGTGTCGCAGATCGCATCCGTGGCTGCCCGGCGTTCACCCTCCCCGACCGGGAGCCCGACGAGATGCGACAGGCGCATCTCGATCGAACTTCCGGCCAGCGAGGCCCCGGGGAGGGGAGCCCCGGAACGCGGGGATATGGTGGACGACAGAGTCATGCGCTGGTCTGCATCGACGCTTCGATGTCCTTGATTTTCTTTTCGATCTCTTGAGCACCCGAGCCACGATAGGGTCGTTGATAATAGGCCTCCACACGGGCACCGACGAGCGAGATCAGGCTGCACAGGACGAAATAAACCACGAGGATCGAGCCATAGACCAGATAGGCCGGGCTGCCGCCGCGCATGATCGTTGTTTGTTCAATCAGGATCTGACCAGCCCGAAGCAATTCCTGCGCGCCAACGATGGCCCCCAGCGATGTCGCCTGAACAACAGCGGTCAAAAGGCTGACGTAGGGCGGAATGATCACGGGCATGGCTTGTGGCAGAACAATCAGGAACAGTGTTTTGATCGGGCCAAAATTGAACGCGGCGGCGGTTTCGCGCTGACCGGAGCCGACCGACTGAAGCCCGGCGCGCAGGATATGCGCTCCATTGGCCCCGCCCCAGATCGAGATGGCGATACAAGCCGACCAGAAGGGGCCAAAGCCAAGACCGATCAGCGGCAGGATGAAATAGACCATCAGCACGTTGACCATGAGCGGAATGTCCCGCAGTACCTCGCACAGCGTGTAGCCCGCCGTTTTGATCACACGGATTTTCGACTGCAACATGGTTGCGAGGAAGACGGCGATCCCGGTAGCCCCAATGGCCACTGTCAGGGACATCAGGAGGGTTTCGATGAAGCCTGCGAACAGAAAGACGCGATATTCATAAAGAAGCGACATGGTTACCTTCCCACATACGGCCGGTCGAGGCGGCGTTCGAGACGATGCCCAAGCGCCGAAACGACGAGCACAACAGCGAGATAGATGACGCAGATCGCCAGAAACATCTCGATGGAACGGAATTCATAGGCGATGCGGTCGACGGCCACGAAGGTCAATTCGACCAACCCGATGGCCTGAAGATAGGCCGAGTTCTTGATCGTGCTCACGACCGTGTTGAGCGTCGAGGGCAAGGCAGAGCGTGCCGCGATCGGAAAGACCACGAAAAGCCCGTGGTGCCAGGCGCGCAACCCCAAGGAGGCGGAGGCATTGCGAATATCTTTGCTGACAGAGGTCAGCCCGGCGCGGAAACTTTCGATGTGAAACGCGCTGGCCCAGATCGAAAGTGCGACAACGCCCGACCAGAAAATCGACAATTTCAAACCGAGGCTAGGAAGACCGTAGAAAACGAAAAAGACCTGAACCAGATACGGCGTTCCACGGATGAATTCGACATAGGCGGCGATGAGGTAATTCAAAGCCTTGACCGATGACACGCGCAATGCGCAGCCGACAGCCCCCGCGAGCAGAGAGAAAATAATGGCGAGAAAGCTGACTAGCAACGTCATGCCCAGACCGTTGATCAGGTCCGGCACTGCTTCCCACATATAGGCCCAGTCTATCATGATGGCGGAGATCCGTTTCGGTTCATGGCTTTAAGTGATGTTTGGGGGCCATGATGTCGGCCCCCAATGCAGATTCAGGATCACATATGCGGTGGTTCATCGAGGAAGCCACGCTTCATGACCTCGACAACAGCCGGTTCTTCGACGAATTCGGGGATAACCTTTTCATAGAACCCTTCTTCACGAAGCTGGTCGAGCGCCGCGTTCACGAAGGCCATCAGTTCAGGCTCATTCTTACGCAGGCCGATGCCGTTCTGACCAAGATCAAGCCCCTCTTCGACCACACGCAGATCGTCATAGTTCGAGCCGAGCGTGTAAACGAGACCACCATCGCCGACAAAACCGTCCGCACGCCCTTGCAGCAGAGCCTGCACACCGTCTGCCGTGGTGTTGAGCTGCATCATCTTGATGCCAGGGATGTTTTCTTCGAGCCATTTGATCTGGGAGCCGCCTTTGACGATCAAGAGCGTCTTGTCCTCAAGATCGGCCAGTTTTTCCACCGGGCTGTCGCCCGGCACGAGCACGTTGGACGTGCCCCAGAAATAGATGTTCGAGAAGTCGATCACCTCTTCGCGGGCCGGGAAACGACCGAGAGTCGCGAGGATGAGATCAAGTTTTCCAGATTTCAGAGAGGGGATACGCGCCTCGCTGGTGACACAGGACAGCTCAGCGCCATCCTCGGAACCAAAGGCGTATTCGCCGATTTTCTTGGCCATTTCGACTTCGATCCCCATCGGCGTGCCATCCACACCGGACGCGCCGAAGGGCGGGCTGTCGCATTTCACGCCGATGCGAATGACGCCTTGCTCTTGAATGGCCTCTGGAAGCGGCGGAAAGTCCTGGGCTGTGACCGGGGTCGCAAGGGTGCCAACGATGCTGGTTGCCAGCAGAAGGGCAGCAACAGAAGAAAATTTGGTTGTCATGGGATTTTCCTGTGGTTGGTTTTGGTTTCTGGTGAAAGGCGTTTTGCCCTTTGGCCTGAACCTTCTTGTGGGTTCAGTGAAGGATTTGGCTGAGAAAGCGCTGTGTGCGTTCCTCACGCGGGTTGTCGAAAAACTCATTCGGCGGCGCACTTTCAATCACAGAGCCCTGATCCATGAAAATCACGCGATCCGCGACCTGGCGCGCGAACCCCATCTCATGGGTGACACAGACCATCGTCATGCCCTCGCCCGCCAGTTCCGCCATCGTGTCGAGAACTTCGCGCACCAGTTCAGGATCGAGCGCAGATGTCGGCTCGTCGAACAGCATGATCTCCGGCGACATACATAGTGAACGTGCGATTGCCACGCGCTGTTGCTGCCCGCCGGAAAGCTGGCTTGGATATTTATGTGCCTGATCGGGAATGCGGACACGTTCGAGGTAATGCATGGCTAGCTCATTGGCCTCGGCGCGGGATTTGCCCCGCACCCAACGCTGCGCGAGGGTACAATTGTCGAGGATGGTCAGATGTGGATAGAGGTTGAAGTTCTGGAACACCATCCCGACCCGGCGGCGCACCCTGTCGATGTTGGCCTTGTGGTTATTCACCTCGATGCCATCCACCACGATAGAGCCCGATTGATACTCTTCGAGGTGGTTGATGCAGCGGATCATCGTGGATTTGCCTGACCCCGAGGGACCACACACGACTACTTTTTCACCACTTGCCACGTCCAGATCAATATCGCACAGAACGTGCATTGATCCGAACCACTTATTGACCTTTCGGAATTGAATCCCGACCTGATCTCCCGAAGCTTCAGACATCCCTGACCTTTCGTTTTTCGTGAGGGCTATGCTTTGCCTCAACTTGTTTGACAACACGTCACCACAACGCCTCGTTCTCTGTCAATACTGTATTTTGATTTTCTTCAAAATTCAAAATAGCCCTTGTTTTCATAAGTTCTAGTTGAAGTCGGCGCAAAAAATCAGCTTAATGTTGTCAAACAATTATGGGAATCACACTTCATGCCCGCCCCCCTCCCTACTCGGCTTGCTGCCATGAACATCCATTACTTTCGCCATAGCCTGCCGCACTTTCTCGACGACGCGGCAGCACTTGGCTTTTCCAAGATCGAGCTGTGGGCTGGCATGCCGCATCTCAGCCTGGAGGACGCGACAGGCGACGACATCAAGCGCACAAAGCACCTCTTGAGGGAGCGCGAATTGGAGCTCGTCTGCCTGACGCCAGAGCAATGCCTGTACCCGATAAATCTTGCCTCCGAACACCCCGGGACCGCACGCAGAAGCCACGCGTATTTCTTGCGCTCGCTGGAGGTCGCTGAGGCTTTGGAATGCCCTCAGATGCTCATCACCGCCGGATGGGGATATGCGAACCAGCCCCCCACCGAAGCCTGGGATCGTGCCCGCGATCAGTTGGGCGACCTTGCACAAGAGGCGCTAAAGAAAGGCGTGACCCTGCTGCTTGAACCTCTGTCGCACACGGAATCCAACCTGATCGTGACGAGTGCAGATCTGGCCAGGATGATGGAGGAGATCGGTTCAGATCAGATCGCGGCAATTCTGGACCTGAATGCGATGGCTGCAGCCGGAGAAATGCCTGAATCGTATGGCACACGCTTTGGCGAACGACTGCGCCATGTCCATATCTGTGACGGCACTCCCGAAGGCCATCTGGCGTGGGGTGACGGGACACTCCCCCTTGCGAACTATATACATTGCCTTGAAAAATCAGGATATACTGGGAATTACAGCTTTGAATTTGTGAGTGCCGACTACTGGCTCGATCCCCGCGCACCCCTAGCACATTCCCGTTCGGAGCTTTTGCAAAGCGTATAGAAAGAGCCTATTATGACTGATCTTCCGCATATCGGCCTTGTGATTTCCGGCGGCACGCTGACCGCCTTGGCCGAGGACCCTTTTGAAATCTGCGATTACGGACAGGCGGGCAGCTATACCGTTCCTGAGGTGATGCGTCAGTTCAGCCATCTGGACCAACGCTTTCACGTCACCGAAGTGCCCTTCGACCCTGTGCCCAGCTTTGACATGGGCTTCGCGAAATGGCGTGACATCTATACATCGTGCCGCGCGACGCTTGACCGGCATCCTGACATCGAAGGGTTTGTGCTGACGCATGGCACCGGTGCCCTGGCGGAAACCGCATTCTTTCTCTCTCTCGTCTGGGATCTCGGCGTACCACTTATGGTCACCGGCGCTCAACGTCCGGCTTCTGCCCAAGGCAGCGACGGACCTATGAACCTGTTCCACGCCCTCAAGGCCGTGACAGACCCGCGCATTTCAGGCTCCGCAGTTCTTGTTGCGATCAACGCCGAGCTGCACGACCCGCGCGACGTCTCGAAATTCGACAATGCCGCGCTTGACAGTTTTCGCTCACCTTGGCGCGGCCCTCTTGGACGGTTTACAGGGAATGCCCTAGACCTCTTCCGCCCCATAGTTTCACCTCTGCCACCAGCACCGTTTGAAGCGTGGCATAAGTTGTCAGACCCCCCGCGCGTCGACATTCTGTTTTGCCACAGCGACGGGGACACGACGGCACTAGAAGCGTTTTTCGCCGCCGGGGCCAAAGGCATTGTCATGGCCGGTTTCGCGCCCGGTTATGCGACAAGCGCACAGGCGCAGGCCCTTGAGCATTGGTCAAAGACAAAAGGCGGCATCGTGATCGCCGCCTCCCACGCCTCTGGTCGCGTCCCGGAAAACAGTCGAAATCAAAGCCACGGCTTTATGTCCGCTGCGTGCCTATCGCCATCAAAAGCGAGAATTCTCTTGCAATTGTGCGTATCACAACAAAAATCTTCCAAAGAAATTTCCGAGTTGTTTGACAGGGTGAGTGCAGGATGACCGGCAGTATGGAAAAACTGAAACCGAGCGGGATCGAATGGCTTCGCACCAGCATTTTGGAAATGATTCAGGAAGACGCTTTGTCTCTCGGCGACAAGCTCCCCTCTGAAAAAGTGATGAGCGAACGCTTT
>JAUILL010000071.1 GCA_030433335.1 Alphaproteobacteria bacterium | reverse complement strand
GTGCCATCCGATGCAGGTGCAGAACCAATGTCCATTTTGGGCTGAGACCGGTCACTGGGCAGCGGCGACTCCACGTGATCTTGCTGCTGGCGCACTGCTGCACCGCCGCAAGGCCGCTCTGAGCCCATTTTTCTGATTTTCGGCAATGCAGCGAATGTCGGCTGCCAGAAAGCTCCTCGCTCGACATCGTGTTTATGGATGCCATGCGATCCTTCAAGAGAACAAGTTTAGGCAGTCATTTTTCGGGTCTCAATTCACGACCCGTTCTGCGACTCTCATACCTTCAGACAGCCCCGACGACGGATAGAGGATCACTCTATCGTTTTCGGTCAGTCCACTGGTGACCTGCGCTTCAACACCGTTGTTGGGGCCAATCTCTATGGTGCGGAGTTGGGCCGCTCCATCAACTACTACGAAGACAGCCCAGGCATCGCGGCTGCGAAACAGGGCACTGGCCGGGACGATAAGGGTGTCTTCGCTCTCCCAGACAACAATCTGCGATTCCACGCGGAACCCGTGCCCCAGGCCCGCATAGTCTTCCGAGGGGCTGGCAAAAGCGATCACGGCATTCACACGTTGCTCTTCGACGCCAAGGGCCGAGAATTGCGTGATGCCGAACGGATCGATACGGATCACCTCGCCGGTCAAGTCGGTCGGGCCGCCCCAATCCGTTATGATCACTGGATCACCAACGGCCACCTGCACGGCATCCGTTGACAGAAGCTCGACCACAACCTCCAGATCGTTTTCGATATTTCCGATTTCCATGATGGGCGCGCCTGCAGGAAGCGAGGTTTCACTTTCCTGAAACACGCGCAGGATGCGGCCGTCTGCCGGTGCGTAGAGCGGAATATCATCATCGGCTGTTCCGATTGCGGCTGCCAGCCGGGGGTCGTCAAAGCCGATCAGTTGGGCCTGAGCATTGGTAATCTCTGCTTCGCGCATGGAGATGGCGGCTTCTGCCGTGTCGACATTCGCCTGTGCCACGCGGGCAGCTTGCCTGGCGCTGTCCAGTGCGGCTTGGCTCGAAATGCCGCGGTCGACCAGTTGTTGTGTTCTTTCCAACTCCGTATCGGCCAGATCGCGATTGGCAAGCGCCGCATTCAGATCGGCGCGCGCCACACGAAGTGCTGCCTCGGCGGCGGTCACAACGGCCTGTGCCTGTTCCCGCGTGCGCACATCGAGGGCTGCGGGATTTGTCGGGCGCATGTGGGCGACGATGGTTTCGCCGCGCACAACCGGATCACCGGGCTTGACGCTGACCCGTTGTAACTGGCCTGCGACCGGGGTGGAGACGACGTAGGCATCGCGCACCCGGGTCCGGCCTTCTTCGTCGATGGTCAGCTGCATGGTGCCGCGTGTGACTTCGCCCATATCCACCATCGTCGGTTGGGGCCAGAAGGCGACTGTCAGCGCGCCAACGATCAACAGCACAGTTGCCGTGGTCAGGATCAGGCGGGATCGTTTTTTTGCTTTGGCCATGACGGCTACTCCCTCGTTTTCAGGGCCGAGACGAGGTCCGCTCGGTCGATATCTCGTTTCACCAGCCAGCCGGAAGCGACACCCGCCCCAAGCACGACCATTGCGGCAAAGCCGTAGCTCGCGGGGTCGAAGATCGCAGGAATCTGGTAAAGCTCACTGGAGAATCCAGCGGCGATGCCGAACGACAGGTAATAGCCCAGCACACTGCCAATCGGCAGAGCCACCAGCGTGACGATGGCCAGCTCGCCCAGCAACACGAAGGCGGCCTCACCCTTGGTGAAGCCGATGACCCGCAGGCTTGCCAGATCGCGGGAGCGCTCGGCATATGCAATGCGGGCGGCGTTGTAGACGATCCCAAAGGTGATGACGAAGGCTATGGCCCCCATGACGTAGCGGATCGCGCCTGCACCGGTGTTCATCAGGGTCTCGAACGCGACTTCCGCCTGACTTTTCAGGCTGACGCCTGCAACGGTGGGCATGTCTTGCAAGGCTGCGTAAATGTCGGTGGCATGTGCTTCGTCAATTGACAGATAGGCCCCGGACACGCGGTTCGGTTCGCGCAGGGCGCGATTGAGCGTGTCGAGATCCATGTAGGACGGGGATCCCAGCAGGCTTTCGGCCACGGCGGTGACCGGAATTTGTAGCACGGGCTGGCGACCTTCGCGCACCTCGACGGTCAAGGTGTCACCGGGCCGGATACTCAGCTTTGTCGCCAACGCGGTGGACAGGACGATCCCTACATTCTTCAGCGGAATATCGGCCAGATCGCTGTCGAGCGCACGGCTCAGGCGGGCATCCGGCGGCAGGCCACTGACCACGCCGCGATGGGTGGCAAGGCCGTTGCGCAGCACCGCTGGCACGTGACGCACGGGTTCGACGAAGGTCACACCCTTCATCCGGCGCAGATTGAAAATCGTGGCATCTGACCTCGCATGGGTAAAGGTGACGGTCACGTCGCTGCGGTCAATCACGTTGAAGGTCAGGTCGATGGTCCGGTCAAAGCCCGCATAAATCGTGATCATCGATACGCTGAGCGCCATACCGCAGGCGATACCGATCATAGCGCCAGCCATGCGCGCAGGTTGACGCGTGATCCGGCGCAGTACCATGCGCGAAGGTTGATCGAGAAAGCGGTTCAGCGTGTGTCCGATGGCGCCTGTTCGGCTGTAGTCGGCGGGTGCAGGCGCGCGCATGGCAGCGGCGGGCGTCAGGGCGAAGACACTGCGCAGAACCAACAGACCCCCGGCAGAAGCCGAGAGGATACTGACGCTCACACCTGTGACAAAGGACGCCGGATCAAGCTGGAAGACGAGAAAGGGGAATTTGAAATAGGCGACGTAGACCTGGATCAGCGCTCGGCCGCCGGCAATTCCCATCAGGCAGCCCGCCAGTGCGCCACCGAAGGCAATGGCCAACACCAGCTTGAAGTAATGCGCGCCAACCTCGCCGTTGGTATAGCCAAACGCTTTCATTAGCCCGATTTCCTCGCGTTCGGACTGCACCATGCGGTTGATCACGATGTAGAGCAGGAAAGCCGCGACAGCGAGGAAGATGGGCGGAACGCCCACCGCCGCTGCCTCCAGCCCACTGATTTCCTCGCTGACAAGCTGGTTCGAGGCTTGATCGGCCAACGGATAGGCCCCCGTGCCGCCATAAGGGTCAAGGATGCGGTCAACTGCTGCCATAACGGCGGCCTCGTTCGCGCCGCGTGAGAGAGACAACAGCGCTTCGTTGAACGCACCATCCATGTCGTAGGCGGCGGCCAAAGCGGAGCGGCTCATCCAGATCACACCGAAGCGGGCGTCATCGGGGATCAATTCGCCCGGCGCGGTAGTGTAGAGAAATTCGGGAGCCTGGGCGAGGCCGACCACCTGGAAGGAGCGCCGAGCGCCGTTCATCGTGGCGTCGATCCGGTCGCCGGGACGAATGTCATGGGCTTGAGCGAAGGCCTCCAGCAAAAGAATTTCGTCGGTGTGATCGCTGTCGATCATCCGTCCGTCGGTCAGGAACACATCGTTCAGGCGTGGCTTGCGAAAGTCCGGCAGGGAAACCGCTTGCGCCTGAACCGGTAGATCGAAATCGGCCACGTCGATCAGCGCCGCGCCCACGACACGAGGTTCAACCGCGCTGACCCCATCTATCGCCGCGAGCCGTGTCTCCATGCGGTCGGGCGCGCGGGTGACAGGGGCAAAGACCTCGGCCAGACGATAGCGTTCGTAATACGCGGCCCGCGTTTCGTTCAGGGATGTCACCAATCCCGTCATCATCACCAGCATGCCGACGCCCACAGCGATGACCATGCCAATGGCCATCGCTTGCCCTTTCATGCGCCACAGATCGCGCAGGAGCTTATGATCAAGCGGGCTCACCAGTCGATCTCTTCGGGGGTTAGCTTGGTGTGATTCACCACGACTTCGCGAATACCGCCATCGGCGAAATGGATCACGCGATCCGCCATTGCCGCCTGAGACGCCGCGTGAGTGACGATCAGAACGGTGGCTCCCAGCTTTTCGTTAACGTCCTTGAGCACGTTCAGGACAGCACGACCCGTGGTGCTGTCCAAGGCGCCGGTCGGCTCGTCACAGAAAAGGACCGTCGGGTTCTTGGCCACCGCACGCGCAATCGCCACGCGCTGCTGCTCGCCGCCCGAAAGCTGCGCCGGGAAGTGATCGACCCGTTCGCGCAAGCCGACCATGGCCAATGCCTCGTCCGGCTCCATCGGATCGCGCGCAATCTCGGTCACCAATTCCACGTTTTCGCGAGCAGTGAGGCTGGGCATCAGATTGTAGAACTGAAAGACGAACCCCACGTGATCACGGCGATATCGGGTCAGTTGCTTGTCCGTCATTTCTGACAGGTTCCGATCCTGAAAGTAGGCATCGCCTTTGGTGGCACGATCCAGCCCGCCGATGATATTGAGCAAGGTGGATTTACCGCTACCCGACGGCCCCAGCAGCACCACGATTTCACCTTCCGGAATATCCAGATCGACACCACGCAGCGCATGAACTGCGGATCGCCCTTCACCGTAGACCTTGGTGATGCCTTTTGTCGTAAAGGTGTTCCGCGCCATCGTCGACCAACCGTTCATTATTGACTGAACATACTGGACGGATAAGAGATATGGATCTAGCTTGTCAACAACTCCCCATTCTCGGAGGACCAACGTGAACCGGAACAAACCAATCAAATCGGCTGAAACGGCCCGTGCGGACTTCATCGAAAAAATCGGCATGATTGCGCAATCCGAGGGATTGCCACGTATTGCAGGCCGTGTGTTGGCCCTGCTTCTTTACGATGGCGAGCGGGTGTCGTTCGGGCAGCTTGCAACAGCTCTGCAAGTCAGTCGAGGAAGTATCAGCTCCAGCGTGCGAATACTTGAAAGCCAGCAGTTGATCAAACGTGTCGCCAAAGCAGGCGACCGGCAAGATTACTTTCAGGTTGTCAACAATGCGTTTGCAAACATGGTGGAGGCATCAGCCGCCCGAGCGCGCCTTGCCGCTGCAGATATCGAAGAATCCTTGAACGAAATCCCCTTATCCGAAACCGGTGCGCGAGAGCGCGTCGCCAGCTACGCAGCTTTTTACCGCGCGATGGATGACGGACTGAAGACAACCGCCGAGGCGCTCAGAAACAACAAATAATCACGGCCAAGGCTGGAATGTGTTCCGCAAGAAAGCGGTCATTGGTGGCGGCGCAGCGTAAGGTCGTTTTGTCCGCACTGCCGACGTCTGGCCGCCCAAAATGCTGCGGTTTGGATCAATGGCGGCTTCGGGGAAGCTGCGATGCAGCGTCCGCTGTCACCGCCAAGGTCGGCTCTGGGCCGGTCACGTCAGTCCCTTCGACGCCGCAACTGCAAAGCCCTGTCATCTCGGACGCGGTCAAGAGGGCTCTCTGCCGTCATCAGATCGTCTGCAGCATGTTGTCTTTTGGGCTCGTGTTGCCCTGTCGGGTACGGCCCAAAGTTGCCGCTCAAACCACTCTTTCAATGCTGCGGTGCAGCTCTCCAAAGCAGCCATTCAGTCACAATAGATTTTTCCATCACCTGCGCCTTCAACTGCCAAAGGAAAAAAGAATAATGTTACTTTTTGCTGCGCAACTTATCTATTCTCCGAACACAAAAAAGAATTGCGGAGATGAATAATAGCATAGCAAGCAACGGATCACTCCCAGAGCTCCAACTTACCTGACCATAAGGAGAATTTAGGTCGACACTCCCCAAGGAAGATACTCCCCAAGTGCCCACCATTAAAGCAACGAAGACAACAGAAAGGCCATAGTAAATTGTAACTGAAGGAGGCACAAACACTAATGACAAAAGGATCAATAAAAATGAAGAAAGGTTTAAAAGTAAAATAGAAACTGCAATTCCCTTAACGGTTACGAGATCAAGAAGGGATAAAAGATAATCGTTCCCCTGAAACGCAAGCATCAGAACGAAAAAAGCCAGCAGCGAAAATAAACTCGATGGAACTACTGCTAAATAAAACATCTATGTCACTTTCTTCGGCCGCGCCACTCTGAAAGAAGCACCGCCGACAATCCCAGCCCGATCACGCAAACAGCCGCGTAGCTGAACGGGTATCCGGTTTCGAATGCTGCTCCAGTCAGCAAGCGTATGCCAGAAAAGGTTGCCCCAAGAAGCAGCGCAACAGCACCAATCAGCAGGTGGCTTCCGTCAGAGGCGGAATGCTCCAGATTTTGGGCTGGTTCCTCTGCCAAGCCTGAAAGCTGAGCTGGCACAACGAACAGTCTCTTTTGAGTTCGCTCCTGAGTTCCAACAATCTGCTCAAACTGAACGCCCCGAAGATTTTCACTGCTGTGTTTATCCTTAAGATCCCAAACGGGCTTTGCCCGTCTCTGAGTCTCGTGGTTAAGTTGATCCCACGTGTTTGCCATAGACGAGTGCTCTCTTCCCTGAGGTGTTAGTTATGTTTTCTTGAGTCTTGTTTACTTTTCGCAAAGCTTCTTCGCATTCACGTTTAAGTTCCTCAATCTCATCGACACCAAGCGAAATCGAAATATTCTCCTCGCCCCCCAATCCATCGTTAAGGTTGAGCATAAGCGAGCTAAATACTACAAAAACTTCTATTTCTTCTCGATCGTTGTCGAAAATAGGTCGAGCATCTACAACTATTTTTGATCGCCCAATATTTTTTCCGCTGGTCGTGACAAGGTCTGACGCTTTGGCGCCAATATAAAAGAATTTATGCTTTATCCACGACTCAAAAGTCGGAATAAGGGTGTCAAGCTCCACAAGTTTTTCTTCTGACCACCCAAAATTAACTAAGCCAGATCGCAGAGTGCCCAACACTTCGGAGGGCGTCATTCGCTCTCTATCCGCGAGAACCGCCAATGAACTCATATGGAGAAAAATTAGCAGAGCTATTTCGTCACCAACAACACCCTTAAGTGCGCTCGTTGACTCCGAGAAGGAGATCATTGGATCGGCAGCTTCAATTATCTGGGTCACCTTTGCGGCACCAGATTCACCAATTGAAATGATCCTCTCAATTTCGTCGGATCTCTTTCTGTTAACAGACAAGTGCATTGAGGTTGGATCCTGTTTGCCGACTCATTTTGGTCGAGCTTCACCTATGTCATCGCTTCGCGCTTATCCACGTTAGATTAAAGGGAAGTTACTGCGGCCAGTTCCCGAACACAAGTAGGCTCCGACGTTACGCGGGAGGCGTGTGACGGATCAGGCTCGAACACCCCTCTACGCCAAGCGCTCAGGCGTAGAAGTGTCAAAGTCCGTTACGGGCGCTCGCACAGCCGCCATGCTGCGTTGAAGTGTTACACTTGGACTCGACGCGATCTGAATGTCAGCTCTCTCGATGCTGGCTCGGTCAGCGTGCATCTGCGGAGAAAGTCCGGTTTCCGCCCGATTCTGTGGAAAAACAGAAGTTTGCGAGCGCAGAAATAGCCGTTGCAAATTGGGCGCGCGCGCCTTTCCCGTCAGGCTTTGCGCTTTTGCTGCGGTGCGGGAAAAATCTTTGCCAGTTTCCGGAGGTTCTGGGCGGTTGCGGCGAGGAGGAATTCGTCATTTGCTCCGCATGGGCCACGTAATCGGAGCCGCCCCAAGCCAAGGATGCGTTTGAGGTGCGCGAAGAGCATCTCGACCTTCTTTCGGAGCTTCATCGAGATTTCGTACTGCTTGGTCTTAGCGAGGTCGCGTGCAACTTGCCGGGCGTCTTCATGCTCCTCGCGAGTGATCTTGCGGGCGTCAGCATTTGGGCAGAAATTGGCTTTGGATGGACAGGCCTGACAGACCTCTTTCAGGGCGCGATAGAGGGCTGTGCCTTTGCCGGTCGGCCCACGGTTCGGGTCTGAATAGTTGCGGCGGAACTGCTTCAGTTCGTGGCCTTCCGGGCAGATGTAATGGTCGTTCTCGGCGTCCCACTCGAACTCTGCCCGCGTCCAGGTGCCGTCGTTGCGCCCGGACTTGTCTATGACCGGGATATGGGGCGCAATTATTCGATCGACCAGCCAGTCCAGCATCGGCCCGGTGCCATATGCGGTGTCGGCGATCAGGCGTTCGGTATGCAGGTCAAACCTGTTCTTCACCCGATCCAGCATGGTCTTGGTCGAGCCGACCTCTGCCTGCCGGATCGATCTTGTCGCCTCGACATCAATGATGACGCCGTAACCGCGCACGCAGCGCATTCGGCAAAGGTGCTGACATGATCCATCCTCCCAAACAGGATGAATCACAGATGAGCACTCATTGGAATCCCTCACGATTCAGGTTTTGGGCCGGACGCTTTAGCGAGCGGTTTCCGTCTTCCCGGCCATTGTGAGCGCTGCGATCTGGCGGTGTCGACCGATGGCAGGTCTGGACTGGGATGCGTCGGCCACGCAGCATTGCCGCAAGTCTGCTTACCACCCTTAACGCCGGCACCCGCGACGATGCTGCGCTTGGTACCAATGTCGCGGAAGGGCTGCCTGCGATCTTTCGCTGCGGTCGCCGTTGATGTCCGCTCTGGGCCGTTCACGACCTCAAGGGCGACGGTGGTTCAAGAATTCGCAGGTTCCGCTTCCTGCGCATTCCTGTGGGTCCAAAACGCCTTGGAGAATTTCCTTTAGCTCGCCCTTTTCCATGTCCGGCTCAGACTCAAGGAGTTCGTCGAGAATGTCCCGCTCCCGCAGAATGTCGAGTGACAGGTCATAGAGGCTCAGGTCCAAGACCTTCACGCCTGCATGTTCGATGCGCGTCACAAGAGCTTTGCGGTCCTGCATCATTGATAGCCCCTCGGTCGCATCATAGGGGCAGATAAAAAAGGGCACCTCATTGCCCAAACCTTGTTTGGTCAGGAACCGCTGGCTTGTGACAACCTCGAAGAGATGTTCGGCCCGTTCCTTTGGGGACATTGCTTTGTTCACGAAGAACCCCCTTCGATTGGCACACCGGGAAACACTGCCAAATCCGCAAGCCGATGCTCCGCGATCAAGGATTTAACGCGCGGCGTCAGGTATGCCGTTTGGATTTTGCCCTCAGACGAGAGGATTTCCGCCTCGCGCATCATCCGGTACAGCACCTGGCGGAGCTTCAAGCGGGTTGATGGGCTGATGTTCGACACATCCTCGTGCCACTCGGCCTTTTCCTCCCAGAAGGTATCGAAGGCATCGAGGGACAGATCGAGGCGATAGGATAGATACCGCTCGCGCAGCACCTCAACCGCAAACTCAGCCACAAAACGATAGGCCCGACAGGCCGCCAGCCACAATAGCGCCTGCTGCTCCGTGCGATCATCCGTGTCTGCCAGGAGCGCGAGTTCCGCATCGGTTAATGCTGAAAGCCGGTTGACGATTTCTCGCAAGGTGCGCCGCTGTGAGGCCGATTTGGGCAGGGACGTTGTGCCTTCGGACATGGCCTGCGCAATTGTGTCGTCCCAAGTGCCACCCACCTCGTGCAGGCGCGCCACATCGACACTTTCATTGATGAACAAGCCACCAAGCCCAAACGACATGCGGTACGGTGTCTGCTCCATATTCACCAAGGCACCTTTCGGCCCAAGGCGGCGAATACCTCATCTGTGTTCACAAGCACAATCTGCTGGTCCTGCGCACGGCGCGCCGACGGATCAGCGTCCAGCCCCAAACGCTTGAGTGTGTAATAGAGCATGCAGCGCCGCACGGTCAGCCGGGCCTCTCCGTCATCCATGCCGTAGTCCAGCGCGATGATCTTCTGCTGGTTCGCTGGCAAGTTGGGGTTCGGTGCGATGGTGATCGTGATTTCTGCGCGCCAATTCTCGTCAGAATCTGGATCAACATCTGCCAGGTCGCCAAGCTCGGCAGACAGCATACGACCCAAAACAAAATCTTTGAAGATGCGATCCCGCAGACAAAACGCCCGACAATGCCACCGGAAGCCATCATGCGCCAAAGCGTGCGGTGCAATCTTACGCTCCGATGGATCAGGAGATGACATGGACTGGTAGGAGATGACTAGCTCCCTGCCCTGCTCAATGGCGTGCAGAACAGACCGTGTTATCTTTGCCGTCGCGCCCCTTGCAGGAATGCTTGGGGCCAGCATGTCAGGCTGAAACACCTCCCAATCCGCATTCACCACATCCGCGCCCTGTGACAGGGCAAGGAGTTTTGCCAGATGCGCATCTGGTTCCAGCGCGGCGTAGTGCGCCTCGAACTTTGGCCCTGGCACATAGGTCCGTGCTGACTTGTCATAGCTCAGATGCTCGGGAAAGTCAGAGATGTAGGCGTTCAAATCCTGTGACGACTGCGTCCGCGCCATGTCGAACGTGTCCATCAAATCAGCAAGCCCGATCCGCCCCCGCCAGAAGAGCCGATGCTCAATGAACGCACGCCGAACTTGCGTGGTCCAGCGCACGGTGTCACTTTGAGAATCATCGACCATGCCCAACAGTACCATTCAGAAATCGAAATGGTACGAAAAAAGGTTCTAAAGCAGCTTGTACCCCACATTCCCCAAGTAATCCGCTGAGTTCACTGTCCTGAGCGCGATATTATGTATATAAATCACGGTGTTGGATACTGTGAGAGGCGCGTATTCATGGAATACCCAGAGGGTGCGGGCTTGCAGCGGGCAGATCGGGTCGATTTCGACCGCCGTGTACGGTTGGAATTTCGTGGCACGCAGCTCAGTTCGGACGGCGGGCTGCTGGTGATGCGGGAACTTGACGACGCGCTCGGGTTGTCCGATCTGGCGGCAACGGCGCTGCGCGACACCC
>JAUILL010000020.1 GCA_030433335.1 Alphaproteobacteria bacterium | reverse complement strand
CAGTTTCGCTCGCCTCAAGGATTGGCGGCGGGTCGCAACACGCTACGACAGGTGTCCGAAGGTCTTCCTGTCAGCATGCGCATTAGCGGCAGTCGTCATGTTCTGGTTATGAATCCTGACCCTAGTCTTCTCAATATGACCGTCGGGCTGAAGTAACACGCTTAAGTATTGATACAAGAGATCAATTGACCTCTGGATATCTCCAAAGGCGGTAGTTCGCGCTATTCTTGCAAAATCGTGCCGTTGGTCGTCGCAAATGGATAGATCATCCAGGGCCTTGGGCGGTGATCGACAGAATCCACGCAGCACAGGCCTTGGCCGTTGGTGCGTCGGACTGAAGATTTAGAAAGTACCCCTCTTTTGCCGGGATCTGCCTTGGGTCTGCTTGCACCAGAGTGCCGGATTTCAGTTCGGGCCCCGCGAGGACGGCAGAGACCAGCGCCACCCCTACCCCGTTTTTGGCGAGACCGAGCGCGGCTCCGTAGGTGTCTACGTGGACCGAGGGGCGTGGGATCGGCTCTTTGAACACATTCGCCCACCCAGCCCATCCGTCAGAGGTGCCGACGGACTCGATCAATGGCAACTCGGAGAGTGGGCCGCTCAGATCTGGTGATTTCACTGGGATAAGATGGCTGGGCATCAGAGGTCGTGCATTCGGGCCCGCTTGCTTCTGTGTTCCGAAGAAAATCTGGAGGTCCGCTTGGGTCGCCGTGAAGTCGTCTGGCCAGATTGTCGAGACCAGACGCAGAGACAGGTCAGGGTTCTGTGCCATGTAAGCGCGCAATGCCGGGGACAGAACCCAGTCAATCATGCTCACCGAAGAGGCAATGGTCAGATGGGGGCCTTGGGTTTCGATCCCGAATTGCGCGGTCGCAGCAGAAAGCGTCTCGATCGCGCCTTCGACCTTGGGCAAGAGCTTGCGGCCATCATCAGTCAAGGCCAAGCCGCGAGCCTGTCTGACGAACAGCCCGACACCCAAACGTGTCTCAAGTGCCCGAATTTGTTGACTGACAGCCGATTGGGTCATGCCCAACTCTTCGGCTGCGGCGGTAAAGCTAAGCCGTCTGGCCGAAGCCTCGAACGCACGAAACCAGTTCAGCGGCGGAAGGGATTTCTTCATGAGGAAGTCAGCCATTAGTATTACTTATGTCTGAGGGTGAGTTTCCTTCGTTTGTCCGAAATGTCCAGTCCACGCATACCTTTTTCAACAAGAACGAGGTGAGTGTATGGAACCGGAAATCCGCAAAATCGTGACCTATGACGAAGAGGTCCTGATCGAAGGCTTTCGCAAAGCAGAGACCCCTTGGCGCATGTTCGCTGTGGCGGCCGTGGTCAAGAACCCGTGGGCGGGACGCTATGTCGAGGATTTGAAGCCCGAGATCCATGCTTATGGCCCTGTCCTTGGGGCACTGCTGACCGAACGCATGATTGCCCTAGCGGGCGGCGGCGACAAAATCGAAGCCTACGGCAAAGCGGCTGTGGTCGGTCTGAACGGTGAAGTCGAGCACGCATCGGGCCTGATCCACACTCTGCGCTTTGGGAACCACTATCGTCAGGCCGTCGATGCCAAATCCTACCTGTCCTTCACCAACACGCGCGGGCCTGCGAATGCTTCAATCATGGTGCCTTTGATGGACAAGAATGATGCGGGGCGGCGCTCGCATTACCTGACCATCCAGTTTGCTATTCCGGATGCGCCTCGCGACGACGAAATAGTCGTGGTGCTCGGCGCCGCAACGTCGGGCCGTCCGCATCATCGCATCGGTGACCGCTATCAAGACCTCAAGGAGCTGGGTCATGACGTGGAAAACCCGGCCGCGGTCTGATTTCGGAGACCTGAAGGCGATCATCGCGGGGGACGGTCCCACTGTTCTCTTGCTGCACGGGGTCGGATTGCGGGCCGAAGCTTGGGGCGCGCAGATCGACGCCCTGAGCCAGATCGCCAAAGTGATCGCGCCAGACATGCCCGGTCATGGCGAGAGCGCGATGTTCCCCGGGTCAACGTCTTTGGCCCGATATGTCGACTTGGTGGAGTCGGCCATTGAGGCGCCTGCAGTTGTGGTCGGCCACTCCATGGGAGCGATGATCGCCCTAGATCTCGCGGCGCGGTATCCGGCCAAGGTTCGTGCGGTCGCGGCTTTGAACGCGATCCACCAGCGCAGCCCCGAGGCCAGTGCAGCAGTGCGCGCACGGGCTGCTGACTTGAACGGGCTGTCTTTGGCCGATCCTTCGGGAACGCTGGATCGGTGGTTCGGGGTCGAACAGAGCAGCGCGCGGCAAGCCTGCGAGACGTGGCTGCGCACTGTGAACCCAGCGGGCTACCGCGCGGCCTATGGCGTCTTTGCCCAAGAAGACGGGCCGACGCCAGAAACGCTGAAGCAGCTGGAACAGCCCGTGCTGTTCATGACCGGGGGGCGAGAGCCGAATTCGACGCCCGCAATGTCGCAGCGGATGGCCGCCCTCGCGCCGAAGGGACGCGTCAGTGTTGTCCCGGACGCGGCCCACATGATGCCCATGACCCACGCAGCAGAGGTCAACGCTGCCTTGGTGGACTTGTTGGAGAGTTGTTCGACATGACTGATTTTGACGCGCGGAAGCTGCGTAGCGCCTTTGGGCGGTTCATGACGGGTGTCACGGTCGTCACGAGCCGGACGCAGGACGGCACGCCTGTCGGCTTCACGGCCAATTCGTTCACGTCCGTTTCGATGGATCCGCCGCTCTTGCTGGTGTGTCCGGGGCGCTTTCTGTCCAGCTACAGGGCTTTTGCCGGGTGCGAGCGGTTTGCTGTCAGCATTCTGGCCGAGGGCCAGCAAGAGGCGGCGACCGTCTTTGCCAGTAGCAAAGGGGATCGTTTTGCGCAGATCGCGCACAGCGTTGATGGTCATGGTGTTCCGCTGATCGATGGCGCAATCGCGCAGTTTTCGTGCCGGACACACAGCGCGACCGAAGCGGGGGATCATTTGGTCCTGATCGGAGAAGTCACCGACTTCGAAACCGGCGAAGGGCGCGGTTTGGGATATGCGGATGGGGCGTTCTTTAGTCTTGGGCTCGAGCGTGCGGCGCGCGACCCGTCTGTCCGCCGTAACATGTGTGGGGTGATCCCACGCTATTTAGATCAGGTCCTGCTGGAGCCAACGGACCAAGGGTTCCGTTTGCCGATGATAGAAACGCCTGCCCGTATGGGACTGCGTGATGCTCTTGCCGCGCATCTGGCCGACCGCCGTGTCGCCGCAGATTTGGGACCGGTGTATTCCGTCTACGAAGACCAGTCCGGCAACACCCACTACGCGTGGATACTGGCCGATGCGACGGCGGTAGAGGCCTCCTCTGGTCTCATCCCTGTGCCTGTCGCGGATTTGCCGGTAACGCGGTTTGCCACTGCCGCGATGGGCCGGATGATGGCCCGCTACGCTACCGAAGCTGCGACCCGCGATTTCACACTCTATCTCGGCGATGCCGAGCATGGGGACATTCACACCTACTCGGAAAGGCTTTGAAACATGGAGTTTTCTCTCTTTGCCCATATGGAACGTCTGAGCCCGGAACAGTCTCATGGGGCGCTCTATGAGGATTTTCTCAGCCTGTGCAAAATCGCGGATGACGGAGGGATGCGCGCGATCTGGACCGGAGAGCACCACGGGATGGAGTTCACCATTGCTCCGAACCCGCTGATGTCCTTGGTCGATCTGGCGCACCATACCAAGAATGTGCGCCTCGGGACGGGTACGGTGATCGCGCCGTTCTGGCACCCGATCAAACTGGCGGGTGAAGCGGCGGCGGCTGATCTGATGACCGGCGGTCGGCTGGAATTGGGGATCGCCCGCGGCGCCTATGTCTACGAATACGAACGGGTGATGCCCGGACTTGATGCATGGGAGGCTGGCCAACGGATGCGCGAAAGCGCTCCGATCCTGCGAAAGCTCTGGCAGGGCGATTACGCCCATGAGGGTGAGTTCTACAAATTCCCCTGTAGCACGTCCTCGCCCAAGCCTTTGCAATCCGAAGGTCCGCCGATCTGGATTGCCGCGCGTGATCCGAACAGTCACGCCTTTGGCGTGCAGAACGGCTTTAACATTCAGGTAACGCCCCTTTGGCAGGGGATGGAAGAGATCACCACGCTGATGGAGCGGTTTCAGACGGCCTGTGCTGACCACACGGGACCAAAGCCCAAGATTATGCTGTTGCACCACACCTATGTGGGACGCGACGCCGAGGATGTTGGTCGCGCGACCAAAGACCTGACCCGCTACTACGCTTATTTCGGGGCGTGGTTCCAGAACAAGCGCGCCATTTCACAGGGCTTGATCGAGACGCTGACAGAGGACGAGATCAAGGCCAACCCTATGGCCAAGCCAGAGAACCTTGCCCGCGATCTGACCATCGGAACCGCCCAAGAGGTGATCGACAAAATCAAACGCTACGAAGATCTGGGGTATGATGAATTTTCTTTCTGGATCGACAGCGGCATGAGCACCGAACGCAAGCGCGAGTCCCTCTCGCGGTTCATCGACGATGTCATGCCGGCCTTCCACTAAGCGATCCCCGAGGATAGAGACATGCAACATTTCCAACTCTTCATCGACGGCGCCTATTGCGAGGGCGCGGCCGGTCAGGTGATGACGACAGAAAATCCCTCGACCGGCGAGGGATGGGCAACTTTTGCCTGTGCCGCCCCCGCTGACGTGGACCGCGCTGTTGCCGCAGCGAAGCGCGCGCTGGAGGATCCTAAGTGGCGTGATCTGAGCCAGACGGCTCGGGGCAAATTGCTCTATCGGCTCGCAGAGTTGATAGAGGAAAACGCAGCGGCACTAGGCCGGATCGAGACGACGGACAGCGGCAAACTTCTGGCAGAGACAGCGAGCCAGACCGCATATGTGGGCGATTACTACCGCTACTACGCGGGGCTTGCGGATAAGATCGAAGGCGCGGTTCTGCCCATCGACAAGCCTGACATGCATGTGTTCACCCGTCGTGCGCCCATCGGGGTTGTGGCCGCAGTCGTACCTTGGAATGCGCAGATGTTCCTGACCGCGACCAAATTGGGCCCCGCCCTTGCGGCTGGCTGTGCGATCGTGCTGAAGGCCTCGGAAATCGCCCCTGCCCCGATGCTGGAATTTGCACGCTTGATCAAAGAGGCGGGCTTCCCTGACGGTGTCGTCTCGGTGATCACCGGAGATGCCCAGAACTGCGCGATCCCGCTGACGCGGCACCCCGATGTAGACCGGATCGCCTTTACCGGAGGGCCAGAGACGGCCCGCCACGTGGTGCGAAATTCGGCAGAGAATTTTGCTGTCACCTCTTTGGAGTTGGGCGGAAAGTCCCCGATCATTGTATTCGATGATGCAGATATCGAAGGTGCTGCCAACGGATTGATCGCAGGGAATTTCGGGGCGTCGGGCCAAAGCTGTGTGGCCGGATCGCGCGGCCTCGTGCACCGGCCCGTTCTAGAGGCCCTGATCGAGCGGATTTCGGAAAAGGCCAAGTCCATTGTAGTCGGTGATCCGCTAGAGCCGTCGACCCATCTTGGGCCGCTTTGCACGTCTGCACAGGTTTCGCGCATCCAAGAGACATTGGCGACCGCCACCTCTCAGGGTGCCACAGTGCATTTCGGTGGCGCCCCTCTCGACCGTGCGGGCAACTTCGTTGCGCCCACGCTTGTTGAATGCGCAGGTCCGCACACAGAAACCCTGAAGGTCGAGATGTTCGGACCTGTGATGTCCCTGTTGCCCTTTGACACCGAAGAAGAGGCGATCGCGCTCGCCAACGAGTCAGACTTCGGGCTCGGGTCGGGGATCTTTACCCAGAACCTTGCGCGGGCACACCGGGTGAGCGCGCGTCTGCGCTCGGGCATTTGCTGGGTGAACACCTATCGGGCGATTTCACCGATCGCACCATTCGGTGGTTTCAATCAATCTGGCTACGGGCGTGAAGCAGGGATGGAGGCGATACTCGACTACACGCGGACGCAAACGGTTTGGATCAACACATCGTCCGAGCCGATGGCCAACCCTTTTGTCATGCGGTGACTTGCACATGGTGGCTGGGCCGCGCATCTTGTCTCCATTCCGCGTCGCCCCGCCCGTATTAAGGAACTCATATGCCCCACGCAGATCTCTATTTCTCGGCCGATCAGGACGTGCCAGCCAAAGACCTCCTGCAAAAAATCGAAGCCGAGATTCATGCTTTCGATCCGTCTTCGGGCGTGTGCAAAGGGCGTGCGCATCCGGTTGCCGAGTTCAATCACAGCCACATCTATTTGCGTCTTTCGATGCTGCCCAAAGAGCATCGCGATGCGGCGTTTGCCAAAGAGTTGGGAGAGCGCCTCGCGGCCCTGCTCCAAGGCGTAGCGACAGGGCCCTGTGCGATCAACGTGAACATCCTATTCGAACTGGTGCACTACACTTCGGTCAAAATTTGATCGTACTGGCATCAATCTGATGGGCCCCTGCGGTCCGGATTGAAGCGGTCTCATTCACGACATATGGTAAACCCATTGTTTCTGTATTGGGTTTAATGATGTCTTTGGATGAATCGCGACCGGACCGCGTATTGCGGGTCTATCATTGTCGCCGCTGCAATCATCATTTGCGGTTTGGTGTTTCGCGCTGTGGATATTGTTACCGGCCGACGCCGATCAAGAACCGCTGGTCTTTCTGGGCCGTCCTTGCAGGCGGCTCGGCCTATGGATTGCTGAAACTGCTCGGGCTGGTCTAGCTCAATTCAACCAGGCAAGTGCGAGCGCGGCCACCAGCAGATAGCGTCCGGCCTTGGCGATGGTCACGATCAGCAGGAAACTGGGCAGCGGCTCTCTGAGCACGCCCGCGATCACGGTCAGCGGATCGCCGATGAACGGCGCCCAACTCATAAGTAGGCTCCAGCGCCCGTATTTGTGATAGGTGCGTTCCGCGCGTCCGAGGTGTTCGGGCTTGACCGGGAACCAACGTCGGTCCTGAAACCGGCGTAAGAAGCGTCCGCAATACCAGTTCACAGTAGAGCCGAGGACGTTTCCGACAGTTGCACTGACCAACAGGGCGATCACGGGTAGTTCGGGGTCCCGCAGATAATAGGCGAGCAAGACTTCGGACTGCATCGGGAGAACGGTCGCAGCAACGAATGCTGCGAAAAACAGGCTAAGATAGGGCATCCGGACTCCTCATGATCCGCAGTCGATTGCCAAAATGATGCCCATGGCGCAAGGGGCCGTGCGATCACGTCTCCGTCTCGCCTGCCAGATCCTGCAGGACTCGCCCCATTGCCGTCGCCAATTGACCGCCTGAGTGCCCTCGCCGTTCGAGAAGAACGATATTGCGGGTCATCTGCGGCGCGCCGAATGGAAGCGCTGTCAGACCCAAACCTTCTCGATCCTCCAATGACATAGGGACAATCGCGACGCCGAGCCCCTTTTCCACCATGGTCAAAATCACGCGCTGATTGTCGAGGACCATCTCTTCTTGCGGGTGGATATTCATTTGCCGCAGAGCTTTGTCGATCATGCGTCCCGCCCAAGACGCACGGTCGAAGCGAATGAAAGGTTGGGTTTTGAGCAGGCCCTCAGCCGTCTGGTCTGCCATACCGGCAGGGGCCACCACCCAGAACCGGTCGTGATAGAGTGTCGTGCTGATCAGGCCTTCGGGGTGTGGTCGGACAAGCTCTGTGGTGATCGCAGCATCTAGGTCGTGGCTGGCCACCAGCGCAGCCAGTTCTGCAGACATGCCCGCGACGACTTGGAAACGCGCTTGAGGATGATCCTGTCGCAGACCTACCAAGGCATCGGGCAAATACCGCGCGAGCGCCGTTTGAATGACCCCGAGCTTGACGCGCCCCGCCAAAGCACCTTCTTCGCCCAAACTTGATGCCAATTGATCGTACATGGCCAAAACGTCAGCAGATTTCTCAACCAGCGTTTTCCCTGCCTCGGTCAGAACCGGCAGGCGGCGAGACCGGTCAAAAAGTGTCGCGCCAAATTCCTGTTCCAACGCCTTCACTTGGAGGCTGACAGCAGATTGCGTGAGCCCGACAGCCGCTCCGGCACTCGCAAAAGAGCCGTGTCGGGCGATCGCCTGAAGAGTTCGTAGAGAACGAATGGTCATTGGAAATCCCTCATCAACAAGAAAATATCATGGTTTGACTGAGAAATTGGAATTTTTTCTTCTGAAAAGGCCATGATAGTTCCCGTGGGAGGATGCTGAGCATTTGGGTGCCGTAGTGCGGCCCCAGATTGCCAAACGGGAGGGAAACATTGAGTGCAGCGGTTCTATTGGCTTTGATGCCGGTTGTTCTGGTCATCGCCTTGGGCGCTGTTCTTCGGCATCGCGGCTTTCTGGACGCGGCTTTTTGGCCGCAGGCCGAGCGGTTGGGCTATTACGTTCTGTTGCCTTGCCTCTTCTTTCACAGCCTCGCCACGGCAGACTTAAAGAGCGTCCCAGTGTCCGCTCTGGCATTCACGCTTGTGATCGCAACATGTTCGGTCGCTCTGGTGGTGCTTGTGATCCGCCCTGCCCTGTCTCTGGACGGGCCCGCCTTTACCTCCGTGTTTCAGGGCAGCATCCGGTTTAACAACTACGTGGGCGTCACGCTGGCTGCCGGTCTGTTCGGAGCCCACGGCGTCGCGCTCGCGGCGATTTGCAACGCGGCCATTGTGCCGACGGTGAACATCCTGTGCGTCCTTGTCTTCGCGAGGTTCAGCCACGCGCGTTTGAACGCTTGGGGAGTGGTGCAGCAACTTGTCCGTAATCCTCTGATCATGTCGTCCTTTGCGGGGATCTTGTTTCAAGGCCTTGGATTTGCGGTGCCTGCGGGTGTTGGTGCCGCGCTGAAAACCTTGGGTAGCGCTTCGCTTCCGCTCGGGTTGCTTTGCGTCGGAGCGGCGCTGGAACTGGGTGCAGCTCGCCAATGGGTTGGCCCCGTTGCCGTGTCGTCCCTGATCAAATTCTTGCTGATGCCCGTGGCAACGGCGGCTTGTTCGCTTGTGTTCGGTCTAGAGGGTCAAGCCCTGACAACGGCATTGCTGTTTCAATCGCTTCCGACGGCGTCATCGGCTTACATCCTTGCTCGGCAACTTGGCGGTGACGCGCCGCTGATGGCGGGGATCACTGCTGCGCAGACCGTGCTTGCGGTCGCATCCATCCCGCTCGTCATGGCCGCGCTTTCAGTCTGGCTGCCGCTTTAGAGCAATCCCAGACGGGCTTTGAACCGATCCATTTCGTGGTCTGGCGGGCGCTTGCCGGTATAGATTTCGACGTAGTGGGGGAAGCGTTCGAGCCGTGTGTCGATGGGCTCCGCGACGCGCATCGAGATGTACCCGACTTGCACCAGATAGATCGTGCGCGCCCTGACGTCGGCGTCCTTGGCCTCGTGGCCCCATTTTTCGAGCATGACGCGGAGGGCGTCTAATCGGGCGGCGTCGGCCTCTTGGAGCTTTGTCAAAACCGCAGGGTCCTGCTGGGCCCAAGCGCGAACAGCAAGTTCGATCCCGCTGTCGAAGGCCTGCCCTTCAAGAAACGTGAAGATCACGTTCAGCATCGCCTCTGTTTCGGTATAGGCATATTCGGTCGTGGCTTTGACCAGCGGGGTTGTCGTGCGGTCTGCCCATCTCTCTAGCAGTGCATCCAGAAGTTGCTGCCGGTCTTTGAAGAACCAGTAAAAACTCGTGCGAGAGAGCTTTAGTTTGTTCGCAAGCGGCATGACTTTGACTGCGTCAATGCCGCCTTGTAAAAGAGCATCATACGCCGCGTCGAGCCAGACATCAGGCGAACCGCGCCAACCGCGGTCAGGAAGAGCTTCGGTGACCATAGTCTCTGGTTAGGCTGCATCAGGTCTTCTGACAAGGCTATTCCATCGCGCTGACCATAAAATGGGCGATGGTGTACACTTTTTTCAATCAGGAAAAATGCCGCACTGCAGAATAATGGGCGAAGAAGTTTATCTTCTTAGTGAAGAGCCCGCCTGTTTTCGCAGTAAAAATGAAAATGCTGCGCAGAAAGAAGGTGCGAAGTGCAATCGAAAATTTCCTAGAAAACGGAATTGACAGTACTGAACATTTTGTTTGAACCTGTGGTCATTGAAGTTCTCTCGCCACACGCCAACGAGTCACCTGATGTCCAACGATCCTTTGCTTCAGCCATTTCAGCTGAAACACCTCACGCTGAAAAACCGTATTATGATTACCAGCCACGAGCCGGCCTATCCCGAGGACGGAATGCCCAAAGAGCGGTACCGTGCCTACCATCTGGAGCGTGCAAAGGCGGGCGTTGCTCTGACCATGACCGCAGGGTCGGCGAGCGTTGCTCGGGACAGTCCGCCGGTTTTCAACAACATCTTGGCGTGGAAAGACGAAGTCGTTGGCCACATGAAAGAGATGGTGGACGCCTGTCATGATCATGGCTGTGCCGTCATGATCCAGCTGACCCATTTGGGACGCCGGACACGTTGGGACAAGGCAGATTGGCTGCCCGTGGTCTCGGCAGGGCACCTAAGAGAGCCTGCGCACCGCGCTTTCCCCAAACCTGCCGAAGATTGGGATATCGCGCGGATCATCGAGGATTATGCTGATGCCGCCGAACGCATGAAGGCAGCGGGTGTCGACGGGATCGAACTCGAGTCCTACGGTCACCTGATGGAGCAGTTCTATTCTCCGCTGACCAACGAATTGGATGGTCCCTACGGCGGGTCTTTGGACAACCGGTTGCGGTTCGTTTGGGACGTGCTTGGTGCCATTCGCAAACGGTGCGGGTCAGACTTCATCGTGGGCATTCGGTATTCTGGCGATGAAGACCAGCCTGGCGGGTTGACCAAAGAAGACGGGATGACCATTTCCCAGCGCTTTAAAGACAGTGGGATGGTCGACTTCCTCAACGTCGTCAAAGGCCATATCGACACCGACCCGGGCCTGACGGACCTGATCCCGATCCAGGGGATGCGGAACGCGCCGCATCTGGATTTTGCAGGTGAAATCCGCGCTGCGACCGATTTTCCGACCTTCCACGCGGCAAAAATTCCAGATGTGGCCACGGCGCGCCATGCCATTGCTGCGGGCAAAGTGGACATGGTGGGCATGACCCGTGCGCACATGGCCGATCCCCATCTCGTTCGAAAAATCGTAGAGGGGCGCGAAGACGATATCCGGCCCTGCGTCGGTGCAAACTACTGCTTGGACAGAATTTATCAGGGTGGTATGGCGCTATGCACCCATAATGCATCAACTGGCCGAGAGGTTGAGCAGCCCCACACCATCGCTCCTGCCGTGACCAAGAAGCGCGTGACCATCATTGGCGCGGGTGCTGCCGGTATGGAGGCTGCGCGGGTGAGCGCAGAGCGCGGTCATCATGTCACGGTCTTTGAGGCGGCAGATCAGCCCGGCGGCCAGCTGCGTTTGACCGCACAACAAGAGCGTCGCCGCGAGATGATTTCGATTATTGCATGGCGCTTTGATCAATGCACAAAAATGGGGGTCGATTTCCGGTTCAACAGCTATGCTGAACTGGATGATGTTTTGGCGACAAACCCTGACGAGGTTTTCATTGCCACAGGGGGCCTTCCGCACACCGATGTCCTGACCGAAGGCAATGACCGCGTGATCTCTAGCTGGGACATCATTTCTGGCGATGTGAAGCCCGGACAGAATGTTCTGGTCTTCGACGACGCAGGGGACCACGCGGGGCTTCAGGCCGCAGATATGATCAGCGAAACCGGTGCGCGGGTCGAGGTTGTGACACCAGACCGTTCGTTCGCGCCCGAGGTGATGGCGATGAACCTTGTGCCCTATATGCGGAACATGCAGGTGCGCGACGTCACCTTTACCGTCACGTGGCGGCTCAAGAAAGTGCTGAAAGAGGGCAATCAGCTGAAGGCCGTTCTTGGCTCGGATTACGGTGACTTCGAACGCGAACGGATCGTCGATCAGGTGGTCGTCAATCACGGCACGCGCCCTCTGGACGAGCTGTATTTCGAACTTAAACCAATGTCCCGCAATCTGGGCGAGGTGGACTACGACGCGCTGGCGACCGGCGGCACCCAAGACGTCACACGCAATCCCGATGGGGCATTCCGTGTGTTCCGGATTGGCGATGCGGTCGCCGCGCGCAATACCCACGCGGCGATTTACGATGCACTTCGTCTGGCGCGCGGGCTGTAAGCGGGCGCTCAGACAAAATCGATATGGCGGTTCAGGGGGAGTTCCCTGATCCGCTGCCCCGTTGCAGCAAAAATCGCGTTGGCCAGTGCAGGAGCGGCAGGGGGTACGCCGGGCTCTCCGATGCCGCGAATGCGATTGCCGTTGGTCAGTGCTTTGACCCGCAATTCCGGAACCTGATAGAGGCGCAGGCCGGTATAGCCGTCGAAGTTGGTTTGTTCCGGCTTGTGGTCCGAATAAGTGAGTTCGCAATTCATCGCGTGGCCAAGTCCAAACAACACGCCGCCCGTGACTTGGGCTTCGAGGTTGAGCGGATCAAGAACCTCTCCCACATCGGCGGCGACGAACACGCGGTCGAGTTTGATGCCCGCATCCGTCAGAGTGACGTCCACGACCTGCGCACAGGGCACGCCAAAGGACATGCAGAACGCCACCCCGCGGCCTTTGTGATAGCCTAGATCTGGGCCATCCCAGTTGCACATCTCTCCAACTGCTTCGAGAACCTTGCGAGAGGTGTCGTCCATGCAAAGCCGGATGCGCTCGGCCAACGGATCGGCGCCAGCTGCGTGGATCAGCTCATCCAGCAGGCAGTCATGGAAGAACCCGTTGGTCGAAGCGCCAACAGAGCGCCATGATGACACGGGGACCATATCGGGCGCTCGGTAGCCGGTGACGCGATAGTTCGGAATGGCATAGGGTTGGTCCCATGATCCGGTCGTGATCGTGGCGTCTGGTCCGGGCGCGGCCATTCCGGCAAGGCGGTTCATCCAGCCCGGTGTCATCGCAGATTGGGCGACGGATAGATCCAGACTGTGGACATGCCCTTGTTCCGTGCGGCCGCGGCCTCGGGCCACGGCGGCCGGACGCGGATAGTCATGGGTCATGTCTTCTTCGCGACTCCAGACCAGTTTCACTGGCGTTCCTTTCAAGGATATCGCGATCTCGACGGCTTGCTCCACATGAGTCATCTCGAGCCTATGTCCGAAACTGCCGCCCATCTTCTGAACATGGACGTGTACGCGATCCGCGGGCAGGCCTGTCATTTCGGCGGCGCGGTTCCGGATGAACAAGGGGATTTGCGTGCCCACCCAGATATCGCAGTCTGTCTCGGTCACATGGACCAAAGCGTTCATCGGCTCCATCGGCGCATGTGCCAGATAGGGCACCCGATAGGTCACTTCGACGTCCGCACCACCTTCTAGCGCTGCTTCGACATTGCCGTCGTCCCGTTGGCGATGGTCAAAGCTCTCTTCTGATCCGAGTGCGGCTTCCAGCGCTTCAAACATCCGTTCAGAGTTTTCGGGGAACGGCGCTGGCCCCCACTTGATGTCCAGCGCATTCGCGCCCTGAAAAGCGCTCCAGGTGTTGTCGGCGATGACAGCGACAGCACTATGAATAGGGAGGATGTCGCGCACGCCATAGACCTTGCGGGCCTTGGTGTCATCAAGTCGTGTAATGCCGCCTCCGATGCCAGGATTGGCGCGCACCGTCGCGTAGACCATTCCCTCTTTGTGCAGGTCGATGCCGTAGGTCTCTGTCCCTGTACACTTGGCGGCCATATCCATGCGAGAGCGTTTGGCCCCTAGAGTTTTCCATGCACTCGCCGGGCGCAGTTCAACTTCCGCGATGGGGTCAAGCGCAGCCGCATCTGCCGCGAGGTCTGTGTAAGGAATTCGGGTGCCGCCTGGCAAAATGACCTGTCCGTTCTCGGTCGTCAGATCGCTGCGATTCAGACCCGCGCGTCTCGCGGCAGCTTCTTTCAACGTCTCTCGCGCGACCGCTCCGGCCAAGCGGAGTTTCTCGTAGCTGTCCGGCACAGTAGACGAGCCGCCTGTGATCTGGATTTCAAAGAGTTTGGCCGGAATGGACATGAAGGAACGCGCCGTCTCGGCCATCGTGCTGCGGTCATAGGCTGGAAAGGGTACCCCTTCGGCAAGTACAGCAGCGTTGTAGTAGGCGGGTCCGGGGGTGCCGGGTATGAGCGTCGCTGTGGCCGGATCGATATCCAGTTCTTCTGCGATGAGGTCGGCTTGGATAGAGTAGGCCCCCTGCCCCATGTCCGCCCGAGGGGTGATCAGTGTGATCCCGTCCCTTGTGATCTTGATGTAGGGGGTAATCGCGGCCTCGCCCTGCTCCAGATGGTCCACCAATGGGTTCGGGATGTCGCGCCCTACCAGATAGGCCCCGAAAGCAACGCCTCCCACGACAGCAGCGGAGCCAATGAGAAATGCGCGGCGCGTTGCCGTCTTGAGCTTGCCCATCAGCGGCCTCCCATCTTGGTCGTGGCCAAGTGGATGGCCGCGCGAATACGCGGATAGGTCGCACAGCGGCATAGGTTGCCCGACATGGCGTCATCAATTTCTGCATCTGTTGGGACGGGAATGTCTTGGAGCAAAGCCGCGGCCTGCATGATCTGGCCAGACTGACAGTACCCGCATTGCGCCACCTGCATCTCGATCCACGCTTTTTGAACAGGGTGTGGCTCGTCGGGGGTGCCAAAACCTTCGACGGTTGTTATCTCTGCGCCCTCCAGCGCGCCCGCGCCGATCTGGCAGGAACGCACAGCTTCGCCATTCAAATGCACTGTGCAGGCCCCACACTGCGCAATCCCGCAGCCGTATTTCGTGCCGGTCAACCCCAGAATGTCCCGTAAAATCCAAAGAAGTGGCATATCTGCTGGAACATCCACCTCTTGCGCTTGGCCATTGACGGTAAAGCTGGCTTTCATGGCGGGCCTCTCTGAATTTCGTCTCTGGCTGTAACCAGATCATCTTTATAACAGGCTATGCGAGCACGACTTAGCGTCAAGAGGGCCGAGGTCGCTGCCGGCGGATCGCGACCTATCGCGTACTGTGCTCCCTCGCTGGAACTTGCGGCAATGCACGGAAATGTGAGGCGCGAAATGTGCCTTTATCCCGTTCTGGCGCGCAGAGTTTGACACGGATCATGAAAAACTTCCCCTCAAGATCATAGCACTAAAGCGACTCAGCTTTGGGATGCCCCTATGGACGACGTTCTTCAACACTCTGGCAAAGTCTCTGCCGTACGCGGTGCGGTGGTCGACGTGGCCTTTGCTTCGGGCAGAATTCCGGCGATCAACGATGCGCTGCGGATCGATACCGCAGAGGCCCCGCTGGTGCTCGAGGTTCAAGCGCAGCTCGACGCGCAGACGGTCCGGTCTATCGCCTTGCAGTCGACCGCAGGGTTGCGACGCGGCACACCCGTGACAGTGATGGGCGGACCGATCGAAGTGCCTGTGGGCGACGCGGTCTTGGGGCGATTGCTTGACGTGATGGGGAGCGCGGGTGACGGCAAAGGTCCGGTGACCGAACAGGCCCCCCACCGCGCGATCCACCAAGCGCCTGCCCCCCTGCACAACCGTGCGGCCCCGTCAGAACTGTTTCATACGGGGATCAAGGTTATCGACCTGCTGACCCCCCTCGCCCAAGGCGGCAAGGCAGCGATGTTCGGCGGGGCTGGTGTCGGGAAAACCGTTCTGGTGATGGAATTGATCCACGCCATGGTGTCTGGCTATAACGGCATTTCAGTGTTTTCAGGGATTGGCGAGCGGTCGCGAGAAGGCCACGAAATGCTGCTCGAGATGACCGAGGCTGGCGTTCTGGACCGGACGGTGCTGGTCTACGGGCAGATGAACGAGCCCCCCGGAGCGCGGTGGCGGGTTCCTATGACCGCCCTGACGATTGCCGAGCATTTTCGGGATCAGGACCACCGGAACGTCCTTTTGCTGATGGATAACGTTTTCCGATTTGTGCAGGCGGGGGCCGAGGTGTCCGGTTTGTTGGGGCGCCTGCCAAGTCGCGTAGGCTACCAGCCAACCCTCGCGACCGAAGTCGCGCAACTCCAAGAGAGGATTTCCTCTGGTGCCGAGGCGTCGGTCACGGCGATAGAGGCGGTCTATGTCCCAGCCGATGACTTCACCGACCCCGCCGTGATCGCCATTGCGGGCCACGTAGACTCCATGGTCGTTCTGTCCCGCGCCATGGCGGCCGACGGGATGTATCCGGCCGTCGATCCGATTGCGTCCTCGTCGGTGCTACTCGACCCTCTGATTGTTGGCCAAGAACATGTGGAAGTGGCGAACGAGGTGCGACGCACCATCGAGCACTACCGCGAGCTACAGGATGTCATCTCCTTGCTCGGGATGGAGGAGTTGGGGCGTGAAGACCGCCAGATGGTCGAACGCGCACGGCGCTTGCAGCGGTTTTTGACCCAGCCCTTCGCGGTGACAGAGGCGATGACGGGTATTCCCGGACGCTCGGTTCCGCTCGAAGACACCATCACAGGGTGCCGCGCAATTCTGGATGGCGAGGCAGACGGCTGGGACGAAGCTTCGCTCTACCTCATTGGCAGCTTGGACGAGGCCCGTGCCAAAGAAGAGGCCGCAGCACGCAGCGCGGTGCGCGCATGAAAGAGCTGGCTCTTACCATCGCGACCCCGCTTGCGACCTTGCTGGATGCAGAACCCGTGGTTGCAGTCCGTACCGAAGACCGATCGGGCGGCTTTGGCATCTTGTCGGGACACACAGATTTTCTGACGGCCCTCCCTTCTTCGGTGCTGCGCTGGCGTCTGGCAAACGGCCAAGAGCATTTCTGTGCGATCCGCGCGGGCCTGTTGCGGGTCGAAGGCGGGGACACCGTGACCGTCGCGTGCCGCGAAGGCATTCTGAGCACCGATCTGGAAAGTTTGCAGCATCATGTCGCGCAGGTTCGCCAAGAAGAGACAGACCGCCAGAGACGCGAGCGTGTCGAAGACATGCAGATGCACACACGGACCATCCGGCAATTGATGCAGGTTTTCCACCCTGACCAAGGGTCGGGTCTGGAGCATCCGCCTGTCGCCCATTTCGAAGCGGAGGCTGCCGATGACGTCTGAGCCATATGAAGATCAAGTCAGAGAAGCCGCACAACGCGCCGCCAGCCGCGCGCGGTTGGCAAAGGACGCACCAGAACCTTCGGTCGCCGCGCGTCTGGGGCAGATCGGCGTTCTGGGATGGCTCGTGGTGATGCCCATTCTGATGGGGGTCGTTCTGGGGCGGTTGGCGGATCGTACCGTCGACAGCGGGATATTCTTTACCGCCCCCGCAATATTCATCGGTGCAGGGATTGGCTTGCACGCAGCTTGGAAATGGATGCATCGGCAATGACGGATTTGATGGTCTCTCTTGTGATCGGCGGTTTTGCGGGGCTCCTGCTCGGGGCTGTGCATTTCTATAGTCTTGGCCGTGTGGTCGATATGTTGGTCCAAGGTCCGATCGGGCTGGGGCTGCTGCTTCAGCTTCTGCGCTTTGCCGTCCTTGGCGCGGGGCTCTATGGCATCGCGCAACTGGGTGCGGTGCCGCTGGTTTGCGCTGGGGCGGGGGTGGTCTTGGCCCGCAGTTTGGTTCTGCGCCAGACCAAGGGGCGCGCCTGATGGAAAACCCGCTGATCACAGAACCATTGTTTTCCATTGGTCCGGTGCCCATCACTGCACCGGTCCTTGGAACATGGGCAATCATGGCTGTTCTGATGGCTGGTGCTCTTTGGTTGCGACGCCGCCTGACCTCCCAGCCTGACCGCGTTCAGACCGTGGCAGAGCTGCTGGTCACAACGCTTGATGGGCAAATCCGTGACACCATGCGGCGCGATCCGGCGCCCTATCGGTCGCTGATCGGGGCGATCTTTGTCTTTGTCCTTGTGGCGAACTGGTCGTCCCTGATCCCGGGGATGGAGCCCCCCACAGCCCATATCGAAACCGATGCAGCGCTGGCGCTCATCGTCTTTGTGGCGACGGTCTATTTCGGCGTCAAAACCCAAGGCCTTCGCCGGTATCTGGCCAGTTTCGCAGAGCCCAGTTGGGTGATGATCCCGCTCAATATCGTCGAGCAGATCACGCGGACCTTTTCCTTGATCGTGCGTCTCTTCGGCAATGTCATGAGCGGTGTTTTCGTGATCGGAATCGTTCTGTCGCTGGCGGGCCTGTTTCTGCCCATTCCTCTCATGGCGCTGGATCTGCTGACTGGCGCTGTTCAAGCCTACATCTTTGCAGTGCTCGCCACTGTGTTCATCGGCTCTGCGGTCGAGGGCGGTCATGCCCCTTCTGCGGCTGAAAAACAGGAGTCCTCTTCATGACCGCAGATCTTGTCCAAGTCGTTTCCATCCTGTCCGCAGCTTTGGCTGTGGGGTTTGGCGCATTGGGGCCCGCCTTGGCCGAAGGCCGTGCCGTTGCCGCCGCGATGGAGGCTATTGCCCGCCAGCCCGAGGCTGCAGGTACCCTGAGCCGTACGCTTTTCGTCGGCCTTGCAATGATCGAAACCACCGCGATCTATGCACTTGTCGTGGCGCTGCTTGTGCTGTTTGCAAATCCGTTTGTCTGATCGAGGCGTGGCATGACCATCGACTGGTGGACACTGGGGCTGCAGACGATCAACGCAGTGGTCCTGATCTGGTTTCTGGGCCGATTTTTCTTCAAGCCCGTGAGCGCGATCATCACAGAACGTCGCGAGGCTGCCCAAGCTGAACTCGACCGTGCAGCGCAGGCTGTGGCTACAGCCGAGGCAGAACGGCAAGCTGTGCAGTCAGATCGGGAGGCATTCGCGGCGGTCCGCACCAGTTTGCTCGAGGATGCGCGAGCAGAGGCCAAAGTCGAGCGGGAAAGGTTGATGAAACTGGCGGAAGAAGAGGCGCAGTCGCTGCGCTCTGACGCCGAGGTTCGCCTGAAACGTCAGCGCGCCGATGCCCAAGCGGCATTGCTCGAGGATGCCTCTGATCTTGCGGTCGGGATCGCGCAGCGGCTCGTGTCGCGGTTGCCCGAGGCCGCCCTTGTCGGTCCGTTTGTCGAAGGTTTGGCCGGAGCGGTTGGCGCGCTCCCCGCTGGTGTGCAAGAGGCGATCGGCCGTGATGGACCGGCGCTTGTAAGAGCGCCGCGCACCCTTTCCGACACCGAACGTCAGCGAATTCAGGAGGCTCTGTCTGCGGCGTTGGGACGGCCCTTGAACCTTCGGGTCGAGGTGGCACCTGATCTGATCGCTGGGTTGGAGCTAGAGGCTGCGACTGCCAGCGTGCGCAATCACTTTGCCGCTGACCTGTCTCGTATCAAAGCGGAGCTTATTACCCATGGCTGACCTGACCCTGCCTACTGATTGGCTTCAGACTGCGCAAACCAAGCTGCGTGATACAGAGGTTGGACCAGAGGCTGTGCCCGTGGGTCGTGTGATCCGGTTGGCCGATGGGATCGCGCAGATTGACGGGTTGCCGGATGCCGCGCTCGGCGCTTTGCTGCAGTTCGAAAGCGGCGGATATGCGTTTGCACACAGTCTTGACCCAGACTGTATCAACGCCGTTTTTCTTGATGCGGCAGAGCGCGTCACCGTAGGCGAGCGTGTCCGTGACACAGGCGATGTCTTGCGCGTGCCGGTGGGCGAAGCGCTGCTCGGGCGGGTGGTCGATCCACTCGGTCGGTCGTTGGACGGCGGGCCGGACATCGTTGCTGACGACATGTGGCCAGTAGAGCGCCCCGCGCCTGCGATTATTGACCGCGATCTGGTGTCCGAGCCGCTTGAGACGGGCGTTTTGGTGATGGACAGCCTTTTTGCTTTGGGGCGCGGGCAAAGGGAACTCATCGTTGGCGATCACGCCACGGGGAAAACGTCGATCGCGGTTGACGCGATCATCAACCAAAAGTCCTCTGATGTGATCTGTATCTACGTTGCAGTCGGCCAGCGAGCCACTGCGGTCGAGCGTGTGATCGAAGCTGTACGCAGCCACGGTGATCCTTCGAAGTGCATTTTTGTGGTCGGCAGCGCTGGTGCCCCTCCGGGGCTGCAATGGATCGCGCCTTTTGCGGGCATGACCATGGCCGAGTACTTTCGGGATCGCGGGCAAAACGCCCTGATCGTGATTGATGACCTGACCCTACACGCTGCAACCCATCGGGAACTGGCACTTCTGACGCGCGAGCCTCCGGGGCGCGAAGCCTATCCGGGCGATGTGTTCTATCTGCACGCGCGACTTCTGGAACGGGCTGCCAAGCTCTCCGCGACCAAAGGGGGCGGGTCGCTGACTGCTCTGCCAATCGCCCAAACGGACGCTGGAAATCTGTCGGCCTACATCCCGACCAATCTGATTTCGATCACCGACGGGCAGATCGTGATGAGCAGCCATTTGTTTTCGGCAGGTCAGCGACCAGCGGTCGATGTCGGGCTGTCTGTGAGCCGCGTCGGCGGCAAGGCCCAGAACAAGGCCCTGCGATCCGTGGCGGGCCGCGTGCGTCTGGACTATGCGCAATTCCAAGAACTTGAGATGTTCACCCGCTTTGGCGGCATCACGAATGAGCGTATCAAAGCGCAGATCAAACGCGGCGAACGCATTCGCGCTTTGCTGGTGCAGCCGCGCTTCGTGGGGTTGCGCCAGATCGACCAGATCGCGCTTTTGACGGCTCTGGCAGATGGTGTGCTCGACGCTGTCACCCCAGAGGATTTTGCAAAGCTGCGCGAAAGGCTGCCTGCTGCGGTTGATCGGATGCCTGCAGAAGATTTGGCTGCGATGCGTTCTGGAAAATTGAGCTCAGACCGGCGACAAAGTCTCGCTCAGGCGGTCTCGGAACTGGTGGCTGACATGAACTTGTCCGGTGACAGCTCATGACGGGCCGCCTTGCGGATATCAATGCGCGGATTGACACCGTTCACAAGCTGGAAGCGGTCATCAAGGCGATGCGCGGGATTGCTGCTGCGCGTGTACAAGAAGCAAACCAACATTTGCAGAGCGTGCGGACCTATGCGTCGACCTTGGGTGCCGGAATTGCTGAGGTGCTGGCCCTGTCGCCACCTTCAGACGCGCAGACCAAACACGGGCAGTCAGCCGCGATTCTCTTCGCGGCCGAACAGGGCTTTGCCGGTAGCTTTTCGGATCGGGTGTTCGACGCATTTGGCCGGTTGAGCGGTCCGATCCAGCTTTTTCTTGTCGGAACCAGAGGGTTGCCCGAGGCCGAGGAAAGGGGATTTCCCATTGCTTGGCAGACGCCGATGATCTCGAGCCCCGCGCAAGCACCCGCCTTGGCAAGTCGGCTGTCTGATGTGGTTTTTGACCGGATCAGAATGGGCGCCTTCGATGCTATCACGGTGCTGCACGCTGTGCCGGGGGGCAGTCATCAAGGGGAAATGATGGTGAAATCCCTGATGCCTTTCGATTTCAAGCGCTTTCCCCGCAACAACACGACAGAGCCACCGGAACTTACTATGCCGCCGGCGGCGTTGCTGCGCGACCTGATCGAGGAATATGTGTTCGCGGAATTGGTCGAGGCGACGCTCTTGTCATTTGCTGCCGAAAACGAGGCACGAATGCGGGCTATGATCGCGGCTCAGGACAATACGGCGGAAACTCTGGCAAGTATGTTGGCCACATCGCGGCAACTACGGCAGGAAGAGATCACAGAAGAAATTATCGAACTGGCGGTGTCGGGCCTTCAGCGCGGGTGATCAACGGGCCGAAGGTGACCCCGCTCGTCAGAACCCTCCGCAGCAGCCCCGTTTGCCCCTGCACGCCCATCCTTGCAAAAATCGCCTTTGAATAGGAGCGCGCGGTTTCATCCGTCCAGCCCAAGATTTGAGCGGCAGACTTCAGGCTTTGACCTGAGCAGATCAGAGCCGCAAGTCGCGCCTCGTTCCGGTTCAGCCCGAAGTGATCGGCAAAGCCTTGGGGCTCGATCGCTGTCAGGTCCTGCGCCTCGCGGATGAGAACAAGGATCTGCGGCTCAAGGTCGGACGTGTCGCGGATCAGCGTCACCTCGGTCTCAATCTCCGGGGCGAAGATGGCGTAGTGCTGCGCTCCGCCGCCGCTGCACTCTCCGAATGCGGTCCTGAATTTCAAAGCGAGTTCCGGATCTGTGAACTCTAACCTGCCCTTTTCAGCGATCCGCATATTCTTGAACGCCCGCAGGACTGAGGCGTTCTCGGACATCGAGAGGATGTGCCCAGTCGGGTCCAGTTTGATCCAGCCAGTTCCATGTTCCGCGCTTAGGGTTTCGCAGAGTTGTGTCCGTTGGTTCTGCGCAATTTGCGCCTGCCAAGCGGAGACGGCCTGCCCTAGGTATGGGGTGACCGCTGTCAGAAATTGGCGGTCCGGACTGCGAAAATCTCGCTTGTGCGGAGCGCGCGAGATACACAACGTCGCCTGACCGCCCGCCGCCGCCCTCACGCGTAGAATTCGAAAGAACTGGTCAGGAAGAGTACCCGAAGACAGGTCCTCTTGCCCGTACACGCGATCGTAGCGCAGCCCCGCAATCAGCGGCCTGAGGTCGAACACCATCGCGCCTTCGGCGTGGACTGAAGCGGACCCATTTGCGCGCTCGACTCTCAAAATGGCAGCATCAGCCTGCGTGAAAGTCAGCAGGCGGGTCAGGAATTCCTGCCATCCCGCGCCTGTGCCTGCCGAAAAAAGGCTTTGAATCAAAGAGGTTTGGTCATCCACATACTGCATTGCAGCACATTACCCCCCATATGGGGGGTTCGCCAAGAGGTTTGCAAAGCTAAGTCTTGTTTCAGCGATTAAAGAGATGATTCGAGTATGACACAGAAAACCCTGACGCACCTTCAGCGCCTCGAAGCAGAAAGCATTCACATTCTGCGCGAGGTTGTCGCCGAAGCCGAAAACCCCGTAATGCTCTATTCGGTTGGTAAGGACAGCGCTGTGATGCTGCACCTCGCCAAGAAAGCGTTTTACCCTGCGCCCCCGCCCTTCCCGCTGCTGCACGTGGACACCACTTGGAAGTTCCAAGAGATGTACAAGCTGCGCAATAAGGCGGCCAAGGATGCGGGCATGGAACTGCTCGTCCATCGCAACCCCGAAGCAGCCGAGCGCGGCATCAACCCCTTCGACCACGGTGCCCTGCACACCGACATGTGGAAGACCGAAGGCCTGAAGCAGGCGCTGGATAAGTACGGCTTTGACGTCGCCTTTGGCGGCGCCCGCCGCGACGAAGAGAAGTCCCGTGCAAAAGAGCGTGTGTTCTCGTTCCGCTCGGCCAACCACCGCTGGGACCCCAAGAACCAGCGTCCCGAACTCTGGCACCTGTACAATGCGCGCAAAGCCAAAGGCGAAAGCGTCCGCGTCTTCCCGATCTCGAACTGGACCGAGCTGGACATCTGGCAGTACATCCACCTCGAGGGCATCGAAATCGTGCCGCTGTACTTCTCGGCACCCCGCCCGACTGTCGAGCGTGACGGCCTGATCATCATGGTTGATGACGACCGCTTCCCGCTGAAAGACGGCGAAACCCCGCAAATGCGTTCGGTCCGTTTCCGTACGCTGGGCTGCTACCCGCTGACCGGCGCTGTCGAAAGCGAAGCAACCACCCTGCCCGAAGTGATCCAGGAAATGCTCCTGACCACCACCTCGGAACGTCAGGGTCGTGCGATCGACCACGATCAGGCCGCCTCGATGGAGAAAAAGAAGCAGGAAGGCTACTTCTAAGCCCCGCTTCTTTGGTCCCTTCACGCCAGTACGGAATTTATAAATGACTGATCCTATTTACAAAACAGACGCCCTGATCGCCGAAGACATCGACGCGTATCTTGAGGCGCACCAGCACAAAACCATGCTGCGTTTCATCACCTGTGGTTCGGTAGATGACGGCAAATCGACCCTGATCGGCCGCCTGCTGTACGATAGCAAGATGATCTTCGAAGACCAGCTCGCCACTCTGGAGGCCGACTCCAAGCGCGTTGGTACGCAGGGCGGCAACATCGACTTCGCTCTGCTGGTCGACGGTCTGGCGGCCGAGCGCGAGCAAGGCATCACCATCGACGTGGCCTACCGCTTCTTCGCGACCGAAAAGCGCAAGTTCATCGTCGCTGACACCCCCGGTCACGAGCAGTACACCCGCAACATGGTGACTGGCGCGTCGACTGCGGACCTCGCTGTCATTCTGATCGACGCCCGCAAAGGCGTTCTGACCCAGACCCGTCGTCACAGCTACCTCGTGCAGCTTCTGGGCATCAAGAACGTGGTTCTGGCCGTCAACAAGATGGACCTCGTCGACTACGATCAGGCCACCTATGACGCGATCATCGAAGACTACACCAACTTCGCCCGCACCATCGGGATCGAAGAGTTCGTCGCGATCCCGATCTCGGGTCTGGCCGGTGACAACATCGCCGCGCACAGCGACACCATGCCTTGGTACACTGGCCCCGCGCTGCTGCCCCACCTCGAAGAGGTCGAGATCAGCAACACTGTCGAGCAGGAACAGCCCTTCTCGATGCCTGTTCAGTGGGTCAACCGTCCGAACCTCGACTTCCGCGGCTTCGCGGGTCTGGTCGCGACCGGCACCATCCGCCCCGGCGATCCCGTCCGCGTTCTGCCGTCGGGCAAAACCTCGGAAGTGGCACGTATTGTCAACTTCGACGGCGACCGTGATCTGGCCGTCGCAGGCGAGTCCATCACCCTGACCCTGAAAGACGAGATCGACTGTTCGCGCGGTCAGGTCATCGTTGCAGCGCAGGCGCCTCTGGAAGTCGCAGACCAGTTCGAGTCCACTATTGTCTGGATGGACGAGCACGAAATGGTCCCCGGTCGTGCGTACTGGATGAAGATCGGCACCCAGACCGTGTCGGCCACCGTTCAGCATCCCAAGTACGAAGTGAACGTGAACACCCAAGAGCATCTGGCTGCGAAAACGCTGGACCTGAACGCGATTGGCGTGGCGAACATCACTCTGGACCGCGAAATCCCGTTTGACGCCTACACCAACAACCGCGAACTGGGTGGCTTCATCCTGATCGACAAGATCACCAACGCGACTGTTGCAGCTGGCCTGATCAATTTTGCTCTGCGCCGTTCGACCAACGTGCACTGGCAGGCAACTGACATTGCTCGTGAAGACCACGCTGCGATGAAGAACCAGAAGCCCGCGGTCGTCTGGCTGACCGGTCTGTCGGGTTCGGGCAAGTCGACCATCGGCAACATCCTCGAGAAGAAACTGGCGCGCATGAACCGCCACACCTTCCTCTTGGACGGCGACAACGTGCGTCACGGTCTGAACAAGGACCTCGGCTTCACCGAAGCGGACCGGATCGAAAACATCCGCCGTGTGGGTGAAGTGGCCAAGCTGATGACTGACGCGGGTCTGATCGTGATCACCGCGTTTATCTCGCCCTTCCGTTCGGAACGCGACATGGTCCGCGCAATGATGCAGCCTGGCGAGTTCGTCGAAGTCTTTGTCGACACCCCGCTCGAAGTTGCAGAACAGCGCGACGTGAAGGGTCTGTACGCCAAGGCACGTTCGGGTCAGCTGAAGAACTTCACTGGCATCGACTCGCCCTACGAGGCTCCGTTCAACGCCGAAATCCGCATCGACACCACCGCGATGAGCGCGGAAGAAGCAGCGGATGCCATCATCGCGCGTCTGATCCCGTAAGGATAAGAAAACGAAAAGAAAAAGCGCCGCATGGATCATGCGGCGCTTTTTTCTTACCTAAATGGCAGAATTAGGTCTGCTCGTCTTGCGGCTGGCGACTTTCGGCCTGACGCACCAAGTATTCGAATAGCTGGTTCTCGATAATCGGTTTCGACAGAACCTCCTCGTCCTGCCGATATTCAATCGATGACGCAGTGTAGGCGGACAGAAAGATAAACGGGATTTTTCGCTCGCGCAGCGCAGCGGCGATGCTTTCGGTGGTCTGGCCTCGTCCTAGGTTCACATCCAAAACCGCAAAGTCGATCGCCTCGGACTGTGCCAGAGCAGTGCCAGTAGAGGGTCGATTGGCCGGTCCAACGACAGAGTGCCCCCAGCTTTCGACCATATCGGTCAGGTCCATTGCAACAATGGGCTCATCTTCAACGATAAGTACGCGCAGACCTGGCTGGGCTGACATCACTGCCTCATATTCTGTTGTTATTATATCAGAACGACGCAGTTGCAGATTCGGTTCCATCCTGAAACGCAAATCGGATAAAAAGTTCCTAGGTTTCGAAAATCTACTTGTCAGGTAGAGTCACAAGGGCGCAGTCAAACAAGACAGCGCCCTGAGAAACTAGGGGCAAACTCTTTGGTTTTGCGCTATTTTTCGAGAAGAAACCAAGTGATGTCGTCTTGTGGGGCCCAATTGTCCCGACGGTATGCAAAACCGTAGTCCACGAGTTTCAGACCGTATCCGTCGATCAGATCCCCAGCGAAATCGCGTTTAAAGAGCCGGTTTTCATGCCCGCGATACCGGATCATCGTTGGCGCGGGATTGTAGTACTCGGCGACCAGCACATACCTGCGGCTGTTTGCGACCAGATTGTCGTAAACACGGCTCAGGTAATCGGGGTTGATGTGGATTAGCACCCCCGCGGTGAAGGTCAGATCAACAGGGTCTTGTTTGATCTCCTCGAGGATCGAGCCCTGACAGATTTGCGCAACGCCCGTGTCGGCGGCCTCTTTCGCGGCGGTTTCGTTAATTTCGTATCCGCTCAAGGTAAGAGTAGGTTTCAGGCGGCTCAGAGCGACCAAGTTTAAACCGATATTGCAGCCGAATTCCGTGATAGATTGCACGCCATGGGCCGCTCCAAGCATTTTGGTCCAAAGCGCCACTTTCGAATAGAGAAGCTGCTCGGAGTTGTTCCGGTCGATGTAATTCGCTCCGAAATCGCCGGCCCAGAATTCTTCTTGCTCGGTAATGTAGGTCATGTGCGCATTCCTCAAAATATGCCTGATCATGGCACGGGAGCCAGCCCCACGCCACGATCATGATTGGCCTAGCAGAAGATGATCACATTTTCGCTGATTGCGTTTCGATCAGGCCAGACGCCGCGCCGCTGTTTCAAGCGCGTGCCACAAGGATCCCGCAAAACTGCGCGGAACGAGTACGAGCAAACCCGTTTCATTTGCGCGCACCAGAAAGACCGTCATGTGCTCCAACCCTGTGCGGGCGGCGCAACCAACCGCGAAGGCCGCCGGTGGCAGGTTCACCAGTTTGGACATCATCTGCTTCAGTTTTGACTCTTCTCCTTTGATCGAGAAGGTCGCGAAGCCGTCGGTCTGCTCGGTCACTGTCGCGGCTGGGGCTTCGGCCTTGATCATGGCGGCATAGTCGGTGGTCCCTTGCCCTTCGCCCATGATCATCCATTGATTGGGAGCGCTCCAGAACGCCAAATTTCGACCTGTTTGTGCGACTTTGCCTACCTCTGGCAGTGCCATCTCAAAGATTGTCGGAGCATCCTGACCCTTGCGTAGGGTCAGCGATGCGATCCCGTGGTCTGGCTCTTCAGCGATTGTTAGAGCGCCATAGGAAACTTGCTGCGCACTCTGCGATCCAAGCGAAGTGATCGGGGTTAAATCAGTCACGGAGGCGCCCTCCTTCGGGGTCAATAAAATGGGCCGAGACGACTTCGACGTCGAATTCCTGTCCTTCGAGCGGGTTGGCAGCGGTGATGATCTCGCCTTGGCGTGTGTCGCCATCGACCAGATAGCCTAGCGCGATATAGCCGCCCACATGCGGCGAGAAGCAGGAGGATGTGACCCATCCCTGATCGGTGGAGAGGGATTGTTCAGCCCCTTTGGTAAACAGATGCGAACCGGCGGGGACCTGCCGCGTGCCATCGACGGGTTTCAACCCGACCAACCGGCGCGTCTCTTGGGCAAGGCCCTCTCGGCGGGACATCACGGCCCCGATGGAGTCCTTTTTCGCTGAGACCATTTTGCCAAGTCCGAGCATCGCCGCCGTTGTTTGACCGTTTAATTCCGCACCAGCGGCGTGGCCCTTTTCGATCCGCAAGACGGCAAGCGCTTCGGTGCCGTAGGGGGTGACCCACAGATCAGCACCGCGCTCCATCAGACGCTCCATCAAGGCGTGACCATATCGGGCGGGCACGGCGATCTCGTAGGCCAATTCGCCTGAGAACGAGATGCGGAACAGACGTGCGCGGAGGCCGTTGCAGATCGTGAGGTCAGCGCAGGCCATGAACGGAAAGGCCTCGTTCGACAGGTCGAAGTCATCCGCGATACGGCTTAGGAGTTCGCGGGATTTGGGACCTGCCACAGCGATCTGCGCCCAAGCATCGGTGGTCGAGATCACCTGCACGTCCAGTTCAGGCCAGAGGCATTGGCGCGCAAATTCCATGTTCCTGTAGACCGCGCCTGCATTCGCAGTAGTGGTCGTGACCACATAGTGATCCTCGGCTAATCTGGCGCAGGTTCCGTCGTCGTAAAGGTGACCGTCCTCGCGCAGCATGAGGCCATAGCGGACCATGCCGACCTTCAACGTGCCCATCATGTTCGCATAGATGCGGTTCAAAAATTCGCCTGCGTCGGCACCCTGAACGTCGATTTTGCCCAAAGTCGTGACGTCGCACAGGCCCACGGCCGAGCGGACGGCTAAGACTTCGCGATCAACGGACTCCCTCCAGTGGGTTTCACCGCTCTGTGGGAAATACTGCGCGCGCATCCATGCACCCACTTCTACAAATTCTGCGCCTTGGGCTTGGGCCCAATGGTGCGTCGGCGTCAGGCGGGTGGGCCGAAAATGCTGACCTGTGTCGCCTCCCCCAAGGACTGACAGTGAAACGCCCGTGTAGGGTGGACGGAAGATCGTCGTGCCCGTTTCGGGGATCGTCGCGCCGCTGAGTTCCGCCATCACGGCCAGCGCCGAGATGTTCGAGGTTTTGCCCTGATCGGTCGCCATGCCGAGGGTGGTCCAACGTTTCAGATGCTCGACCGAACGCATGTTTTCTTTGTGCGAAAGGGCGATGTCTTTGACCGTGACGTCGTTCTGGAAATCGACCCACGCGCGTTTCTTGGTTGGGACGTGCCAGAAGGCTTCTTGCGTGCTGGGGGCGTTCTCGGCTTTGGGGAGCGTGATCTCTGCCCCGTTGATCCCGATCTCGGAAAGCGCGGCGAGGGCTGCGCGCATACCATCCTGCATCGCAGATTGGGTGCCGACCTGCCCCGCAGCCGCCCCCGCGGGGAGCATGCTTTTGGGGCCATTGGGGCTCGGCACAAAGGCCATCAAGCTTTCGTCCCAAACAGGGCGTCCGCGGTGATGCGAGGACAGGTGCACGTTCGGGTTCCAGCCACCTGCGACGGCCAGCGCGCCGACGTCGTGCCATGAGCCTTGGCCGTTGCGGGTGATCTGGATGCTGGTCAGGCCAAGGCGGCCCTTTGATCCGGTCACGGTGCTGCCTGCGAAGACCTGATAGTCGCCGAACTTCGGCGCGTCCTCTCGGGTGTCGATAACCCCCAAAATTGGTGCGCCTTTGGCGATCAGGTCGAGAGCGGTGCGGTGCCCGTCATCGCCATTGGTGAAGATCGCTATGGGGTCGCTGGCTGTTGCGGTTGGCGTGGTCGCCCAACGATTGGCATAGGCGCGGACGGCGCCGGACAGCATGATCCCGGGCCGGTCGTTGTCTGCAAAGGGGATGTGCCGTTCAATCGCGCCAGCTGCAAGAACCGAGGTTTTGGCTGTGATCCGCCAGAGGGTTTGGCGAACCTTATCACCGGGCACAGGCAAGTGATCCGCAACCTTCTCCACTGCACCGAAAATGCCGTGATCATAAGTCCCAAAGATCGTGGTGCGCGGCATAATCCGCACATTGGGCAGGCTGTCCAGTTCTGCCACAGTCTGCGAGACCCAATCCGACGCAGGGGCATCGTCCAAGAGGTCGCTCTCGGCCAACAAACGCCCACCGAGCTGGTAATCCTCGTCCGCGAGGATCACTTTTGCTCCCGCCCGTCCGGCGGTCAGAGCGGCGGTCAAGCCCGCAGCGCCCGCGCCGATGACCAGCACATCGCTGTGCAGGAAGCCTTTGTCATAGGCATCGGGGTCGGGCAGCATCGACAGTTCGCCAAGACCAGCGGCCTTGCGGATCGCGGGTTCGTATAGCTTTTCCCAGAAGGCGCGAGGCCACATGAAGGTCTTGTAGTAGAAACCAGCGGCAAAGAAGGGCGCGAGGCGGTCGTTGATGGCCAGCAGATCGCGGTCCAGCGGGCCAATGTGGTTCTGTGATCTGGCGGTCAGGCCGTCGTAGAGCTCGGCTACAGTGGCGCGGGTGTTCGGTTCTGATCGTGCCCCATCACGCAGAGTGATCAGGGCGTTCGGTTCTTCGGAGCCAGCGGAAAAGACCCCGCGTGGCCGGTGATATTTAAAACTACGGCCCATCAGCTGCACGCCATTGGCCAACAGAGCTGAGGCCAGCGTGTCGCCTGCATAGCCGGTGTAGCCCTGCCCGTTGAAGGTAAAGTGCAGGGGCTTCGAGCGGTCGATCAGACCGCCAGTCAAACGGGTCATTTCGCACCTCGGGATTTGACGTCGGTGGCCAGCTCGGCGCTCAGGATTTCGTGGGTCACTGTGTTGCGGGTCACTACCAGCCAAGAGCGGTCGCCTTGCTCGTGGAACCACAGCTCGCGGTGGACACCGGCAGGGTTGTCGCGCAGGAAAACGTAGTCGCAGAAGTCCGCTTCGGCGGTCTCGGCGCTTGGATCGGGACGGTCCATCAGCGCGGCATCACCATAATAGGTGAACTCTTGTGCGTCGCGCAGGCCAAGCAGGGGATGGGGGATCAGCATCAGTCGGCCTCAGTGCAGGTTGGGTTGGGCGCCAACGCCCTTTTCGTCGATGACATAGCCCCGCGCGAACCGGTCCAGCCGATAGGCGGTCGCGGTTTCGTGCGGGGTGTCCGTGGCCAAGAGGTGGGCAAAGCAGTAGCCAGAGGCCGGCGTCGCTTTAAACCCGCCATAGCACCAGCCCGCATTCAGATAGAGGCCGTCGATGTGGGTGCGGTCGATGATCGGCGAGCCATCCATGGACATGTCCATGATGCCGCCCCAACTGCGCAGCAGACGCGCGCGGCCAATCATAGGCATCAGGGCCATGCCTCCCTCGACCACGTCCTCGACCACAGGCAGGTTGCCGCGCTGCGCATAGGAGTTGTAGCCGTCGATATCGCCGCCAAAGACCAGCCCGCCCTTGTCCGACTGGCTGACATAGAAGTGCCCCGCGCCAAAGGTGATCACGCCCGGGATTGTGGGCTTCAACCCCTCAGAAACAAAGGCTTGCAGGACGTGGCTCTCGATCGGCAAGCGCATCCCTGCCATCGACATGACGCGAGAGGATGAGCCCGCCACGGCCACACCGACCTTCTCGGAGCCGATGTATCCACAAGAGGTCTCGACCCCCAGCATCTTGCCATCTTCGATGCGGAAGCCCGTGACTTCGCAGTTCTGGATCAGGTCGACGCCGCGCATATCTGCGGCACGCGCATAACCCCAAGCTACGCCGTCGTGACGGGCAGTGCCTGCGCGCTTCTGCATCAGCGCGCCCTTGATCGGGAACCGTGCGTTGTCGAAGTTGAGAAAAGGCACCATCTCGCGCAGATCAGCCTGCGATAACAGCGTTCCGCCCGCGCCAGACAGGTGCATCGCGTTGCCCCGGCGGCGATAGGCATCCCGCTGCGCATCCGTATGGCACAGGTTGATGATCGAACGCTGGCTGACCATCGAGTTGAAGTTGAGGTCCTGCTCTTGGCTCTCCCACAGCTTCATCGAGAATTCGTAGAAAGGCTGGTTCCCCGGCAGCAAATAGTTCGAGCGAATGATCGTGGTGTTCCGGCCGATATTGCCCGACCCGAGCCAGCTTTTCTCGAGAACCGCGATGTTCTTCAGCCCGTAGGTCGCGGCCAGATGGTAGGCCGTCGCCAGACCGTGCCCGCCGCCGCCGACGATAATGATGTCGTAGGACTTCTTTGGCTCGGGGTTCCGCCAGAGAGGCTTCCACCCCTTGTGGCCGGTCACTGCTTCTTTGAAGACCTTAAATCCAGAGAATTTCATACTTTCTCTCCTTCGTACGTCTTCAGTTTTATTGCTTTGTCTTCGGAAATACTTCTTTGGTTCGGACATTCATGTTCGTAAAAAGGACATGTGGCGATGTACCAGCGCAGGAGGCGGAGTTGCGAAAATTCGGGTTTCTTCTCGTCGATGATTTCGCGCTACTTTCGACTGCCGCGGCGTTGGAGCCCTTGAGGGCTGCCAATATGTTCGCGCCTTCGTTGGCCTATGACGTGACGCTTTTGTCGACGACGGGCCAGACGGCGCAATCTTCAATCGGGGCACGGTTCGAGACTGCGTTTTACCGCGATGTCTCGCCGGACTACGATATCCTTTTCGTGGTCGCTGGGGGCAATCCGGCGCGCATTAATGACCCGAACCTGTTTGCTTGGCTCCGTCAGGTGGAACGGGCTGGCGTGGCCCTTGGCGGGATATCCGGTGGAGCGCTCTTGCTGGCCAAGGCAGACCTGCTGGCCGGCCGACGTTTCACTGCTCATTGGCATCATTACGATGATTTTAACGCGATGGAAGGCACTTGGCTGCTGGAGCGGCGCTTGTTTGTGATCGACCGCGATCGGTACACCTGCGCGGGGGGCTCTGCGCCGCTGGATATGATGCACGCGATCATTGCGCGGGATCACGGGAGGAGGTTTGCGCAGCGGATTTCGGATTGGTTTATCCAGACCGATGTGCGCGGGGCCGACGCCCCGCAGCAGTCTTCGATTGCGGCGCGCTATGGGGTGCTGCCTGATAGCGTTCTGGCGACCTTGGAGATGATGGAATCCCACATCGCAGATCCCCTCAGTCAGCAGCAACTGGCAGATTTGGCGGGGCTGTCTGCCCGACAGTTGCAGCGTCAGTTCAACGATGCAATCGGACGCCCGATGATGGAGGAATACCGGCGCATTCGGCTAGAAACAGCGCGTGATCTGATCCAAACCAGCCGCATGCCTTTGACCGAGGTCGCGCAGATCACTGGCTTTGCCACACAGGCGCACTTCGCGGACGCCTATCGGCGCGTGTATGGCGAAGCGCCCTCGGCCCTGAGACGCAAAAAGGGTCCGGCATAGCACCGGACCCCAGGGAAAATCCGAGGAGGAAACACCTCGGACGGGATGCCTGATCGGATCAGATGTCGAGCGTGTTGTCCTTTTCCCATGCCGAGAAATGCGAGACGAACGCGTTCCATTCCTGATGTTTCATCTTGATGTAAGACGCAGAGAATGCGCTGCCCAACGCAGTCTTCAGCCCTTCGTCCGCGTCAAACGCGCGGATCGCGTCCAGCATGTTGAGCGGCAGTTTGGGCGCGTCAGTGACAGTGTGGCCCTCGGCGTACATATCGATGTCCCATCGCTTTCCGGGGTTGGCTTTGGAATTGATCCCCGACAGGCCCGCCGCGATGATCACTGCTTGGAGCAGATAGGGGTTCACCGCGCCATCGGGCAGGCGCAGTTCGAACCGGCCGGGGCCAGGCACGCGGACCATGTGCGTGCGGTTGTTGCCAGTCCAAGTCACTGTGTTCGGCGCCCACGTTGCGCCCGACATCGTGCGGGGGGCGTTGATGCGCTTGTAGCTGTTCACGGTGGGGTTGGTGATCGCCGCCAGCGCCTCTGCGTGCTTCATAATACCGCCGAGGAAGAAGCCGCCCTGCTCGGACAAGCCAACCTCGCCGATCTGGCCGCCCGCGTCGCCCGCAAAGGCGTTGGTCTTGCCGTCCATGTCCCAGACCGAGATGTGGGCGTGGCAGCCGTTGCCGGTCAGGCCTTCGATCGGTTTGGGCATGAAAGTCGCGCGCAGGCCATGCTTTTCCGCGACCGATTTCACCATGAATTTGAAGAAGGAGTGGCGGTCGGCGGTGACCAGTGCGTCGTCGAACTCCCAGTTCATTTCGAACTGTCCGTTCGCGTCCTCGTGGTCGTTCTGATAGGGGCCCCAGCCGAGGTCCAGCATGTAGTCGCAGATTTCCGCGATCACGTCGTAGCGGCGCATGACCGCCTGCTGATCGTAGCAAGGCTTCTCGGCGGTATCGAAGGGATCTGAGATTTTGTCGCCCTCAGGCGTCAGCAGAAAGAATTCCGCCTCGATGCCGGTTTTGACGCGCAGGCCCGCGTTTGCGGCTTCTTCGATCAGCTTCTTCAGGACGTTGCGCGGGGCTTGGTCAACGGGCTCGCCTTCCATCACGCAGTCTGCGGGGACCCATGCGACCTCAGGTTTCCAAGGAAGTTGGATCACGGCATCGGCATCCGGAACCGCCAGCATATCGGGGTGGGCAGGTGTCAGGTCGAGCCATGTGGCAAAGCCTGCAAAGCCTGCTCCGTCCTCTTCCATGTCCGCGATGGCGCTGGCGGGCACCAATTTTGCGCGCTGGCCGCCGAACAGGTCGGTATAGGAGACCATGAAATACTTAACGCCGTTCTCTTCGGCAAATTTTGCGAGTTTACTCATATTTTTATCCCTTTTCCCTGTTGATTGCAGAGGGGTGCGGGCACCCCTCTGGCGCGTCGCTTAGAAGCCGGGTTTGCCGGGGTACCAGTTGGTGCCTGCCAGCGGAACCTGCGCCATGGCGGCGGCTTCCATGGTCAGGGCGCACAGATCCTCTGGCTCGAGGTTGTGCACGTGGTTGTGGCCGCAAGCGCGGGCGATGGTCTGGCATTCCAGCGTCATCACGTTCAGGTAGTTGCGCAGACGGCGGCCCGCAGCGGTGGGGTCCAGACGCTTCATCAACTCTGGGTCTTGGGTGGTGATGCCCGCCGGATCGCGGCCCTCGTGCCAGTCGTCATAGGCACCAGTGGTGGTGCCGAGCGCCTGATATTCTGCCTCCCACTTGGGGTCATTGTCCCCCAGAGCGATCAACGCCGCGGTGCCGATGGCGACCGCATCGGCCCCCAGAGCCAGCGCCTTGGCCACGTCCGCGCCAGAGCGCATGCCGCCAGAAACGACCAGCTGCACTTCGCGGTGCATTCCCAGATCCTGAAGCGCCTGAACGGCGGGACGGATACACGCCAAGGTCGGCTGGCCAACGTGTTCGATGAACACGTCTTGGGTCGCCGCAGTACCGCCTTGCATCCCGTCCAGAACGACCACATCTGCGCCTGCTTTGACTGCCAGAGCGGTGTCATAGTAGGGACGCGCGCCACCGATCTTGATGTAGATCGGCTTTTCCCAGCCAGTGATTTCGCGGATCTCTAGGATTTTGATCTCCAGATCATCAGGTCCGGTCCAGTCGGGGTGACGGCAGGCCGAACGCTGGTCGATGCCCACGGGCAGATCGCGCATGCCAGCGACACGCTCGGTGATTTTCTGACCCAGCAGCATGCCGCCCCCGCCCGGTTTTGCGCCCTGCCCCACGACAATCTCGATCGCATCGGCGCGGCGTAGATCGTCAGGGTTCATGCCATAGCGGCTGGGAAGATACTGATAAACCAGCTTTTCCGAGTGGCCGCGTTCCTCTTCGGTCATGCCGCCGTCGCCAGTAGTGGTCGACGTGCCTGCCATGGTCGCACCGCGGCCCAGAGCCTCTTTGGCGTGGCCGGATAGCGCGCCAAACGACATGCCCGCGATGGTGATCGGGATTTTCAGCTCGATCGGCTTTTTGGCGAAACGGGTGCCGAGGGTGACCGAGGTATCGCATTTCTCACGATACCCTTCGAGTGGGTAGCGCGACATCGACGCGCCAAGGAACAGCAGGTCATCAAAGTGCGGCACACGGCGTTTCGCGCCGCCACCACGGATGTCATAGATGCCGGTCGCAGCCGCACGGCGGATTTCCGAGTTGACCGAGTTCGAGAACGTCCAGCTCTGGCGCGGATCGGTTTGGGGTGTCTTATCCATGTCGCGCTCCTCAGTATTCGTCGGCGTGGTCGATGTTGAAATTGTAGAGCTTGCGGGCCGAGCCATAGCGCTTGAACTCTTCGGGCTTGGCGTCAGCACCCGCCTTGGCCAGCAGGTCCTTGAGGATTTCGATGTGCTCGGGGCGCATTTCTTTTTCGATGCAGTCCGCGCCGAGCGATTTCACCGAGCCGCGCACGAAAAGACGCGCCTCGTACAGCGAGTCCCCTAGCGCGTCCCCTGCATCCCCCAGAACAACCAGGTTGCCCTTTTGCGCCATGAAGGCGGACATGTGGCCGATATTGCCGTGAACGACGATGTCGATGCCCTTCATCGAGATGCCGCAGCGGGACGAAGCATTCCCCTTGATGTTCAAGAGGCCGCCGTGACCGGTTGCGCCGGCATACTGGGACGCGTCGCCTTCGATCACGACCTCGCCGGACATCATGTTTTCCGCAACGCCTGGGCCGGTGGAGCCTTCGACGCGGACGGTCGCGGATTTGTTCATGCCCGCGCAGTAGTAACCGGTCGAGCCTTTGATCGTGACCGACAGCGGGCCATCAAGGCCCACTGCGACCGCGTGACTGCCGCGAGGATTGGTGATCTCGTACGCGCTGTTCGATTGGGATTTCGCAGCCTCTTGCAGGGTCACGTTGACCTCGCGCAGGGGGGTGGTGGACATATCCAGAGTGGTCATCGGATCAACGCTCCCAGAAGTAGACGGTGGCGGGTTCGGGTTCCCAGACTTTGGCGGCCTCGATGCCCGGCAGGTCCGCAAAGGCGCGGTATTCACTAGCAAAGGCCACGTAGTCTTCGGTTTCGGCCATGACGGCGGGTTTGCAGGCGATGGGGTCACGGACCACGCCAAAGCCGTTCTTGGTGCCGGTCACAAAGGTGAAGAAGCCGTCCAGATCGTCGATGGTCCCTTCCAGCGCCTGACCCAGCGAGGCGCCATCCGCGATGCGCGAACTGATATAGGCAGCGCCCACTTCGGTGTCGTTCTCTGACTTGGTGAACACGCCCTTTTTCGCCAGTTTGCGGCGCATCTGGTTATGGTTCGACAGGGAGCCATTATGCACCAAGCACTGGTCATCGGCTGTGGAAAACGGGTGCGCGCCCATGGTGGTGACGGCAGATTCAGTCGCCATGCGAGTGTGGCCGATCCCGTGGCTACCACCCATCTCGCGCAGACCAAAGCGGGCAGCGACCTCGCGCGGCAACCCAACCTCTTTGTAGATCTCCATTGAGGTGCCGACGCCCATGATCCGCAGACCTTTTCCTTCGAGGAAAGAAATCGCCGCGTCTTGCTTTTCGACCGGCAGAACGATGACCGCGTGGGTGTCGACGGCTTTGACGGCGGCGGTGGTCTCCAGCGCCTCGTTCAGCGCGGCTTCCAGTCCCGCAAATGCAATTTCAGGGGTGTCCGACTGCACGGTGATCTTGGTGCTGCCCTCTGCTTCTTCGCCGTAGATCGCAATGCCCGCGCTGTCTGGGCCACGATCAGTCATGGTGATGAGCATATCGGTCAGCATGTCACCCAGCTTGGGGCGCAGGTCGTCCTTTTTCAGGAATAGGCCAACAATGCCGCACATGGGGGTCTCCTTGTGACTTAGAGAAGACGCGAACCTGCGTCTTTGGCCCTATCACTATCGGGAAAAGGAATTTCCCAACAGGAAACTTTATCGCTTTTCTGGAAATTTCTGTGTGCCGGACATGCCTTGCGCAAAAATTAAGCAGGCTATGCGCCTCAGCGGGTCTGCGGATAGGTGATGATCGACAAATACCGCAGGGGAACGCTGACAACTTCCTCGGGGCCATGGGGGGCATCCGAGTCAAAGAAGAGCGAGTCGCCCTCTTCCAGCAGGTAGGTCTGATCCCCGTGGCGGTAGTTCACCTTGCCCTCAAGAATGTAGAGAAACTCGATGCCCTCGTGTTGGAAGGTCTGGAAATGGGAGTTCTCGTCCAAAGTGATCAAATACGGCTCAACCACCACACCGGAATTGTTCGAGCCGATATGTCCCAGCAGATTGTACTGGTGCCCTGCGCGTGTGCCTTCACGCTCGATTTCGGCGCCTTCGCCCGCTTTGACGTGCATGCAGCCGCGGGTCTCTTCGTAGCCGGAAAACAACTGCACCAAAGGGACTTTGAGCGCGTGCGCCAGCGCCGAGATTGTGTTCAGCGAGGGCGAGATCACGCCATTTTCGATCTTGGAAAGCATACCGACAGACAGTCCGGTCATGCCCGCCAAATCCGCACCGGTCAGACGTTGACGCTTGCGCAAGTCCCGCACCTGCCGCCCGATCGCAACTTCGAGGTTCTTTTCCCGCGGCTCGCGAACAGCATGGGGGTTCTGGCGCAGAGGGCCGCTTGCGGTTTTCTTGTCCAAGGTCTGCTCTTTCTGTGCGTCGTTGTGGGGTCAGCCGTCGGTCGGGCTCTGCGCTTTGCGACCTATTCTCTTCGGGGGAAACAAAATTTACTACAGAAAAAGTGGTCTCTCGAAGTCCTGCTCATTGGACATAGCGGATTTGCGTGGGGTTTCTTTCTCCGGAAGAGGGCTAGGTGAACGGATAAGTCTTTGAAAAGGAATTTGTTATGACCAGCCCTTCTGCCCGTGACTCCATTCGCGGGATCGAGCATGTCGGGATCACAGTACCGAACCACGAAGAAGCGATCGCTTTTTTCAAGGCGGCCTTCGATGCCGAGGTGCTGTTCTCGCTCACGGATAAGAGCCGTGAACCCCTGACCCACGAAGATCTGGGTCCGAAAAACGGGCTACGGAAAGGGACAGCGATTGTGGCTGTGTCCATGCTGCGTTTGCAGAACGGGCCGAATGTTGAAGTTTTCGAAATTGATCGGCCCGGTGGCCGTCCCGACCAAGGGATTTCGGACTACGGCATCAGCCATTTCAGCGTCACCGTCGATGATATCGAAGCCGCAACGCAAGCCTTTGCCGATGCGGGGGGAACATTGCTCGAGGGGCCCTACGACTTGGGCGATCAAGAAGAAGGGCCGGGAAATAAGGGGCAATTCGGGCAGGCGCCATGGGGGCTTTTGATCGAGTTCGAACAATTGCCCGCCCCGATGGACTATGACGGTCAGCCAGAAGCGAAGCGCTGGTTGCCCGAGCCTGATCCCAAAGCAGAAGAGGTCTGATAGGGCTATTATCCCCCTTCGAGTGCACTCCCATGACTGATACATTTCTTCTGATTTTTGCGGCCCTCATCGTGGGCGCGTCCAAGGGCGGGCTGGCATCTGCAGCCGCCATCGCGGTTCCAATGCTGGCGCTGTTTATGAACCCGGTGACGGCCGCGGCGACTTTGCTGCCTGTCTATATTGTCACCGATTGGGTCGGCGTTTGGTTGTACCGCAAGAGCTTTTCACTGCGGAACCTTTTGATCCTGACACCCTCGATCTTGCTGGGGGTAGCGATTGCGACTGTGATCACACCCTACACGCCCGAGTCTATTCTGTTGATTTTTACCGGCGCGATCGGGTTGTGGCATTGCCTGCGCACATGGCTGCGTCACGCTCAGACCGAAGCCGAGGAAGCGCGTATTTTGCCCGGTATTTTCTGGGGAACCCTCACCGGGATCGCCAGCTTTATCACCCATTCCGGGGCGCCGCCGTCACAGGCCTATTTGTTGCCTCAACGCCTGCCCAAGTTGCAATTTGCGGGCACGGTTGCGATCAGTTTTGCCATCGGCAACATCGTCAAGCTGCCGGCCTACTGGTCAATCGGGCAGCTCGACGGGTTGAACTGGATGCTGATCGCGGGGCTCGCGGTGACGGGCATTCTGGGGACATTTGTTGGCCGGTGGGTTACCGGCCTGTTGTCCGAGCACGTCTATCTCAAGGTGATCCAACTCATGCTCTTCGCACTGTCGGTGATCCTCTTGATCCGCGGAGGCATCGAACTGGTGTCAGGCGGGTAGAAGCACCCCCTCGAAAAAGGCGGCGAGTGCGTCGGTCGCACTCAGCGGTAGGATATGGGCCACATATTGATCGGGACGCACGATGACCATGCAGCCTTGATCCATGTCGATGCCGCGCATCTCGTAGATGTTTCCCTGCCCTTTGTGATCCAAGCAGAAAACCTTTTCGTAGTCCTGCAGCCCGAACCGCCCTTTTTGCGGGCGCAGGAGTGGGGGCAGGTCTTCGATTGCAATTGCGTCAAAGGTTTGAGGCAAGATTGCGCGTAAATCGATGATCGAGTCTGCGTCCTCGCTTGCGCGGGTATGGCGGAGGATCGGCGACGCTGGGTCGGTCTCGAGCCATTTGGCCAGATCAAAGAGCGTTTGTCCCCCATCATTCGCCCCGAATGCGTAGAGCCGCCAGCGCGTGTCGGCCTGTGCGATGTGCCCCAGTTGCATCTGCATCGCGTCAGCCACGCGCACCACTGGCGCGGAATGGAACCGGCGGCCGACAGGCAAACCCTTGGCAAGATGCTGATAGTCAGGCGCAGCGATCAAAGCCGACTGATCGTATTGCACAGCGAGCCCGCCAGTGAATTCGAGGTTCTCGATGAATTGTTTTTGGAAGCGCGGCATCCCAGCGCCATCCAACTCTGACTGACCCGGAGGCGCAGACATAATTCTGGCCCATTGATGGTCCGTGTCGATCAGACGCTTTGCCTCGACCCAGCGTTCGGCAGAATAGCTGCGCAACAAGTCTGGCGCGGCACGGCCTTGGAGCACGTGAACCAGCTTCCACCCAAGGTTAAAGGTGTCTTGCATCGAAACGTTCATCCCCTGCCCCGCTTTGGGACTATGGGTGTGGCACGCATCGCCCGCTGTAAAGACGCGAGGCAACTGGTCAGATCCTTGGGGTACGTCATCAAAGCGGTCGGTCAGGCGGTGCCCGATTTCATAGATCGACCACCACGCAATTTGCTTCACGTCGATTGTGTAGGGGTGCATGATCCGGTTTGCGGCCGCGATCATGTCGGCAGAGGTGAACTTGCGGCTGCTGACACGCTCGTCGGGGTTCAGCTTGTCCAACTCGACATACATGCGGAAGAGGTAACCGCCCTCGCGCGGCAGGATCAGGATGTTCCCTTCGGTCGCCGAGGCAATCAGGCATTTCTGGCGCACGTCCGGAAAGTCGGTGTTGGCAAGGATATCCATCACGCCCCATGCCTGATGTGCCGCATCCCCGTGCAGCGTGCCGCCGATCGCCTGCCGCACGCGGGACCGAGCGCCATCGCAACCGACCACATAATTGGCCCGAACGGTGCGTGTGTCTCCTGCGTTGACGCCGGTGTTTTCTAGCGTGACTGTCACCGGATACTCTGTCGCGTCGGCGTCCACGACCACATTCTGCACTTGCCATCCGTAATCCGGCTCAAGCCGCGTGGGGGCGTTTCGCATCACTTCGAGGAAAAGTTCGTGAATGCGCGCTTGGTTGATCAGCGTGTGCGGCATCTCGGATGAGTCATCTGGCACATCCTGCACGCGCCCGACGCGGCGGATTTGGGCAGGGTTTTCGGGGTCCGGTGTCCAGAACGTCGTCTGATTGACCCAATAGCTTTCTCGTTTGACGGTCTCGCCAAAGCCAAAGGCCTGAAACATCTCCATGGTGCGGGTGTTGACCCCATCCGCCTGCCCTTTTTCCAGCGGGCCGGGTTTGCGCTCGACGATCATCGTGTTGATCTCGGGAAATGCAGCAAGTTGGGCGGCCAGACACAGACCTGCAGGGCCGCAGCCAGCAATCAGCACATCCACTTTATCCGGCAAGGGCGCAAAGGCGCTGCGGTCCCGCTGCTTGGGTGCTGCATTCTGGATGTCCGGATTCCCGCCGCGAAAGCCGTTCAGATAAAATTGCATGGATCCCTCCCCGATCTCCTGTCCTCATAAAAGATATGTATACTTATTAGTTTGTCCAGAGAAAATATGTGTACATCGCATCTTAATGGAACTACTTGTTTTATAGTCTTTTAATGGCGACTGGAGAGGCGAAATGCAGGCGCAGAAAATGCCGGGGCACTTGATCCGGCGGATGAATCAGATCTCTTCTCAGGTCTTTGCAGCCCGCATGCAGGCCGCGGGGCACGACCTGACGCCTGTCCAATTTGCCGCGCTGGATGCGATTGTGGCCGAGCCAGGAATTGATCAGGCGGGCGTTGCGGCGCGCATCGCCTATGATCGAGCCACCATTGGCGGTGTGATCGACCGGCTCGAGCAGAAAGGGTTTGTGTCGCGCACAGTCAGCCGCAAGGACCGGCGCGCCAGAGAGGTCAGCGCAACGGCGACGGGCCTCGCCGCGTTCGACGCGATTCTGCCGACGGTGGTTGATTTGCAGTCAGACATCCTGCGGGGGCTAAGCGAAAGCGAGCAGGCGCAATTCTTGGCATTGGCGCAGAAGATCATCGATCAGAACCTGAATGAGGCGGCGGACTAAAGGCTCGCCACAAGGACAATGGCGGCCAATGCCAGCAAGGGGCCAAGCAGTGCGACCACGAAAATGTCGAGATAGGACTTGGCGTGGCTCATCCCACAGATCGAAAGCAGGGTGACCACCGCACCGTTGTGCGGCAAGGCGTCCAAGCCTCCGGTCGCGACGGCTGTCACTCTGTGCAGCACCGCGGGATCGAACCCTGCGGCTGTCCCAAGCTCCAGATAGCGGGCTCCGAGGGTATCAAGTGCGATGCTCATCCCGCCAGAGGCCGAGCCTGTGATGCCCGCAAGGATATTCACCGCAATCGAGAGTGATACCAGCGGGTTGCCGGGGGCAATCGATAGGATGGACTCGCGGAGTGTTTCGAATGCGGGCAAGGAGGCGATCACCGCCCCGAACCCGACCAGACATGCCGTATTGAAGATCGGAATGACAGCTGCGCCCGCGCCGTCACCCAAGGACGGGAACAAGGTCGCAGCCCATCTGGGGTTCAGAATAAAAATGCTCAGGCAAGCGGCGCTCAGCGACACGGTGATCGCCCAAATGCCGATGATGTCGCTTGGCGCTATGGCACCCCACTGCTCCGAGGCCAGATAGCTCAGGTTCATGCGAGGGAAAACGTATCGGGACAGGATCAGGTTCAGGACCACCACCAGGACAATCGGAGCAATCGCGAATGGCAGCGACGGAAGCGGGCATTTGGGCAGTGTGTCCAGCCCCTCGTTCCCCTCGCAGTTCTGGTCCTCTGCTAGAGTGCGGGCGTATCCTTCGCCGATGTGGGCTGCGTGGTCAGCACGCCAGTGGAGCCAGCCGTACCCCACCGCCAGCATGATCGCCGAGGCCAGTAGACCGAGCCCCGGTGCAGCAAAGGCAGTCGTGCCGAAATAGGGCATGGGGATCGCATTCTGGATCGCGGGCGTTCCGGGCAAGGCCGTCATGGTAAACGTAAATGATCCCAAAGCGATGGTGCCGGGTATCAATCTTGCAGGCAAATCAGCTTTGCGGAACACAGCGGCGGCCAAGGGATAGACCGCAAACGCGACGACAAAGAGCGAGACGCCGCCATAAGTCAGGAGCCCGCAGCTGAGAATAATCGCCATCATGGCGCGTCGTTCGCCCAAACGGTGCACGCTCCAATCGCCGATACTCTTGGCGGCACCGCTATCCTCCATCAACTTGCCAAATACCGCGCCGAGCAGAAAGAGCGGGAAGTAGGTGACGATAAAGGCACCTGTGTTGGGCATGAAAATTTGAGTGTAGCTGGCCAGAACAGGCAGACCGGACAGCGCCGCGGCAAAGACCGCAAGCGCGGGGGCAAGGATCAGGATCGAGACCCCTCGGAACGCCAGAAAAATCAGAAGACACAAGGTGAAAACAATAATGCCGATGCCCATCGGAAGACCTATTGCCGTTTGGTTTCCAGTGCCCCCAGCATAGGCTGCGGGCACTTGGCGCACTAATCTGTCAGGCGCGCTGCGCCCAAAGATCGAAGCATGCGCGGCATGTCTGCTCAGGAATTGGCCAACTCTGCAGGTTTCTCAGCGAGAGGGTCCTCAGTGATATCGGAGGTGAACACGGGTTCCCCCAGAACCTGGTGAAAGCGCTCTAGCAAATGAAGGGTCTGCGGAGACATCTCTTCGATGGCTCCGGGGATGTAACGCACCACCTCCAGCGCTTTTTGGCGGTCCTCGTCTTTGCTCAGAAGGTCGGGCAGAGTTTCAATGGCTTGCTCAGGTGCAAAGGTGGCAATCAGCGTCTGCTCTTGAATGATCATCGCGCGACGCTCTGCGCCGAGCGCGACAAAGGGGGCGTCTTGGGTCAACACGCGGCTGGCCCTCTCCAACCGATCCCGTCGGACACCTTTACGGTTCTCGGCCAATAGGATCAGCATCCGGATCACCGCTTCGGCAAAGCCCCCGCGACTGATGTTGTAGAGAGCCTGAGTGACTTCGGGCAGGCTGCGCAGTTCATCAGCGTTTTTCAGGGTGCGGCGGGTTTCGTGCGTTGCCCCGAAACTGCGGCCCCAAGGCGTCGCCCACATGGCGAAAAAGGCGTTTTCTGTCATCATATCGCGGGTGTCGCGCCAAAGATCGATGGCCTGCTCTACGCCCTGAACCCAGAGCGCCTCGGCTGCAAGGAACGGGTTCTGCGCATCTGCTTTCGCGCGGTTTTCGATCACGTGTTCAGCGGCAGCGGGCAACATGCGCATCCACGGATTGCGCGAGGCCATAATCGCGCGGGACAAGCGCTGGGGATGCAGGGCGCGGCTTGCTTCGGCTGCAGATTGCGTGACAACCGATTTTACCACAGGGCGGACGATCGCGTCATAGAGTTGCGCTTGAACCTCGGAGGCGCGGGCGACAGCGGCAAAGGGGCGCTCGTCTTGCAGGGTGTCGCCAAGGCTACGAATGTCTGCAACCCGGCGTTCGTTGAACCCGACGACGAAATGGGTTTTGCCGTCTTGCTCGACGATATCGTCGATCGTCATCTCGTAGAGCCCGGGCGCGAGGGCTTCGATGGTCTTCAGGGTCGAGGCAACTTCGGTGTGTTCACGTTTCGCAATCTTGGAAGAGACGAAAATGCCCAGATGGCCAACTTTCTCGTGGATCATGTAGATGATCCGTTGGCCGCGAATGCGGATTTCTTGTTCGTCCGCATAGGTTTGCGCGATCCAGTTCAAGGCCTGCTGGGGTGGCGTGATATTGTCCCCGTGGCTGGCAAAAACGATGATGGGTGCGCGGATCGCCTTGAGGTCGACGGGCCGCCCCGGTTCGATCCGCGCTTCGTTTTTCACCAGACGGTTCCCGACAAAAAGCTGCTCGACGATCCACCGGATCTCGGGTTCGTTCAGCAAAAAGAACCCGCCCCACCAGCGTTCGAACTCCATAAAGGCGGGCTCTGCGGTGTCGGCATCGCGAAAGAGGTCGGTGTACTTCCGGAACAGTGTGCGCGAGGGGTTCAGCATCTCGAAATTCTGCACAAGATGCGCGCCGTCAAAGATCCCGCCTCCGAGGTCGGACAGGAACATGGGCACCCACGTCCCGCCAAGGACACCAGCATTGTAGCGCATTGGATTGTCCCCAACGGTGCCGGACCACGTGGCCACCGGTGCGCCATTGATCACGATTGGACCCGTCAGATCAGGGTTCGTTGCCGCAAGGAGCAAGGTCGCCCAACCGCCCTGACAGTTGCCGGTGACGATTGGCTTGGCGGCGTCAGGATGGCGGCGCATGACCTCGCGCACAAAGGCGGCTTCGGAGCGCGTCACATAAGACAGGTACTGTCCCTCGGCGGGTTCTCTGCGAAAGGCGACGAAATATACCGGATGCCCGTCTGCCAAAGCGACGCCCACTTGGCTGTCCGATTTGAAGCCGCCAATGCCGGGGCCGTGGCCCGCTCTGGGGTCGATAATGATGTAGGGACGTTTCCAGTCGTGGGTCTCTTGTCCCTCTGGCGGTATGATCTTGAGCAGGATGTAGTTCGAGGGCATCGGCTGATCAGCGCCGTCCATCACCAGTTCGTAGTCATAGATCAGAACCGGCGGGCATCCTGCGGCCTCGTGTGCAAGGAACATATCCGCACGTTTGCGCAGGATGTCAGTGGCCAGAACGGCCCGCTCTGTCGCATCTCGCAGGTATTGCGCCCATTCCTCTGTTAAATGGTCCGGTGCAGAGACGGCAGCGAGACGCTCGATCAGGTTGGACAGGTCTGCCAGTTGGCCCCGCGCGCGCTCGGAGTGTTCGGCCATCATGCGCTGGCTGTGCCGTTCTAGCGCGGTGGATTGAATGCGGCCCGTTTCCGCAGTCGCAGTCATCTCTTTCATGCCCAGATGTAACGCCCCTGAGATTTTTTGGAGCATGTCACGCTGCACATGTGCAGGTTGAATCGTTCCGCCTTCGTTGAAAAGTTCGTAAATGTTAACCATCTGCCCCAACCTCTGGAAATTTGCGTCCATACCGGACTCACGCACGCGCCACCGTCAGTGTAGGCGGATCGGTGACACAGGTATGAACGTGCAGGAGCAAGACCGATGTGCTGTGCGCAGTTTCTGGCCAAGCCTGCGCAATTTGCCGCCTCTGGCCCGAAAATCCATCGCTCTGCAAAGTCGCAGAACTTGCGAAGGGGCGCATGCGTGCGCCCCACAAATCATCGCGACTTGACGAATTTGTTAGCGGATAATTAACCTTGTCGCGCCACCCTCGCGGTCATGTGGCGACTGGCGATCCTGATCTTCTTTGCAATGACGGCTGCGGTGCACGCGGGCCCTTGGCCGCGCGCCGAAGGTACGACGTTCACTGCAATGGGCATGAACGGTGACCCCGCTGTATCCTTCTATGGCGAGCACGGAATCGGCAACGATTGGACCGTCGGGATAGAGACCTATGGGAATTGGCAATTCCACGGTCACGCCGCGTTATTCGCGAGCAAATCCTTTGCGCTAGAGGGCGGTTCGCGTATGGCGTTGGATTTTGGGATGGAGACCGGCTCCGAAGGGTTGGTGCTCGTTGATCCGATGACCATGGCCTACGGTCTTGATCTGACGGGGCCGGCCGTGCGGCTCGGAGCGTCATGGGGGCGCGGGCTGGATCTGCTGGAAGGTGGTTGGTTGACCGTTGGCGGAAGTCAAAGGCTTGGCGACATCCCTGTCACCAAACTGGAAGTGACGATGGGCGTGTCGCCGACGGGCTGGTCAAAAGTGTACGGCCAACTTCAGGGCAGTTTTGTCCAAGGCGAGGCGATTTGGCGTGTCGAGGCTGTCGCTGGGGTCAAACTCTCGGACAATCAGGACTTTCTGATCAGCGCGAATGCACCTTTGGGCGCGGGAAATATGCGCTTGGGCATCCTGTTGTGGCAAACTTTCTGACGTTTCTGGTTCAAAGAATGTAAGCTCGTTTGACCGTTTGTCGTTTTGCAATACAATATCGCAAAAAGTGGAACGGACGGAGCATGCGCAAGGAACCCACGGTCTTGATCGGTTTGGGGGCAACCAAGTCGGGAACGACTTGGCTCTATCACTATTTGGCCGAACATCCGCAATGCCACGTCAGATCGCGCAAAGAACTGCATTACTTCGACAATCTGGAACCGGCAGCGTTGGAGAAAGAGCGCCAGAAGGTCAGCCGCAAGGCCGAGGAATTGGGCCAACGCGCCGAGACGGCCAAGGGCGCTATGCGTCACCGCGTGCGGAGGCGCTTTGACGACGCGCTGGATTGGCTACTCGTACTGAACGAGGATGACGACGGGGACCGCGATCACGCCTATTTTTCATTTCTAAAAGCCGGCCGAGCGGGCAAGCCCGTCGTTGCGGATATTACGCCGTCATACGGAATTCAGTCTCAAGAGACTTACAGGCGCATGATGAAGGTAAGCGAGGATGTCAGGTTCCTCTACCTTATGCGCGATCCGGTTGCGCGACTTTGGAGTCATGTCCGGATGAATGCAGAAAAAGCGAAAAAAGGTGGATCGTTCGATAAACGGTGTGCTGACCTGTTACAATCAGCGATTGACGAAAACCTGCCCGAGATGCGGGCGCGCGGGGACTATGCGACTGTCCTTGAACGAGCTCCCGCTTTGCCAGAGGGTAAATTTCTCGCCCTGTTCTACGAAGATATTTTTGATGGAGAGGGTCTTCGCAAGCTCTGTGATTTCGCGGGATTGGACTATGTACCGGCAGATTTGTCTGTGCGGCACCACGAAGGAAAGTCACTGAAAATGACGCCTGAGCAGGAGAAAGCTGCCTTTCAAGTGCTTGCGCCTCAGTACGAAGCGGTACAGCGACACATGGGGACCCTGCCCCGCAAGTGGCAGGACAGGATCAGCGCTTTCGCGGATTGATTACAGGGGGGCGTCGACGCGGGTGGTCAGTGTCACACGCCCTTTCAAGGCGTTTGGCCAATACAGTTTGACCCGATCGCCGTTGCTGCCCTGTTCGGGTTCGGCATAGCACGCCGCCCATGTCACGGTTCCGCCCGAAGATTTCAGCGGGCCTTCGGGGATCACGCTTTCAACAGATCGCGCCCGACCTTTGAACGGAAGGTACTCCCCACATTCTGCGGTCCAAACCGATGCCGCTGTGTTCTGATCTACCTTTAGAACCAAAGGATTGCGGATTTGATTGGTCACAGCGTTAAAAACGTTGCCTTGGACCATGACGTTATAGCTGCGGTCTAGCAGCAATTCCGCATAGGTCGTATCGATCTCTTCGACGCGATCGATATTGCCATTGAGAGCACGGAAGACGTTGTTCCCCATCGTCAAACCATTCAGGAAGTGGCCAGTTCCGTGCGGGCGCAGAATGAAGAAACGGAAGGCCTCTGACACATCGTTGACAGTAAAGATGTTGCCGTTGATGGTGAGACCACCAAACGAGAATTCGTCGCTCTGTTCGGGCGCTTGATCGTGCTCGTTGGCCCAGAGAATGTAGTTGTTGTCGATGTAGTTGCCGGTGATCGTGGTTTTGCAATTCGTTTTGCTGAGGATCAGGCCGGCGGATCGAATGCCATTCGAGGCGCTGTCCCCTTGGAACCAGTGATTGCCAGAGATCATGTTGCCTGCACCGGCCAAGACGATGCTGTGCTTGAAGTGGACAAAACGGTTGTCACGGATTTTCACATCGTTGCCCGTGGCATTCATCGCGATACTGATGCGCTCTGGCACGGTGAGCGGGCTTTCATCCGATAAGAACTGACAACGATCCACCATCATGCCCTGACAGCCTTCGCCCGGTGACGTCAGCGCGCGATTTTTCGGGCGCGTGAAAACACAGTCGCGGATATGAAGGCCGATCCCGGCAGGCGCGATCATCAGGCCGCTCGACCGGCCATTGCAACGGAACTCGATATCCGACAACGCAAACTTTGCCAAATTCCCGAAGCCACTGAAATCCAGCAGATATTTGTATCGGCGGAAGGTAAAATTCTGAGTGCCTTCAGCATCGTACAGAGGGCAGTTCAGGCGGACAGTATTGGAGGCCACGTCGACGTCACGGACGTAGACTTCGCGACCAACACCAACGCCTTCGACCAGTGCGCCAACGGGAATGTTCGCGACATTCGCGACACTCTCAAGGAAGTACGGGTTTGCAGGGTCAAACGTCGCAATGGATGTGACGACAGTATCCTCCCAATTCGATGAGTTCGCGGCTTCGACCTGCCCATTCTTGATAACACGGCGGGTGGCGTAGCTGTCCCGATTGGGAACTGCAGCGGACATGTCCAGAGGCTCTGACAGTTGCACACTGCGGCCGCATAGGTCGAGAGAGTCATGCGTACCACTGTTCAGAAGCGCTTGGAAGGCTCGTGCAAGACCATCGCTTTCGGAGCCGAAAATATCCGCATAGGTGGGCAGATCGAGATCGCGCTGGAGGATAAGCACCGCGTCTGCGGGCATCTGGACGGTGCCAGCGACACGAACGGGATTGTCGATCGTCACGCTCTCGCCAAGGAAATATTCACCTGGAGAGACGTAGACGGCGCGGCCCTTGGCGGCATTGTCCGCTGCGACGAAGGCGGCGCTGTCATCGGTGCTACCGTCGCCTACTGCGCCGAAGTCTCGGACATCCACCGCGCCCATGAGTTGCGGCAAAAACAGAGCGGTTACATCTTCGATAATCAGATCGGCGATGCGCACAACACCGCCATTGCCCCCAGTAAGATCAAAGCCGAAATGCCCACCTTCGGCGGCCACACCCCATACCATGTCGACGCCGTCTCGGGCGCCGGTCCCGACGATGCCAGACACTTCTTTGATCTCGCCATAGCCAGAGATCGTTTTCGAGGGACCAATGCTTGTCAGACCGTTGATCGCAGCGCCTGTGCCATCAATAGGGGTGCCCGCCGCTCGGACACCCGGAAGCGTGCCGGAAATGGCTTTAATGCGAATGCGGACACGTAAATATCGCCCTGCCACCATCTCTGTCGGGATCATGCAGCGGACACGCTGGGTGCTCGCGGTTTTCACGATCTCGAGGCAGGCACCAAAGTCGCCATCGCCGGACATGAGAGAGACGCCTCCGGTCGCTTCCAATGTCTGGCTTCCGCTCAGGCCATCGCCGGATGACCAGTTCGACAGTCCCTCGGCGAAAGCAACAGGCATCAGTTCGTCCGGATCGGTATAGGCAATCGTCATGGGTTTTCCCTTTTTCCGCAGGGCGCGCATCTCGCACGCATCGGAGTAGGGAACTATCAATGCCGCCTTAACCGGATGTTGGATGACCGTACGCTCGGGGTCAGGCAATCGCTCCGTCGCTGTCAAGCAATCGAACGCCGTCGATCTGCCATTGCCCGTCGATCTCGATCATTTTGTATTCAAGAACGTGCACTTTGCCCGACCGGTCTTCGATTATGACCGGTTGGAACTGGCGCCCCTCCCGCTCCTCGAGATCAAGAAACACAACCGCGCCCGGTCGCCAGACCATGGGATAGCCATGCTGGACCATGTGGCCGAACATTTCGGGATTACGGAACACGTTTTTGATGGTGGGGCTGGCGTAATCATACGCCGTCGCAAAATCGTCGGACTTGAATGCGTCCAATTGGCTGCGGATGGTTTGACGGATATCGTTTGATTGCGCGACCGCACCCATGGCCAGTCCCAGCCAGAGTGCCGCCGCAAGCGTGAGTGTTTTCATGGCACGCCTCCTCTCCTCTAAGAGACGAGGTAGCGCGCCATTTGGTTTCAGCCAGTACTAGCCAAGATCGCCCGCGAGGCCCTGTTCGATCAAAGAAACGGTCTCGTTCAGGCCGTACAGAGCGATAAAGCCGCCGAAACGGGGGCCTTGGCTCTGACCCAGCAGCACTTCGTAGATCGCCTTGAACCAGTCGCGCAGGTTCTCGAAGTTGTGCTCTTTGCCAACCGCGAACACGAGGCTCTGCAGCTCTTCGGCGTCGTTCGCACCTTCGTACGACTTCAGGCGACCCAGCAGATCTTCAAGCGCTGCACGCTCTTGTTCATCGGGTGCGCGGAAGGTCTTCGTGGGCTTCACGAAGTCATTGTAATAGCGAACCGCAAAACCGGCAGCCGCATCCAGATCAGGATGGGTTTCCGCAGTCGCGTCAGGCGCATAGCGGCGGATAAAGCCCCACATGGTTTCTTTGTCCTGCGCACCGGCTGCCGACGCGAGGTTCAGCAGCATTGAGAACGGAACAACCATTTTCGACTCGGGCACGTCGCCGCCATGGATGTGGTAAACGGGGTTGTTCACCCGCTTGTCAGCGTCCTGATCCACGTAGGCGCGCAGTTGCTGATGATACTCGTCCATCGCCTTGGGGATCACGTCAAAGTGCATACGCTTTGCGGTCTTGGGCTTTTGGTACATGAAGTACGATAGGCTCTCGGTCGAGGCATAGGTCAGCCATTCGTCGATCGACAGACCGTTGCCTTTGGACTTCGAAATTTTTTCGCCGTTCTGGTCAAGGAACAGCTCATATGTGAAGTGCTCGGGCGGACGCACACCAAGGGTCCGGCAGATGCCGTCGTAGATCGGCGTGTTGGTGCTGTGGTCCTTGCCGTACATCTCGAAATCAACGTCCAGCGCGGCCCAACGGGCGCCGAAATCGGGCTTCCACTGCAGCTTCACATTGCCGCCCGTCACGGGCAGAGTCCACTCTTTGCCGTCTTCATCGTCGAAGGTGATGGTGCCATTCACGGCATCCACGTTCTTCATGGGAACGTACAGAACGCGGCCGGTTTCGGGGTGGATCGGCAGGAAAATCGAGTATGTCGCCGCACGCTCTTCGCGCAGGGACTTCAGCATGATCTTCATCAGATCATCGTACTTTTCTGCAGCACGTAGCAGGATTTCGTCAAACTGGCCCGACTTGTAGAACTCGGTCGCCGAATAGAATTCATACTCGAAGCCAAAGGTGTCGAGGAAGCGGCGCAGCATCGCGTTGTTGTGCGCGCCAAAGCTGTCGAACTCTTCGAACGGGTCCGGAACGGCGGTCAGCGGCTTCTGAATGTTTGCGTGAAGTAGCTCTTGGTTCGGAACATTCTCGGGCACCTTGCGCATGCCGTCCATGTCGTCCGAGAAACAGATCAGACGGGTCGGGATGTCGCTGATCAGCTCGAATGCGCGGCGGATCATCGTGGTCCGAGCGACCTCGCCAAAGGTGCCGATGTGCGGCAGCCCCGAGGGGCCGTAGCCGGTTTCGAACAGAACATAGCCCTTCTCCGGCGGCGCCTTCTCATAGCGTTTCAGCAGCCGGCGCGCTTCTTCAAAGGGCCAGGCTTTCGAACGCATCGCGGCTTCGCGCAGATCAGACATTTTCCGTAACTCCATCAACAGCGCGTCATAGTCGCGCGCATTTGTGCCCTCCCTATTGCGAGGGGGCTCAGGCGTCAATATTCTCTGGAAACAAGGCCGTATTTGAAAGGAAAGAACGTGACCGAAGAAGTCCAGCACATCATCAGCGCTCAGGACGCCCTCGTGGCGACCATGGTGGCGATTTCGGCCTCGGACGAAGACATGCGCACTGCCGAACTGGTGGAAATCCAGAATTCGGTCAATATGTTACCGGTCTTTGCCGAATATGACACCGACCGCATTCCGCGCATCACCCAGTTGGTGTTCGAGCTGTTCCAGCAAGAGGATGGTTTAGACGCCCTGTTCGGCCTGATCCGCGAAGCGCTGCCGGAAAAGCTGAACGAAACAGCCTACGCTCTGGCCTGCGATGTGGCGGCGGCAGATGGGCACCTCTACGAGACAGAACTGCGTCTGCTCGAAGAGATGCGCTACGAGTTGAATATCGATCGCCTGCATGCCGCTGCGATTGAGCGTGGCGCCCGTGCCCGCCATATGACCGAGTGATCAGCCGTCGTAGACGCTGCCCCAACGCCGGATCAGCGCCTTTTGCAGGTCGCGCGCACGCCGGTTCCACGCCTGCCCACCGGGCGGGCGCTCTTTCTGGTTTTCTGTGAGGCTGGCCCGTTTGGGCAGATCGGCCGAGAAGATTGCAAACGTCAGGTCACGGCCCTTTGCCGTGCGGATGTATCCACCTAAGCCGCTGGCAAAATTCAATGTTCCCGTTTTCGCGTGCACATTCAGGATTGATGTAGGGATTGGCTTCCCCTTGGCGTCGGGGATCACCACAGATTTCATGAGCTGGGGTAAGAGGCCTTTATGGATCACGCCGGAATAAGCCTGCGCCAATGTCGAGGCCGTCACGCGAGATTTATCGCCAAGACCTGAGTGATCCACGAACTGGCATCCCTTCATGCCAAGCCGTGCCTGTGCCCACGCTGTCATCAGGCGCGCGGATGCCCGCAAAGAGCTGACCTGCCCGCTGCGCTTCATGCTCGCGGTCAACCCGACGACCTCAGCGGTCAGGTTGGTCGAGTATTTCAAACAGTCCCGTATGACCTCTTGCAATGGAGCACTGCTGCGCTGCGCGACAACGCTGCCACGCGGGGCCGTGCGTGTCACTTTTGGCGCAGGCAAAGCGATCCCCTGACTGCGCGCAAAGGTTTGCAGAACCTCCCCAGCATAGAGCTCTGGCTTGCGAACGGGCAGCCAGCGTGCCCCCCCATTACCAAGAGCGCCGCTCGCGACAGTCCAGCCGTCTGCGGACCCGAGGTCTTTGTAGGTAAAGACCGGCAAATCCCGTTTTGCGACGCTGATTTTGGCCATCGTCACGTCGGGGCGGTAATTCTCTGAACGGGCATCCATCGTCAGCGCGTAGCCTTGACCGCCACGGCGCCACTCGAAATGTACCCGGTTGAAATTCAGGTTCAGGCCGGAAATCGTCGGATTATAGCCCGCATAATCTGGTTGATCGCTATCGATCTCGGACTCAAAAGGCAGTGCTCCGCCATAAACCAGAAATTGCCCGCGCACTTCGCGAATGCCAGCGTCTTTCAGTTGACGCGCCATATCCGCAAGGCCGTCTGTATCAAGGGTCGGATCGCCGCCGCCTGCCAGCACAAGATCCCCGTTTACGACTCCGCCCGAGACCGTTCCTACTGCCAGAATGCGGGTGTGGAACCGATAGGCAGGGCCCAAAGTTTCTAGGGCATAAATGGCGGTGACCGATTTGGTAACACTTGCAGGGGGTAAGCCGCCAGCGATGTCCCTCGCCTCGAGGATCTGTCCGGTCCGCGCATCAGCCACTGCATAGATGATCTGCCCTGAGACGCCGGACTGCGTGAGCAAAGCATCTGCCGCGGGCATCGCGGCTTTGGTGCCGCTGACTGTGGGCCGAACCTGCGGACGCAAGGACTGAACTAGACCGGCCGCGTCTGCAGTTGCGCTCTGCAGGGCGGTTGCGCCAAGAGCGCTGAGAAAGAAGCGACGAGAAACAGCGTGTACCATGGCTGTACTAAGCCGCAGGCCGTTTAGGCGAACAAGTCTTAACTGAGGCTTGCCTTGTGAATTTTATCTGACCGACGGAAATGTGACTGGCCTATTGGGGCCAGCCTCCCGATCTGCGAACGGCAGTCGAGGATTCACTTCGCATCGGGATATCGGCAAAGCACCAACTCGGGGCACGCTGCAGTCCCAGAACAAAGCTATCTCGGCCGTCAATCCGGGCTCTGTCAAAAACGCGCGCAGCTTTGCTGAAGCGTGCGGACATGCGATCTCCGGGACGGGCAAGAACGCCAACAGGGACCATTTTCATGATGTCATGCCATCGATCCCAGCGATGAAATCCCGCCAGATTATCCGCCCCCATGAGCCAGACGAAGCGCACATGAGGCATGAGCCGTTGCAGTTGTTCTAGCGTTTGGGCCGTGTAGCGGGTTCCGATGCGGGCCTCGACGTCTGTGATGTGGACGCGGGGATGCGTCATCAGGGTTTTTGCAGCAGTCAGCCGGTCTGCGATGGGCGCAGGTCCGCGTGCTTTGAGCGGATTCCCGGGGCTGACGAGCCACCAGACCTGATCCAGTGCGAACCGCTTGATGGCTTCGCGCGTGATCTGCACATGCCCCTGATGCGGAGGGTCGAATGACCCACCTAGCAATCCGACCACCTGACCGGGTGCAACATAAGGCAAATTGTATGGCATGCGCGCTTCCGTCAACAAACCTGCTCATAAACCCGAGCCTGCGGTTGGGTGTCAAGGCAAGCCGGATGTGCTGCGTGAGGAAGCTCCCGAAAGAGAAATCGAATTGAACAGGCAAACTGCCTTTCTTTGATTGCTCCTGCGCGGCCCCTTGGATATGACTCCGCCCCAAACCCAGATTACCTGCAAGGAGCGGAAGCCCATGGCATCCTATCAATACGTCTACCACATGGACGGCGTGTCCAAGTCCTATCCCGGTGGCAAGAAGTGCTTTGAAAACATCCGCCTCTCGTTCCTGCCCGGCGTGAAAATCGGTGTTGTCGGTGTCAACGGTGCCGGTAAATCGACCCTGCTGCGCATCATGGCTGGCATCGACAAGGATTTCTCCGGCGAGGCATGGGCAGCCGAAGGCGCGCGCGTTGGCTACCTGCCCCAGGAGCCACAGCTCGACGAGTCGCTGACCGTTCGTGAGAACGTGATGCTCGCCGTCGCCGAGAAGAAGGGCAAAATCGACCGTTTCAACGAAATCGCTATGCAGATCGCCGAGGATTACACCGACGAGCTGATGGAAGAGATGACCGTCCTGCAGGACCAGATCGACGCAGAAAACCTGTGGGAACTGGACAGCCAGATCGACGTCGCGATGGAAGCCCTGCGCTGCCCGCCCGATGACGCGGACGTCTCGAAACTGTCCGGCGGTGAAAAGCGCCGCGTCGCGCTGTGCAAACTGCTGCTCGAAGCGCCCGACATGCTGCTGCTCGACGAACCGACCAACCACCTTGATGCGGAAACCATCGCGTGGCTGCAGCAGCACCTGATCGACTACAAGGGTACCATCCTATGCGTCACCCACGACCGTTACTTCCTCGATGACATCACCGGCTGGATTCTAGAACTCGACCGAGGCCGCGGCATTCCCTACGAGGGGAACTACTCGGCATGGCTGGAACAGAAAGCCAAGCGTCTGGAGCACGAAGCGCGCGAAGACAAAGCCAAGCAAAAGACGCTGGAACGCGAACTTGAATGGATGCGTCAGGGTCAGAAAGCCCGTCAGGCGAAATCCAAAGCCCGTATTGCGGCCTATAACGAAATGGCCAGCCAGTCCGAGCGTGAAAAGGTCGGCAAGGCACAGATTGTTATCCCGAATGGCCCCCGTCTGGGTTCCAAGGTTATCGAGGTCGAGAACCTGCAAAAAGCCTACGGCGACAAGCTGCTGGTCGAAGGTTTGGACTTCTCGCTGCCGCCGGGTGGCATTGTCGGTGTGATCGGCCCCAACGGCGCCGGTAAATCGACCCTGTTCAAGATGCTGACCGGTCAGGAACAGCCTGACAGCGGTTCGGTTGAATACGGTGACACCGTGAAGCTGTCCTATGTGGACCAGTCGCGTGATGATCTGAACGCCGACGACACCGTGTGGGAAGCTATCTCGGGTGGCGCGGAACTGATCGAGCTTGGCGATGCCTCGGTGAACAGCCGCGCGTATTGTTCGTCCTTTAACTTCAAGGGCGGTGATCAGCAGAAGAAAGTCGGCCTGCTCTCGGGTGGTGAACGCAACCGCGTCCACATGGCCCGTCTGCTGAAAGAGGGCGGCAACGTGCTGCTGCTCGACGAACCGACCAACGACTTGGACGTGGAAACCCTGCGTGCGCTCGAAGATGCGCTGGTCGATTTCGCGGGCTGTGCGGTTGTCATCTCGCACGACCGTTTCTTCCTCGACCGTATCTGTACCCACATTCTGGCGTTCGAAGGCGAAGCCCACGTTGAATGGTTCGAAGGCAACTTCGAAGACTACGAAGAAGACAAGAAGCGCCGCCTCGGCCCCGATGCGTTGGAGCCCAAGCGCATCAAGCACAAGAAGTTCACGCGCTAATCCGCGTCAATTTCGGCAAAAATATGCGAACCGGAGGTGCTGCGAAGCATCTCCGGTTTTGCATGGGTTGAACAGAACGCCAGACTGGCGCAATTTGTTTCCGTATTGTTATCAGTTTTCCGGAGTTTGCGATGCTTGCGTCGTCCAGATTTGTTCAGCAGATCACGATGATCCCTGGCGCGTTCCAGGCGATCTCTGCCCAAGACGAATTATTCAACCACTGCGACACCGACGAATATATGTGGAGCGGTGAGGGCGCCCGTCAGGTGCGTTGGGATTTCACCTTTGATCAGCCATTTGCAGCGCCGCCCGTTGTGTCTGCGGGATTGTCCGGCATGGACAGCTCTCAGTCCGAGAACCTGCGTTTCAACATCCGCTGCACCGAAATCACGGCCGAAGGGTTCACCTTGCTGTTCGACACATGGGACAACACACGCATAGCGCGTGCGGGGGTCTCATGGACCGCGCAGGGGATCGCAATTGGTAAAGCCCGAGGCGCGATCGCCGCGAAGGTCAAAGAGTAATTATCGCGCGATTTCGGATAGTTCCAAAACCTTGGGGCCAATATCCGCGACGATCTCTGCCACGCCCAAAGTGTTGGGGTGAATGCCGTCGGCCTGCATGTAGGTCCGCACTGCGTCAGCTGTGATGCCGGCCTGGGTCAGCGCGGCGAAAAAGCTGGGGTAATAGAGCGTTCCGTATTGCCCTGACAGGTCGGGATAGATGGCCTCGAAGTTCTGCTTGTAGTCGGTCCCGTAGTTGGTCGTCGCGGTCATGCCGACCAGCAGGACTTCGACGCCCTTGGCCTCAGCGGCCTTGAGGATGCCCTCGATGTTTGCGCGGCTCACCGCTGGATCGATGCCGCGCAGTAAATCGTTACCGCCGAGTGTGACGATCATCCCGTCAACGTCATCGGTGAGCGTCCAGTCCACACGCGACAAGCCGCCTGCTGTGGTGTCGCCAGAGACCCCAGCATTCATGACTTCGACGTCCGCGCCTTGGGTTGTCAGCCATTGCTGAAGTTGCGGCACAAACCCTTCGCCTTGCGGCAATCCATAGCCTTGGGTCAGGCTGTCCCCGAGTGCAACAATTGTGACCTCTGCAGCCAAAGCCGAGGTGTTTGTGCACAGAAAAACAGTCAGCGCGGCGGCGCATACCTTGCTGCTGCGGCGCAAGGCCCCATATCCAACCGATATGCTTGAAAGGATTTTTGCCGACATGAGTACCTCCGTGCTATCCCTCAAAGATGTGAGTTTGACGCTGGATGGCAATGCCGGTCCGGTCACAATCCTGCAAGGGATCTCGCTCGAGGTCGAAAAAGGTGAAACCCTCGCGCTCGTTGGGCCATCGGGGTCTGGGAAATCGTCTTTGTTGATGCTGTTGGGTGGGCTCGAGCGCGCATCTAGAGGGTCTATTTCCTGTTTGGGTCAAGATTTGACCGATATGAACGAAGACCGCCTCGCCCGTTTCCGCCGAGAGCATATGGGTGTCGTCTTTCAGTCGTTCCATCTGATCCCCACCATGACAGCGCTTGAAAATGTGGCTACGCCATTGGAACTCGCGGGCGAACCGGAAGCGATGGACCGCGCGGCCGAAGAACTTGCCGCAGTCGGGCTTGGGCATCGGGCGGGCCATTATCCGGGCCAGATGTCAGGCGGGGAACAACAGCGTGTTGCACTGGCTCGCGCTGTCGCAACGCGGCCCAAAATTCTGCTCGCTGATGAACCGACCGGAAACCTCGACGGCGCCAATGGCGAAGCGGTGATCAATCTGCTCTTTGACCTTCGGGATCGACATGGCGCGACACTGATTATGGTCACCCACGCTCCGGACTTGGCCGCGCGGTGCAGTCGCCAGTTGCGGCTCATTGATGGGCGTATTGCTCTGGCGGAGACCGCTGCATGAATTTGGCACTGCCTTTGACATTCGCCCTTCGTGAACTGCGCGGAGGGCTGCGCGGGTTCTATATCTTTCTCGCCTGTCTCGCCCTTGGCGTTGCGGCGATTGCCGCTGTCGGGACGGTGCGCAGCGCGATCAACCAAGGCATCGCGTCAGAGGGTGCGGCTCTGCTTGGTGGTGACGCAGAGATCGAGTTGACCTATCGGGCCGCAAGTCCGGAAGAACGTGCTTGGATTGACGGTATCGCCAATAGTGTTTCCGAAGTTGTCGATTTCAGGTCCATGGCCGTGGCGGCGGACGAGCGCGGGCTGACCCAAGTGAAGGCTGTCGATGCGGCCTATCCTCTGCTTGGCCAAGTGCGTCTGACGCCGGACATGCCCTTGTCACAGGCGTTGGACGGAACAGAGACCCTGCCCGGCGCGGTTATGGCGCCTGCATTAATCGATCGTCTTGGACTGACGATTGGCGACACATTTAAGCTTGGGGATCAGACATTTGCCCTGATGGCAGAACTGACGCGCGAGCCCGACGATGCCGGCGCAGGTTTCGGGTTGGGTCCGCGAACGCTTGTCCGCTCTGGCGATTTGGCCCAATCGGGATTGCTCACTGCGGGATCGATTTACGAAACCAAATACCGCATGCTTTTGCCCGAAGGCACCGATCTGGATGAGAGCCGCGCGAGGGCCGAAGAGACATTCTCGGGCGCGGGTATCCGGTGGCGGGATTCCCGTAACGGCGCACCGGGCGTGTCCCGGTTTGTGGAGCGACTGAGCTCCTTTTTGGTGATTGTCGGTTTGTCGGGACTCGCGGTTGGCGGGGTCGGCGTGTCTGCTGCGGTCCGGTCCTATCTCGCAGGCAAGACGGGCGTGATCGCGACTTTGCGGACACTCGGCGCGAGCCGCCGAACCATCTTTCTGACCTATTTCATTCAGATCGCGATTCTGAGCGCGGCGGGCATCATCATCGGCCTCGTCCTCGGGGCGGGTTTGCCACTTTTGTTGTCCCCGCTGATTGCGCAGAGTCTGCCCGTTCCGGCCGTCTTCACAGTTTACGCAACGCCTTTGGTCGAAGCCGCCTTGTACGGCGTTCTGGCGGCGCTGCTCTTCACGCTTTGGCCCCTCGCCCGGACCGAGGAAGTACGGCCCGCGACACTGTTCAGAGACGCAATGGGCAGCGCGAAGCTTCTGCCGCGTTGGCCCTACGTGGTTGCGGCGGGTGCTCTGTTGACTGCTTTGGTGGGGGCCGCGGTCGCGTTTTCAGCCGCCGCTACTCTGACACTCTGGACGGCGCTTGGTATCGCCGGTGCGCTCCTCGTTTTGACCCTCGCGGCCTATGGAACCCGCGCTTTGGCCCGTTGGAGCAGTCACAGACGGCGGCAACACGGCCCCTTGCGTTGGGCGTTCGCCGCTGTTGGGGGACCGCAACAAGAAACTTCGGCCGTCATTTTGTCCCTAGGGCTGGGGCTGTCTGTTCTGGCAGCGGTGGGTCAGATTGATGGCAACTTGCGCAATGCGATTTCGCGGGACCTGCCAGATGTCGCGCCAAGCTATTTCTTTGTGGATATCCAGCCGGACCAGCTCGAAGGCTTTCTGGATCGCGTGACGAACGATCCGGACGTGAGCCGCGTGGACACCGCGCCTATGCTGCGGGGCGTGATCACCCAGATCAATGGAACCCCCGCTAAGGAAGTCGCGCCGGATCATTGGGTCGTCCGAGGCGACCGTGGGATCACCTATGCGGCCAAGCCGGATTCCCGTACGACAGTCACAGCTGGGGCGTTCTGGCCTGAAGACTATGCAGGCGAACCGCAAATCTCGTTTGCGGCAGAAGAGGCCGAAGAAATCGGGCTGGTGCTCGGTGATACTCTGACTGTCAACGTTCTTGGGCGCGACATCACCGGAACGATCACCAGCTTTCGAGACGTCGACTTTTCGACTGCGGGCATCGGTTTTGTTCTGACCATGAACCCGTCCGCTTTGTCCGGTGCCCCCCATACCCACATCGCCACGGTATATGCCTCACAGGCGGCCGAAGGTGAAATTTTGCGCGACATATCCAACGCCTATCCAAACGTCACTGCCATAGGTGTGCGGGACGCGATTAACCGTGTTGCCGAGGTGATGTCGGGCATTGCAGCAGCGACCTCGTACGGGGCTGGGATGTCTTTGCTCACCGGATTTCTGGTTTTGATCGGGGCGTCCGCCGCAGGCGAAAAAGGACGCACCTACGAGGCTGCCATCCTGAAAACCATTGGCGCCACACGCAGCCAGATCCTGCGGAGTTTTGCGCTAAGGGCGATGTTGATGGGCGCAGCCGCCGGTGTTGTCGGGCTGGTTGCAGGGATTGCAGCCGGTTGGGGCGTCAGCGCTTACGTTATGGAAACGGGCTTCGAAGTGATTTGGTCCTCGGCGGTTCTGATCATCCTTGGCGGGATCGCGGCCAATCTGCTGGCCGGTTTGGCCTTTGCCTGGCGACCCCTGGCGGCACGGCCCGCAGGGGTTCTGCGAGCCAAAGATTGATCAGCGTGCCTTGGTGGAGAGGTTTGACGCGAATTGTACAATGCCCGGCATTTGCAGCGCACCGACCTGTCGTCCGACTTCTCGACCGTTCTGGAACGCGATCATCGCAGGGATACCACGGATTCCGTATCGGCCGGACGCGCTCTGGTGTTGTTCTGTGTTCAATTTTGCCAGCCGCGCCGCGCCCTTGAGCCTCTCTGCGGCCATTCCGAATTGCGGGGCCATTGCGCGACACGGACCGCACCAAGGGGCCCAGAAGTCGACCACCAGCGGCAAAGCTGTGTCTTGCGACGCCTTCTGCAAGATTGACGGATCAATCTCTGCGACCTTGCCGGTGATGAGCCATCCTCCGCATTTTCCGCATTTCGGATTGTCGCCCAATTTTTCCTGAGGGACGCGATTGGGCGTGCCGCAATCTAGACATGTCACTCTGTCATTCTGTGCCATCTGGCCCTCCGATATACATTCTGCAATTTAGATGTGATTTGTGCGCTGCCGCTTCAAGACCGTTCATGGGGGAAAACAGAAGATGCCTCAACCAGCCATCCGAGGGAGTTGACGTTTGCATGACAAAGCCCCACTTCTGCGCTCATGGCAGATCCATTCTTTTTCGGCTACGGTAGCCTCGTTAACCGCACCACTCATGTCTACGAAGATGCGCACCGCGCCAAGGTATCCGGGTGGCGCCGGACGTGGCGCCATACCGCTCTGCATCCCGCCCCTTTTCTGACGGCGGTTCAGTGTGACCGCACAGAAATCGAGGGCTTGATCGCGCATGTCCCCAACGGGGATTGGGCAGCTCTGGATGCGCGTGAAACCGGCTATGATCGCTTGCCTGCCACCGATCAGGTCACCCATGCCGTCCCCCGCGAGATCGAAGTCGCAATTTACGCGGTCCCACAAAAGCTTGAGGTTCCGGACCTGCAGCATCCGATCCTGTTGAGCTATCTGGATGTAGTGATCCAAGGCTATCTCAGAGAGTTTGGCGAAGCCGGAGCACTTCGGTTTTTCGAAACCACGGATGGCTGGGAAGCGCCTGTCAAAAACGACCGGTCAGCACCGGAATATCCCCGCCATCGTATTCTCAGCGCGGCGGAAACGGACTTTGTCGATGCGCAGTTGCGCGCCCTCGGGGCGCAAGTCACAGAGTAAATCGATCAGTTCGGTTGGAACTCTTTTCTCACTCCGACGTTGTGTAAACATCAAGTATTTAAGGAGTTTGAGAGATGAACTGGGATATTGTCGAAGGTAAATGGGACCAGGTTAAAGGTAGCGCCAAAGAGAAGTGGGGCGACCTCACAGATGACGAAGTTACCGAAATGGAAGGCAAGCGCGACAAGGTGATCGGCAAGCTTCAGGAGAAGTATGGCTGGACCAAAGAGAAAGCCGAGAAAGAGGCGGACTCTTTCCTGAGCGAATACGCATAATCGCGCAGACCTAAGGTTTGTTGGGGTAGATCACTTTTGTGGTCTACCCCTTTTCACGTGTGCGGCCCCTTGACGGGGTGAGTGCAAAACGAAACAACAAGAATAACCCAAGTTTAGGGATATTGATTCAGCGCGGCTTCTCGCTTCGCCCTATTCACGGCCCTCTGCGTGCCGGTAGGAGACTCCCATGAAATTTCGTTTCCCCATCGTTATCATTGACGAAGATTTCCGTTCCGAGAATTCGTCTGGCTCTGCCATCCGTGCGCTGGCGACGGCCATCGAGGAAGAGGGTTTCGAAGTGCTCGGCGCCACGAGCTATGGGGATCTGTCACAATTTGCGCAGCAACAGTCTCGTGCCAGCGCCTTTGTTCTGTCGATCGACGACGAGGAATTCACCCCGGGCCCTGATCTGGACCCGGCGGTCCTGAACATTCGCAACTTCATCGAGGAAGTGCGCTGGAAGAACGAAGACGTGCCGATCTATATCTACGGCGAAACCAAAACATCTCGCCACCTGCCGAACGATATCCTGAAGGAACTTCATGGCTTTATCCACATGTACGAGGATACGCCCGAGTTCGTTGCCCGCCACATCATCCGTGAAGCCAAGAGCTATCTCGAAGGCATCCAACCTCCGTTTTTCCGCGAGCTTCTGGATTACGCGGAGGATGGGTCTTATTCGTGGCACTGCCCCGGCCACTCTGGCGGTGTCGCCTTTTTGAAATCGCCGATTGGCCAGATGTACCATCAGTTTTATGGCGAAAACATGCTGCGTGCCGACGTCTGCAACGCGGTCGAGGAATTGGGCCAGTTGCTGGACCACAACGGTGCAATCGGCGCGTCAGAGCGGAACGCGGGACGAATTTTCAACGCCGATCATTGTTTCTTTGTGACGAACGGTACCTCGACCAGTAACAAGATGGTTTGGCATCACACCGTTGCGCCCGGTGACGTGGTGGTTGTGGACCGCAACTGCCACAAGTCAATCCTCCATTCGATCATCATGACGGGTGCAATCCCCGTGTTTATGAAGCCGACGCGCAACCATTGGGGGATCATCGGCCCGATCCAGAAATCGGAATTCGAGCCCGAAACCATCAAGGCGAAAATTCGTGCGAACCCGCTGCTCGAAGGCGTTGATCCCGAAACGGTTAAGCCGCGGATCATGACGTTGACGCAGTCGACCTATGACGGCGTTCTATATAACACAGAGACGATCAAGGGCATGCTCGACGGCTATGTCGAGAACCTGCATTTCGATGAGGCTTGGTTGCCGCACGCCGCTTTCCATCCCTTCTACGGCACTTATCACGCCATGGGACGCAAGCGGGGCCGGACCAAAGAGTCGGTCACCTACGCAACGCAATCTGTGCACAAGCTGCTTGCGGGCATCTCGCAGGCGAGCCACGTGCTGGTGCAGGACGCCGAAGAAACCAAGCTGGATCGGCATCTGTTCAACGAAGCCTATCTGATGCACACGTCCACCTCGCCGCAATATTCGATCATTGCGAGCTGCGACGTCGCCGCCGCGATGATGGAACCTCCGGGGGGAACCGCGCTCGTCGAGGAAAGCATCGACGAAGCGCTCGATTTCCGCCGTGCCATGCGGAAAGTAGACGAAGAGTTTGGCGAGAACGAATGGTGGTTCCAGGTTTGGGGGCCCGAAGAACTTGCCGAAGAAGGTATGGGCCGGGCTAAAGCGTGGGAGCTCAAGAAAACCGATGCCGAAGGGGTGAACGCGTCTGACGGTGAGGACAGCTGGCATGGGTTTGGCGATATGGCGCCCGGGTTCAACATGCTGGACCCGATCAAAGCGACGATTATCACGCCTGGTCTGAACCTCGATGGTCGCTTCGAAGAGACAGGTATTCCGGCCTCGATCGTTTCGAAATATCTGGCAGAGCACGGCGTTGTTGTCGAGAAAACAGGCCTCTACAGCTTCTTTATCATGTTCACCATCGGCATCACCAAAGGCCGTTGGAACACCCTTGTGGCGGCTCTTCAGCAGTTCAAGGATGATTTTGACCGGAACCAGCCCATGTGGCGGATCATGCCCGAGTTCTGCGCCAAGCAACCCCGTTGGGAGCAGATGGGCCTACGGGATATGTGTCAGCATGTACATGCGCTCTACGCGAAATACGATGTGGCGCGCCTGTCCACTGAGATGTACCTTAGCGATCTGCAGCCAGTGATGACGCCAGCGGATGCCTATTCGCACATCGCCCGCCGCACGACAGAGCGGGTTCCGATCGACGAGCTCGAGGGCCGTATCACAACCTCACTTGTGACGCCCTACCCCCCGGGCATTCCGCTGTTGATCCCGGGTGAGGTCTTTAACCGCAAGATCGTTGAATACCTGAAATTCAACCGCGAGTTTGCCCGAGAGTGCCCTGGTTTCGAGACAGATATCCACGGCTTGGTTCAGGAGCGCGGCGACGATGGTGTGATGTACTACTTCGCTGATTGCGTGCGGCAGGAGTAATCGCGGACCTGCCACTGAACGTTGATCCAACGGCAATATGAGCCTGCGGGTTTTTCGCTGGTTTGGGTGGTGTGGGCAATGGCCCGGCGCTCGGAGCTTTCATCTCGCGCAGCGGGTCGGGCCATTGC
>JAUILL010000001.1 GCA_030433335.1 Alphaproteobacteria bacterium | reverse complement strand
GGAAAAAAGGTTCAAGCTTGGCCATCTGCGTATCGCTTAACCAGTATAGATCACTCATGTCACCGCTCCGTTTTCCGAGCCGTGAATCACGCAGCACAACGGAAATCAATGCGTCCTGACCCTAGACCCATCACCTTGTATTCACCGGAATTGACTTTGAAGCCGGTGTAATAAGTGAACGCGGAATAGAGCAGACCCAAAGAATGCGGGAAATGAATTTCCCGGAGCACTTTGAGGTCTTTTCCTTTGCCGATCGCCAAAGAGGTTGTCGTCCATTCACCCACGCCGTCCAGCGTTAAGACAGCCGCACTTTCGAACGGCGAGGGGTAATAGGCACTGGCTGCGTGAGACAGGTGATGCTCCGAAAACAAGATTCGGTCCCGCCATTTGACGTCCTTGCCAAGGGTTGCTTCCAACTCTTTGGTCAACATTGACTTCTGGAACAGCTTTTCCTTGATCCACAAAGGCATCGACGTCCGGAAGCTCTTGAAACCCTTGGGGGCAAAAGCAAGGTAAGTTTCCAGCAGACGCTCGAATTTGACAAAAGGCTTTTCGTAAAAGACGACGTTGTCGACGTCTTTTCCGGTGATTCCGGCCTCTTGCAGGCAGTATTTGATGGCTTCGTGGGGGAAGCCGGGATCATGCTTCTTGCGTGTGAAGCGTTCTTCTTGAGCCGCTGCGATGATAACACCATCTTTCAGCAGGCAGGCCGCGCTGTCATGGTAAAACGCGGAAATACCCAAAATGTACATGGTTCAATTCCGATGGAATTAGAAGAGAGTATAGATAAACGGAGCGACAACAGAACCCTGCGCAAGAATAAGCAGGCCGCCCAGAATAAACATGATGCTGATAATCGGAATGAGCCAAAGTTTCTTTTTGGCTCCTAGAAATGTGAAGAGTTCACCGATGAATTCCATTTCAATTCCTAACCTTGTAAATCGTATCTCGTAAATTTTAGAATTGGTTCTTGAACGAACCTGCGGCGGCAGCGTCTTCGCGCATCTTCCAATGAGAGCCGGTGCGCTTGAGCTTGAGGCCCAGTTCGTCGCGGCCAGCGGCCTTCATGGCGAGGCTAACAGGTGTGAAGAGGCCAAAATAGATGACACCTAGAACGATCGGGCTCACGATCATGCCTAGGACAAGACCAATGGCCATCCAGCCCTTGTTCAGGGGAAGCAGCAGGTCTGCCTTGATCAATGTGACCAGCAGGAATACCGCTGCAACAATCAAACTCAGATACCCGAGCGCGGCCGAGCCTGTTGTGAACAGACGCCAAGCGACAACCAAAAACACAAAAGTGAAAAAGTAACCGAACTTCCGGTTCGATGGTAATTCTACGTCAGGGAGTTTCACGGGTAATCCTCAGGGTAAAATCGATAAAATCATTGTTAATTCGGACTGACGTTCCGAAAGAAAGCTAAAGAAAAAAGCACTCGTAAAAAACTACGCGATGCCTTCGTGCGTATTCATATTTATCGGGGTCACCCCTAGCTGTAATCAGGAGTTTGCCGATGGACGTAGTTATTCAATGTGTTCGCAGTGATTTCAACATGTTTCGCGCAGGGTGCGAACTTATGTCTGTTTTGGTTTCCTGGTAATAGTTTAGTTTTGATATTTATATTTTTGCTAAGGTTGGACGTATTGCAAAGCTCGCATTGAGGGATTGTCGATTGAGCCGCAATTTGGTGGCCTTTTCCCAGGCGTGTTGCCTGCCTTTGCAGAAATGCACGCATCTTCCGAAAGAACATTTATCAATTTGAATCCGGTTGGCAGGTGTCGAAAAAATGCTCAATTTTGTACTGCAGTGATACTTTTCTCGCTGAGCGAAAATTTTGCAGGGTTGCGCAGTCCCGTTGTAGAGAATCTGCGCTTCCTCGAGGGAGCGCAAAGAAAAAGCCGCCCTTTTGGGGCGGCTTTGTCAGGGTTATTCCCACTCGATGGTGCCCGGAGGCTTCGAGGTGATGTCGTAGGTGCAGCGGTTGATGCCCTTAACTTCATTGATGATCCGCGTGGCCGTTTCGCCAAGGAACTCGTGGGTGAAGGGGTAGTAGTCCGCAGTCATACCATCGACCGAAGTCACAGCGCGCAGGGCGCAGGCGTAGTCATAGGTGCGGCCGTCGCCCATCACACCAACGGTGCGGACAGGCAGGATGGCGACGAACGCTTGCCAGATGTCATCGTACAGGCCGTGCTTGCGGATCTGGTCGATGTAAACGGCGTCAGCCTTGCGCAGGATCTCCAGCTTTTCGCGGGTGATCTCGCCGGGGCAGCGGATCGCCAGACCCGGCCCGGGGAAGGGGTGACGACCGATAAAGCTGGCGGGCAGACCCAGTTCGCGGCCAAGGGCGCGGACTTCGTCTTTGAACAGCTCGCGCAGGGGCTCGACCAGTTTCAGGCCCATCTTTTCCGGCAGACCGCCCACGTTATGGTGCGACTTGATGGTGACCGAAGGGCCGCCCGAGAACGAGACCGACTCGATCACGTCAGGGTACAGGGTGCCTTGGGCAAGGAACTCGGCGCCTTCGATGGTGTCGGCGTGTTTCTGGAACACGTCGATGAAGAGCTTGCCGATGGTCTTGCGCTTGACCTCGGGGTCCGACACGCCTTCGAGCGCGCCGATGAATAGGTCGGCTTCGTCCGCGTGGATCAGCTTGATGTTGTAGTTGTCGCGGAACATCGCGACGACTTCTTCGGCTTCGTTCAGACGCAGCAGGCCGTGGTCCACAAATACACAGGTCAGCTGGTCGCCGATTGCTTCGTGTAGCAGGATCGCGGTGACCGAGCTGTCAACGCCGCCGGACAGACCACAGATGACCTGCTTGTCGCCAACCTGCTCGCGGATCGCCTTGATGGCTTCTTCGCGGTAGGCGGCCATAGTCCAGTCGCCGGTGAAGCCTGCTTTGCGAACAAAGTTCTCCAGCATGATTTTGCCGTTCGGGGTGTGGTGCACCTCGGGGTGGAACTGGACGGCGTAGAACTGGCGATCCTCGTCTGCGACCATGGCGTAGGGGGCGTTGGGCGAGGTTGCGACGATCTCGAAACCAGGGGCGATCTTGGTGACGCGGTCCCCGTGGCTCATCCAGACTTGTTCTTTGTTCTCTTCGCTGAAGAGACCGGCAAAGATACCGTCCAGCTTGTGGCCTTCGGCGGGGGTCACATAGGCACGGCCGTATTCGGCGTGGTGACCGCCTTCGACCTTGCCACCCAACTGCTCCATCATGACCTGCTGACCATAGCAGATGCCGAAGACCGGCAGTCCCATGTCGAACAGTTCCTGAGGTGCGCGGGGGCTGCCCTCGCGGGTGACGCTATCGGGGCCGCCGGACAGGATGACGGCCTTGGGCGCGAGCTCGCGGATGCTCTCCGCGGTCACATTCTGGTAGGGGCGAATTTCGCAGTAGACGTTCAGCTCGCGAAGGCGCCGCGCAATCAGCTGCGTGACCTGAGAGCCAAAGTCGATGATGAGGAGGGCTTCATGCTGTGTCATGGCCACCCCTTAGGGCGAGATCACATTTTAGGCAAGGGGAAGCAGGGCGGGTTGTTATGGTGTTTTGCCCGGTTCACCATCGCCAAATGTCGCTTTCGCGACGGAGAGGACGCAAACCTCAAATCCCCGCGGCGGTGACGCAGGGTATATACTGGTCCAAACATGCGCATCTGCGCACGAATTGGAGGTTCCACGAATGACCGAGACAGCGACCCGCAAACGTGCACGTGGGGGTGGCGGCGCAGCCCGTCGGGCAGAACGCACCGCAGTCCGTATCGAATGCGCCAAGTTTATCGAACGCAATATCCCCGTGTTCGAGGTTCTGACTGAAGAAGCGCTGGAAATCATCGAATACAACGCCGAGACCCTGCTCGAAGAGGTCGGCGTTAACTTCCCCGAGAACCCCAAGGCGCTCGAGCGTTGGCGCGAAGTCGGTGCCGACGTTCAGGGTGAGCGTGTCCGTCTGCCCCGTGGTCTGGCTCGCGAGTTGTGCAAAACCGCGCCCTCGAGCTACACCCAGCACGCGCGCAACCCCGAGCGTAACGTCGAAATCGGCGGCAAAGGTCTGGTTCTGGCACCGGTCTACGGCCCGCCCTTCGTGCGCGACCTCGAAGGTGGCCGCCGCTACGCGACCATGGAAGACTTTCGCAACTTCGTGAAACTAGGCTACATGTCCAAGTGGCTGCACCACTCGGGCGGCACGGTTTGCGAACCGACCGACGTGCCGGTGAACAAGCGTCACCTCGACATGCTGATGGCGCACATGACCCTGTCGGATAAGCCGTACATGGGCTCTGTGACCGAACCGAGCCGTGCCCGCGACTCGGTCGAGATGTCGGAAATTCTGTTCGGCAAAGACTTCGTCCAGAACAACGCGGTCATGACCTCGCTGATCAACATCAACTCGCCGATGACTTTCGACGACGTGATGATGGGTGCTTTGGAAGTTTACGCCGAAGCCGGTCAGGGCTGCATCATTTCGCCGTTCATCGTTGGCGGCGCGATGGCTCCAGTTTCGGTGGCTGGTACGCTGACTCAGGTTCTGGCCGAAGTTCTGGTCGGCATCGCTTACAGTCAGCTGATCCGCAAAGGCGCGCCGGTAATTTTCGGAACCTTTGTGTCCTCGATCGACATGAACTCCGGCGCTCCGACCTTTGGTACCCCCGAAGCAAGCCTGATCCTCTACGGTGCTGGCCAGTTGGCCCGCCGTCTGAACCTGCCGTATCGCTCAGGCGGCAGCCTCTGCGGTTCGAAACTGCCCGACGCGCAGGCGGCTTATGAAACCGCGAACACGCTGAACGCGGCTCTACTCGGTGGCGTGAACTTCATGCTGCACTCGTGCGGCTGGCTCGAAGGCGGTCTGGTGTCGTCCTACGAGAAGTTCGTGATGGACGCCGACCAGCTTGGTATTCTGCACCGCATCGCCGAGGGTGTGAAGTTCGACGAGAACGCCCAAGCGATGGACGCGATCCGCGAAGTTGGCCCTGGTGGTCACTATCTGGGCTGTGCCCACACTCAGGCGAACTTCAAGGATGCCTTCTGGCGCACCAACGTTCTGGACTACAAGCCGTTCGAAACGTGGGACGAAGAGGGCGCACGCGACACCCAGACGCTCGCGAGCCTCAAGGTCAAGAAGATGCTGTCGGACTATCAGCAGCCCGCGCTTGACCCCGCCATCAACGAGGCACTGGCCGCATATGTGGCCGAAAAGAAAGCCTCCATGCCGGACGCATTTACCTGATCTTCTGCTTGCGAGGCTTGCCAGCTGGCGGCCTCGCATCGCAAGGCAATCAGTACTTCCACATGACGGGCAGCGCGATATTCCGCGTTGCCCGTTTTGCGTTGGGTTTCCAGCTCTTGTTCCTGAATCAGCAACAATCCGAGAATTTTCTGAGCACAATCAGGTGCGATCTGTCCCAGAATGCGCGACAAGTGACGCTCACGGTGATACATTGAACTTCCAGCCTTCGCGGCAGCTGTCAGAAGTTTTGGTCGCTTCAGGTTCTGCAATTCTGCCGTGAGTTCAATCATTTCAATGCTCTCCGTTTGCTTTCTTGCAGATCATCACAGCACGACTTCCGAGGTGTTGCGTGACCGTACGGAGCAGCGCACGGTGGCTTAGGCATTGTTTTCAATGCGGAAACAAAAATGGCTTTTGCAAAGGATTTTTAACGCATCGGTAACAGCTGTTCCCATACGTTAACCATGATCCCGCAGCCAGGTTGCCCTGTGCTCCCGACGAGAAAATGAGGTTTGATATGCAGTCGTCGCGTCCGTCCGGCTCTCTGGTAAATACGCTGCCCCAATGGGTGCCCAGTGGCGCAAGGCGCTATCTGGCCCACACCGAAGAGGGGCTGTCGATCCGCGAACTGGCGCGTGCGGCGGGCTGTCATGCCTCTACCGTTTTGCGTCAGGTGCAAAAGGTCGAAACGCGGCGCGAGGATCCTCTGGTTGACGAAGTGCTCTTGCAGTTGGGCCATGCTCTGTCCGGCGCGACAGTGCAACATCAACAGGAGGACACTGCCATGTCCCAAGCCAGCTATCAGCCTTCCGTCCAGCCCGATCCCGACACACTCCGCACCGAGGGCAAGCGCCTGCTCCGACACCTTGCAGAGCCGGGATCGGTTCTGGCCGTCGCCGAGGGCATGGAAAAAGCCGTCGTGGTGCGTAATTTCGCGGGTGAGACGAAGAACACCGCTGTCACCGATCGCGCCATTGCACGTGCTGTTGCGCTGAAAGATTGGGTCGAATGTATCGATCCGGGCCGCATCTCCAAATACCGCATCACCGCCGAAGGCCGCGCAGCCCTAAAACGTATGATTGCCGAGGATGAAAACCGCGCCAGCGGGTTCGCCGAGGCCCAGACGCCGTTCTCGATGCAACCCACAGCCCGAGTCCAGAGTGGTGTCGAGGCAGAGGACAGCCGCCGTATGCGGTTCACCAGCTACGAAACACCACTCGCCGTTTTAGCGCGGCGCAGGGACAAGGATGGCACGCCCTTCCTAGAGGACATGTTGGTTCGTGCCGGAGAGCGCCTTCGCGAAGATTTCGAGTTGGCGCAAATGGGGCAGCAAACAGGTGAGAACTGGCAGGCTATTCTGACCGGCGCGAACATGGCACCGTATCAAGGGGACGATATGGTGGGCTATAGCCCGTCAGCGGCACGACGCCGCGTGGCAGAGGCGCTACGCGATCTGGGTCCGGGCCTTGGCGATGTGGTTCTGCGCTGTTGCTGTATGCTCGAAGGGCTTGAAAACGCCGAGAAACAGCTCGGTTGGTCCGCGCGTTCCGGTAAAATTGTCCTCCGTATCGCACTCTTTCGTCTGAAGCGTTACTACGAGCGGTTCGAGAGCGTTGGCGGTCAGATGATCGGTTAACCGCCGACCAACCAACCTACACCATATGCCACCCCCGCACAGAGGGCGCCCACGAGAACGGTTTCTCCGATGGCCTGCGGGGCGGCATCTTCGGTCACACGCCAGCGCAGCAGTCCCAAGGCCACCAGAGCGATGAGTGTGGTGGCCACAGACCACCCCAGCGTCCCTTTGCCGGATTGCCCCAGCAAATAGGGCAGCAAGGGAAGGGCGCCGAACATCACAAAAGCCACGAAAGTCACGAGACCGCTTTTCCACGGGCTCTCGCCGTCAGGATCAGTCATCCCGTGCTCGAACATCATCGCAAGCTCTGCCTGAACTTCGGGATGTTCGGATAGTCCCGAGCCGATGTCGCGCGCACGGGCATCTGGAACGCCGCGGTCGGTTAGAAATTGCTCGATCGCTATCGTGGCGCGCTGCCCCTCGTTCTGCAAATCTGCTGAGATGCTGCCTCGGCGCGTTCGGTACATCGCATGGCGCGACCGCAAAGACAGAAATTCGCCAAGTCCCATGCTCACCGCATCCGCGAACAGATTAGCGAGCCCGAAGACTAGAACAGCAATGCCACCGATCTGCGCGGTACCTTCGGCCTGAGCGCCCGCAAAGCCCGCGACGATGGCAAATGTGGTCACGATGCCGTCATTCCCCCCAAAGACGATTTGCTTCAGGAAGTCGCGCATCCGGGCGATCCCTTTGCTCTCTTGCGAGTCGGCTGTGCTTTGCATGCTGGGGCCTTTCCTGGCTGCATCAGCAGCTTAAACCGCCTAGGCACTATCGCAAGATCAGAGCACGGCTTGATTGCCGCATCCCGCAGCGCTGCTCTGGCAGACGGTCGCGAATGGCGATAATCTGAAGCTATGAGAATTACCCTTAGACAGCTGGAATACTTCATCGCCCTTGCTGAACGCCGCCACTTCGGTCAGGCGGCGGCGATTGTGAACATCAGCCAGCCCGCACTCTCGGTTCAGATCAAAGAACTGGAGGCCACACTCGGCGGGCCCTTGGTGGAGCGTCATGCCAGAGATGTCACGCTAACACCTTTCGGGCGATTGGCGCTGGATCAGGCGCGGGACATCGTCGCCAAGGTGCGGATGCTAGAACATTCGGCACGGTGGCGCGATGGTTTGGCGGGCAAGCTCTACATCGGCATGATCCCGACTGTTGCGCCTTATCTTCTTCCCACGGCTTTGGGGGAACTCAGGGCACGGGATCTGAGCCTCGATGTTCAGGTCCAAGAGGCCAAAACAGAACGCTTGCTCCTGGCTATCCAGCAGGGGGACCTTGATGCCGCCGTGATCGCGCTGCCTGCCGAGGTCAATGGTCTGGTCGAACGCCCACTCTTCGAAGACCGGTTTCTTCTCGCGGGGTCACAGGCGCGTTTGAACGCCCTTGGCCAAAATCAGGAAGAGTTGCGGCCGGTCTCTCTCGACCCCGACCAACTTCTTCTTCTCGAAGACGGCCATTGCCTGACCGATCAAGCTCTCGAAGTGTGCGGCCGCTCCAATCACCAGATCAACATGGGGGCGTCTTCTCTGGCGACGCTCTCTAGAATGGTGGCGGCAGGATTCGGCCTGACACTTCTGCCAGAAATCGCGGCCATTACCGAAAGCCGCGCGGCCCCAGACATGGCGCTCTCACGCTTTCATGGCGCAGAACCGAGCCGCACAATCGGCCTCGTGCGGCGCAATATAGCGGGCGACGACGGCTGGTTCACCGAGCTTGGCGACATCCTAACCCGCGTGGGAAATGAACTGGTCCAAGACGCCCGCACAGCATTCTAGGCTTCTTTTTGCTTTAAATACTCAAACGCCCTGCGCTCCGATCCGGAGCGCAGGGCGCAAACGTTCTAAATTAGGAAAGCCGATTACTCAGCAGCGACGGGCTTCGACGCGTTTTCCAGATAGGCCAGCAGGGTCTCGGGCGAGCTCTCGCCATAGGGATCCTCGCCGAAGTTGTCGCAACGGCCGGGCTCTTCGAACCATGCTTCGACAACGCCGTCTTTGACGACAGCCGCGTAGCGCCACGAGCGCATGCCAAAGCCAAGATTCTCTTTGGCGACCAGCATGCCGATCTTGCGGGTAAATTCGCCCGAGCCATCGGGGATGACTTTGACGTTCTTGATCTCTTGCATCTGGGCCCACTTGTTCATGACAAAGCTGTCATTCACGGACATGCAGTAGATCTCGTCGACACCCAGTTCCTGGAACTTGGCAAAGTTCTCTTCGAAACCGGGCAGTTGGTAGGTCGAGCAGGTGGGGGTGAACGCGCCAGGCAGCGAGAACAGGATCACGCGCTTGCCAGCAAAGTAGTCAGCGGTGGTCTTGTCTTCCCAGCGGAAGGGGTTGGGACCGCCAACAGCTTCGTCGCGGACGCGGGTGTGGAAGGTGACTTCGGGCAGACGGATGCCAGGCTTCATGTCGAACTCTCCGTAGAGGTGGGGAAGGGAATGCTGCGACGCAGTGATGCGCCTGCAGCAAGAAATAGAATCGTTCCAAAACGGGTGCAATGGCCCCAGTCACGATTTCTGGTCTCCGGCCAATTCTGGCGCAAAAGCCGCAGGTTATGCCCGTTTGTTTGGCGGGGATCGCCTTAAAAACAAGCGTGCCATGTGACCTATTCCTCCAGTGCAAACGCGCAATGCGCCGCACGCAAACCACGCGCACAGAACTGGAACTTTGGGTAAACGCGCACTAAAGTAGGACAACGCAACAAAACCCCGTCTGGAGTCACCCCGTGCGAGACCTCAAGATCCCCAGCCAGCGCCACCCCGAAAAGGCGCATCGCCCTGACAACGCTCAGCCCAAGAAGCCTGAGTGGATCCGCGTCAAGGCACCCACCAGCGAGGGATACCGCGAGACCCATAAAATCATGCGCGACCACGGGCTGGTCACCGTTTGCGAAGAGGCGGGCTGCCCCAACGTCGGCGAGTGCTGGAGCCAGGGTCACGCGACCATGATGATCATGGGCGACATCTGTACGCGCGGCTGTTCGTTCTGCAACATCGCCACCGGTCGCCCCGACGCGCTGGACGTGTTCGAGCCGGGCCGTGTCGCCGACGCGGTGCAGAAACTGGGCCTGAAGCACGTCGTGATCACCTCGGTCGACCGTGACGATCTGGATGACGGCGGGGCAGAGCATTTTGCCCAGACCATTCGCGCAGTCCGCCACCGCAGCCCCGAGACCACCATTGAAATTCTGACGCCTGACTTTCTGAAATGTGCGCCTTCGGTGCTGGAAACCGTCGTGGCTGCTAAGCCTGATGTGTTTAACCACAACCTCGAAACCGTGCCGGGCCAGTATCCGTCCGTGCGGCCTGGTGCGCGCTACTTCCATTCGTTGCGTCTGCTCCAGCGGGTCAAAGAGATCGATCCCACCATCTTTACCAAGTCGGGCATCATGGTCGGCCTTGGTGAAACGAACGAACAAGTGCGTCAGGTCATGGACGACATGCGCGCCGCTGATGTGGATTTCCTGACCATCGGCCAGTACCTGCAGCCGACGCCGAAGCACCACAAGGTCGACCGCTTTGTGACCCCTGAAGAGTTCGCAGCCTACGAGAAAGCCGCATGGGCCAAGAACTTCCTGATGGTTTCAGCCACGCCGCTGACACGCTCCAGCTACCACGCGGGCGATGACTTTGCGCGCCTGCGCGAGAACCGTCTGAAGAAACTGGCGGAAGCCTGATCTTTCACACCAAGACGAAAAACGGGACGCTTTTGCGTCCCGTTTTTTATTGCCGTGCGGGCTTCACGTCATTGTCAGAAGCGCGGCACGCCGCCCCGCAGGTTGCCATTTGTGGTCAGCCACTCGGGCCAACCCCAGAAAAACTCGATCCCGACAATAATCAAGCAGAGTGCTATTACGCCAAGCACCAGCTTCACTCGCTGGGGCGAGGGCGGGTTCCGCACCCACTGGGACATACGGATCAGCCAAAATAGGTTCATTCTGGGAACCTGACCTTGCCGATATACCCAAGGTTCCGGTTCCGCTGTGCGTAGTCGATCCCGTAGCCGACCACGAATTCGTCAGGGATCTCGAAGCCGATATAATCCGCTTCGAAATCCACCTCGCGTCGCGATGGTTTGTCCAGAAGTGCGATTGTTTTTAGACGCTTGGGCTTGCGTGACTTCAGCAGAGAGATGACATGGGACAACGTATGCCCCGTATCCACAATATCCTCGACCACCAGAACATCGCGCCCTTCGATCTGGCCGCGCAGGTCCTTGAGGATGCGGACTTCGCGCGAGCTTACCATCTCGTTCCCATAGGAACTGACCTCCATGAAGTCGACCTCGACCGGAAGGTCCAACTCGCGGGCAAGGTCCGCAATGAACACGAAACTGCCGCGCAATAGGCCGATCACAACCAGCTGCTCGGTGTCCGCGTATTCCTGTGTGATTTCCTTGGCCAGCTCTTCGATGCGGGCCGCAATGGCCTTGGCCGAGATCATTTCGTCGATGACATATGGACGCGACACGGGAGATCCCCCTTGAAGTTTCGGGCGTATACTACGAAATGCTGCACCACTGTCACGAATAATCCTTGGTGCTATGCCGACCCATTCCGAAAACCGTTTTATGCCGTACACCGCGCAGCAGATGTATGATCTGGTGGCGGATGTGAACAGCTACCCCAAGTTCCTGCCGTGGTGTGCCGCGGCGCGTGTGCGTCAGACGACCCAAGAGGGTGAGGCGACCGTGATGGATGCGGACTTGGTCATCAGCTTCAAGGTGTTCCGCGAACGGTTCGGCAGCCGCGTGACCCTGTGGCCCGAGAAGCGGCAGATCGATACCGAATATCTGGACGGCCCCTTCAAATACATGAAGTCCAACTGGTCGTTCAAAGATGTCGAGGGCGGCTGCGAAGTGGCGTTCTTTGTGGATTTCGAATTCAAGAACGCCATGCTTCAGCGGATCATCGGACTTGTGTTCAACGAGGCGATGCAACGAATTGTGCGCGCGTTTCTGGACCGCGCGAACACGCTTTACGGGGCGGACAAGAGCAGCGCCAAGGCGTGATCCCGCGCGGCGGCGCGCACCATGTCGCGCCCCAACGCTTCAAACTCCATCGTTTCGGTGTGGATGTAGCCGCCGTCGGTGGCGATGCCGAAACACACGCGCCCTTCGGGTTTATGCTCTGACCCGCCGGGGCCTGCGATGCCGGTGATGCTGACCGCCACATTTGCCGCCGAGTTCGCAAGTGCGCCCGTAGCCATTTCCCGCGCGACCTCTTCGGAAACAGCGCCAACAGCCTCTAGCGTTTCCGCTTTGACCCCCAGCATCTGCTGCTTCGCCAGATTGGTATAGGTGACATAGCCCCGCTCGACCACGGCGCTGGAGCCGGGGATGTCGGTCAGGGCGGCGCTAACCATGCCGCCCGTGCAGCTTTCGGCGGTGGCGATCATGCGCCCCTCTGCCTTGTAGCGATTCAGAATTTCAACGGCCAAGCTCATACGCCAAGCAACCCGTGGCTGATCCCTGCGCCGATCATAACACAGATTCCAGCGATCAGGCCTGCGAAAACGTCGTCCAGCATCACGCCAAGCGCGTCGCCGCGGCGGTCTGCCCAACCCACAGGCCCCGGCTTCCAGATGTCAAACAGGCGGAAACCGACGAACGCCACAACCCAGCCCGGCCACAGGGCCAGCATGTCCGCGCCCGCATGGGTCGCACCGAGCGACACCGGCAGCAGGGCGATCCACTGGCCCGCCACTTCGTCAATGACGATCTCGCTTGGGTCGTGGTTGTCGCTGCCCTTGGTCGCCGCAGCCGTCGCCCACCAGCCGATGATGAACACCGCCACAGTGGCAATGGCGAACCCGTAGAAACCAATGGTCTCATGCAGCACATAGCCGACGGGCAGGGCGGCCAGTGACCCCCATGTGCCCGGTGCCTTAGGCAGATTTCCGACGCCAAAGAAGGTTGCGATAAACTTGCTCATAGCTTCACCAAGGTTGCTGTGGCGATCGAGGCGATGCCCTCTTCGCGGCCCGTGAATCCCAGACGTTCGCTGGTGGTTGCCTTGACCGAGATGCGGTCCTTGGCGATGCCCATGATCGCCGACAGGGCCTCCATCATCGCGTCCGCGTGGGGGCCGACCTTGGGGCGTTCGCAGATCAAGGTGCAGTCGACATTGCTGATGGTGAACCCTTTGGAGGTCGCCAGATCCACCGCGTGCTTCAGGAAAATCTCGGATGCGGCGCCTTTCCACTGCATGTCTGACGGGGGGAAGTGGCGGCCGATGTCGCCCTCGGCCAGCGCGCCGTAGATCGCGTCGGTGATGGCGTGCATGCCCACGTCTGCATCCGAATGGCCCTTAAGCGCCTTGGTGTGCGGCACCTTCACGCCGCAGAGGATGACGTGATCGCCCTCTTCAAACGCGTGCACGTCGTAGCCATTGCCTAGTCTGATATCCATACCTGTCTCCAACAGTCGCGCCGCGCGGGCAAAGTCCTGCGGGTGCGTAATCTTGAAATTATCCTCGGACCCTGCGGTGATCGCGACGGTCATGCCCGCGGCGCGGGCGACCTCGACATCATCGGCGGCGTCCTGTCCGTGGGTGCGATGGGCGTTCAGGATCGCATCATAGTGAAACCCTTGGGGCGTCTGAGCGCGATATAGCCCGTCCCGCGGCTGCGTCCCGTTCACATTCCCGTCCGCCCCGATCCAGAGCGCATCAACGACGGGCAGGGCGGGCGCGGCCCCTTGGTGGGTGTCGAGCGCCGCGATCACATCGTCGATCACCTGATCGGTCAGGCCGGGGCGCGCGATGTCGTGGATCAGCACCTTGGTCACGCCCTTGTCCGCTAAAGCCTCTAGCCCGTTCACCACCGAATCCCGACGGGACGCGCCGCCGGTGACGCAGGTCCAACCGAGCCCCTGCGCGAACGCCAGATCGTCAGGGTGCACCACCACAACCACATGGGCCACATCGGGATGCGCGGTCAGGGTTGCGACGCTGTATTCGCCCACCAAACGTGTACCCAAAGACCGCCATTGCTTGGGAATATCGCCCCCAGCGCGGGTGCCGCGGCCTGCGGCAACAATGACTGCTGCTGTGGTCATAGCCCTCGTCCTGTAATTCCTGCCCTGCATAGGCCGAACAAACAGCGCTGGCAATCTACCCCTCAGTTGTGATTAAAAAATGTGCGTTAGCTTAAATGTGGGCGCTAAATCAGCACCTCGCCGTTGAAAGAAAGGCGAGTGCTGGATAACACAATATCAATTGCACAAGGATTAATCATTTGTCCATTCGCGTGGCAAACCTCTTGATCGAGCCTCCAGTCCTCTTGGCCCCCTTGGCGGGGATCACCGATTTGCCCTTCCGCAATCTGGTGTCGCGCTTTGGCGCGGGGTTGGTGGTGAGCGAGATGGTCGCCAGCCAAGAGATGATTCAGTCAAAACCGGGCGTGCGGGCCAAAGCCGAGCTTGGCATCGGTGTGGATCGTACGTCGGTGCAGATCGCGGGCAAGGACGCCTATTGGATGGCCGAAGCCGCCAAGCGCGTGGCCGGTGACGGTGCCCGCGTGATCGACATTAACATGGGATGCCCCGCCAAGAAGGTGACGAACGGCTATTCTGGTTCGGCGCTGATGCGCGATCTGGATCATGCTTTGACCCTTATCGAGGCCGTGGTGAGCGCCGTGGACGTGCCGGTGACGCTGAAGTGCCGCCTTGGTTGGGACGATGATTGCCTGAACGCGGCAGAGCTGGCGCAGCGCGCCGAAACGGCAGGCGTCAAGATGATGACCATCCATGGCCGCACCCGATGCCAATTCTACAAAGGCGCCGCCGATTGGGCCGCCATCGCGAACGTCAAACAAGCGGTCAGCATTCCGGTCGTGGCCAATGGCGACATCGTGGACGCAGACACGGCGCGCATGGCGCTAGACCAATCCGGCGCGGACGGGGTGATGATCGGACGCGGTGCCCAAGGGCGCCCTTGGATTCTGGCCGAAGTGGCGCACGCGCTGTTCGGCACCCCTGCGCCCGAAATCCCCGAGGGCCAAGCGCTCTTGGAGATGGTCGCCGGACATTACGACGAAATGCTTTCTTTCTATGGCGTGGAGCTTGGGCTCAAGGTCGCACGCAAACATCTAGGCTGGTATATGGACAACGCACAAACGAACGCCGCAACACGGCGTCAGGTCTTGACGGCAAAAGAGCCGTCCGCTGTTTTCGAGCATCTGGAAGAGGCGCTGCTGAACCCTATGGGAGAGGCGGCATGACCCTTGATACCCTTTGGAATTCGCTGCCCATTCCGGGTCTGCTGATCGACGAAAACGACAAGATCGCGGACATGAATCCGGCGGCGGAGGGGTTTCTGAACCACTCGACCCGCTCGATGATCGGCTATCCGGTGTTTGACGTGCTGGCGGTAGATGCGCCCATCGAAGAAGCCTTTGGCCGCGCCCGCAAAGACAATTCGGTCCTGATTGTGAACGACGTGGACGTCGGGACGGGCGATCGCGCGCCCTTGCAGTGTACGCTGCAGATCGCGCCCTTGATTGGCTCGCCGGGGAAATTCCTGTTCCTGCTGTCCACCCGTGAATTCGCGGGCCGGATCACCCAAGGACAGACCGTGAAGTCCGCCGCCAAATCCGCCATCGGTATGGCGCAGATGCTGGCGCACGAGATCAAGAACCCCTTGGCTGGAATCGCCGGCGCTGCTCAGCTCTTGTCCATGAGCCTGCCCAAGCAGGACTTAGAACTGACTGACCTGATCGTCGGGGAAACCCGCCGCATCGCGGGCCTTTTGGATCAGGTGGAACAGTTCGGCAACCAACGCCCGCCCAAGCTGGCGGCTGTGAACCTGCACGACATTCTGGACCGAGCGCGCCGCTCGGCCATCCTTGGCTATGGCGCGAACATGACCTTTGTCGAGGATTTCGACCCCTCACTGCCCGAAGCATGGGTGGATGCGGACCAACTGCTTCAGGTGATCCTGAACCTGCTGAAGAACGCCTCTCAAGCGGCGGGCAATGGGGGCGGCACGATCAAGATGCGCACCTACTACGAATACTCCCTGCGTCTGCGACGCAAGGACGGCGGCGGCAAGGCGCTGCCCCTGCAGATTGAGATTCAGGATGACGGACCCGGTCTGCCGCCGGAAATCGCTGACGATGTGTTCGATCCTTTCGTCTCGGGTCGGGAGAACGGGACTGGACTGGGGCTGGCCTTGGTCAGCAAGATTATCTCGGAACATGACGGCTGGATTTCGGTGGATTCGGTCCCCGGCAAAACAACTTTTCGCATTTCGCTGCCCCAGGTGCCCCGTGCTGTGCGCCAAGAGATGAAGGCAGCCCAAGAGCAGAATTCGAAGTAAGGAGAACGGGTTATGGACGGAACTGTATTGGTCGCTGATGACGATCGCACCATTCGCACGGTGTTGACCCAAGCCCTGACTCGCGCAGGCTGTAAAGTCCACGCCACCAGTTCGCTAACCACGCTGATGCGCTGGGTCAGCGAGGGTAAGGGCGACGTTGTGATCAGCGACGTGATGATGCCCGACGGCAACGGTCTAGAAATGCTGCCCAAGATTGGCGAAGAACGTCCGAACCTGCCGGTCATTGTGATCTCGGCGCAGAACACCATCATGACCGCCATTCAGGCAGCCGAGGCCAAAGCGTACGACTACCTGCCCAAACCGTTCGACCTGCCGGACCTGATGAAGCGCACCGCGCGTGCCTTGGAAAGCAGCGCCCGCAGCGCTCCCCGCGCGATCGAAGAGCCAGAGCGACCCGACGAACTGCCTTTGGTGGGCCGCACCCCCGCGATGCAGGCGCTGTATCGTCTGGTGGCGCGGGTGATGAATACCGAACTGCCCGTGCTGATTTCGGGTGAAAGTGGCTCTGGTAAGTCTCTGATTGCGAAGGCTATTCATGACTTCAGCGATCGTCGCACTCTGCCGTTCGTGACCGTGAACTCCAACGATCTGGAAACGCTTGAAGGTCCGGCTCAGGCGCTGGCCAAAGCGCGCGGCGGTTCGCTCTTGTTCGACGAAGTGGGTGACCTGAGCGCAGAGGCACAGGCCCGCGTGGTCCGCATGCTCGACAGCTTGACCGACAACGCGCCGCGGATCATGGCAACCAGCCAGACCGACCTGACCAACCGCATGGAAAGCGGCGAGTTCCGCCAGGATCTGTTCTATCGCCTTGGCGGTGTTTCGATCCAGGTGCCAGCGCTGCGGGAACGTGTAGATGACATCCCGCTGCTGGCCGCCCATTTCCTGATGAAGTCCGAGCAAGAGGGTGCTCCTGCACGCCAACTGTCGGAAGAGGCCGAGAAGATGGTGCGCGCCTATAGCTGGCCGGGCAACGTTCGGCAGCTGGAAAACGCGATGAAGCGCCTTGTGGTCACCTCGCGCGAGCCGAACATCACCCAGACCGAAGTTGAGTCTGTTCTTGGTAACCAGCCCAGCATCGAACCCATGGTGAGCGGCGCCCCTCAGGAAAAGCTTTCGGCTTCGGTGGCGCGCCATCTGCGTCGGTACTTCGATCTGCATGGCGGCGTTCTCCCGCCGCCCGGCCTCTATCAGCGAATCTTGCACGAGATCGAACTGCCACTGATCGAAATTGCGCTCGATGCGACCGGTGGAAATCAGGCCAAATGCGCGGATTTGCTGGGAATTAACCGGAATACCCTGCGGAAAAAGATCACTGATCTCGATATTCAGGTGACACGGCGCCGCAAGTTGATGTAAATACGCAACAGTAGGATGGCTTTTGGGGCGCACCCCTGCCATCCTACCATGATATTGCGTCGGTGGCCGCTTTGGCCCCCATCACTAGAGGTAGACCCGTGGCAACAGGGGCACAGCGGCTTGGCCGCTCTCTGACTTGGGACCGCATCAACCGGTTGCGGGCCCAACGAAAGTTCCAAAACATTGCGACGCTCGGGTTGGTGATACTCGGGCCGATGCTGGCGTTGGCGACTTTCCTTGTGCTGGGGCCATTGGACCAAGGGATGTCTTCTGCGCATTTGCGCGGTATCCTGCTAGCGGATTTCGTCTACGTGCTGCTTGTGGCGGCCCTTGTGCTGGGGCGAGTAGCCCAGATGATCGCCGCGCGCCGTGCCCGGTCCGCAGGATCACGTCTGCACCTGCGTTTGACCGGCGTTTTTGTGATGCTGGCGCTGGTGCCCACGGTTTGCGTGGCCGTTTTCGCCACCCTCACCGTGAACTTTGGCCTCGAAGGCTGGTTTTCCGACCGAGTGCAACGGGTGCTTGGGACTTCGCTCGCTGCGGCGCAGGCCTATGAGCAAGAGCATCGGCAAGACTTGTCCGAAGATGCGCGCGTTCTGGCCAGCTACCTCGAGGTAAATCGCCGCGTCGCGGGCTATCTGACGGACGGGGACGTGCGCCGCTTTCTGGCCGAGGGGCAGGGTAAAATCCAGCGCGGGTTGACCGAAGCTTTTGTGATCAACTCGGGCGGAGAGATCAAAGCCCGTGGCGACGGGTCCTATCTGTTCAACTACGAAATGCCGTCGGTCGAGCAAATTCAGGCAGCGCGGGACAACGGGATCGAGATCATCAAAGATTGGGATCGCGACGAATTCCGTGCGCTGGTTGATCTGCCCGGTTTCATTGATCGTTTCCTTTATGTCAGTCGCCAAGTGGACGGCGATATCCTGCGTCTGCTGGATGACACGCAGCAGACGGTGAAGCTCTATCAGCAGCTCGAGAATGATCGGGGCCGGCTCTTGTTCGAATTCGGGCTATTGTACCTTGGGTTCGCGCTGATCCTGATCCTCGCGGCGATCTGGCTGGGCTTGTATTTCGCAGAGCGGCTTGCACGCCCGATCGGGCGGCTTGCAGGCGCAGCACAGCGGGTGGGGTCTGGCGACCTGAACATTCAGGTGCGCGAGGAAAAAGGCGATGACGAGATCGCGATGCTGGGGCGCTACTTCAACCAGATGACGCGCCAGTTGAAGGTGCAGCGCGATACCTTGCTGGACAATACAGACCAAATCGAACGCCGCCGTAGGTTGTTTGACTCGATCCTCAGCTCGGTGACCTCTGCGGTGGTCGCGCTGGATACCGAGGGTAAGATCACTTTGGCGAACCGGTCCGCGGTGGCTTTGCTGGGGCTGGAAGGTGACGAGGAAGGGCAACCGATGGGCCTGATTGCGCCGGAGTTCTTGCCTGTCTTCGAGCGCCTAAGCGAAGATCCCAGCGACAGCGTTCAAGAGCAGGTTCGTCTGACCCGCGATGGCCGCACCGAGACGCTGTTGGTGCGGATGTCGGCGCGCATGAACCACGAAGAGCTCCTCGAAGGCTACGTGCTCGCCTTTGACGATGTCAGCGATTTGGTGTCAGCCCAGCGGATGGCGGCTTGGGGGGATGTGGCGCGCCGGATTGCCCATGAAATCAAGAACCCTCTGACCCCGATCCGCCTGTCTGCCGAGCGCATCCGGCGCAAGTTTGCGAAGGCCGCAGGTGAGGATGTGGACAAGCTGGAGCAGTTGACCGACGTTATCGTCCGCCAGACCGAGGATCTGCGCCGCATTGTCGACGAGTTTTCGAAATTCGCCCGTATGCCGCAACCCCAGCGCCGCCCCGTCGATCTGACAAAAATTCTGCGGGATGCTGTCGTGCTTCAGGACATCGGTCAGGCCGACGTCGAATTTAAAACGAACATCCCCGCAGAGCCCGTGACCTCTTTGCTCGATGAAACGATGATCTCTCAGGCGCTGATCAACTTGATCAAGAATGCCGGAGAAGCCATTGAAACCAGAGTGGAAAAAGGCGAAGGGTGTGACTTTGCGCCAGAGATCAGAGTGGCGATGAAATGCGAGGGCGGACGTGCACGGATCACGATTTCCGACAACGGGATCGGATTGCCCGAGGATCGGGCGCGTCTGTTCGAACCCTATGTGACCACCCGCGACAAGGGCACCGGCTTGGGCCTGCCCATCGTGAAAAAGATAATCGAGGAACACGGCGGGCTTCTGAGCCTTGAAGACGCTGCTGCCTTCTCTCCCGGAGCACACCGCGGCGCGCGCGCCGAAATTGTGCTGCCTCTGGAGGAAGGAAAACCACAAAAAGACGAGGCTTCTGAATAAGATGAGCGACATTCTTATCGTAGATGACGAGCGTGATATCCGCGAGTTGATCGGAGATATTCTCGAGGACGAGGGCTATGCCGTGCGTCTGGCCGGTTCCTCGGACGAATGCATGCAGCAGCTGAACGCTGCGCCTCCGGCGTTGATGATCCTCGATATCTGGCTCAAGGACAGCCAGATGGACGGCATCGACATTTTGAAAGTCGTCAAACGCGATAATCCGGGAATTCCCGTGGTGATCATCTCGGGGCACGGAAACATCGAGATCGCGGTCGCTGCGATCAAGCAGGGTGCCTACGACTTTATCGAAAAGCCCTTCAACATCGACCAGTTGTTGGTGGTGATCCGCCGCGCGATGGAAACCAGCCTGCTGCGCCGCGAGAACCAGAGCTTGAAGCGCGTGGATCAAAAGCCCTTGGTCATGCTGGGGGAAAGCGCGGCGTTCCGCGGGCTCGTGGGCCAGCTCGACAAGGTGACGCGGTCGAACGGGCGGGTCATGCTGACCGGTCCTGCGGGCAGCGGCAAAGAGGTCGCGGCGCGTTATATCCACCAGAATTCAAACCGCGCGACGGCGCCTTTCGTGACGGTCAGCTGTGCGTCGATCCAGCCTGACCAGATGGAAACGGTGTTGTTCGGCCGCGAGAGTGGCGAGCGCGGTGTGGAAAAGGGGATGCTCGAACAAGCAGACGGCGGCGTGCTCTATCTGGACGAAGTGGCAGACATGCCCTTGGGCACCCAGTCCAAGATGCTGCGCGTTCTGGTGGATCAGACCTTCCAGCGGGTTGGGGGCACAGACAAAGTGCGCGTCGATCTGCGCGTGATTTCTTCGACCGGGCGCGATCTGAAGGGCGAGATTTCCGCAGGTCACTTCCGCGAAGAGCTGTACCACCGCTTGAACGTGGTTCCTGTCGCAGTGCCTGCTTTGTCCGAACGCCGCGAGGATTTGCCCCTTCTCGTTTCCTACTTCATTGAGGAATTGCACAGCCAGCAGGGTCTGCCCAAGCGGACGCTCAGCGATGAAGCTATTGCTGTGCTACAGTCCCATATTTGGCCTGGGAACGTGCGCCAACTGCGCAACCTGATCGAGCGTGTTCTAATTTTGGGAGACGGAGATGGGCCCATTGGGGCGGCCGAGGTCTCTGGCTCTGACAGTCCGGACACTGGCGGCGAGGATCGCGTGGTTCTGTCCGGTGCCTTGGCCGCGTTGCCGTTGCGCGAGGCGCGCGAAGCCTTTGAACGGGAATACTTGTTGACCCAAATCAATCGCTTTGGCGGGAACATCAGCCGGACTGCGCAGTTTGTCGGGATGGAGCGCAGTGCGCTGCACAGAAAACTGAAGTCCTTGGGGATCGGTGCCAAAGGGACGACCAAAACCGACGACGGCGAAGAAGAGTGATCGCGGCCCCGATTGACGGGCCTGCGACAACCTGCCAAGGAAAAGGCCTAAGAGCAGGAGGCTTGCGGCAATGAAAGTGATCATCTGCGGGGCAGGTCAGGTCGGTTGGCAAATTGCCCGTCACCTGTCCAGCGAGCTGAATGATGTGACGGTGGTGGACAGCAACCCGGATCTGGTGCGCCGCGCGACCGATACGCTTGATGTTCAGGGGATCGCCGGTTTCGCGAGCTATCCCGATGTTCTGGAAAAAGCAGGGGCGCGGGACGCGGATATGATCATCGCTGCGACCTATTCGGACGAGGTGAACATGGTCACCTGTCAGGTGGCACACTCGGTCTTTGACATCCCTCGGAAAATCGCGCGCCTGCGGGCGCAAAGCTACCTGACTGCAATCTACTCGGATCTCTATCGGCGCGAACATTTGCCCATCGATGTGGTGATCAGCCCCGAGCGCGAGGTGGCCGCCGCAGCGCTCCAGCGTCTTTCTGCACCTGAAACCTTTGACACCGAGGTGTTTTTCGACGGGCGTGCGCGCCTTTTGGGGATTGTCACGGACGCCGATTGCCCGGTGTTGAACACTCCGCTGCGGCAGCTAACGGATTTGTTCTCGACCCTGCGGGCAACCGTGGTGGGCATTCGCCGCGAGGGGACGCTCTATGCGCCTGAGGCGGGCGACCAGATTTTTGCCGGTGACCAGATCTATGTCTTCACCTGCGAAGACGATGTGAACCGCTGCATGGAAATCTTTGGCAAAAAGCCCCGCAAGCAAGAGCGCGTGGTGCTGGTGGGCGGCGGCAACGTCGGTCTGGCTGTGGCCAAAGAGCTGGAGAGCCAGAAGAACCGCGTGCGTCTGAAAGTCATCGAAAAGAACCGTAAAGTCGCAGAAAAGGCCGCGGACGCGCTGGAGCGGACGATTGTTTTGCACGGCGACGGTCTGGATGCGGAAATCCTGCAAGAGGCAAATATCCATCGTGCGGACGCGGTTCTCTGCGTCACCGATGATGACAAGACCAACATGCTGGCGGCGACCCGTGCAAAGTCCTTGGGCTGTCCCATGTCGATTGCGCTTATCAACGATCCAACGCTGCTGCCGATGATCGAACCGTTGGGGATCGACGCCTTCATCAACCCGCGCGCCACCACGGTAAGCTCGATCCTGCGCCACATCCGTCATGGCCGTGTGCGCAACGTCTACTCGATTGGCGACGCCGAGGCCGAGGTGATCGAAGCGCAGGTCTTGTCGACCAGTCCCTTGTCCGGGAACCCCGTGGGCAACATCGACTTCCCCGAAGGCGTTCTGCTCGGGGGCGTGTTGCGTGAGGACAAGTACATCCGGCCCCGTGGGGACACGGTGATCGAAGAAGGCGATATTGTCGCGCTCTTTGCCCTGACCAAAGATGTCTCCGAAGTCGAGCGCCTGCTTCAGGTCTCGATCGATTACTTCTAGGTCAGATGCTACGCGCGCTCTCAAACCTTCCGCTTCTTTTGCACCTTTGCCTGATTGCGGCGCTGGCGATGTTCGTGCCCGCTGCTCATGCGTTGGTGGCCGAAGATTTCCACGTCGCGCGCACGTTTTTTTACGCGGGCCTGCTGGTCTTTGTGATCAGCTCGTTCATCGGCATTGCGATCTCTGGCCGGACGCAAACGTTCAGCCAACGGGATCAGCTTTTGACGCTGGTCGTGTCCTACGTGTTCCTGCCCGTGATCCTTGCGATCCCGTTCCAGGAAGCCAGCCGTACGACGGGATTTCTGAATTCCTATTTCGAGATGGTGTCGAGTTTCACGACCACAGGCGCGACGCTCTTTGATCAGGCCGAGACCCTTGCGCCAAGTCTGCATCTGTGGCGCGCGCTGGTCGGATGGCTTGGCGGGCTGCTGATCTGGGTGGTGGCGACGGCGACGCTCGCGCCCATGAACCTTGGTGGGTTCGAGATCACTGGAACAGGCACCATGCACAGTGATCAAGCGATCATCCACCGCGGCATGGGGCGCAAAACCCAGGCGGGCCGCGTTTGGCAGGCTGCCAGCACCTTGGCACCCCTGTACGCTGTGCTGACTTTGGCGCTCTGGGTCATGTTGCTGATCGCAGGGGATCGTCCGCTTGTGGCGTTGTGCCATGCTATGGGGACGCTCGCGACCTCGGGGATTTCTCCAATCAGCGGCACCGAGCATAGCTCGAGCGGCGTGGTGGGCGAAGTGATGATCTTTCTCATGCTGCTGCCTGCGATCACCCGCTTGGCCTTCTCGCGAGAGATGCTGATCCAGCCTGAGCGGATCCTCGTCAATCCAGAGTTCAAAGTCGGTCTCTTGGTGGTCGTCATTGTCCCCACGGTGCTGTTCCTGCGCCACTGGATCGGCGCAATCGAGGTAAACGAGCAAGCCAACTGGTATGCGGGGATCAACGCGTTCTGGGGGGCAATGTTTACGGTGATGTCTTTCTTAACGACCACCGGCTACGAGTCCGTCCATTGGGAGGCCGCGCGCGGCTGGTCCGGCTTGCCTGCCGCTGGCGTGGTTCTGATTGGTCTTGCGATCATCGGCGGCGGCGTCGCGACCACCACGGGCGGGGTGAAGCTTCTGCGCGTTTACACCCTCTACATGCATGGCCTGCGCGAAATGGAGAAGCTGGTGCACCCGTCGTCTGTCCGTGCCATCGGGGGGCCGGGGCGGCGCATCCATCAACAGGGGGCCTATCTGGCGTGGCTGTTCTTCATGCTCTTTGCGCTGTCGATTGCTGGGATCATGGCGTTGCTGACTGCCGTCGGCGTGACCTTCGAAGAAGCGATGGTGGTTGCTGTTGCGGCGCTTTCCACAACGGGACCGCTTGCTCATGCCGCAACCGAGGCAGGTTTCAGCTATGCCTCGCTTGGGGGCGGCGCGAAACTCATCCTGTGTTTTGCGATGGTTCTGGGGCGGTTAGAAGCGCTTGCGCTTATCGCGGTGTTCAATCCAAATTTCTGGCGAAACTGAGACATCTTTGTCAAATTTCGAGGGCGCCGAGCAAATTCGGGCTGGAATCTCGGAATTTCCGTCTTCATACTGCATGAGCAGCAGGGGCACTCCCTTGAGGCAATGGCAAGAATAAAGGCAAAAATACAATGGCTTCCGATAAGCAAAACCTGCAGGACGCATTTCTTAATCACGTCCGGAAGACCAAGATACCGGTCACGATTTTTTTGATCAATGGTGTCAAACTCCAGGGCGTTATCACCTGGTTCGATAACTTCTGTGTTCTTCTGCGCCGCGATGGCCAATCCCAGCTTGTGTACAAGCATGCGATTTCGACGATCATGCCGGCGCAACCGCTGAACCTCTATGACGGTGACGGCGACAATTGACCGAAACAAAGACCGAGCTAACCCGCGCGTTAGTTCTGCACCCTGACATCCGGAGCGATAGTCAACGGCGGGACGCTGGTCCCGCCCTAGAAGAGGCCGTTTCACTGGCCGCCGCCCTGCCGCACCTCGAGGTGGTGGGGTCATCTGTCGTGCGCCTGCCGCGCCCACATCCGGGGATGCTCTTCGGCTCTGGAAAAATCCAAGAGCTGAAAGAACGCATCGAGGAGTTGGAGGCCGAGCTGGTTTTGATCGACGGTCCTGTCAGCCCTATCCAGCAGCGTAACCTTGAAAAAGAGTGGAAATGCAAGGTGTTGGACCGAACCGGTTTGATCCTTGAAATCTTCTCTGACCGTGCGGCCACCCGCGAAGGTGTGCTTCAGGTCGAGATGGCAGCGCTGTCCTATCAGCGGACGCGACTGGTGCGTGCCTGGACCCACCTTGAGCGTCAGCGGGGTGGATTGGGCTTTGTCGGTGGTCCCGGCGAAACCCAGATCGAGGCCGACCGCCGAGCGATTGACGAGCAACTGGTGCGCTTGCGCCGGCAGCTGGAAAAGGTCGTCAAGACCCGAAACCTGCACCGCGCCGCCCGTGCAAAGGTGCCATTCCCGATCGTTGCGCTGGTGGGTTACACCAACGCGGGCAAGTCGACGCTGTTCAACCGGCTGACCGGTGCGGACGTCTTGGCCAAGGATATGCTCTTTGCGACTCTTGACCCGACCATGCGTGGAGTGAAGCTGCCAGAGGGCCCCGAGGTCATTCTATCTGATACCGTGGGTTTCATTAGTGACCTGCCGACCGAGCTTGTTGCGGCCTTTCGCGCGACCTTGGAAGAGGTTCTGAGTGCCCATCTGATCCTGCATGTGCGGGACATCAGCCACGAAGAAACCGAAGAACAGGCCGCCGATGTGCGCGAGATTCTGGACACACTTGGCGTGAATGATTCGACGCCGATGATCGAGGTTTGGAACAAAATCGACCGCGTGGACGAAGAACGCCGTGTTACGCTCGAAAATATGGCAGAACGGTTGGATGACGTGATGGTCCTATCGGCGCTCGAAGGCACCGGAATGGACCGGCTGCTGGAGTTGGTCTCGGACCGGCTCGAAGGCGGGCGTTGGGAGGAGGTCATTTCTCTGACCTTTGCTCAGGGCAAGGAGCGTGCTTGGCTCTTCCAGCGTGGGGTCGTTCTCGAAGAGACACAGACCGAAACCGGATACGACATCGAAGTCCGGTGGAGCGCCAAAGACGCGAAACGGTTCCGAGAGATTTAAAAGGCGCCCTTCGGGGCGCTTTTTCTTTGGATCAGAGGCTTTGAAGGAATTTGGTTAACCCAGCGCGTCCGCTTGGTTGCCAGCCAAGGCCTTTGAGTGCATCGCAAGACATGACATTCGGGACCTCCGTGGCCGCGTCAGGCAGTGGACGGTTCGCCCCGCGCAGGGCTGCGTATTCCGATAGCAAGTCACGGCGATCCAGCAAGATGTCCGAGAGGTTCGCGATTTTGGGTGGCGCTTTGGCGGTCAAAATCAGGTTAATCGCATCGGCCATGTCGTCGCCATGGACCTCGGTGCCTTGGCGCGGGGGCAGCTCTGCGCCGTTCTCGAACTCTTCGAAGAGGCCCCGCCATTTGTGCCAGCCTTGCGGATAGGCCGAGCCGTAAATCCCTGTCGCGCGCAAGCTTGTGGGATGAAAGCCCGCGTCGGCCAGAGCGAACAAAGCGGCTTCAGCCTCCCACTTGACCTGACCATAGAGCGTGTCGGGCGCGCATTGGGTTTCTTCGTGCAGCATGCCGTCGTGACCCGAGCCATACACCGCGCGCGAGGACAAGAAGACCAAGCGGTCGATCCCTTGGGCCTTGGCCGCTTTGAACAGGGTGATCGACCCGTCCACGTTCAGCATACGGAAGCCTTCGGGGTCGTCGCCTTCGCCGCCGCGGTATTTACCCGGCACATGGCTGAAGGCGCAGTGCACCACGGCGTCCATTCCCGCGATGTCGGGCGCATCCCCCAGCTGATATTCTACGTGATCATGAGAGGCACAGGGCTGCCGACTAAGTGCCAATACATCGTGTCCCGCGCGCTTCAGGCCGTTTAAGACAAAGTGACCAAGGTATCCAGAAGCGCCGGTGACAGCAATTTTCATTCAAGGGTTCTCCAACACGTCCAGGTCAGGAACAACCTTGCCGTCCAGATACCGGCGCCAGAGAGTGATGAGCGGCGCCAATTGGTCGGCCTTGGGGTGCGGGTCCTGCCAGGGCTTTTCATACTGGTAATGCAACACCTTGACCGATGACCAGCGCCAGAGTTGCGGCATATTAAACCACACGTATTGGAGCATGTTGTAAGTCACTGGTAAACCATGCCAATCGGGAAAGTAGTGTTCCAGAAATGTCTGGTCCGTGCGGCGCCAAAAGACCTCTGGCTGGTCGAGTTCCGTAAGCATCGAGTCGAAAGTTGCGACTGACGGGCGCGCGGTGAAAACACCGCTGTTCATCCTGTGAAAATCGGCAAGGCTTTCGTAGACATTCGGTGCGGCACAGAACTGCGGGTAGTCGAATAGGGTGTCGATATTCCGCAGTACCAGGGTGTCCGCATCCAGAAAAACGACCGAGGTGTAGTCGGTCATCTGCCACAAGCGCAGCTTGGCAAAGTTGTCCAAGGGTGTGTGAAAGCTGGGTTTTTCGCCTTTGGTAAAGGGGGCGGCGCCGTGCAGGTTGCGCCGCGCGTGGCGTTCGTTAAACGCATCAGAGGTGGGCAGAAGCGCGACTTCTATTAGCCGCGCCCCCAGACGTTCGAGCGGCTCGAGGTCGCTGGACGCGACCCCGCCGGTGTACATGACAACCAGATCGGCCTCTGTTCCGGTCCAGACCAAGGATTGCAGCAGGGCCGTCGCGCCCATGGCGTAGTCGGCATTGGTGACCAGAGTCACGAACGCCGTTTGCGCGCGGGCAGGGCTCGAGGCAATCAGTCCGTCCATTCTTAGCCGACCGATTTGAGCGCTTTGCCTTCGGGGTCGTGGTTGACCGTGGCTGCGATGTCTTTGGTCCACGCCGAGACAGCAGGCACGCGGCTGCGGTCGATTCTGTGGGCGTATTTCTTGGCCACTTCAACGACTTCGGCCAGCAGACCGTCTTCCAACGTGGTCGGGTTGAGACCCAGCGCGAGGAACTGGTCGTTTTTCACGATCAGGTCATTCTCGGGCGCTTCTTTGCGCGGGTTGGGCAGGTTCATCACCTCGGCGCCGGTGAGTTTGGAGATCAAGGCCGCCAGATCGCGCACGCGGTGCGTTTCGGTCATCTGGTTGAAAATCTTGACCCGATCACCGCGCTGGGGCGCGTCGGATAGCGCCAGTTCGATGCAGCGTACCGAGTCCTGAATGTGGATGAAGGCGCGGGTCTGACCGCCGGTGCCGTGCACGGTCAGCGGGTAGCCGATCGCGGCTTGGATCAAGAAGCGGTTCAGAACGGTGCCGTAATCGCCGTCATAGTCAAAGCGGTTGATCAATTGCTCGTCTCGGCGGGTCTGTTCGGTATGGGTGCCCCAGACGATACCCTGATGCAGGTCGGTGATCCGGAGGCCATCGTTCTGCGCGTAGAACTGGAACAGGATCTGATCGAGCGATTTGGTCATGTGATAGACCGAGCCGGGCTTGGTGGGATAGAGGATTTCCAGCCCCTTTTTCTCGCCCTCTAGGTTCTCGATCTCGACGTCCAGATAACCTTCGGGGATCGCGGCGCCAACGCTGGAGTAGCCATACACGCCCATGGTGCCAAGGTGTACGATATGCGGGTCGATTCCGGATTCTACAACTGCTGCCAATAGGTTATGGGTCGCACTTACATTGTTGTTGACCGTGTACACCTTGTGGCGATCAGTCTTCATCGAGTACGGCGCGGCGCGCTGTTCGGCAAAGTGGATGATCGCGTCGGGCTTGTATTCAACCAGCCACGCTTTCAGGCGCTCGTATTCTTTGGCTAGATCCAGCAGGTGGAATTTCAGGGTCTTGCCGGTGACATCTTTCCAGATGCGGCAGCGCTCTTGGATCGAGTCCATGGGGGTCAGCGACTGGACACCGAGTTCGGTATCAATCCAGCGGCGCGACAGGTTGTCGATAATGTGGACCTCATGCCCCAAATCGGACAGGTGCAACACAGTGGGCCAACCTACAAAGCCATCTCCGCCAAGAACCGCGATCTTCATGTAAACCTCTTTCAGACGTAATCATCGGAATGAAAAACTCTTATCTGATAAGAACCTAGCATTTGTGACAGAAAGGCAAAGCTATTGTGACGGCCCCCGCGACGCGGTCACAAAAAAATGAAAAAAGCCGCCTCAAAGGGCGGCTTCATTCTATTGGCAGAGCGAAAATGGAGAGGCTTAGCTGCCCCAGCTGCGAACTTGACCGCAATCCATGTGCACGAAGTTCGAGCGGCTATACTTGCCAACACCACCTGCATTACATGCTGCGGCGGCTTTGGCCATCTGGCTGACCGAGCGCGATGCAAGGCGCAGGTCGGCCGCTTGGCCGCGCATGTGAAGCGAGTTCTTCGCAACACCCGAAGAACGCGAACGCAGCATGTTGTTGGTCTTGGGGCTGCGGTAGCCCGACAGCATCATGTAGGGCTCGCTCACGTCCATCAGACGGTGTGCCGCTGACATGATGTCTACGGTACGGGCATCGATGTTCTTGGTTTCATTCGTGCGCCAGTCGCGCATGAAGTAGTTAATCTCTGCCAGAGCGTCAGGGATATACTCCCCTTCGACCCAGTAGATTGTATTCACTTTTTCCCCGGTCCGGCCAGAATACATCTGTACGCGGCGGATATCACCCGCACCACGCAGTAGACCGAACGCGTTCGAGTAGGTGGGCGCAGCAGCGACAGCAGTCGCAGCAAAAGCCTGAAGCAACCCACGGCGAGTCACATTCGTGATCGTCATTATGCCTGTCCCATTCATTTTGTTCCGCGTTTCGCGGATTTTTCATCCATCCCCAGATGTGCGCTGTTTATGGCATAGTTACCGATCTTGACCAAGCTTGGATTCAATTCGGTTCCATCCTGATAGCGCCCATTGGCATTTTTTCGCTCAAACTCTCTGGATTGTGACCCAAAGTATACAAGTAACCGTTAATCCTATGGCGCTATGCCCTTTGGTCCTTTTGTGAATGGACAAAGGCTGTCACGACACCGAGATTGAGTGTGAACAATTTCAGAACTGCAAAGGACATGCCATGCTATCGCTATTGGCGAAAAAACTTGTGCGTGTGCAGCTATTCGTGGCTGCTCTTGCGATTGTGTTTTCGGGGCTGGCCGTTCCAGCCCACGCGCAGAGTGCCGCAATAAAACAAGCCATCGCCGAGGCTTCGGCATCAGACGATGATATCGCCGCCTATTACCGTCAAACGGACTTCGATCCGATCTGGATCGGACGCGGCAAAAATGCCCGACGGCTGCAGGCCCTGTTCGAGGCGCTGGAAACCAGCGGCAACCACGGTTTGCCGACCTCTGCCTATGATGCTGACGGGCTCCGAGCTGTAATCTCTTCTGCCAAGACGGCCAGAGAGGTTGGATATGCTGAAGTAAAAGTCAGCGAGACATTTTTACGGTATGCACAGGACCTCCAGACCGGTGTGCTGGTGCCGCGCCGCATCGACTCACTGATCGTCAGAGAGATTCCCTACCGTGCGCGTGTGTCTTACCTAACCGCGGTCGAGAAGTCGTCTCCGCGCGGATTCTTCCGTGCTCTGGCGCCTCAGACGCAGGAATATAACCGCCTGTTCGGTGTCAAAGCCGATCTCGAGCGTCAGGTTGGCATGGGCGATTGGGGGCAAAAAGTCCCCGGTGCGTTGAAACCCGGTGCCTCCGGCAATTCTGTAGCGATCTTGCGGAACCGTCTGCAGGCCATGGGCTACATGGAGCGGAGCGCCTCTGCGACCTACGACGCCAAAATGCAGCAGGCCGTCCAGATCTTCCAACGTGATCATGGTCTGACCGAAGACGGTGTGGCCGGTCCCGCGACAGTGGACGAGATCAATAAGTCTGCCGCAGAGCGTCTGGCTTCGGTCATTGTCGCGATGGAGCGGGAGCGTTGGCTGAACAAAGAACGCGGCGCGCGCCATGTTCTGGTGAACCTGACCGACTTTACCGCCAAGATCATCGACCACGACAAGGTGACGTTTGAGACCCGCTCGGTCGTTGGTGCGAACACCGGTGACCGCCGGACGCCCGAGTTCAGCGATGTCATGGAGCATATGGTCATCAACCCGACGTGGAACGTTCCGCGCTCGATCACGGTCAAAGAATACCTGCCCATGCTGCAGAAAAACCCCAACGCGGTAGGTCACCTGAACCTGATCGACAGCCGTGGCCGCGTTGTGCCGCGCTCTGCGGTGAACTTTGCGCAGTACTCGGGCAAGACCTTCCCGTTCGCGCTCAAAGAGCCGCCGAGCCAGGGCAACGCGCTGGGTCTGGTGAAATTCATGTTCCCGAACCCCTACAATATCTATCTGCATGATACTCCGGCCAAGAGCCTGTTCGGCCGCGAAGTGCGGGCCTATTCCCACGGTTGCGTGCGTCTGCACAAACCCTTCGACTTCGCCTATGCACTGCTGGCCAAGCAAGAATCCGATCCCCAGGGCTATTTCCAGAGCATCCTGAACACGCGCCGCGAGACGACTGTGCCCCTGAAAGAGCCTGTGCCTGTACACATTATATATAGGACCGCATTCACGTCGGCCAAAGGACACGTGCAATACCGCCGCGATGTCTATGGGCGTGACGCCGCGATCTGGCAGGCGTTGCAGCAGCGGGGGGTGGTACTGCGCGCCATTCAGGGCTAGATCAAATCCCGGACTAGGCCGGGAGGCACTGAATGACGACCTTTACTCTTGCCGAAATCGCCGCCGCCTTGGGCGTTGACGTTCAGGGCGACGGCTCATTGACCATCACGCGGGTTGCAGAACCTGCGTCGGCCACAAGCGCTGATCTGGCGCTGGCCATGAAGCCTGAATTTGCGGATCAGATTTCTGCGGGTGCGGCGCAGGCGGCGCTGCTTTGGCAGGGCGCGGATTGGCAAAGCTACGGTCTAAAGGGCGCGATCCTGATGGACCGGCCGCGATATGGAATGTCCAAGCTGTCCGCCATGATGGACGCGGGGCAGGGCTACGCACACGGCATTATTCACCCCACAGCACTCATCGATCCGACCGCGCAGCTTGGCGAAGGCGTCAGCGTTGGCCCGTTCTCGATCATCGGTGCTGGCTCGGTCGTGGGCGAAGGCTCTGTCATTGCCAGCCATGTGACCATCGCGCCGCGCGTGTCGATCGGGGCGGACGCTCTGATTCATCCCGGTGTGCGGATCATGGCGGATACGACGATTGGCGACCGCCCGATCCTGCATGGGAACGTGGTGATCGGCGGCGACGGATTTTCCTTTGTTACGCCCGAGAAGTCGGCGGTCGAGCAAGTGCGTGACACCCTCGGCGACAGCAGTGGCACCCGTGCGCAGGCATGGGCGCGGATCCACTCGCTTGGCGGGGTCGAGATCGGCGATGATGTCGAGGTTGGCGCGAACTCCACCATCGACCAAGGGTCCGTCCGCGCGACCCGCGTGGGCAGTGGCACCAAGATCGATAACCTCGTTCAGGTGGGCCACAATGTGGTCATCGGCACCGACTGTTTGCTGTGTGCGCAGGCGGCGGTCGCGGGCTCGACCGTGATCGGGAACAACTGCGTCTTGGGTGGAAAATCCGGCGTCGCCGACAATATCAAGATTGGCGACAACGTGGTGATCGGCGCGGCCTCGGCGGTTTTGTCGAACGTTCCTGCGGGACGTGCTATGCTCGGCTATCCGGCGGTCAAGATGGACACCCATGTCGAGACATACAAAGCCCTGCGCAGATTGCCGCGCCTCTTGCGGGAATTTGCAGAGCTTAAGAAAACTGTTTCAAAAAACGGGTTAAGTGGCTAAATCGCCAAAAAAGCCAACGAGAAGGGTAAACCCATGACCGTGAAGGATAAAGTTATCGCAATCATCGCCGAACAGGCCGTTCTGGAGCCGTCGGATGTGACCATGGATAGCACCCTAGAGGACCTTGGAATCGACAGCATGGGTCTGGTCGAGAGCATTTTCGCCATCGAAGAAGCCTTTGATATCTCGGTTCCGTTCAACGCCAACGATCCTTCGGAAAGTGATTTCGACATCAGCTCAGTCCGCGCGATCGTTGATGCGGTTGAAAAGCTGGTCGCGGAGCAGTCGTGAGACGCGTCGTCATTACTGGCGCGGGCACAATCAACCCGCTTGGCGCGGATGTGCCCAAAACCATGGAAGCCATGCGCGAAGGTCGGTGTGGCATCGCAGAGTTGGACATCCGCGATCTGGACCGTCTGGCCATTCGCATTGGCGGCCAAATTCTGGACTACCACCCCGAGGATCGCTGGAATCGCCAGCAGATCGCTTTGTACGACCGCTACACCCAGTTCGCCATGATCGCGGCGGAAGAGGCGCTGAAGCAGTCAGGCCTGACCTTTACCGGCGATCTGGCCGCGCGCTCTGGCGTGGTGCTGGGAACGGCGGGCGGTGGTTTGCAAACCTCGGACGAGAATTACCGGACCGTTTACGAAGAGGGCAAGAACCGCGTCCACCCCTTTGTCGTGCCCAAGCTGATGAACAACGCCGCGGCGAGCCATATTTCAATGGCCCATAACCTGAAGGGGCCGTCCTACACCGTGGCGACCGCTTGCGCGAGTTCGAACCACGCGATGGGCCAAGCCTTTCACATGATCCGCTCTGGCATGTCCGATGCGATGATCACGGGCGGCTCTGAGTCGATGCTGTGCTTTGGTGGCCTGAAAGCATGGGAAGGTCTGCGCGTTATGTCCAAAGATGCGTGCCGTCCGTTCTCGGCCAACCGCAACGGCATGGTTCAGGGCGAAGGCGCGGCCATCTTGGTGTTCGAAGAGTACGAGCACGCCAAGAAGCGCGGCGCGGAAATTCTGTGTGAAGTCAGTGGCTTTGCCATGACCTCTGATGCGGGCGATATCGTGATGCCATCGAAACAAGGGGCTGCCCGAGCGATCTCTGGCGCCTTGGCAGACGGCAAGATCGACAAGTCGCAGGTCGGCTACATCAACGCCCACGGCACTGGCACGGCGGCGAATGACAAAACCGAATGCGCGGCTGTGGCGGACGTGTTTGGCCATCATGCGGACGAGTTGATGATCTCCTCCACCAAGTCGATGCACGGCCACCTGATTGGCGGCACTGGCGCGGTGGAACTCTTGGCCTGCATTATGGCGCTGCGCGACGGTGTGATCGCACCGACCATCGGCTATGAAGAGCCGGACCCCGAATGTGCGCTGGACGTTGTTCCGAACGAGGCGCGTGAGGCCGAGGTTGAGGTCGTCCTATCGAATGCCTTTGCGTTTGGCGGCCTGAACGCGGTTCTTGCGTTGCGCAAACACTGAGCCCCGCAAAAACTGATATAAAAAGGCCGCCTCAAATGGGCGGCCTTAGTCATTTCGCGATCAGTGGGCGATCAACGCGCCGGGATCGTGTCGAAGGCTTTGGTGAAGCCCGACAGCGACATTTCCAGGACAACCTTCTGATCGGGCGCAACGCGGGGCACGATGACGATGTTCGCTGCGCTGCCCTTCTTGAAGCCTTCCAGCTCGGCCGCAGTGAAGCCGATCTGCGCAAAACACCCCTGTGCAGTGCAGAAGCGGAAGGGGTATTTCTTGGCCGCGCCACCATCGACCGAAATCATCAGCTGTTCGGTCAGCAGGGTTTCCAGCGGGGTCGCCACTGTCGCGCCTGCGACTGCTGCCTGACCATCGGGAAGCTTGAACAGGCTGACTTCAGCCACGGCGTTCCCTTCCTGATCGCTCAGCATCTGGCTCATCTCGCAGGGGTCTTGCTCTGCATCGGTGCGCAGACAGCGAACAGTCCAGTCGCCGCTCTTTTCGGCATCGTAAGTGGTTCCCAGCGCGTTCCCGTCCTGAGCAACCTCGGTCCCGAGATCGACATCGCTCTTGGGGGCGTCTGCTTCCTGTGCGAAGGCAGGCGTGCCAAGGGCCAGTACGGCGGCGAGGGTCAGGCTCAGATAGGTTTTGGGCATTGTCTTCCCCATTCATTAGGCTTGTTCGGGAAATGGCCTATCATGGCTCTACCAGTGATGGCAGTCCGGATTTCATCAAATTCTTCGTGAAGGCAGGGTTTTGCCTGCAGATCAGGCGCGACTTCGAAGCTTCAGAATCGAAAAGGAGGCACAAGGCCTCCTTTCCATTTTTGCTCCCTGTCGGACTGGCCGACTTAGTAATTGACCGAACGCTACGAACTCCACTCGGGATCGTCAACAGATAAACTTCAGTTATCTGCAACAATCTGAATCATGATGGGTCGGATCAAAAAAAGCCGCGCCTTTTCAAGGGCGCGGCCAGTTCAACAGGGAGGAAAAGTGTCCTTCAACACGACACAAACCTGATGGTGGCAGTGAGGCGTTAACGAGGTATTGTTGGGGCGTACTCAAGGGGGTCTCGAGATGACGGACGGCATTTTTGTTGGTGGTGGAGGTTTAGAATACGGTGATGCGCAGCAACTGATTCTCAAATATGCAAACAGACACGGTCTGATCGCCGGTGCGACCGGTACTGGCAAGACGGTGACCGTGCAGATTCTTGCCCAAGCGTTTTCAGATGTCGGCGTTCCGGTCTTTGTGTCGGACGTCAAAGGCGATTTGTCGGGCCTTGGCGCGGCTGGGGCGGAAACGCACAAATTGCATGCACCCTTCATGGAGCGGGCGGTGAAGATCGGGCTCGACCTGACCTACAGCGCCGCGCCGGTGACGTTCTGGGACCTTTGGGGGCAGCAAGGCCATCCCGTGCGCGCCACCGTCGCCGAGATGGGGCCGCTGCTGCTGTCACGGATGCTGGACCTGACCGAGGTTCAGGAGGGCGTGTTGAACATTGCGTTCCGGATTGCGGACGAGCAGGGGTTGCCGCTGCTGGATCTTGCGGATCTGCGGACCATGCTGGTTTGGCTTGGCGACAATCGGTCCGAGATTTCTCTGCGCTATGGCAATATCTCTCCGGCGAGCGTCGGGGCGATTCAGCGGTCCATTCTGATGCTCGAGAATGAGGGCGCGTCGGGTTTCTTTGGCGAGCCGGCGTTGGAATTGGCTGATCTGATGCGGGTGGAGCCGGACGGGCGCGGGGCCGTCAATATCTTGGCCTCGGACCGGCTGATGCAAGCGCCGAAGCTGTATGCGACCTTCTTGTTCTGGCTGCTCTCGGAGTTGTTCGAGGAACTGCCCGAGGTTGGTGACCCTGATAAACCCAAGCTCGTGTTCTTCTTTGACGAGGCGCATTTGCTGTTCGACGGAACGCCCAAGGCGCTAGTGGACAAGGTCGAGCAGGTGGCGCGTCTGATCCGTTCCAAAGGGGTTGGGGTCTATTTCATCACCCAACATCCGGCGGACATCCCAGAGGACATTTTGGGACAGCTTGGGAACCGCATCCAGCACGCGCTGCGGGCCTTTACCGCGCGGGACAAGAAGAACCTGAAACTGGCCGCCGAGACCTATCGCGAGAACCCCGCCTTTAGCGTCGAAGAGGCGATCCGAGAGGTCGGTGTGGGCGAGGCTGTGACCTCTTTCCTCGAGAAAAAGGGCGTGCCGGGGATGTCAGAGCGGACTTTGATACGGCCACCGTCGTCGCGGATTGGGCCTTTGACCGTGGCGGAACGGGCGGCTTTGATTGCGTCTTCGCCGATGTCTGCGAAGTACGATCAGGCGGTGGACCGGGAGAGCGCCCATGAAATCCTGACCAAGCGCGCCGAGACTGCTGCAGTGGCGGCCGAGAAGGCCGAGGCCGAAGAAGAGATGGTTGCGGCGCAGGAGCGTGAATACCGGACAGCGCGGCGCTACACGGGTGCTCGGGTCAGTCGGTCGACGTCCAAGCGGGTGAGCCGTGATTACACTTTCAGCGGGGCGCTGACCGAGGCGTTGGTCAAGGAGTTGAAGGGCACCACGGGGCGCAGGATTGTGCGCGGCATCCTTGGTGGGCTGTTCAAAGCCCGCTAAATCGCGGGCCCGAATGAAAAAGGGCGCTCCGGTTGGAGCGCCCTTTTGCTTTATTTTTCAGGGAGCAAGCCGCGCGGGCTGAACCTGAGCATGACCAGCATCACAAGCCCCATGGTCAGCAAGCGCATGTGGGCGGCGGACGCGAGTAGGTGCTCGCGCAGGGCATTGCCCGGCTCCATCCCCATGGTGATCAGTTCCATCAGCCAGCGGCCAAAGGGCTCGACCTGTACCCATAGGAACCAGATCAGGAAACCGCCGAGCACGGACCCAAGGTTGTTCCCAGACCCGCCCACGATCACCATCACCCAGATCAGGAAGGTGTAGCGCAGGGGCTGGTAGGTGCCTGGCGTCAGCTGTCCATCCAGCGTGGTCATCATCGCGCCGGCCAGACCGCAAATGGCCGAGCCAAGGATGAAAATTTGCAGGTGGCGGCGCGTGACGTTCTTGCCCATGGCGCGGGCAGCGTCTTCGTTATCGCGGATGGCGCGCATCATCCGGCCCCAAGGGCTGTGCAAGGAGCGCTGCATCAGGAACAGGATAATCAGCAGAACGATGGTGAATAGAACGCTGTAGCCGAGCTTCACGTAGAGCGTCGACGCGGTTACGGGGTCCAGCCCGAACGATGCGGCGCGCTCCACGAAATTAGGATCAGCCTGCAGGTCAATCTCATAGGGCAGTGGACGGGGCAGGCCATTCACGTTCTTCACGCCGCGGGCCAACCAGTCTTCGTTCTTCATGATTGCGATGATGATCTCGGCTATACCGAGGGTTGCGATCGCCAGATAGTCGCTGCGCAGACCCAGAGCGGTTTTGCCGATGATCCACGCGGCGCCAGCGGCCAGCAGACCGCCCACGGGCCATGCAAGCAGAATGGGCAGACCCAAACCGCCAAGGTAGCCTTCCAATGCGGGGTTTACCTTTTCAATGGCATCGCGAGCGGGATCAAAAAGTTCGCGGTAAATCGTGAAGCCAGCGATCAGCAGAACCCATGTGACGACTGCACGCGTGTTGCCTTTGGCCATACGCGCGCGAACCAGAATTACGGCCGCCAGTGACAGAGCCCCGACAAAAAGCGCGATCCAGATGTTCACGCCTCCGGCAGCCCAGGCAGCAGGCACGGGCGGCATCGACACCAGAACGGTGGCCAAACCACCAAGGCCGACAAAGCCCATGATCCCGACGTTAAACAGGCCAGCAAAGCCCCATTGCAGGTTCACGCCCATGGCCATGATCGCACTGATCAGACCCATGTTCAGAATACCCAGCGCGGCGTTCCAGCTCTGCATGACACCGGTGCCAAGGATCAGCACCGCTACCAGACCGAACAGCGCGGTTGTTTTCACGGTGTCGTTCATACCGATTTCCCCTTGAACAGGCCGGTGGGCTTGAACAGCAGCACCACCACCAGAATGACAAAGCTGACAGCGAATTTGTAATCGACGGCCAAGAGCTGCATCAGCCCATCGGGCGCCAGCGATTCAGGCAGCATGTAGCCAGCCGCCTTTTTCCACGCGTAGGTGATGGTCACCTCGGAAAACGCGATGACAAAGCCACCTGCGATTGCCCCCAGTGGGCTGCCCAACCCACCCACAATCGCCGAGGCGAAGATGGGCAGCAAAAGCTGGAAATAGGTGAAGGGTTTGAAGCTCTTGTCCAAGCCATACAGAACACCCGCCACCGTCGCCAACGCGGCCACCAAAATCCACGTCACGGCCACAACCCGCTCAGGGTTGATGCCGGACAGTAGCGCCAGATCCTCGTTGTCCGAATAGGCGCGCATAGATTTGCCAGTGCGTGTGTGGTTCAGGAACCAGAAGAGCGCGGCCACAACCAACACGGCCGTCACGACCGTCAGTCCTTGGGAGGTTTTGATTGCCAGACCTTCGTCCAGACCGGTCATCTGTTTGAATTCACGTGCGCCAATGATGAAGCGTTCGCCATCCGCAAACCGCTGATCATCTGGCCCGATGATAAAGCGTACCAGACCGTTCATCACGAACATCACGCCCATGGACACAATCACCAAAATGACCGGCTTGGCCTTTTGTTTGCGGTAGAATTTGTAGACCACGCGGTCCGTCCACAGAACCAGTGCCGCCGTCACCGCAATGCCAAAGGGCAGGGCGAGCAGCGCCGTCGGCAGCGGGCCCAAGGACACCCCCCAGCTTTGAAGGAGCCATGTCACCAGCACGGTCACCATCGTGCCAAAGGCCATGGTGTCCCCGTGGGCAAAGTTCGAGAACCGCAGAATGCCGTAGATCAGCGTGACCCCCAGCGCCCCGAGCGCCAGCTGGCTGCCATAGGCAATGGCGGGCACGAACACGAAATTCGCGAGCAGGACGAGCGTATTCAGAATGTCCATCCTCAGCCCCCCAAGAAAGATTTGCGGACTTGCGGATCGGCCAGCAATTCCTTGCCCGTTCCGGTATGGGCATTTGCGCCCTGTACCAGAACATAGCCTTTGTCCGCGATTTCAAGCGCTTGTCGGGCGTTCTGTTCCACCATCAGAATGGAAATGCCCGTGCGCGCTACCTCAATGATCCGGTCGAAAAGTTCATCCATCACGATCGGGCTTACACCTGCGGTCGGCTCGTCCAGCATCAAAAGCTTTGGCTGGGTCATCAGCGCGCGGCCCACGGCCACCTGCTGACGCTGACCGCCGGACAATTCGCCCGCATGCTGGTTGCGCTTTTCTTTCAGGATCGGAAACAGGTCATAGACCTGCTCCATAGTGTCCTTAAAATCATCTTTGCGCAGGAACGCCCCCATCTCGAGGTTCTCTTCCACGGTCATCGAGGTGAAAATGTTGTGGGTCTGCGGGACAAAACCCATGCCCTTGGCCACACGGGCCTGGGGGGTCAGGGTGCGAATATCCTCGCCGTCGAACATCACTGAACCGGTGTGCACGTTCAGCATTCCGAACACAGCTTTCATCGCGGTCGATTTGCCCGCGCCGTTCGGGCCCACGATCACTGCGATCTCGCCGCGATCCACCTCGATCGTCACACCATGCAGAATGTCCGGTCCGCGCCCGTAGCCACCGACCATGCCGGTCGCACTCAAAAAGGACGAAGTCACAACGCGCCCCTTTCATCTTTGCCAAAATACTCTCGGGGGGAGTCGATGCCGCGCATCGACGGGGGGCAGACGGCCCCCCAGCTACGCCAGCCGTTCATCCGCCCACCTGATCTTTGTTCTTCAGGCCGGTGCCCAAATAGGCCTCGATCACCTGTTCGTTGGACTTGATCTCTTGGATCGTGCCCTCGGCCAGCTTTTTGCCCTCGGCCATGACAATCACGGGGTCACAAAGGCGCCCGATGAAATCCATGTCATGCTCGATCACGCAGAAGGTATAGCCCTTTTCCTGATTGAGCCGGATGATCGCGTCCCCGATGGTGTTGAGCAGCGTGCGGTTCACGCCCGCGCCGACCTCGTCCAAGAAAACGATCTTGGCGTCCACCATCATGGTGCGCCCCAGTTCCAGCAGTTTTTTCTGACCGCCCGACAGGTTTCCGGCCTTTTCGTCGGCGACGTGGGTGATAGTCAGGAATTCTAGAACTTCATCGGCCTTGCGGCGGATGGCCTCTTCCTCGCGGGCGATCTTGCCGCGCTGGAACCAGCTGTTCCACAGGTTCTCGCCGGTCTGCGCAGGAGGAACCATCATCAGGTTCTCGCGCACCGTCATCGAACTGAATTCATGAGCAATCTGGAAAGTCCGCAGCAGCCCCTTGGCGAAGAGCTCGTGGGGCGGCAGACCAGTGATATCCTCGCCGTCCAGATAGACTTTGCCGGATGTGGGCGGCAACGCGCCCGCAATCACATTGAACAAGGTGGATTTGCCCGCGCCGTTCGGCCCGACCAATCCCGTAATCGACCCTTTGGCAATCTCGAGCGAGGCCCCATCCACCGCGCGGAAGCCGCCAAAATGTCTGTGCAGGTTTTCAACCCGTATCACGGTTCGTTTTCTCCGTGCTTATTTTTCAAGCGTTGGCGCTTTGTCATAAAAGCACAGCCCGGACAAGCCGGGCTGCACGTAGTAACGTTAGGTAACGATTAGCGAATGTTCTCGGTCTCGTAGGCGCCACCGGTGATCACGTACTCACGGTAGGTGCCAGCCGCTTCGCCGGGGCCGATCAGTTCCACGTTGGTTGCGCCAACGTAGTCAATGTCGCCACCGCTGGCCAGGATCTCGAGCGCTTTGCCCAGTTCGCCAGGCAGGATCGGCTCGCCAGGTGCGTTCGCCACTTCGAGCAGCTTGGATGCTGCCGCAGCCGAGGTCGCTTCGCCGCCCGCTGCCATCGCCAGAGCAATCAGAGCTGCAGCGTCATAGCTTTCACGGGTGTAAGCGCCTTCGGGGTTGATGTCCGCGTCAACGGCCATGGATGCGAACGCCATGGTGCCTTCGCCTTCGGACCACGGAACCGCACCGAACGAACCTTCCATTGCGTCACCCAGATCGGCCACCAGCTGGTCGCCGTACATGCCGTCACCCAGCATGAAGGTGTCGAATGCGCCGGTGTCGAGCGAACCTTGGATGATGCCGCGGCCACCTTGGTCGGTGTAGCCCAGCACGACCAGCACGTCGCCGCCCGCCGATGCCAGCGCGCCGACTTCAGCCGAGTAGTCCGCTTTGCCGTCTTCGTGGGGCGCGTTGATTGTGACGCTGCCGCCAGCCGCTTCGAACGCGGCGATAAAGCTATCGCTGAGGCCCTTGCCGTAGTCGTTGTTGGTGTAGGTGACAGCGACTTCCTTGATGTCTTTGTCCATCAGGATGTCCGACAGAACGACGCCCTGACGGGCATCCGACGGTGCGGTGCGGAAGAACAGGCCGTTGTCTTCGACGGTTGACAGGCCGGGGCTGGTGGCCGAGGGCGAGACCATGACGATGCCGTTGGGCACAGCCACGTTGGTCAGGATCGCACCGGTCACGCCAGAGCAGTCTGCGCCCATGATCGCTGCTACTCCGTCCGAAGTGATCAGACGTTCGGCAGCTGCGGTCGCGCCTGCGGCGTCCACACAGGTCGAGTCCGCACGGACCGCTTCGAGCATCTTGCCACCCAGCAGACCGCCGGCATCGTTGATCTCTTTCATCGCGAGTTCGGCCGAGTCAGCCATCGCGGGGGTCAGGGATTCGATAGGACCGGTGAAGCCCAGAATAACGCCCATTTTGACAGTTTCGCCGTGGCTTGCAGCCATCGCGGCGCCTGCGGTCAGAGCGGTGGCCGCAGTGGCCAGCAGAAGCTTTTTCATTGATTTTTCTCCCAGTTGGAACGCGTTGTCCGAGGCAAAGCGTAGTTGGGCTTTTTCGAAAAAGAAAGGGGGGAAGCGACAGCTGAAAACGACCCTTTGATACACGCAAACGTCAACCTTGCTATCGCTCCGGCTGTGCTAGGTCTTGGGCAAAGGAGTATGTGATGCGTGCAACCATTCTAGCTTTGTCTCTCTTCGTCGCTGGCGCTGTGCAGGCCGCGCCCCAGATCACCCCAGTGGCCAGCGGGTTCGACTCGCCTTGGGCTGTGGGGTTTCTGCCCGATGGTGGCATTTTGGTCACCGAGAAATTCGGAGCTTTGATCCTGTTGGCTGATGGCGAGGCGACCCGCATCGGCGGGCTGCCAAAGGTTCGCGAGATCGGGCAGGGTGGTCTCTTGGATGTCATGGTGCCCAAAGATTTTGCCCAGAGCCGCGAGATTTTTCTCAGCTACGCCAAGAATTTATCAAGCGGTCAAGGAACGGCGCTGGCGCGGGGCATTCTGGCCAAGGGCGCGACGGAATTGACGGACGTGAAGGATCTGTTTGTCATGACCGCAGGCAGCAGCGGCGGGAACCACTTTGGCAGCAGGATTGTCGAAGGCGCGGATGGCACTCTGTTTATGACGATTGGAGAACGCGGGGATGCCGATCTGGCGCAGGATCTGAGCCGTCACAACGGCAGCGTCATTCGCATCAACCGCGATGGCTCGGTGCCCGAGGACAATCCCTTTGTCGGGCAGTCGGGTGCGCAGCCGGAAATCTACAGTTACGGGCACCGTAATCCGCAGGGGGCTGCGCTGGATGCTCAGGGAAACCTCTGGGTGGATGAGCATGGCGCGCGGGGCGGCGACGAGATCAACCGGATCAAGCGCGGGGCGAATTACGGCTGGCCCGTTATTTCCTATGGCCGCCACTATAGCGGGGCCAAGATCGGCGAGGGCACGGCCAAAGACGGGATGGAACAGCCGGAGTTCTACTGGGATCCGTCGATCGCCCCCAGCGGGATGGCGATTTATAGCGGTGCGCTGAACGACGAGTGGAAGGGGGACTTCCTGATCGGGTCGCTGAAGTTCGACATGATTTCGCGGGTGGACGCGGACACCATGCAAGAAGTCGAGCGCATCCAGACCCCCGAAACCATGCGCGTTCGCGATGTGGTCGAGGGGCCGGATGGCGCGCTCTATTTCCTGTCAGAGATTAATGGAACGCTTTATCGGCTTGAACCGTAAGGGTTATTCCAATTCCTCGGGCTCTTCGTTGCGACGTGTGCCCTGACTCCCGCGCTCGCGATATGGAGTGGTCTCATAGTGCGCGCGGTAGCACTTGGAGAAGTGCGAAGGGCTGGCAAAGCCGCAGGCCAGCGCCACGTTGATCACGCTCATGTCGGTCTGCATCAACAGGTTGCGGGCCTTGGAGAGGCGCAGTTCCATGTAATAACGCTTGGGGCTGCGGTTCAGATAACGGCGGAACAGACGCTCGAGCTGGCGCGTGGACATGCCCACGTCCTTGGCCAGAATGGCGGGGCTGATCGGCTCCTCGATGTTCTTTTCCATCATCTGGATGACTTGCGACAGCTTGGGGTGGCGCACGCCGATGCGGGTCGGGATCGACAGGCGCTGGGTGTCACGGTCCGTGCGGATCGAGCTGTAGATCAGCTGGTCGGCCACAGCGTTCGATAGATCCTCGCCATGGTCGTCTGCAATAATTTTGAGCATCAAGTCGATCGAGGCCGTTCCGCCCGCCGCCGTGATGCGGTTTCCGTCCACCACGAAGACCGATTTGGTCAGATCGACCTCGTCAAACTCTTCGGTGAAGCTGTCCTGATTCTCCCAGTGGATGGTCGCACGCTTTCCATCCAGCAGACCTGCCTTGGCCAGCACATAGGACGCTGTACACAGACCGCCGATGGGCGATCCGCGACGGGCCTCTTTGCGCAGCCAGTTCAGCAAGCGCTTGGTCGTGGCTTTCTGAACTTCGACGCCGCCGCAAACCAAAATGGTGGAATCGCGGGGCAGGTCCTCGAGATCGGAATCGAGCTTGAATTCAACACCAGAAGAGCTGGTGACGGTACCACCGCCCTCGCCAACCAGGCTCCAAGTATAGATTTTCTTGTCTGCCATACGGTTGGCAATGCGCAGGCCCTCGACAACCGAGGTGAACGCCATCAGCGTAAACCGGTCGAGCAGGGCAAAGACAAAGTGTCTGGGTTTGGCTCCCGCATTTTCGATCGGGATAACGAGTCTTTCCGTCTGGGCCATGCCAGCACTCCGTCATAGGCGTGGGGCGGGAGTGACTTCCGCCAAATTTTAAGCAGCCATTTCGTCCAGTGTGAAACCCGACGTCAAGAGGTTAAGACATTTCGGTTATGGTCATCAGTCTGTTGGTTATGTATGACGGGTCCACTTTTCACATCTCAAAAGCGGAGAGAGAGATGACCGAGTGGAGCAAATCGACCTGGCGCAACCTGCCCCGAGTGCAGATGCCTGAGTATACCGATTCTGCCGCCCTGGCGGCTGTAGAGGCCAAACTCTCTTCGTATCCACCCTTGGTTTTTGCCGGTGAGGCCCGCAAGCTGAAGTCGGAACTGGCAAAAGCGGCCCGCGGCGAGGCGTTTTTGCTTCAGGGTGGCGACTGCGCAGAGAGCTTTCAGCAGTTTCAGGCGGACCTGATCCGCGACACCTTCAAGGTGATGCTGCAGATGGCGATGGTGCTGACCTATGGCGCCAAGGTTCCCGTGATCAAGGTTGGCCGTATGGCGGGCCAGTTCGCGAAACCCCGTTCGGCCCCGACCGAGGTCAAGAATGGCGTGGAGCTGCCCAGCTACCGCGGTGACATCATCAACGATCTGGATTTCACCCCTGAATCGCGCATTCCGAACCCGAACAAGATGCTCGAGGCCTACACCCAAGCGGCAGCGACCCTGAACTTGCTGCGCGCATTTTCGACCGGTGGTTATGCGGACGTGAACGCGGTGCACAGCTGGACCCTTGGTTTCACCGAAGGCGAGAAGGCCGAGAAATACCGCGCCATGGCGACGCGCATCAGCGATGCGTTGGACTTTATGAAGGCGGCTGGCGTGGACAGCAAACAGGCGCACACCCTGCAGAGCGTCGATTTCTACACCAGCCACGAAAGCCTGCTGCTGGAGTACGAAGAAGCGCTGACCCGCGTTGACTCGACCAGTGGCAAGTGGCTGGCCGGTTCCGGTCACATGCTGTGGATCGGCGACCGCACACGTCAGCCCGATGGGGCGCACGTGGAATTCCTGCGCGGTGTTCAGAACCCGATCGGCCTGAAGTGCGGCCCAACCACCACTGCCGAAGATCTGAAGGTCCTGCTGAACAAGCTGAACCCGCAGAACGAAGCAGGCCGTCTGACCCTGATCGCACGCTTCGGTGCAGGCGCCGTTGGCGATCACCTGCCGCGTCTGATCAAGGCCGTTCAGGAAGAGGGTGCAAACGTCGTCTGGTCCTGTGATCCGATGCACGGCAACACCACCAAGTCGTCGACCGGCTACAAGACCCGCGCGTTCAACAGCGTCCTAAGCGAAGTCAAAGAGTTCTTCGCGATCCACAAAGCCGAGGGCACCATCCCGGGCGGCGTGCATTTCGAGATGACCGGCGCAGACGTGACCGAATGTACCGGCGGCGTGCGTGCCGTGACCGACGAAGATCTGTCGGATCGCTACCACACCGCTTGTGACCCGCGTCTGAACGCGTCGCAGTCGCTGGAGCTGGCGTTCCTGGTGGCTGAAGAGCTGTCGAAGCGCAACGCAGAGCAGCAAGCCGCCGCTCTGGCCAGCTAAGGTTAACGGGCGGTCAGTCCGCCCCGCCGTCAATCAATTCGAAGCCGGTCCCCAGCGGGGCCGGTTTTTCTGTTTTCGGCGGCAATTCACCGCCGCAAAGGGCATCTGTGGACGCATATTCAAGCCGGAACCGCTTGGTCGGGCCGCTGCCATCCTCTGCCACAAGGCAGCCCAAAGCGCGGCTGGCATCCCCGAGGTCCGACAGCATCGGCCAGAGCGCCATGCGGTAATTGCCGCTCGCGGACCAACCCGCCGACAGGGACATATGCAGGATGGCAGGGCGCTGGAAGCATTCTTCGATTAAACCGGATAGCTGGTCTCGGTAAGGTGGTTCGAACAGCGCGGACAGGGGCATTCCTCGCAGATCCATGCCAAGAATGTCGCATAACATGCTGCCACACAGACGAAATCTAACATGACCAGTGCCAATGCGTTCTAGCAGGAACACCTTGTCCAGATGCGCGCCCATGTCTTTGGGCGACAGGTCACTGCGCTTGGGCAACGCTCCATCGACCCGAAGACTTTGCCAATGATCCCCGATCTCCTTGAGGGCACTTGGCGGTGCACCCTTGATGAAATCGGCCAAGCTCAGCACCACTCCCATAGTGCAGCCTCCTGTTCTTCAATTCGTTTATTGCAAAGGAACCGAAAACTCTTACGGAAGTTTCGGGGCATTTCCGTCGCTTACGAGGGGAATTTGACAGATTTTCTTTTCAAAATCCCCCCAAAGCTGAAGAAGCGGTTAACGCGCGGGCGGGCCAGCCCCTTGCACGCGGGGCCATGGCAGGCATAGTGGGCGCCAGAATAAAGGAACGAGCATGAAATCACTTACCGGATACGCCAGCCTCGAAAACCAGGGCGAAGGTCTGCGCTGGCAATGGGAATTGCGCAGCGTAAACGGCAAGGGCCTGGACCTGCGCATCCGTATGCCTGACTGGTGTTCGGGGCTCGAGGCCGAACTGCGCAAACGCGTGGGCGCCGCGATCTCGCGTGGGAATATGACCCTCGGTTTGCGCATTTATAGCGATGGCAGTTCGGCGGGGATCAACGTTGACAGTGAACAGCTCGACCGCACGCTGGATATGCTGGCGATGGTGCAGGAACGTGCAGCGCATCGTGGGCTTAGCCTTGGTCCGACGTCGGCCGCGGATGTGCTGGGAATGCGCGGTATTCTGTCCGAAGATGCGCGGAATGATGGTCTGACCGATGCGATTTCCGCATGTCTTCTCAAGGACTTCGACTTCGCTTTGAACGCTTTTGTCGAGAGCCGCGCTGCCGAGGGCGCTGCGCTGTCGGGCGTCATCACCCGCCACCTCGATACGATTGCCGATCAGCTGACTGCGATCCGCGCCATTCTGCCCGCCCGCGCCGAGGCGCAGGCTGAGGTGCTGCGCGCGGGTATGGCCCGACTTCTTGAAACCGAACAACTGGATGCGGGCCGCCTGCACCAAGAGGCCGCCGTGCTGGCCGTGAAATCCGACGTGACCGAGGAATTGGACCGTTTGGACGCCCACGTGGCCGCCGCACGCCAGCTTGTCGCCACAGATGTACCGATTGGCCGGAAGTTCGACTTCCTTTGTCAGGAGTTCAACCGCGAAGCCAACACGCTTTGCTCGAAATCGCAACACAGCGGTCTGACCGAACTGGGGCTTGAGATGAAAGTCACCATCGACCAGATGCGCGAACAGATTCAGAACGTAGAATAATGCCCCACGATAAACGCCGCGGCCTCCTTGTTATCCTGTCTTCGCCCTCGGGCGCGGGCAAATCGACCTTGGCCAAGCGCCTGATGGCGTGGGACCCGACGCTGTCGTTCTCGGTCTCTGCGACCACCCGCAAACCGCGTCCCGGTGAAGTGGACGGCAAGGACTACCAGTTCGTCACCGAGTCCGACTTCAAACACATGGTCTCGGACGACGAGATGCTGGAGCACGCCCACGTCTTCGGGAACTTCTATGGCTCGCCCAAGGGGCCGGTGCAGTCCGCGATCGACGATGGCAATGATGTGCTATTCGACATCGATTGGCAGGGCGCGCAGCAGATCCGGAACTCGGCCTTGGGGCAGCATACCCTGTCGATTTTCATTCTGCCGCCGTCGATCCCCGAATTGCACCGCCGCCTGATCAGCCGCAATCAGGACGACGAAGACACCATTACCAAGCGCATGAAGAAAAGCTGGGACGAGATCAGCCACTGGGGCAGCTATGACTATGTGCTGGTGAATGACGATCTGGATAAGACCGAAGAAATGCTGAAGTCGATCCTGACCGCCACCCGCCTGCGCCGCTTGCAACAGCCCGGTCTGGTCAAACACGTCCGCGCCCTTCAGGACCAATTCGAGGAGCTCGACATTTGACACTATATGCATTGGACGGCATCGCGCCTGAAGTGGCCGAGGACACATGGATCGCCCCCGACGCCAACCTGATCGGCAAGATCGTGGTCGAAGAGGGCGGCTCTGTCTGGTTCGGCTGCACTCTGCGCGGCGATAACGAGGAAATCCGCGTGGGCAAGGGCAGCAACGTGCAGGAAAACTGCGTGTTGCACACCGATATGGGCTATCCGCTGGTGATCGGCGAAGGGTGCACCATCGGCCACAAGGCGATGCTGCACGGCTGCACCATTGGCGACAACACCCTGATCGGGATGGGTGCGACCATTCTGAACGGTGCCAAGATCGGGAATAACTGCCTGATCGGGGCGGGGGCTTTGGTCACCGAGAACAAGGTGATCCCCGATGGATCGCTGGTTATGGGCGCACCGGGCAAGGTCGTTCGTGAGATGAGCGAAGAGGCCATCGAAGGGCTGAAGAAGTCTGCCATCGGCTACCAGAACAACATGCGTCGCTTCCGTGACGGCATGACCAAGATCGACTGATCTCAGCGGATCGGGCGACGCTGCTTGCCCGATCCCTTTGACGCCCACGCCCCATCGGTTGTTGCAAAACTGTTACAATTCCATGCCAAGCAGCGTCGTTAATATCCGAATGCGAGGAGTGTCCCCATGGACCTTATGCCCATCAAGACCATGGTGGATGGTCTGCCTTTGGCTGCGATGGTTGTGGATCAGAGCCGTCGTCTGGTCTGCCTGAACACCTTGGCCGAAGAGATTTGGGGCACGGGCCTGTCGGGACGTCATTACGAGGTTGCGCTGCGCAATCCGGTCCTGACGGGGGCCATCGCCGAGTGTTTTCGGGATCAGAAGACCTTTCAAACGCGGATCAGCACCACGATTGGGACGCGCGAGACGACCTTCTCTTTGAAGGTCGCGTTGATTCAGGGCGACACGTTCAACGGTGTTCTGGCGACTTTTGTGGATGTGAGCCCCATGGAAGATGTGGGCCAGATGCGCCGTGATTTCGTGGCGAACGTGAGCCACGAACTGCGCACACCGCTCACCGCGCTTTTGGGCTTCATCGAAACCCTGCGTGGACCGGCGAAGGATGATGAGCGCGCGCGCGACAGATTCCTCGGGATTATGGAGACCGAAGCGAGCCGGATGAACCGTCTGGTGCATGATCTGCTATCCCTAAGCCGCGTTGAGAGCGAAGAGCGCATTCGCCCCGGAGATCAGCTGGACGTCTATGGCAAGCTTCAGACTGTGGTGAAGGCGCTTGAGCCGATCGCCGAGGACAAGGGAATCAAGGTGAACCTGATCGCCTCTGACGAAGAGGTCATGGTGAACGGTGATGCGGATCAGCTGTACCAAGTGTTCACGAACCTGATCGAGAACGCAATCAAGTATGGTGGCAGCGGTGGGGACGTCACTGTGACCCTGAGCGTTCTGGATCGCGACCCGACTGTTCGCGGTCCGGCAGTTCGGATCGAGATCAAGGATCAGGGGCAGGGAATCGATCCGATTCACATTCCCCGCCTGACCGAACGCTTCTACCGTGTCGATTCACACCGTTCGCGGGAAATGGGAGGCACGGGACTCGGCCTTGCGATTGTAAAGCACATTATCAATCGCCATCGCGGTCGGATGCAAATCGCCAGCGCGCTGGGGCAGGGTGCTACATTTACTGTTACATTACCGAGACTTTAAGGGTCTTCGCGCCCTTTGCTTCGAAAAATCCGAAAGAAAATCCGTTTCTTGCAAATTTTATTGCTCAATAAAAACAGCTGCTTATGCATGAATCCGCCTAAGAAATGCACAAAATCTGTATGTGTCATAAACCTGTTACAGAACTGTCGCAAAAGCGTTGTCGGTAACCTTTAGCACCCGCCTCAAGGTTCTCAACTACCGGGACCGTTCGAGTTTAATCAGGAGCTACCCTATGTCCTTCGTGAAACTGACCGCCTCGACCCTGGCGATCGCCGCTGTTTCCGCCACCGCCGCTGCAGCACGTGACAACGTGCAGGTTGCAGGTTCGTCGACCGTTCTGCCCTACGCTTCGATCGTTGCAGAAGCATTTGGCGAAAACTTCGACTTCCCAACCCCCGTTGTTGAATCGGGCGGTTCGTCGGCAGGCCTGAAGCGCTTCTGTGAAGGCGTTGGCGAGAACACCATCGACGTTGCAAACGCATCGCGCAAAATCAAAGACAAAGAGATCGCAGCTTGTGCCGAAGCTGGCGTGACCGACATCATCGAAGTCCGCATCGGCTATGATGGCATCGTGTTCGCTTCGCAGATCGACGGCCCCGCATTCACCGCGTTCGAGCCCGCAGACTGGTACAACGCTCTGGCCGCTGAAAAGCCCGTTGACGGCGCAATGGTTGCCAACACCGCAGCAACTTGGGCCGATGCAAACGCAGAACTGCCCGCAGTTGAAATCGCTGCCTTCATCCCCGGCACCAAGCACGGCACCCGCGAAGTTTTCGAAGAAAAAGTTCTGCTGCAGGGCTGTGAAGACACCGGCGCCGCAGCTGCTATGACCGAAATGGGCATGGACGAAGATGCAGTCGAAGCAGCATGTATGGCTGTCCGCACCGATGGCGCTTCGGTCGACATCGACGGCGACTACACCGAAACTCTGGCCCGCATCGACAGCAACACCAACGGTGTTGGCGTCTTCGGTCTGGCCTTCTACGAGAACAACACCGACAAGCTGAAAGTAGCGACCATGTCGGGCGTCGTTCCCTCGACTGACTCGATCGCAACCGGCGAATACCCTGTATCGCGTCCGCTCTACTTCTACGTGAAGAAAGCGCACATCGGCGTCATCCCCGGCCTGAAAGAATACGCAGAGTTCTTCGTCGCTGACGAAATCGCAGGCCCCGATGGCCCGCTGTCGGCCTACGGTCTGGTTTCGGACCCCGAGCTGACCGCGACTCAGGACGCTGTTGCGAACGAAGAAACCATGTAATTGGTTGAAAGACGCCCAACGGGACGTCTGATACGAACAGGGAGCGCCGCCGACGGGTCGGCGCTCCTTTCCGATTTTTGGACCGCACGGAGCCGATATGCCCCCTCTTTGGTTAGTGTTGATCGTACTGGCGCTTGGTGTCGTCGGCTACGTTCTTGGCCGACAAAAGGCCATGACGAGTGCTGATGGTGACTCGCGTCATCTGCATTCCCTCCCAGTCTATTATGGAACGAACGTCAGCCTGTTCGTGGTCCTGCCGGCGCTGCTGGTGATGGTCTGCTGGCTGATCGTCCAACCGATTTTGATCAACAACTCGGTCGCAGGCCAAATCCCGGCAAGTGCGATCCCCGACTCCGGTACCCTTGGTCTGGTCATGAGCGACGTGCGCCGCGTAGCGGACGGTCTGGATCTGGCCGTGAGCCAAGGCGCGATGACCGGCGCAGAGGCTGGTGCCCTGCAAGCGGGTGCCACTGATGTCCGCCAACTGCTGGCGGATGTGGGCGTAGCTCTGGGCTCGGATGTGACCGAGACCACCCTGAGCGCGGCGCAATCCTTCCGCTCCAAGTCGGCGACCGGCAATCTGGTGATGACCGTTGTGGTACTGGCGCTCGCGGTTGCGGGTTTTGTCTATTCCTACGGCCGCACCAATAAAGATTTCCGCGCTCGTAACGTGGTTGAGAAGGTGATCCGCGGCATCCTCATTCTGGCGGCTTCGATTGCTATCTTGACCACTGTCGGCATCGTGCTGTCGCTGGTGTTCAACACTATCGAATTCTTCAAGCTGTACCCCGCGGCTGACTTCTTCTTTGGCACCACTTGGAGCCCCAGCTTTGGCGGCGGCTCTGAACTGGGTGTCCTGCCGCTGCTCTGGGGCACGCTGTATATTTCGGTGATTGCACTGGCGGTCGCTGTTCCGATCGGTCTGTTCGCAGCGATCTATCTGTCTGAATACGCAGGCCCCAAGGCACGCGGCATCGCCAAGCCCCTCATCGAAGTTTTGGCCGGTATCCCGACCATCGTCTACGGTCTGTTTGCACTGCTGACCGTTGGTCCGCTGCTGGTGAATACCTTCGGGGATGGCGGTGCGCTGGGTGTTGACTGGATGTCCGGTGCGTCCTCGGTGACCACTGCAGGTCTGGTCATGGGCATCATGCTGATCCCCTTTGTCAGCTCGCTGTCCGACGACATCATCAACGCGGTGCCTCAGGCGATGCGCGATGGCTCTTTCGGCCTTGGCGCGACCAAATCTGAAACCGTCAAGCAAGTTGTTCTGCCCGCAGCGCTGCCCGGCATCGTCGGTGCCATCCTGCTGGCCGCATCGCGCGCCATCGGTGAGACCATGATCGTGGTTCTGGGGGCAGGGGCCGCGGCCCGCTTGTCCATGAACCCCCTCGAGGCGATGACCACGGTCACCGCCAAGATCGTCAGCCAGTTGACCGGCGACGCGGACTTTGCAAGCCCCGAAGCGCTTGTCGCCTTTGCCCTCGGCATGACCCTGTTTGTCATGACGCTCGGCCTCAATGTCCTCGCGCTGTATATCGTGCGCAAATATCGGGAGCAGTACGAGTAATGACCGACGCAACCGCAAATTCCCCGCAGCCGAAGTCGTCGCTTCTGACGGTCAGCCCGCGTGTCAAGCAGCGCAACGCCGCCGAAGCCCGCTTCAAAATGTACGGTATCGCCGCCGTTATGACCGGTCTGGTGTTCCTCGTGATCCTGCTGGCGACCATCCTGTTCAACGGGGTTGGCGCGTTCCAGCAGACCTTCATCGAGGTGCCCGTCTATCTGGACGCGGCCAAGCTGGACAAAAAGGGCGAGCGCAACATTGACGACATCAAAAAGGTCTCGACCTTTGGCTACACGCCGCTAATCGAGAACGCGATTTTTGCCGCCGTCGAAGAGAACGTGGACAACAACCCGCTGACCGCGTCCAAAGAGACCAAGGCCCTGATCTCTGCCAGCGCGGCGGCGCAGGTCCGTGATGTGGTCATCGCGAACCCGGAGATGATCGGTGAAACCGTCGACTTCCGCATTCTGGCGGCCAGCCGTGTGGATGGCTACCTGAAGGGCCGCGTCACCCGTGACAGCATCGCCCGCGACAAGAATATTGACGCTGTTCACCTTGATATCGTGGACCAGCTCCGCGCCAAGGGGATCGTGAAGCGGGAATTCAACTGGGCCTTCATCACCGGTGCCGATGCGTCCGAAAGCCGTCCTGAACAGGCGGGCATGGGCGTGTCGATGCTGGGATCGCTGTTCATGATGCTGGTGGTTCTGGTGCTGTCGCTGCCCATCGGTGTGGCTGCCTCGATCTACCTCGAGGAATTCGCGCCCCAGAACAAATGGACCGATCTGATCGAGGTGAATATCTCGAACCTCGCGGCGGTTCCGTCGATCGTGTTCGGTATTCTGGGTCTGGCCGTGTTCATCCAGTTCGCTGGTCTGCCTCAGTCGGCGCCGCTGGTCGGTGGTCTGGTTCTGACCCTGATGACCCTGCCGACCATCATCATCTCGACCCGCGCTTCGCTGAAGTCGGTCCCGCCATCGATCCGTGATGCGGCCTTGGGTTTGGGTGCGTCGAAGATGCAATCGGTGTTCCACCACGTGCTGCCTCTGGCGATGCCCGGCATTCTGACCGGTACCATCATCGGTCTGGCGCAGGCCCTTGGTGAAACCGCACCGCTGCTACTGATCGGTATGGTGGGCTACATCGCCTCGAACTATCCCACGGGGCCGATCGCTGGCTTCATGGACCCGAACTCGGCCATGCCCGCACAGATTTATGAATGGGCAAAACGCGCTGACCCTGCGTACTATGAGCGCGCATGGGGCGGCATCATCATCCTTCTGGTGTTCCTCATTACCATGAACATCATCGCGATCATCCTCCGCCGCCGCTTCGAGCGCCGCTGGTAAGACTAGGATAACGATTATGTACGATAACCCGAATCTGGAGCGTAAAGTGGCTCAGCAAGACACCAAAATTTCGGCTCGCAACGTCCAAGTGTTCTATGGCGATACCCACGCCATCAAGGACGTGAATATCGAAATTCCCTCGCGCACTGTCACCGCTTTCATTGGCCCGTCGGGCTGCGGTAAGTCCACCTTCTTGCGCTGCCTGAACCGCATGAACGACACCATCGATATCTGCCGCGTTGAAGGCGACATCGATCTGGACGGCGAAAACATCTACGACAAGCGCGTCGACCCCGTGCAGTTGCGCGCCAAGGTTGGTATGGTGTTTCAGAAGCCGAACCCGTTCCCCAAGTCGATCTACGACAACATTGCCTACGGTCCCCGCATCCACGGTCTGGCCAAGAACAAGGCTGATTTGGACGAGATCGTTGAAAAGGCTCTGCGTCGCGGCGCCATCTGGAACGAGGTCAAAGACCGTCTGCACGCCCCGGGCACCGGTCTGTCGGGTGGTCAGCAGCAGCGTCTGTGCATCGCGCGCGCTGTCGCAACCGAGCCTGAAGTCCTGCTGATGGACGAGCCTTGCTCGGCGCTGGACCCCATCGCGACCAGCCAGGTTGAGGAACTGATTGACGAGCTGCGCGACCAGTACTCGGTCGTGATCGTCACGCACTCGATGCAGCAGGCGGCCCGCGTCAGCCAGAAAACTGCATTCTTCCACCTCGGTAATCTGGTCGAGTATGGCGACACCGGCCAGATCTTTACCAACCCGCAGGACAGCCGCACCGAGTCCTACATCACCGGCCGTATCGGATAAGGATTTCACAGATGACTGACTCTCAACACATCGTATCGTCCTACGACCGCGACCTCGAAGGCGTTCAGGCCCTGATCATCAAGATGGGCGGCCTGGTTGAAACCGCGATCCTTGACTGCGCCAAAGCGCTGGAATTGCGCGACGAAGAGCTGGCCGAACGGGTCCGCAAGGGCGACAAAGCCATCGACGCTCTGATGGAGCAGATCAACGAAGAGACCGCATTCGTGATTGCGCGCCGTGCACCTGCGGCCAGCGATCTGCGCGTTGTTCTGTCCGTGATGAAGATGAGCAACAACCTCGAACGTATTGGCGATTATGCGAAAAACATCGCCAAGCGGGCAGGGGTCTTGCTTCAGATGACCCCGATCGACGGGGCGTCTGGTGCCGTCCGCCGCATGGCGCGCGAAGTTGAACTGATGCTCAAAGACGCCCTGGACGCCTATATCCAGCGCGACCCCGAACTGGCTCAGGTCGTCAGCAATCGCGACAAAGAAGTCGACCAGATGTACAACGCGCTGTTCCGCGAATTTCTGACCTTTATGATGGAAGATCCGCGCAACATCACCGCCTGTATGCACCTGCATTTCATCGCCAAAAACATCGAGCGTATGGGTGACCACGTGACCGCACTGGCCGAACAGGTGATCTACGTGAGCACCGGCAAGATGCCCGAAGAAGACCGTCCCAAAGCCGATAGCACGCCGTACGAAATCCACGGCGATCCGATGGCTGGCAAAGACTAAGGACAAGAGACATGAGTGCTGAACAACCCACTGTGCTGGTCGTTGAAGATGAACCAGCGCAGCGTGAAGTCTTGACCTATAACCTAGAGGCCGAGGGCTTTCGTGTGATCCGCGCCGAGAATGGCGAAGAAGGTTTGATGATGGTCGACGAGGATCGTCCGGACCTGATCGTGCTGGATTGGATGATGCCGAACGTCTCTGGCATCGAAGTCTGCCGGCGTCTGAAATCCCGTGCAGACACGCGCGACATTCCGGTGATCATGCTGTCCGCAAGATCCGAAGAGGTTGACCGTGTGCGTGGCCTTGAAACCGGTGCGGACGACTACGTGATCAAGCCGTACTCTGTGGTCGAGTTGATGGCGCGTGTGCGCACGCAGCTGCGCCGGACACGCCCAGCGACTGTCGGCGTAAAGTTGGAATACGAAGACATTGTTCTGGACGCAGAGACCCACAAAGTCTTTCGCGACGAGAAATCCCTCAAGCTGGGGCCGACAGAGTTCCGTCTGCTGACCACGTTCATGGAAAAGCCGGGGCGCGTCTGGAGCCGCGAGCAACTGCTCGACCGTGTCTGGGGCCGCGACATCTACGTTGATACGCGGACCGTGGACGTGCACATCGGCCGTCTGCGGAAGGCGCTGTGCCAGCACGGCGGCGAAGATCCCGTGCGGACCGTGCGCGGCGCAGGCTACGCGCTCGGTTGATCACGGACTAGAAACGATGTTTGACAGGGCGGCTTTCGGGCCGTCCTTTCTTTTTTTCGAAGTGCTATCAGCGGGATAACATTTCTCTCTGCGTTCGACTGTGCATTTGTATAGCGGCAGGGCGCGCGAAGATGGCGATGCGAAATGCCCATAATGCGAATTATGTTAAATAAAAGGTATCCATGATGCTGTGTGTTTAAATCGCATCTAGCAAAGCACCATTTAAATAAGGAATATCCGCGATTAGCCCCGTGAATGCGCGTGAACGGCCTTGATCACTTTACCCTAGGGTCGCTAAAACAAGACACGATGAAATCGGCCGACCTTCTCAGGATTGTCGCTATCCATTTTGTAAAATGGCGATCATACAGGGATTTAGGCGATATAGTGCGGAGCACGTCCTCATGTAAGTTTGATCGTGAGGCTCTTGTGTTCCTTGGTTCTAATTGTTCACTCCCGGGATGGTTCCGGTCATTTGCGACACGCTATTTGAACAGATGGATTGCGTTCGGACAGGCCTAAACTTCACGAGACCCGAAAACAAGGTAAGGTTTGCCAGATGATTTCCATGTCATCCCACCTCGAGGCCATCACGGATGCTCAATCCCTTGAAGAGCTTTGGCTGCTCCATTCAGAGCGCATGGCAGACTACGGGTTCGATCGATTGATCTACGGGCTGACCCACTATCGCAGTGGCTATTCTCTGGGTGATCCGAATGACTTCTTGATCCTGACGACCCACAAGCCGGAATATATCGAGCCTTTCATCAACGACGGCTTCTATTTCCACGCGCCAATGGTCAAATGGGCCTTGGAGCATGAAGGCGCCTGCAGTTGGAGCTTGATGGCCGACATGGTGGAAAGCGGCACGCTCACCAACAGTGAAATGCGCGTGGTGGAATTTAACCGCAAGATGGGTGTCACTGCGGGCTATACCATCTCCTTCAAGTCTGTGTCGCAGCGCTCCAAAGGTGCCACTGCGCTGACCGCACGCGAGGGCTTGAGCCAAGAAGAAGTCGACGCGATCTGGGAACAGCACGGGCGGGACATCATTTTGGCGAACAACGTGGCTCACCTGAAGATCACCAGCCTGCCCTACACGCCGCCCACGCGCAGCCTGACAAAGCGCCAGCGCGAAGCCTTGCAATGGGTCGGAGATGGCAAGACAACGCAGGATATCGCCATCCTGATGGGCCTGACAGCCGCGACAGTTGAGAAGCACTTACGCCTTGCCCGTGAATCTCTCAATGTGGAAACAACTGCGCAGGCAGTGCTAAATGCAGCCTTTCAAAACCAGATGTTTATTCTGGAACAGTGACGCGTGTAACCATCGGAAAACAGACAGGATTTTGACCTTTTGACCGCAAGGTAGGGAATACCTGACTTAACTGACGTCGCGTAATTCTGGCATCAAAAGGATGTTCCGTGAGTGGTGGCTTTGGCCAGGGAACACCGGGTAGAGATGCTAGAGATTGCTAGCCAGCCTACTTGGGTGGTCGTTTAGACCTGTCGGTACAGGGGAAATTTTCTGCCCCGGTTCCGGCTTTAGGCGCCTCGTATATCCCCATCCCTCGGGGCGTTCTTTCTTAAAGGCACCGGACTCGTTCCGGTGCCTCTTTTTATTCCTATGATAGCACTCCGAGGCCCTGAGAACGCGCCTGAATGCCGTGTAATTTTCCGTGCCATCCGCACAAAGGAAAAGGGGGCGCATACGCACCCCCTGCCCCAAATTTCGCGATGTGGCGGCGATTAGCCGTTCATCTTGGCAACTTCTGCTGCGAAGTCTTCTTCGACTTTCTCGATGCCTTCGCCGACTTCCATGCGGATGTAGCCGGTGATGGTCGCGCCAGCTTCTTTTGCTGCCGCTTCAACGGTCAGGTCGGGATTCACGACGAACGCCTGACCCAGCAGAGTGTTTTCTGCCAGGAACTTCTTCATGCGGCCTTCGATCATCTTCTCGATGACCTGCTCGGGCTTGCCCGACTCGCGCGCGATCTCGATCTGGATCTGACGCTCTTTTTCAACGAAAGCGGCGTCCAGCGCGGCTTCGTTCAGAGCTGCGGGGTTTGCCGCTGCGATGTGCATTGCAACCTGACGACCGAATGCTTCGTCGCCGCCGGTCATTGCAACCAGAACGCCGATTTTGCCCATGCCCTCGGTGACCGAGTTGTGGATGTAGGACACAACGATCTCGCCTTCGACGGCTTCCATCCGGCGCAGGGTCATGTTTTCGCCGATGGTTGCGATTTTGTCGGTCAGAACCGCTTCAACCGACTTGCCGCCGATTTCGGCTGCTTTCAGAGCCTCAACGTCTGCAACGCCAGTCGCCGCTTCGGCGATCGACTTTACCATTGCCTGGAATTCGGCGTTCTTCGCAACGAAGTCGGTTTCCGAGTTCACTTCGACAGCAACACCTTTGCCGCCGGCAACGGTCACAGCAACCAGACCTTCCGCAGCGGTGCGGCCCGATTTCTTGGCGGCCTTGGCCAGACCTTTGGTGCGCAGCCAGTCGATGGCCGCTTCCATGTCGCCGTCATTCTCGGTCAGCGCTTTTTTGGCATCCATCATGCCAGCGCCGGTCATCTCGCGCAGTTCTTTTACCTGTGCAGCTGTGATCGCCATGGTAAGGCTCCTCTCAATTTCGGGGTCAACGCCCTTCAATAAGGGCTTGGGCGCGGAATTAACCGCGCCCGATGTCAGTTTTGTAAACGCTTAAGCGTCTTCGCCCAGTTCTTCCTCGAGGCCAGCTTCCAGCTCGCCGAGGTCAACACCGGCTGCACCCAGCTGAGCGGTCATGCCGTCCAGCGCAGCGCGCGAAACCAGGTCGGTGTACAGAGCGATCGCACGTGCTGCGTCGTCGTTGCCGGGGATGATGTAGTCAACGCCTGCGGGGTTGCAGTTGGTGTCGACGACAGCAACAACGGGGATACCCAGCTTGTTGGCTTCCTGGATGGCCAGGGCTTCTTTTTTCACGTCAATGACGAACAGCAGGTCAGGAACGCCGCCCATCTCACGGATACCGCCCAGCGACGCTTGCAGTTTGGTCTGCTCGCGTTCCATCTGCAGGCGCTCTTTCTTGGTCAGACCTTCGGCGCCGCCTTCCATGGCTTCGTCGATGTTCTTCAGACGCTGGATCGACTGCGAAACAGTTTTCCAGTTGGTCAGAGTGCCGCCGAGCCAGCGGTGGTTCATGTAATACTGTGCGCACTTCTCAGCTGCTTCAGCAACGGGCTGAGCCGCCTGACGCTTGGTGCCAACGAAGAGAACGCGGCCGCCTTTTGCGACGGTGTCACGAACGACCTTCAGAGCAGCGTCCAGCATGGGGACGGTCTGGGTCAGGTCGAGAATGTGGATGCCGTTACGCGAGCCGTAGATGAACTCGCCCATACGGGGGTTCCAACGCTGGGTCTGGTGACCAAAGTGCACGCCTGCTTCAAGCAGTTGGCGCATGGAGAACTCAGGAAGAGCCATGTCCTATATCCTTTCCGGTTTCATGCCTCGGCTGGGGTGAGGGACCAAATGGTCCAACCGGCGGACGTATGAGGATTTCTCCCTCATAGGCCCAAAACCCAGCCAGCGGATTTCAGTGCGCGTGCGTTTAGACGCAAAGGGCCTGATTGGCAAGCCCCCTGCCCGCATTTCTTCGGTTTAATGGGTGGATCAGGCCAAAATAGTCCTCTCTAGGAACCAGTAAGCCCCGATCAGGCCAATTACGGCGCTCGCAGGGATGGCGATATAGGCCCGATACCACGGTTTTGAGCCGAACCACAGCCCCACCGCAAGGAAGGCCATCGCGATTACAGTCAGCTGTCCAACCTCGACCCCGACGTTAAAGCCGATGAGCGCCGGAATGAACTGATCCTGCGGCAAGCCGAACTCCCCCAGCACCGAGGCAAAGCCAAGGCCGTGCAGAAGTCCGAACACAAAGACCACTAAGGGACGCCACGGGCTGAAACCTTTGGAGAGGATGTTTTCAACCGCGACAAAGGTGATCGAGGCCGCAATTAGTGGCTCTACGATGCTGCCGGGCACTGCGACCAGCCCAAGTGCGCCAAGCGCCAACGTGACGGTGTGTGCCAGCGTGAACGCCGAGATCTGCCAGAGCAGCGGACCCATGCGCGTGGACAAGAAGAAAAGGCCAAGGACGAACAGGATGTGGTCCAGACCCTGCGGCAGAATGTGGTCAAATCCCACGGGAATATAGCTGAGGAAGGCCTGCAGGCCGGTCTGCGCCTGACCACCGGTGATTTCGATCGGATCGCTTGGTGTGCCGTTTGTCAGATAACCGGTGTAGGGGTTCTCGACCCCTTGCTGGCGGACGACCAGTGCGCCGTAGCTGGCGGGCCAGTCAATCTGCACACTGCTCGCCATCGGGGGCAGTTCCGCAGTGATGTGCAGAATGCTAGCACGCGGTAAATCCAGATCGGGCGTCGGCTCGACCGTGATGTCCAGAAGCGTTTCCTTGACTGGCCCAAGATCGGTGATGATCCGCATATCTTCGGCAAAACGCGGCCAGACGCGGCGCATCTCTGCCTCCAACTCTTCGGGCGGCAATGCGCGCAGCCGATCATATTCGTCAGACGCGTCGGACTCGTTGGTGTCTTCAAGTGCGGTCAGGTCGATGCCTGCCACAAATGCCTCTAGGTTGGCGCGGATGTCCAAAGTCACCTGACCGTCGTTCACCGTAAGATCAGCGATGGAGGGCGTCACTTCGTGCGCTTGGGCCCCTGAGGCCAGCACGGCACTTGACACAGCCGCCGCAAGCCACACCCTGATGGTGCCAAACATATTGGACCCGAAAATGCGCTTCATCCAAACTACCTCAGTCTGTCTAAGTCTTTTCGCCCATGGGGCTTCTGCCCATGAGACATGGCTCGAACCACGAAACTATCAAATCACTTCTCAGGAGACCCTAGAGGCAGACATTCGCAACGGCGAGGGCTTTTCCGGATTTCGTCTGGCCTATATGCCCGCAAAGCAACAGCGGCTCGATTTGGTTATGGATGGCAACGTGTTGCGTGTCGAAGGGCGGCTTGGCGATATCCCCGCGGTGTCCATGCCCTCGCCCGAAGATGGGTTGGCGGTGCTGGCTTATGTCTCGACCCAGAACAAGCTGAATTACACCGACGCTGAGAAGTTCCGGAACTTCTGCACGCACAAAGATTTCCCCGAGGTACTGGAACAGCACGAAGCGCGCGGTCTGCCGGAAACGGGGTTTTCCGAGGGCTACACGCGGTACTCCAAGACTCTGGTCGCGATTGGCGAGGGTGCAGGCGCAGATAGCAATCTGGGGATGGAGATCGAGTTCGTGGCGCTCGACAACCCCTACATCCCGGACTTTGACGGTGTGATGGATGTGGAACTGTACTATCAAGGCGCGCTCCGCCCTGATGCCCAGATTGAGGTCTTTGAACGCGCCCCCGATGGCACGGTCGAAATCACCACCACGCGCACCGATGAAAACGGCGTTGGCGCGGTCCCAGTGAAGCCGGACCACGTCTATCTGCTGGATTCCGTTGTGATGCGTGAACCGGATGCCGCAACCGCAGATGCCAATGGAATCGTCTGGGAGAGCCTGTGGGCCGCCCTTACCTTTACCGTCCGGTAAAAAATCCTTGCGCAGCGCCGCTTGGGGCGGCAAGAGGCCGCTATGATATCGACACCTGAAATCCTGTGCATCGGTTCTGTTCTGTGGGACATCATCGGGCGCTCCTCTAGCCATATGCGCGTTGGCACCGACGTGCCCGGCCGGATCATCCGCGTGCCGGGGGGCGTGGCGCTGAACATTGCGATGACCTTGCGGCGTCAAGGCATGGTCCCTGCTCTGCTCTCTGCGGTTGGCAAGGATCCTGCGGGCCAAGAACTGCTGGCCGACTGCCGCAGGCGCGGGCTGATCACTGACCACATTTATCTGTCCGAAGACCTGCCAACCGACATCTACATGGCGGTCGAGGGCGCGAATGGCCTGATCGCAGCGATCGCCGACGCCCATTCGCTGGAAGAGGCAGGTGACAAAATCTTGCGCCCCATGAAGGACGGCGCCATCGGCACTTCTGACGCACCCTACGACGGTCTGATCGCCTTGGACGGTAATTTGACCGAGGCTTTGCTGGCCCAGATCGCCGTCGATCCGGTGTTCCAACAGGCCGACCTGCGCGTCGCTCCTGCGTCACCGGGCAAAGCAACCCGCCTGCTTCCGTTGGTCGAGGCGGGCAATGCGACGTTCTATGTGAACCTCGAAGAGGCAGGGTTGCTCTGCCAGAGTGAATTCGAGAACGCCGTCGCCGCTGCCGCTGGCATGATCCAGCGCGGTGCCAAACGTGCGCTGGTGACCGATGGTGGGCGCGCCTCCGCGGATGGCAGCGCTGATGGCATCCTGACCCGACAACCGCCCGAGGTGCTGGTGACCCGTGTCACCGGCGCGGGCGACAGTTTCATGGCCGCACATATCGTGGCCGAAGCGCGCGGCGCCGACCGAGAGGCTGCTTTGCAAGCGGCCCAAGCCGCAGCCGCCGCCCACGTTTCCGGAGAGACCCCTTATGATTGAGATCACCTTTTCGCCCGAAGTCGCTGAAGCCAAAGCGGAAAACCGCCCCATCGTTGCTTTAGAAAGTACGATTATTACGCACGGGATGCCCTACCCGCAAAACGTCGAAACCGCCCGCAAGGTCGAAGAGACGATCCGCGAAGCAGGCGCCGTTCCCGCAACCATCGCCGTGATCGACGGGCGCATCCATGCAGGTCTGACCAGTGACCAACTGGAGGCCCTCGGCCAGACCAAGAACTGCGCCAAGCTCTCCCGCGCCGACATCGCGGCCTGCGTTGCAACTGGCGGTACCGGTGCCACGACCGTCGCTGCGACTATGATCTGTGCGCATCTGGCGGGGATCGGCGTCTTCGCAACTGGCGGGATCGGCGGCGTGCACCGCGGTGCAGAAACCAGCTTTGACATCTCGGCGGACCTGAACGAATTGGCGCACACACCTGTGACCGTGGTTGCGGCAGGTGCCAAAGCGATCCTCGACCTGCCCAAAACGCTCGAAGTTCTGGAAACCAACGGCGTGCCCGTGATCGCGTATGGTCAGGATGACTTTCCTGCGTTCTGGTCCCGCAGCAGCGGGATGAAAGCGCCCCTACGCATGGACACCGCCGAAAACATCGCCAAGGCGCAGAAAACACGCATCGCCATGAGGCTGCCCGGTGGCCAACTTGTTGCCAATCCGATCCCCGTGTCTGATGAAATTCCGGCAGCAGAGCTTGCGCCGATCATCAGCGCCGCTCTGACCGAGGCCGAGAACCAAGGGATCAGCGGCAAAGCCGTGACGCCCTTTCTGCTTCAACGGATTTTCGAGCTGACCGACGGCAAGTCCCTAGAGGCAAATATCGCTCTTGTGCTGAACAATGCCCGTTTGGCCGCCGCGATTGCCCGATCTTTGGTGCAGTAAGACAGCTTTTTGCGCGATAGTCGCATTCAGCCGTTGTGAAGCCGCGGACCAGTACATAAGTTCGCGGTAACACGCCCTCGGATACTCCAGGATATGACGACGCCTTTCGACGAAGACCACCCGACGCATCGTAAGCCGGGCCTGTTCGCCCGTCTCAGATCGAACTTTTTTACCGGGATCGTCGTGATCGCGCCGGTCGGTCTGACCGTTTGGCTGATCTGGACGGTGATCGGATGGGTCGACAGTTTTGTCATGCCCTTTGTCCCCCGCGCGTATCACCCCGAAGAATTCTTTCAACGCTGGTTCGGCGAGGATACCTCGATCAACATTCGCGGTGTCGGGGTTATCTTCTTCCTGCTGTTTACCATCGTCACAGGTTGGGTCGCTAAGGGTCTGATCGGTCGCTCTTTTATCCGCTGGACCGAACGTCAGGTAGAGCGCATGCCCGTCGTCCGATCCATCTATTCCGGTGTGAAGCAACTGGCCGAGACGGTGTTCGCGCAGTCCGAGCGCAGCTTTGAAAAGGCCTGTATGATCGAATATCCGCGTCGCGGAATTTGGGCGATTGGGTTTATTTCGACCGATGCCAAGGGCGAGATTTCGCGCCGTCCGGATACTATGGAAAAACTGATCAGTGTGTTCGTGCCCACCACGCCGAACCCGACCTCTGGTTTCCTGCTGTATTTCCCCGAGTCCGAAGTGATCGAGCTGGACATGTCCATCGAGGACGCGGCCAAGCTAGTGATCTCTGCCGGTCTGGTCTACCCGCCAGAGGATAAGGCTGTACCCACGCCTATCGAAGAAGCGCGGGCACAGCGGAAATTAGGAAAACATTAAGGGCAGATCCACGCTCCCCTGCATGTTCAGCTTGTCCTTGTGTTCGGCCAGAAAACGCTCTGCCGCATCCCGCCCTGCATCCCGCAGTTCCTGAATGACATAGGGCGTTGGCACCAGTTTCGTCGCCACGGACAGATCCGTCATGATCTTGTCGTCAGCGATCATGTGGACATAAACGTCCTTCATCTGGTTCGTGGTGATGGCACCGTCCTCGATCAACTCTTGGACGAAAGAGATTGCCCGAAGTTCGCGCAAGAGTGAAGCATTGAAGCTTATCTCATTGATTCGGTTTTGAATTTCCTGCGGTGTCTTTGGGATTTCATCGCGGTGAATCGGGTTGATGTTCACGATCACGATGTCCTGCGGCAGGTGCGGTTCGAACATTGGAAAGAGCGCGGGATTGCCCGTATAGCCGCCATCCCAATAGGCCTCGACCTCGCCTGTTTCCTTGTCCTCGATCTCGACCGCTTGGAAGAGCGTGGGCAGACAGGCGGACGCTAGGATCACATCGCTGCTCAGCTCGTCACCGCTGAACACCTTGACCTTGCCCGAGCGGACGTTCGTGGCGCAGATGAACACTTCTGGCCCTGCCTCGCTACAGACGCAGTCGAAGTCAAAGGACTCGACGATTTTTTGCAGCGGGTTCTGGTAGAACGGGCCCCACGCATAGGGTGTCATCATCCGAGACACCAGATCGGCCCACATGTAGGGCACGCTCATTTCGATGGTTTTGGAGAGTTGGCCGGGAGACAGGACATAGCCGGTCATCCAGCTGGGAATGCGAAAATCCTCGATCCCTGCGATTTGGCCCCAAAGGAACGCCAGCATATCCCGCGCGCCTTGGCGGCCATTCTTGATCAGACCTGCCTTGACCGCAGCGGCGTTCATCGCGCCTGCCGATGTGCCGGACATCGATGCAATTTCAATGTCCTCATGTTCCAGGATTTTGTCGAGAACGCCCCACGTGTAGGCGCCATGGGCGCCGCCGCCCTGAAGGGCCAGATTGATGCGTTTCGTATTTGAGCTTTTAACTCTGGAGCCTTGGCCCAAAAGGTCGTTAATGCGGTTGGGTGCCATTATAGATCAGCCTTTCGCTGCTATGAACATGTCCCCTCCCTTGGCCGTCAGCGGGCGCGCCATAGGGCACGCCCGCCCCAGAAATCAGAGTGCAGTCCAGCCGCCATCCACGCTGATGGTGGTGCCGGTGATCTGCTTGGCCGCGTCAGAGCACAGGAAGACAGCGGTGCCTCCCAGTTCTTCGACGGTGGCGAATTCTTTGGACGGCTGGCGCTCGAGCATGACGTTCTTGATCACGTCCTCGCGGCTCATGTCGTATTTTTCCATGGTGTCGGGGATCTGCGCTTCGACCAGCGGGGTCAGCACGTAGCCCGGGCAGATCGCGTTGGCCGTAATGGGCTCCTGAGCGGTCTCGAGCGCGGTTACCTTGGTCAGACCCACAACGCCGTGCTTGGCAGCCACATAGGCCGATTTATAGGGGCTGGCGGTCAGGCCGTGGGCTGACGCGATGTTCACGATGCGGCCCCAGCCCGCTTCGCGCATTTTCGGCAGCGCAGCAGCGGTGGTGTGGAAGGCCGAGCTGAGGTTGATCGCGATAATGGCGTCCCACTTCTCGACGGGGAACTCATCGATGCCTTTGACGAACTGGATACCGGCGTTATTCACCAGAATATCGCACTTGCCTGCCTTGTCGATCAGGGCGCGGCATTCGTCCGCTTTGGACATGTCAGCTTTAATATAAGTTACAGATACACCAAACTCTTCGGCCATATCCGAGGCCAGCTTGTGGTCCTCTTCGTTGTCGGTGAACGAGTTCAGGACCACGTCTGCGCCGGCCTTCGCCAGCTCGCGTGCCACGCCAAGACCAATGCCCGAGTTCGAGCCGGTCACAACGGCGGTTTTGCCCTTCAAAGTCATAAATTCCCCCTTATGCAATGACGTCGATTTCGCGCATTGTCCGTGCACACGCAGAATCGATTCCTATCACTGCATTAAGTTCACTGGGCTCGGTTCAGTTCCACAGATACTTCGCGTTCGGCGGCAAAAAACCGCGATATCTCAATGATGTGACAGCGAAAAAAAACGCCGGCACGAGGCCGGCGCAAGTATTGAGGCAGGTTTCATACAGGCAAGAAACCTATCGAGCAGTGACTTCTGTATAAGCAATTGCGCGCCGCTCTCCAAGCTAAAAGTTTGAAAAGACACAGAACGGTGTCTAGGATTTTACCTGATTGATCCGCACAGCACCCGAGGAGAGGCGTACGTGGCATTGTTTTTAAGGAAGAAACCGGCATTCACGACCATGGTGGGCGCACTAGCCCTATTGGCGCAAACGGCATGGGCCGAACCTATGCACGGGATTGCCATGTACGGCGCACCTGCCCTGCCAGAGGGATTCGAATCTCTGCCTTACGTAAATCCCGAGGCTCCCAAGGGTGGCCGCGTGGTCATGGGCGAGACCGGAAGCTTTGACAGTTTGAACCCCCATCAGGCCAAAGGCAGCGTGCCGTGGCAGTTACGTTTCGTGGCCTACGAGAGTTTGATGGGGCGTAACTGGGGTGAACCTTTCGCGCTCTACGGCCTCTTGGCCGAGACGATCGAAACCGCCGAGGACCGCAGCTGGGTCGAGTTCACCCTGCGGGACAACGTGACATTCAGCGACGGCTCGCCCCTGACGGTCGAGGACGTGATGTGGTCCTATGAAACCCTCGGCACCGTCGGCCACCCGCGCTACTTGGGCACGTGGTCCAAAGTCGAGAAGATGGAGCAGACCGGCGAGCGCAAGATCAAGTTCACGTTCAACGACGACAACCCCGAGTTGGCGCTGCTGATCGGGATGCGCCCGATCCTGAAGAAGGCGCAGTTCGACGAGGTGCCCTTTGAGGACGCCGGTGTGAACGTGATCCCGATCACCACCGCGCCCTATGTGATCGACAGCTACGAGACTGGCCGCTACGTGAGTCTCAAGCGCAACGAAGACTATTGGGGCAAGGACATTCCCTTTCGCCGCGGCACCAACAATGTCGACGAGTTGCGGATGGAATTCTACGGCGACGGCGCTGTGATGTTCGAAGCGTTCAAGGCGGGCGAACTCAACGCCTTCCGCGAGACGAACGGACAGAAGTGGGACACGGTCTATGATTTCCCAGCCGTCCAGCGCGGCGACGTAGTGAAATCAGAAATCCCGCACCAGCGCCCCAGCGGCATCACAGGTCTGGCCATGAACACCCGCGAGGCGCCCTTTGACGACTGGCGCGTGCGCGAGGCGATGATGCAGGCCTTTAACTTCGAATTCATCAATCAGGCCCTGAACGGCGGCAAGCAGAAGCGGATCACGTCCTACTTCTCGAACTCGCTGCTGTCGATGGAGCATGGCCCCGCAGAGGGCCGCGTGCTGGATTATCTGACCCAGTATCAGGACGCCCTGCTGCCCGGCGCGATCGAGGGCTACAACCTGCCCGTTTCGGACGGCTCTGAGCGCAACCGCAAGAATCTGCGGAGTGCGATGGCCCTGCTGGAAGAGGCTGGTTGGAGCGTGGACACCGACGGTGTGCTCAAGAATGCGGATGGTGAGCCCTTTGCCTTCGAAATCCTGCTCCGTCAGGGCAGCAGCGAGGTCGAGAGCATCAGCGACATCTTTGCCAAGCACCTCGAGAGCCTTGGTATTCAGGCGACCATCAGCGTCATCGACGCGGCCCAATATCAGGAACGCACCGACGCCTTTGACTACGACATGACCTACTATCGTCGTGGTGTCTCGCTGAGCCCCGGAAACGAGCAGTACCTCTATTGGGGGTCCGAGGCTGCGGGCACTCAAGGCAGCTACAACATGATCGGCATCGAAAGCGCGGCCGTGGACGGTCTGATCGGTGACATCCTGAACGCAGAGAGCAACGATGATTTCGTCGCCGCGACCAAGGCGCTGGACCGTGTTCTGACCACGGGCCGGTATGTCATCCCGTTCTACGAATGGAATGTCAGCTGGATCGCCCATGATCGTCACCTGAAGTATCCGGAGACCCTGCCGATCTATGGTGATTGGCTCGATTTCATGCCAGACGTCTGGTGGTACGAAGAAGACTGAGGAATACCGAAATGAAGACCATCGTCTTGTTGGCGCTGCTTGCCGGTTTGACCGCGTGTAATACGGTCGAAGGCGTGGGCCTTGATATCGCAGACAGCGCGCGCGCCGTGCGGGGTCTGTTCTGACATTATTCCTCTAGGCAGAGCTGGCGGGCAGGCGTACTGTGCCGCCAGTTTTTGACTTCGGGAAACAAATGAACATTCTCGTGTTATGTGCGGGCAATGATGCCCGTTCGATCCTACTGGAATCGATCCTTAACGACCTTTCTCCCCAACGCATGACAGCCTATTCCGCCGGACCAGCCCCAGCTGAGTCGGTCCCGCCCGCTGTTCTGAGCCTGCTAGAAGCGCAGGACCACGACACCGCGGACTTGGCGCCCAAGAGTTGGGATGACTTCACCGGTGCGGATGCGATCCCCGTGGATCTGGTGATCAGTCTCTGTGATCTGTCGGCGTACAAAGCGCCCAAATGGCCTGCGGGCACCCCGTGCGGCGTCTGGCTGACCCCTGATCCGATGACTGCAGAAGCCGCACTGGAGCAGGTCTACGAGACCCTGCACCGCCGCGCCAAAGCCTTTCTCAAGCACAGCTTCGAGATCATGGACGAGGGCGAAGCGAACGCCGCCCTCAAGCGGATCGGCAAACTGTAATCGTCAGACCAGCGAAGTGACCCACAGGATTGTGGCGTCCTCTGCGCTGGTTGAGACCACGTTATGCCCCATGGTCCCATCGTAATAGGCGCTATCACCACGCTTCATTTCGATGGGCTCATAGAATTCGGTAAACAGCTTGATGGTGCCGGTCAGGACATAGAGGAATTCCTCGCCGTCATGGCGCACCCAGCCGTCGAATTCGTCCATAGACCGCGCGCGGATGCGAGCGCGGTAAGGCAGCATCGTTTTCTTGGTCAGGCTTTCGGCCAAGAGTTCGTGCTCGTAGGTCGCCGTTGTGATCGCCGCGCCCTCGCCCGATTTCGTCGAGGTCATGCGTCCGTTGACCTGAGATTTGTGCGGCGGCGTGAACAGCTGCGGCACGCTGATCCCCAACCCAACGGCCAGCTTCTTCAGCGCCTCGTAAGTCGGGGACATCTGGCCATTCTCGATCTTGGACAGGGTCGAGCGGGCCAATCCGGCCTTCTGGGCGGCTTGCTCCAGTGTCCAGTCCCGCTCTTTGCGCAGCTCGCGCACACGGGCCCCAAGGTCGAGGGGCGCGACATGCACGTCCTCTTCGGACTCTCGGGCAACACGGATCAGCTGTTTGGGGTCTTTGTTTGTCATGAAGGTTCTGTAATCCGGCGCCCTAACTCTTGCAACTGCGCCTGCGCGGGCTTAGCCAAGAGCCATGCAATCAATTACGACGCCAACGCCCCAAGCGCCCTGCCCCGATCCGTTCAATATGGCCGCCTATGTACTGGACGGCAGCGGCGCCCCTGATGACAAGATCGCCCTTGCTGTGCTGGCCTTGTCCGGTGCGGAACGGTGGAGCTACGGCAAGCTGCGCGCCGCTGCTCTGGGCACTGGAACGGGGCTGTTGAACGCCGGATTGAAGCCTGGCGATCGCGTGATGCTGCGTCTGGGAAATACGGTCGATTTTCCGCTCGCATTTCTGGGCGCGATTGCGGCGGGTCTGATCCCTGTCCCGACAAGCAGCCAGTTGACCGCGCCAGAGGCGGGCAAGCTCGCGCAGATCATTCAGCCCGCAGCGATCCTGCAAGCGCCCGATGTGCCCGCGCCAGAAGGCGACTGGCGCTCAATCCCTCAAGCCGACCTTCGCGGGATGCGCGATCTGGAACCGGTGACGCCAGAGATGGGTGATCCGAACCGGATGGCCTATATTATCTTCACTTCAGGGACTTCTGGCACGCCCCGCGCTGTCTGCCATGCGCACCGCGTTGTTTGGGCGCGGCGTATGATGTGGGAGGGTTGGTATGACATGCAGCCCACGGATCGCTTGCTGCACGCAGGCGCCTTCAATTGGTCGTTCACGCTGGGCACCGGCATGATGGACCCATGGGCTTGCGGGGCGACCGCGCTGATCCCTGCGGACGGGACGGACCCAAAGGCCCTGCCCTTGCTGCTGAAACGCCACGACGCGACGCTGCTGGCCGCCGCCCCCGGCGTTTACCGCAAGTTCCTGAAAGACCACCCCAGCCTGAGCCTGCCGAAACTGCGCCACGGCCTGTGTGCGGGTGAGAAGCTGCCCGAAGCCCTGCGCAGCGCGTGGGCCGAGGCCACAGGCACAGGCCTCTTTGAGGCCTACGGGCAGACCGAGATTTCGACCTTCATCTCCGGCAACCCCGCGCGGCCCTCGGCCACAGGAACCCTCGGCGCACCGCAGGACGGACGTTTGGTGGCGATTGTAGATGAAACCGGCCAGCCCGTGCCTCGCGGCACCGCTGGGACCATTGCTATCGACCACCGCGATCCCGGTCTGATGCTGGGCTATCTTGACGCGCCAGAAGCCACGGCTGAAAAGCGGTGCGGCGATTGGTTCCTGACAGGCGACCAAGGGATCATGGACGAAAACGGCTTCATCACCTATCAAGGGCGCGATGATGACCTGATGAACGCGGGCGGCTTCCGCGTCTCCCCGCTCGAGGTTGAGGCGACGCTCTCTCATATCGAGGGCATCCACGAGCTCGCCGTAACCGATGTCGAGATCAAACCTGATGTGCGTGTGATTGCGGCGTTTTACACCGCCGATGCCGACCTCGACGAGGCTGCACTGACCGCCTATGCCGAGGCCAATCTGGCCCGCTACAAACAGCCCCGCATCTGGGTGCATTTGACTGAACTGCCGCGCAACCCGAACGGCAAGCTGCGCCGTAAGGAATTGAAACTACCCTAAGGCCCCGAAAGGCACCCGATGGTTAAATTGAATTTGTTCTCCGACCCGATCTGCCCTTGGTGCTACATCGGATACACCGAATTGACCCGCGCATTGGCGGAACGCCCCAAGCATCCCTTCGATCTGGAATGGTTGCCGTTCCAACTAAACCCCGAGATGCCCGCCGAAGGAGTCGATAGACGCGCTTACCTTGAGGCGAAATTCGGCGGCAAGGACGGCGCAGTCAAAGCATACGGCCAAGTCTCTGAACGCGCAGAAGAAATCGGGCTTGAACTGGATTTATCCTCTATTTCCCGCACACCTAACACGCTCGATGCGCACAGACTAATTCACTGGTCTGGGGTCGAAGGCCGCCAGACCCCGGTTGCCACAGCTCTCTTTCGAGCATACTTCAATGAAGGTCGGGATATCTCGGAACATGAGGTTCTGGCCGACATTGCCGACGGTGCCGGTATGGACGCAGCATTGATCCTGCGCCTTTTAGCGAGTGACGCCGACAAGAGTGAAATTAAGCAGAAAGACGCCATGGCCCGCGAGATGGGGGTTCAGGCGGTGCCGACCTTTGTGGTGGCCGGTCAACACGCCGTGCCCGGAGCGCAGCCGTCAGACCTATGGGTCAAGGTGATAGATGAACTAGTAGGAGCCTAAGCGCATGTTCAAAGCCCCCACGAAGCCACTCAAGTTTCCGGAATTCGTGGGGATGCTGGCAATGCTCTTTGCCACCCTCGCGTTTTCCATCGACTCCATGCTGCCGGCGATTCCCAAGATCGCGCAGCAGATGACCCCTGACGACGTGAACCGTGCCCAGTTGATCATCACCAGCTTTGTTCTGGGGATGGGCATCGGAACATTCTTTGCCGGACCTTTGTCTGACTGGTTCGGACGAAAGATCACCGTGGCCGTGGGCCTCGGGATCTACATGCTGGCAGCGCTCTATGCAGCTGGCACCACCGATATGGAGCACCTTCTGGCCTCGCGCTTTGTGATGGGCCTTGGTGCGTCTGCGCCGCGTGTGGTCAGCCTTGCTATGGTGCGGGACCTTTACAAAGGTCGCGAGATGGCGCGGATCATGTCCTTTGTCATGACCGTCTTTATTCTGGTGCCCGCGATGGCGCCTTCGATCGGTGCTGTGATCATTGCCTACAGTAGCTGGCGCGGTGTGTTCATCGCGTTCGTTGTGTTTGCGTTGTTCTCTGGTGGGTGGCTGATGCTGCGCCAGCCGGAAACGCTGGACAAAGCGAACCGTCGCCCCCTGCGTCTGAGCGCGATCCGTTACGCGCTGGGTGAAGTGCTGGGGAACCGCGTTGTGGTTATGTACATCGCCGCTCTGTCGCTGGGCTTTGGCCAGATGTTCTCGTTCATCTCGAGCGCGCCGCAGCTGTTCACGGACACCTATGAACGAGGCGATACCTTCCCGATTTGGTTTGCCGGCGTGGCGGCCTTTGCCGCGATCGCGTCCTTTACCAACGCACGTTTGGTGATGACTCTTGGCATGCGTCTGCTGTCCACGACGGCTTTGGGGGTGCAGTGCGTTGCCTCGATCATCGCGATGATCCTGCTGGAAAGCGGCATGGTCGCGCCGGAATACCAGTTCTACGTCTTCGTCGGCTACATGGCGATTTCGTTCTTCATGATCGGTCTGGTGTTCGGCAACATCAACGCACTGGCGATGGAGCCTTTGGGCCACGTGGCAGGCTTTGCGGCCGCGATCATCGGCGCGATCTCGACCGTTCTGGCGGTACTGATTGCGGTGCCTGTGGGCTATTCCTATGACGGTACGCCGATGCCGCTGTTGATCGGTGTCGCCCTGTGTTCGGGCTTTGCCTACCTGATCATGCGGATTTCCCGCCGGTACGAGGCGGTCGCGACTGTCTGATCGGACCCCTCGCTGAAATGACCAAAGGCCGCCTTACTTGGCGGCCTTTTTCTGTTTCTGAACTTCGACAACTTTCTCGGCCAGCGCTTTGGCAATGTTGAACGCGCCCTTGATCTTGTCCGCCTCGGTCGACCAGTCCCGCAGGATGACGATCTTGTTATCCTTGATCTTGGCGTTGCCCTTCTCGGCCTGCACGAACTCCACCAAAGCCTGAGGCGAAGCGAACTTGTCGTTGTGGAACTGGATCGTTGCACCCTTGGGCCCGCCATCCAGTTTCGCGATCCCTGCCCTTTTGCACATGGCCTTGATCCGAACGATCAGAAGCAGGGTGTTCACCTCTTTGGGCAGCTTGCCAAAGCGGTCGATCAGTTCGGCGGCAAAGCCCTCTAGCTCGACCTTCTTGGTCAGCTCGGACAGGCGACGATAGAGGCCCAGACGTACGTCCAGATCAGGCACATAATCCTCGGGGATCAGGACAGGCACACCCAGATTGATCTGGGGCGCCCATTGGTCGTCATCGTCCAGCAGCCCTTCCATCTGGCCCGATTTGATCTTGGCGATCGCCTCTTCCAGCATGGATTGGTAGAGCTCGTAGCCCACGTCCTTCATCTGGCCGGACTGTTCTTCGCCCAAAAGGTTGCCCGCTCCGCGAATATCGAGGTCTTGGGAGGCCAGCGTGAAGCCCGCGCCAAGGGTATCCAGCGAGCCCAACACGCGCAGACGCTTTTCCGCGGTGGCGGTAAGTTTCGCCCGCGGTTTGGTGGTCAGGTAGGCATAGGCGCGGGTTTTCGAGCGGCCTACGCGGCCACGGATCTGGTAGAGCTGCGCCAGACCGAACATGTCCGCGCGGTGCACGACCATGGTGTTCGCGGTCGGAATATCGAGGCCCGACTCCACAATCGTGGTCGCCAGCAGCACATCGTATTTCCCGTCGTAGAATGCATTCATCCGGTCGTCGAGCTCGCCCGCCGCCATCTGCCCGTGCGCGACGATATAGCTGACTTCGGGCACCTGCTCTTTCAGGAACTCCTCGATTTCGGCCAGATTGGTGATGCGCGGCACCACAAAGAAGGACTGCCCGCCACGATAGTGTTCCCGCAGCAGCGCCTCGCGGATTGTGACCTTGTCGAACTCGGACACGTAGGTGCGGATCGACAGGCGGTCGACGGGAGGCGTGCCGATGATCGACAGATCTCGGACACCCGTGAGCGACAATTGCAGCGTCCGCGGGATCGGCGTCGCGGTCAGGGTCAGCACGTGGATGTTCGAGCGCAGCTGTTTCAAGCGCTCTTTGTGGTTCACGCCGAAGTGTTGCTCTTCGTCGATGATCAGCAAGCCCAGACGGTCGAACTTAATGGTCTTGGCCAGAACAGCGTGGGTGCCGACCACGATATCGACGGTGCCATCGGCCAAGCCCTTGCGTGTTTCTGACGCTTGTTTGGCGCTGACGAAACGGGACAACTGGCGGACCTCCAGCGGGAAGCCACGGAAGCGCTCTTGGAAGCCTTTGGCGTGCTGACGGGCCAAGAGCGTGGTCGGCGCAATGACCGCCACCTGCACACCGGACATGGCCGCGATAAAGGCCGCGCGCATGGCGACTTCAGTCTTGCCAAACCCCACGTCCCCGCAGATTAAGCGGTCCATGGGGGTGCCGCTGGTCAGATCCTCGACCACGTCATTGATGGCGCGCAGCTGGTCGTCGGTTTCCTGATAGGGGAAGCGCGCGCAGAACTCTTCCCACGCGTGGGCGGGCGGTTCCAGCATTTGGCCTTTGCGCAGGGCGCGTTCGGCTGCCACGCGGATCAGCTTGTCCGCCATCTCGCGGATGCGCTCTTTCAGACGGGCTTTCTTGGCCTGCCATGCGCCGCCACCCAGACGGTCCAGTAGCCCTTCGTCGTGGCCGTAGCGGGACAGAAGTTCGATGTTTTCGACCGGCAGATACAGGCGCGCCGCCTCGGCGTATTCAAGTACAATGCATTCGTGGGCCGCACCTGCCGCTGTCACGACCTCGAGCCCCTGATAGCGGCCAATACCGTGGTCCACGTGCACGACCAGATCACCCGGTGTCAGCGAAGTCGCTTCGGTCAGGAAGTTCTCGGCCTTGCGGCGTTTCTTGGGCTGGCGGATCAAGCGATCCCCAAGCACGTCTTGTTCGGAGATCACGGTCAGGGCTTTGTCGCCCATGGGTGCTTCGAACCCGTGCTCCACCGACCAAACCGCCAGATGCAGGCCGGTTTTGCCGATACGGGTGCCGTCCATGATCGGGATCGCTTCGGCCAGACCTTCATCCTCGATCAGGCCGGTCAGACGCTCGCGGGCGCCTTCGGAATAGCTGGCGATGACCACGGGGCCTTTGGCGAGCTTCTTCTTGATGTGATCAGCGAGCGCGCCGAACAGGCTCACGCTTTCCTGCTGCCGTTCTGGGCTAAAGTTCCGCCCGATCCGCCCGCCTGCGTCGGTCACATTGGGGCCGGTCGCTTGGGGCAAGGGGTTGAACTGGATCACACGGCGGCTGTTCACCGTCTCGTTCCACGCCTCGTCGGTCAGATAGAGCAGTTCAGGCGGCGCGGGCTTGTATGGGGTGTCGCCCTTCTTGCTGGTTTGCAGGGCGTGCTGGCGGGTTTCGTACTGGTCCGCGATCCCTTCCCAGCGGGACAGACGGGCGGCGGTCATCGCCTCGTCCAACGTAATCACCGCATCGGGGGCAAAGTCGAACAGGGTTTCCAGCCGCTCGTGGAAGAAAGGGAGCCAATGCTCCATGCCCTGCTGTTTGCGGCCTGCGCTGACAGCTTCGTACAGAGGGTCGTCACTGCCCGCCGCGCCAAATTCGATGCGGTAGTTCTGGCGGAAACGGGTGATGGCGGTGTCTTCGAGAATGACCTCGGACACAGGGGCAAGTTCGATGATGTCGAGCTTGTCCGTGGTGCGCTGGCTGACCGGATCAAACCGGCGGATGCCGTCGAGGGTGTCGCCAAAGAAGTCCAGACGCACGGGCCCCGTATCGCCAGGTGGGAAAATGTCGATGATGCCGCCACGGATGGCGTAGTCGCCGGGCTCCATCACCGTTGGGCTCTGGCTGAAGCCCATCCGCACAAGGAAATTCCGCAGTTCCTTTTCGTCCACGCGGCTGCCGACTGATGCGATAAAGGACGCGCCGCGCAAGGTGTCCCGCGCAGGCACGCGCTGGGTCGCGGCATTCAGAGTGGTCAGCAGGACGTACTTTTCCGGCATCCCGTGGACCAGCGCGGCCAGCAAGGCCATGCGCGCAGCGGTGATGTCGGGGTTCGGTGACACGCGGTCAAACGGCAGACAGTCCCAACCCGGAAAGGTAAAGACCGGCATATCGGGCGCAAAGAACTTCAGCGCGTCCCGCATGGCCTGCATGCGTTTGTCGTCGCGGGCCACGTGCAGGACGGGCGCCTTGCTGCGCTCCATCTCGGATAGGATGAGGCGGGCGTCATAGCCTTCGGGCGCGCCGCCCACGGTCAGGTGTTGAGCGTTCCAGGTTGCCATAACTTATCCCAGTACTCCGATGCTGAGGTTTTGGTACATGCCCCAAAGCGAGGTCACGAACACCGAAGCCATCCCGATCAGCTGCGTGTAGAACCTGTTTCGGGTGATCGCGTTGCACAGATCGATACCTTCGGTTCCCCGATCCACGATGATATGGGCCAAGTTCACACGCAAGAGCGCGACAACCGACACCGGCGCAAGCAGCAGAAATACAGCCTGCGCAAATTCGATCCCAAACAAGAAACCGGAAAACATAAGCAAGCTTAACAGGAACGAAAGACCGGCAACGATCCAGAGCCCCGCCGTCTGATAAACCAGACAGTAGCGCCGCGCCTTGATCTGGACCAGTGCGTTCAGATCCGCCATGTCCTGTCCGCTTTGCTTGCGGGCGCGTCCGACCATGTCATAGGGCACCCCAAGGACAAAGTGGCTGACTGAAGACCATAGCGCTGCCAGAACGATCCAGTACCACAGGTTGGAGAATGACCGCATGTCGATCAGTTCAAAGATGCGTGCGCCAAGGTCCAAGGCACTCTCCTGACTTTACTTTCAGGAACGGGACATAGCGCGTCCGATCCGTAATGCCCAGACTTGAGGTGTTTGCAAATCCGTGGCACCCATCAAAAAACCTTTGGAGGTCCGATCATGCCCTATGCTCCTGCTGCTTTTCCTGCCGGCCGTCCGCGCCGTGTGCGCCGTACCCCTGCCCTGCGCGGTTTGGTCCGTGAGAACAACCTGAGCGTTGATGACCTGATCTGGCCGGTCTTTGTCCGCGATGGCCAAGGGGTCGAAGAGCCTGTGCCCTCGATGCCCGGTGTGTTCCGCCGCAGCGTGGACAAGATCGTCGAAGCCGCCAAAGAGGCGTTTGATCTGGGCGTCAGTACCATCTGCCTGTTCCCCTACACTGATCCAGCCAAGAAAACGCTGGACTGTGCCGAGGCGTGGAACCCCGACAACCTGTCGAACACCGCAACCCGCGCAATCAAGGCCGCTCTGCCCGATATGGCGGTGATGACCGATGTGGCGCTGGACCCCTACAACATCACCGGTCAGGACGGGTTTCTGGTCGATGGCTATGTGGTCAACGACGAAACGGTTGAAGCTCTGGTCAAACAGGCGCTGTCGCAGGCCGAAGCCGGTGCGGACATCATCGGGCCGTCGGACATGATGGACGGGCGCATCGGCGACATGCGTCAGGCGTTGGAACACGCGGGCCACATCAACGTCGCGATCCTGAGCTACAGCGCCAAATACGCCAGCGCCTTTTACGGCCCGTTTCGTGATGCGGTCGGCGCGTCTGGTGTTCTGAAAGGTGACAAGAAGACCTACCAGCTCGACCCCGCCAACACTGACGAAGCCATGCGCTGCATCGCCCGCGATCTGGACGAAGGCGCGGACATGGTCATGGTTAAACCCGGCATGCCCTATCTGGACATCTGCCGCCGCGCGCAGGACGAATTCGGTGTTCCCGTCTATGCCTATCAGGTCAGCGGTGAATACGCGATGATGCAGGCCGCAGCCCAGAACGGCTGGATCGATGGCGAGCGCGCCATGATGGAGAGCCTGATGTGCTTCAAACGGGCGGGCTGTAACGGCGTTCTGACCTATTTCGCCCCCGAAGCCGCCAAGATCATCGGCGCCTGATCTGTAAATCTGGCCCAAGGTGCGCTTGTCGGGTGACATAACCTTCGGACATGCCTATAATTGCGTCAAAATAAACCGGGAATACCCCGATAGAGGACAGGCAAACCCATGACAGACATTAGCCGTCGTTTCTTTACCATCGCCGGTTTGGGCGCTCTTCCGCTGGTTGCCGCATGTGGTAACGGTGTGAATTCGCAGGGCGCTCAGATCATTGACGCGCGCGTCGATAGCACCCTGAGCTATATGTTCAACAATTACCCCGGCACCCGCGATCTTGCTGACAAGTCGGTCGGGATGCTGGTTATGCCGCTGGTGACCGAGGCTGGTCTTGGCTTTGGCGGCGCATACGGCCGTGGTGCCCTGCGCATCAACAACGCGACTGTAGACTACTATGCCTCGACCAAGGGCACCGTGGGCTTCCAGATCGGCGCGCAGCAATACGCGCACGTGTTGTTCTTCATGACCCCCGACGCTCTGGCGGATTTCCGTCGCTCCAGCGGCTGGGCGGCAGGAGCCAACGTCGAATACGCGCTGGCGGACAAAGGCGAAAAGATCCGTGCTGAGACGACAACTTCGCTGGCGCCCGTCGTCGCTGTAGTCTTCGGTCAGACTGGTCTGCGCGTTGGTGCGACTCTCGAAGGCTCCAAATACACCCGTATTATTCCCTGATTAGGGGCGGAAATCGCAGAATGTGTGATCCCGGTGATGGCAGCATCATCGGGATTTTCCGTTTTATATCTGCGCCTTTTGCAAGGCAGTTGCCAGACAGCTGAGACCGTACGTACAGTTGGCCTTGAGAAATAGGTGTGGCGGACCAAGTCCTATTATAGTCGCCCCACGGGTCGCAATTTGAGTAAAAGGATTTGAGTACATGGATATCGAATTGATCGGAGCCCCTGTCGACAGCGGCAAAAAGGGCAAAGGTTGCCTGATGGGACCTGACGCTTATCGGACTGCAGGCCTCGCACGGGCGCTGCGCAAACTTGGACATAGCGTCACGGACGTGGGTAACCTGACCCCCGATATGGTCGCGGCCCCCGATTGCGTCAATGAGGCTGTGCACTCTCTCGCGGAAACGATCGGCTGGACACAGTCTCTGCATCGCGCGGGTCGGAACGCGATGCAGGCAGGTCGGCTGCCGATCTTCTTGGGCGGCGATCATAGCTTGTCGCTGGGGTCTGTGACCGGTGTTGCTGCGGCCACCGACAAACCCCAGTTCGTCCTCTGGCTCGATGCCCACTCGGATTTCCACACGCTTCTGACAACCGAGAGTGGTAACCTGCACGGCACGCCCCTCGCTTATGTCACTGGCCGCGATGGGTTCGACGGCTTCCCGCCGGTGCCCAATCCGGTGCCGGAACAGAATATCTGCATCATCGGTCTGCGTTCCGTGGATGACGCAGAACGCGGCATGCTCGAAGACAGCGATATCCGCTACCACGATATGCGGGAAATTGACGAGAACGGCATTTCCGTCCTCTTACGCCGTTTCCTGAAGGATGTGGCGGACGCAGGCGGCAACCTGCATGTGTCGCTGGACGTGGATTTCCTTGATCCCTCTGCGGCGCCAGCAGTTGGCACGACCGTCCCCGGAGGCGCAACTGTCCGTGAAGGGCACTTGTGCATGGAATTGATCGCCGATAGCGGGTTGATGACCTCCCTCGATCTGGTCGAGCTGAACCCTTTCCTCGACGAACGAGGCCGGACAGCGCAGTTGATGGTAGATCTTGCGGCCTCGGCCCTCGGACGCCGTGTATTCGACCGCCCGACCCGCGCCTACACGAGCTAAAACAATCCTGAACCGCGGGATTTACGCCTGCAGTTCGGCATCCCAATACAGATAATCCATCCAGCTGACGTGTAGGTGGTTGGGCGGGAACTTCCGCCCAACGGACTGCAATTCCTCGGCCGAGGGCTGCTTGGGCGGTTTGCGCAGGTGCATGTTCGCTTGGCGAAGGGATTTAGATCCTTTGCGAAGGTTGCAGCGCGAACAGGCCGCCACAACGTTTTCCCAACTGGTAATGCCGCCTCGTGCACGCGGGATCACGTGGTCAAAGGTCAGATCGCCTCGTCCGCCACAGTACTGGCAGCAGAATTCGTCCCTTAGAAAAAGATTAAAGCGCGTGAAGGCCACGCGCTTTTGAGGTTTTACAAAATCTTTGAGGACAACAACCGAAGGTATCCGGACTTCCATCTTTTGGCTTCGGACCGTGGTGTCGTATTCGGCAACGATGTCGACTCTGTCGAGCCAGACCGCCTTGATCGCCTCCTGCCAAGGCCAGAGCGACAAGGGATAGTAGGACAATGGACGATAGTCCGCATTTAGCACCAGCGCCGGATGATGTTTCAAAGCGCCAGGTTCTCTTACGAATTCAGTCCTAAAGTCACCGTCCATGGATAAAGCCTCTTTGCCCCGTCTGTCTGTCTGACCCGAGGCGGGACAACCCGCCCCGTATACCTAACACTATATATCGCGGCTTACCTCTGGCAAGCCTCTTGATATGGCGTGTTGTTCACGGTTTTAGTCAGACTTCGTGACAGATTGGTGACGAGATAAGCCCAATCGCAACCAAAACGGGCAGACTTACATCCCCAGCTTGTCGCGCATAAAGGCCAGCGACACGCCAAGACCGTCAGGCGAAATGCCGTGAGCGGTGCCTTTCATCACGTGCGCGTAAACCTCTTTGAAATCAGCAGCTTGGAGCGCGTCGATCGCTTCGGGCAGGCTTTGTGGCGGCACCACATCGTCCTGATCGCCGTGCAGCAGCAGGATCGGGGGATAGGATTTTGCCTCGTCCTTGAGCAGTTCGGGGACCAGCAAACGGCCCGAGAAGCCGATAACGCCGCCAATAGCTTCTTCGAAACGGGGCGCAACGTGAAGCGCCATCATGGTGCCCTGAGAGAAGCCGATCAGCACAAGTTGTTCTGGCAAAATGTCTTCGTCGTCCAGAATGCCCATCAAATAGGCGTTCAGATCTTCGACTGCGGCGCGCATCCCGCGCTCTGCCTCTTCTTCAGAGGAGTTGTCGATCCACGGGATCGGGAACCACTGGAAGCCAAACGGCGATCCAGCGCAGCTTTCGGGCGCATCAGGAGCGTAGAATGTGGTGTCCGGCAGATGTTCGGCCAGCGGATCAGCCAAGCCCATCAGGTCTGCGCCGTTTGCGCCATACCCATGCAAAAACACAACCACCGAGCGGGTTTGCCCCGATGCCGCCTCACGGCGATCCGACTGTAGAACGCGAGTCATCTGATCCCTTCCCTGTCCTTTGCCACATGGTAGTAAGCCCAGAGCAGCCGCGCCGCAACAGCCCGCCACGGGCTCCAGTCCTCTGCCATCAGGCGCAGGGCTTTTTCTTTGGGGCGCTCGGGCAGATCGAACAGAATGCGGGCGCCTTCTTGGAGGGCCAGATCACCGGGGGCAAAGACATCGGCCCGTCCCAGACTGAACATGGCGTAAATCTCGGCAGTCCAAACGCCGATGCCGCTCACCTGCGTTAAGGTTGCGACCACCTGATCGGTCGGCGCATCGCGAAGCGCCATGAAATCAATCCGCGCCTCGGCCAAGGCCTTGGCGTATTTGATCTTTTGCCGTGACATCCCGCAGGCGCGCAGGTCATCCTCGGTGGCCCACATGACTTTGCGCGGACCGGTCAGTTTCGCTGCCCGCAGCCGGTTCCAGATCGCGTTTGCGGCCGCGACGCTGACTTGCTGGCTGACGATTGCACTCAGCAACTGTTCAAAACCGTCCTTGCGCCGGCGCAGGGGCAATGGGCCCGTCGCTTCCAATGCCAGTGCAAATTTGGGGTTTGCGCTTGCCAGCCAAGCCGCACCCTCGGCCACACAGGCGTCGCTGATGATGATCCGTTCGTCCATGGCGGCACAGTGCGTCACAAGTGCTCTGGACGCAATCGCAACAAAGTTCTACGCCTGCACCTATGACGACCGCATATGATCACAAACGCGCCAAGCGCAATGTCGCTGTCCTGTCCGCCGCTCAGGCGATCCTCGGCAGCCAGATGAGTATGATTTTCGTGATCGGCGGTCTCGCCGGTCAGCAATTGGCGCCGAATCCGTGTCTGGCTACCCTGCCGATCTCGATGATTGTGTTCGGGTCCATGACGACCGCGCCGTGGCTGTCGAACGTGATGCAGCGCTACGGGCGCAAGGCGGGATTCATTCTGGGGGCCGCTGGCGGTCTTCTGGGCAGCTTCACCGCCGTCACCGCGCTGATGTATGCGAACTTCTGGCTCTTTTTGTTCGGCAGCTACCTGACCGGTATCTATATGTGTGCGCAGGGATTTTACCGGTTCGCGGCCGCTGATACAGCCTCTGACGAATTCCGTCCCAAAGCGATTTCGTATGTGCTCGCAGGTGGTTTGGCCTCGGCTATCATCGGCCCGCAGTTGGTGAAATGGACCGTGGACTATTCCGTGATCCCCTTCATTGGGACTTACATGGCCGTGATCGCGATTAACGTCTTGGGGATGCTGCTGTTTCTGGCGCTGGACATCCCGCGCCCGCCTGTGCCTGCCGAAGACGCGCCCGCCGCGCGGTCGCGCCGCGAGATCCTGCGCGAGCCCCGTGTAATCGTGGCGATCATCTGCGGCATGGTCAGCTATGCGCTGATGAATTTGGTCATGACCTCGACCCCGCTCGCCGTCGTCGGCTGCGGTTACGAGAAAGCAGACGCCGCCGATATCGTCAGCGGCCACGTGCTGGCGATGTTCATCCCTTCCTTCTTTACCGGACATTTGATCGCAAAATTCGGCGTGGAAAAGGTTGTGTCCTTGGGCCTCTTGATCCTGGCCGTCGCAGGCATCGTCGCGCTGCAGGGGGTCGAGATCGAGAACTTCTTTATCGCCCTGATCCTGCTGGGGATTGGTTGGAACTTCGGCTTTATCGGCGCGACCACCATGCTCGCGGGTGCCCACCGCCCCGAAGAGCGCGGTGTCGTCCAAGGCATGAACGACATGCTGGTGTTCGGCGGTGTGACCTTGGCGTCTCTGGCCTCTGGCGGATTGATGAACTGCTCTGGCGGGACGGCTGTGGAGGGCTGGACTGCGGTGAATCTGGCGATGGCGCCGTTCCTGATGCTGGCCGGTGGCGCACTGATCTGGCTGGTGCTGAAGCCAAAAGAAAGCCCCGCCGGTTAAGGCGGGGCGTATCTGTCATCCAAAGGCGGATTGTTTCATCAATAACAACCGCTTGCGGATGGGGCTTAACCCTAAATTCCCGTCCCCGACCCGCAGCGGATTATCGAGCGCCTGACGCAGGATGTCCCCAGTCTGGAACCCGATCAGCGCCGCAGGACGCGCTGGTTTGTCAATCTGACCCTCGTTCTGAGCGTTCAACGCTTTGCGCGCCAAGGATTGCAACCCCTCGGGCCGTCCATCCAACAAAGGCACGCGATTGCGCGCCGCCAATTCGGGCACCGCGACCAGCCAGTTGGCAACGCCAGTCGCGTACCCGCGCTTGCGTACAGCCGCTTCGGCGGTCGACCCCAGAGCCCGCGCAGCCACCCACATCAAGGTCGCCGAGGTCTCTTCGATATAGCTGTCGAAATGCGCCTCATCCTCGAACGGATCGGTGTAGATGTCCCAGCGTCGCATCTCGCAACACCCGTCCAAGAGGCGCGCGCCTTCAGCATCCAGCACCTCGCCCAAAGCATCCACGACCTCGTGCCGCCGCCCGCGCCCTTCGGCGACCTCGGCCAAGGCATCGCGCCACCACTGCACGCGCATCTCGGCGATCATCGGCTCTTTGGTCACCCAAGGCGCGCGGCTGATCTCGACGTTGAATGCATAGAGCGGAAAAAGCACCCGCCGCGCCGCAACCGGCGCCGCCATGATCGCCAGAAAGCGATCAGGGTCCGCGTCGTGCACGATCTTGGCGCAGGCGTTGATGCTCATCAGGCTTTGGCCCCGTCGCGGATCAATTTCCAGACAATCGCGTCGAGCAAGGCCTCGAAACTGGCGTCCACTATGTTCGCGCTGACCCCCACGGTGGACCAACGGCGGCCTTTGCCGTCCTCGCTGTCGATGATCACGCGGGTCACAGCTTCGGTGCCGCCTTGGGTGATGCGCACCTTGAAGTCGACCAGCTTCATGTCCTCGATCAGGTCGCTATACCGCCCAAGATCCTTGGCCAAAGCTTTGGACAGAGCATTCACAGGGCCGCGGTCGGTCCCGCATGCGTCCATGCTTTCGCTGACCGACAGCTTCTTTTCGCCGTCCACCTTCACGACCACAACCGCCTCGGACAGGCTCACGATCTGGTTATGCTTGTTCTTGCGACGCTCGATGGTGACGCGGTAGCGCTTCACCTCAAAGAATTCGGGACACTGCCCCATGGCCCGCCGCGCCAGCAACTCAAAGCTCGCCTGTGCCCCGTCATAGGAATAGCCCTGCGCCTCGCGGGCCTTCACATCATCCAGGATCTGGCCAAGCACCGGATCACCGGCCTCGATCTTCAGCCCCGCCTCGGTTAAGCGCTTTCGCAGGTTCGACTGGCCCGCCTGATTGGACATGGGAATGATGCGCGCATTGCCAACTTTGGACGGCTCGATATGCTCGTAGGTGGTCGGATCCTTCAGGATCGCGCTCGCATGCAAACCGGCTTTGTGGGCAAAAGCACTGGCCCCAACATAGGGCGCTTGACGGAACGGAACGCGGTTCAGGATATCGTCCAGCATCCGACTGATGGACAACATGCCTTCAAGCGCCTCATCGCTCACGCCAGTCTCGAACTGGCTGGCAAAAGGCTCTTTCAGCTTCAACGTCGGGATCAGTGTGGTCAGGTTTGCATTGCCACAGCGTTCACCAAGGCCATTCAAAGTCCCCTGAATCTGACGGGCGCCTGCCAGAACAGCCGCCAGAGATCCAGCGACAGCCTGCTCGGTGTCGTTATGACAGTGGATGCCCAAATGATCGCCGGGGATGCCCGCCGCGATCACGGCTCTGACGACTTCTGCAATCACCGTTGGCTGCGCGCCGCCATTGGTGTCACACAAAACGACCCAACGCGCACCAGCCTCATAGGCTGTCCTCACGGCTTTCAAAGCGTACTCAGGGTTCGCCCGATAGCCGTCAAAGAAATGCTCGGCATCGAACAGCGCCTCGCGCCCCTGCGCCACGATATGCGCCACAGATTCACGGATATTCTCGAGGTTCTCCTCCAGTGTGATGCCCAAAGCGCAGGTCACATGGAAATCATGGGTCTTGCCCACCAAACACACCGCCGGTGTTCCCGCATTCAGAACCGCCGCCAAGACCTCGTCATTCGCAGCCGAGCGCCCTGCCCGCTTCGTCATCCCGAACGCAGTAAACGCCGCCTCGGTCTCTGGCGCATCTTCGAAAAATGCGGAATCCGTGGGGTTCGCGCCGGGCCAACCGCCCTCAATGTAATCGACCCCCAAGCGGTCCAAGGCGTCTGCGATCTGGTGCTTTTCGGGCGTCGAAAACTGCACGCCCTGAGTCTGCTGTCCATCCCGCAACGTGGTGTCATACAGGTACAATTTCTCTTTCATCACACCACCTGCCCTTCATCTTGGTCCAAATACCCTCGGGGGGCGCGGGGGGCAGACAGCCCCCCGTTCTTCCGTTGCCACAAGCTCATCGGTTTACAGACCTTCCAGCTTCGCCGCATCGAACCCGTCCTTGGGGGACAGTTCAACACCTGCTTTCGACATGCGCACTTCGACACCGGCTTCGAGCAACGCGGTCTTCAAACGGTCCACTTCACTGAAATCTTTGGTCTCCATCGCAGCGGCACGCACGGCGGCCAGCTTCTCGGCCAAAGGCGCCAGCAGATCGGCACCCGCTTCGGGTTCTTCCGCCCAAGCGCCCATTTCGGGCGTCAGCAGCCCCAAAAACTGAGCCGACGCGAGCAGGCCCGCAACATCACCAGCACCTGCCAGCTTGTGCAGCTCGGCCACCGCGCCAGCGCTGTTGAGGTCGCTCGCCACAGCCTCGACAACCGCAGTAGAAATCTCTCCAGCCTCTACGCCATCGGTCATCTTGCGCCATTTCTTCAGTGTATCGCGTGCGGCGCTCGCTTTGGCTTCGGTCCAGTCCATAGGCTTGCGGTAATGGGTCTGAAGGAAAACCAAACGGATCACTTCACCCGGCCAGCCCTGCTGGAAAAGGTCCTGCACGGTAAAGAAGTTGCCCAAGGACTTGGACATCTTCTTGCCCTCGACCTGCAGCATTTCGTTGTGCAGCCAGACCTTGGCAAAGCCACCATCGGGGTTCGCGCAGCAGCTTTGCGCGATCTCGTTCTCATGGTGCGGGAACATCAGGTCGTTGCCGCCGCCGTGGATGTCAAAGGTCGCCCCAAGCAGGGCGTCACTCATGGCCGAGCATTCGATGTGCCAGCCCGGACGGCCACGACCCCAAGGACTGTCCCACCCGGGCAGATCATCGCTTGAGGGCTTCCAAAGCACAAAATCCATCGGGTTGCGTTTATAAGGCGCAACCTCAACACGGGCGCCGGCGATCATGTCATCGACCGAACGGCCCGACAGTTTGCCATAGCCCTCTTTCCAACTGTCCACTGCGAACAGCACGTGGCCTTCGGCGGCATAGGCATGCCCACGGGAAATCAGACCTTCGATCATGGCGATCATCTCGCCGATGTATTCTGTGGCGCGGGGTGCCTGCGTCGGCTCCAGAGCACCCAAAGCACCCATGTCGTCAAGGAACCACTGAATGGTCTCATCGGTGATCTCGCGGATATCACGACTGGTTTCTGCGGCGCGGGCGTTGATCTTGTCATCCACGTCGGTGAAGTTCCGCACATAGGTTACGTGCTCTGCGCCATAGACGTGGCGCAATAGGCGGAACAGCAGATCAAAGACCACTACGGGACGCGCATTCCCCAGATGGGCGCGGTCGTAAACGGTGGGTCCACAGACATACATCCGCACGTTTTCGGGGTCGATCGGCTGGAAAATCTCCCTTTGCCGCGACATCGTGTTGTGGAGTGTAATCTGGGTCATGCCTGGTCCTCGCCCAAAGGTGTCGTGAATGGGTCGCGGCGGGAATAGCATTACGGGTTTTCGGAAGAAAGCGCGAAACGGCCCGCCGGACAGTGTCTCAGCAGATCGAACAAATAATGGTAATGATTGCGCTCTGTTTCATAGGGCGGAGTTACCATGCGTCACATCCCCTGCCAAGCATATTGCGAGGGGACGCTTTGGGTTTTACCACTTTGCCTATGACATTGATCTATCACACCCCTCTGCCGCGCGAGGTTCTGCGGGCCCAGAATGTTCCGGATGATTGGCCCATCGGGATCGCGGATCGCGTGCATTTCGGCGATCTGGACGCGTTGCAGCACGTGAACAACGCGGCCTATCTGAAGTGGCTCGAAAATATCCGGATCCAATATTTCATGGATTGGGGCATCTGTCGCTATCAGGACGGCGATCCGCGCATGGTGCTGAAGGCGCTGAGCATCGAGTACCACAAGGAAATGTCGTTGAACGAGGATTACGTGCTGACCGCGCGGACGGTGTCGTTCCGGAATACGAGTTTCACCCATGAATATGGGGTCTTCTGCGGCGATCTTCGTGTATCTGCGCGCGCGGTGATCGTGATGATGCAGCCGGATGGGTCGGGGAAGATGGCCTTGCCCGAAGATGTGAAGCGGCGGTTTGTCGAGATTGACGGGGCTGAGGCTGGCTGAGGGCGGATGGGGGCTGTCTGCCCCCTCTTGGCGCTAGGGCGCCAATTCACCCCCGAGAGTATTTTTTGCAAAGATGAAAGAGGAAAGGCGCGCCGGATGTGGGCGCGCCTTTTTGTGTTCGCTTAGGCGTTCTGGACGTATTTGACCAGACCGAGGGTCGAGCCGTCTTTGCCTGCGCCGTCCTGATCGCCCGAAAGGATGGGGTCGAGGGCCAGCGCCAGTTCTTTGCCCAGTTCAACGCCCCACTGGTCATAGGAGTTGATGCCGAGGATGGTGCCTTCCACAAAGACGCGGTGCTCGTAGAGCGCGATGATCTGGCCGAGGACGTACGGCGTCATTTTCGGGTAGATCAGTGTGGTCGACGGACGGTTGCCCGAGAATACGCGGTGGCGCGCTTGGCGTTCCAACTCGTCACCGGTCAGGCCTTTGGCGGCCATCCGCTCGCGGCATTCGTCTAGCGAGCGGCCGCGCAGGAGTGCTTCGGATTGGGCAAAGCAGTTGGCGACCAGCAGTTTGTGATGGTGGGCCAGATCCTCTTCGTGGCCTTTGGCGGCGACCATGAATTCGACGGGGACCACTTGGGTGCCTTGGTGGATCAGCTGGTAGAAGGCGTGCTGGCCGTTGGTGCCAGGCTCACCCCAGACGATGGGCCCCGCTTGAACGGTCAGGTCTGCGCCATCCATGGACACGGATTTGCCGTTCGACTCCATTTCCAGCTGCTGAAAATAGGCAGGCAGGCGACCTAGGCGGTTGTCATAGGGCAGCACGGCGCGGGTGCCATGGCCGCTGAGTTGGTGGTGCCAGATGCCGACCAGAGCCAGAAGAACAGGCAGGTTTTCCGAGAAGTCGGCGGTCAGGAAGTGGGTGTCCATCGCGTCGCCGCCCTGAAGGAAGGCGCGGAAGTCGTCGGCTCCGATCGCGATCATGACGGACAGGCCGATCGGGCCCCACATGGAATAGCGGCCGCCAACCCAATCTTCGAAGCCAAAAACGCGCTCTGCGGCGATACCCCATTCGGCGGCTTTGTCATCTGCCGAGCTGAGGGCCGCAAACTGTGCGCCGGTGTCCGAGACCTGCGTCGCCATCCACTTGCGAGCGGTTTCGGCATTGGTCATCGTTTCGATGGTGGTGAAGGTTTTGGACGCCACAATTACCAATGTCGTGGTCGGATCGCATTTTTTCAGCACATCGTGGATGTCCGCGCCGTCCACGTTCGAAACGTAGTGGCACGCGGGACCATCGGCATAGGGCGACAGCGCGCGGTAGGCCATCGCTGGGCCGAGGTCAGAGCCGCCGATGCCGATGTTGATCACGTCAGTGATCTTGCCGCCTTGGGCCGAGAAGCTGCCGTCGCGCACAGCGGTGGCAAAGGCTTCCATCCGGCTCAGGGTGTCCAGCACTTCTGGCATGACATCTTTGCCATCGACCTCGACGGTGCGGCCGTTCAGGTTGCGCAGCGCGGTGTGCAGGACCGAGCGGCCTTCGGTTTCGTTGATCTTGGCGCCTGCGAACATGGCGTCGCGGCGGGCTGCCACGCCTGTTTTTTCGGCCAGTGCGATCAGGGCTGCGCGGGTGTCCGCGTCGATGTTGGTCTTTGAGTAGTCAAACAGCATGTCCCCAAGGGCCGCCGAAAAATCGCTGAAACGATCACCTTCGGCAAACAGGTCCAGAATTTTGCGGTCCTCGGTGCGGGCGTAATGCGCCTTGAGGTCAGTCCACATATGAAATTACTCCGTCCAATGAATTTGGGCCCGATCAAGGACAGAAGCGACGGGCGCCTCCATCGGCTCGAGCGAACGGGCTTTTTCTAGTGCTTCACGCTTCTCAGCGCCAGTGATCACTATGTGAAGGTTTGTTGAATCCTGCAAAACGCGCGCCGACAGGGTGATGCGCGGCTCGGGCGCGCCGGGCGCACGCATGGGCAGCAGGATCGGGGCGTCTGGGGAGAGCGCCTCTTCTAAACGGTCCGCACCGGGGAAGAGGGAGGCCGTGTGCATGTCCGCACCCATGCCCAACAAGCAAACTGACAAGGGCAGCGAGGGTTCGATGCCCGCGGCCAGTGTTTCCATCGACTCTTCGGGTGTCTCGGTCGGCGCATATAGGGGCACGTACTTCGCAGCGGCGGCCTTGTTGATCAGCAGGCGCTGGCGCAACAGGCGAGTGTTTGAGCGGTCGTGATCTTCGGGCACCCAGCGTTCGTCGTTCAGCAGAACGTCGACGCGGTCCCAGTCCAGCGCCACTTCGTTCAGGGCGTCAAAAATCGGACCGGGCGTGGTGCCACCGGGCACACAGAGCGAGGCACGGTCGCCGGTGCGCAGGGCCTCGCCCAATTCACCGGCGATGATGTTCGCGAGATCGATCATCATCATCTCGCGATCGGGGTATTCGTTAAAGGTCATTCCTTGATCTCTCTCCAGCGGCGACCGTCGCGGTGCATCAGCATCAGCGCATCATCCGGTCCGGCGCTGCCGGTGTCATAGGGTTTGGGAACGTCATTGCGGTTGCTCCACCCGTTGATGATCGGGTCGGTCCAAGCCCACGCTGCTTCGACTTCGTCGCCGCGCATGAACAGGGTCTGGTTGCCGCGGATCACGTCCATGATCAGGCGTTCGTATGCGTCGGGCACCTCCTCTGCGTCCGGCCCAAGAGCCTCGGCAAAGGACATGTCCAAGGGCACGTCGACCAAACGCATGCCGCCCGGACCGGGTTCCTTGATCGTCACGCCTAGGGTCATGCCCTCGTTCGGTTGCAGCCGGATCGACAGGACGTTGCGGTGTACGCCCGCTTCGGCACCAAAGATCGAGTGCGGCGCATCCTTGAAGACCACAGCGATTTCGCTGGTGCGCGCCTTCAGACGTTTGCCTGTCCGCAGATAGAACGGGGTCCCTGCCCAACGCCAGTTCGAGATCGCGCAGCGCATTGCGACAAAGCTTTCGGTGAACGAACGGGGATTTTCCACGTCTTCGCGGTAGCTGGCAGTTTTATCGGATGCAGCGTACTGGCCACGCACAATGTGGTGGGGCTCGACCGGATCAAGCGCACGAATGACTTTGAGCTTTTCGTCGCGAACCGCATCGGGATCGAATTTCGCAGGCGGCTCCATCGCGATCAGGCACAAGAGCTGCATTAGGTGGTTCTGCACCATGTCGCGCATTGCGCCCGAGGTGTCATAGTAGCCCCCGCGCCCGCCGACGCCGACGGTTTCGGCCACGGTGATCTGGATGTGATCCACGTATTGGCTGTTCCAGAGCGGCTCGAACAGCATGTTGCCAAAGCGTACGGCCATCAGGTTCTGGACGGTTTCTTTGCCCAGATAGTGGTCGATGCGGTAGATCTGGCTTTCAAGGAAGTGCTCTGCCAGCGACCGGTTCAGCGCGCGGGCGGTTTCCAGATCCTTACCGAACGGCTTCTCGACCACGATGCGGGAGTCGTCGTCAGCAAGGTCAAAGGTTTTCAGGCGTTCCGCGATGGCGCCAAACAGGCTCGGCGCGACCGAGAAGTAGAACGCGCGGATCATGTCGGGGCGCAGCAACTCGCCTAGTTCTTTCCAGCCGCCGTCGCCTTTGGCATCGACCGCCACGTAGAACACGCGATCCAGAAATTTCGACAGGTTTTCCGTGTCTTTGGCAGATTTGGGATCGAATTCCTCGACCGCCTCTTTGACCATGGTACGGAACTCGTCGCAGGTCATGTCAGAGCGCGCAGCACCGATGATCCGGCCTTCGTCGGGCATCTGGCCGCTGGCATAGCGACGGAACAGGCCGGGCAGGATTTTGCGACGGGCCAGATCGCCTGTGCCGCCGAAAATGACCAGATCGAAAGAATCGACCGGAATAACGCGTGAAACCATGTTTCCCTCCTAGGGTCTGACGAGCCTTGGGCTTGTTAGCGCTAACTTCGCCGCCCGTTTAAACGACATGGGGGCGAAAGTCTACTGCTACGTAGACCATCGCCCCCAGAAGGTAACACTAAAATGTCGTTTTGTTTCAACCCAACTTGCGCAGGCGTGCCATCAGCGAAGAGGTATCCCAACGCCCGCCGCCCATGGCTTGGACATCTTTGTAGTACTGGTCGATCAGCGCGGTGCCCGGCAGGCTCGCACCAAGCTCTTCGGCGGTGCGCAAGCAAATATCGAGGTCCTTGCGCATCCAATCGACCGCAAAGCCGAAATCGTATTCGTCTTTGGCCATGGTTTGGTGGCGGTTGGCCATCTGCCAGCTGCCCGCGGCGCCTTGGCTGATCACTTCGACGACGGCTTCGATATCCAGACCCGCTTTGCCCGCAAAGTTCAAACCTTCGGCCAGTCCCTGCACAAGGCCCGCGATGCAGATCTGGTTAACCATCTTGGTCATCTGTCCCGCACCGCTGTCGCCCAAGCGGCGGCAGATTTTCGAATAGGCGTCAATCACAGGTTCCGCCGCGTCATAGGCGTCCTGATCCCCGCCACACATGACCGACAGCACACCATTCTCAGCACCGGCCTGACCGCCGCTGATCGGGGCGTCCACAAAGCTCAGGCCCTTTTCCTTGGCGATGTCATAGAGTTCTGCGGTCACTGCCGCAGACACAGTGGTGTGGTCCACAAGGATCGCACCGGCGTCCATGCCCGCAAAAGCGCCGTCTTCGCCCGCGCAGACCTGACGCAGATCATCGTCATTGCCCACACAGGTCATCACAAATTCGGCACCCTTGGCCGCTTCGGCGGGTGTGGCCGCGAAAGATCCGCCAAATTCCTCGGCCCATTTTTCCGCTTTGGCGGTGGTGCGGTTATAGACAGTTACGCTATGACCAGCCTTGGCAAGGTGGCCAGCCATTGGATACCCCATGACCCCGAGACCCAGAAATGCGACTTTTGCCATGATGAATACCCCCTTGCGTCTTTTCCATTGGCGTCACACACCTTCCTAAGCCGGATAGCGCGCCGGTCAACCAAAGAGGTATCGATGAAGAGAGTATTTAAGTGGCTTTTGCGCTTGACCGTCGCGTCTGTGGTGGCGGCGACATTGGCTGTGCTGGCGATCTACTATCTGGCCGCACGGTCCCTGCCCGACTATAGCCGCGACATCCAACTCTCTGGCGCCAAAGGGGAAATCGAGATCGTGCGCGATACCGCCGCGGTGCCCCATATCTTTGCGGGTGACGATTTCGACGTATTCTTCGGGCTTGGCTATGCGCAAGCGCAAGACCGTCTCTGGCAAATTGTCATGATGCGCCGCACGGCCCAAGGGCGTCTGTCCGAATTGTTCGGTGAGCGCACGCTGCCCATCGACAGACTGATGCGCCAGCTTGATCTTTATAACCTCGCCGCGCGCTCGGTCGAGGTGCAGACGCCCGAGGCACGGATCGCCTTGGACGGTTATGCGGCAGGCGTGAACGCGCGCCTGCGCGAAATCAACGAAAAGGCTTTGGGCCGCGGTGCGCCCGAGATGTTTCTCTTTCCCGCGCAAATCGCGCCTTGGACCCCTGCGGATTCCTTGGCGATCATGAAGCTGATGTCCGTCCAGCTTTCGGGCCATCTAGAGGCCGAAGTCCTGCGCGCCCAAGCCTCGATGATGCTGACGCCAGAGCGGGTCAAAGACATCCTGCCCGATGTCCCCGGCGAAGGCGTTGCCGCCCTGCCCGCTTACGCTTCGCTCTTTGATGCCCCGCTTCCCGAATTCGCGCTGAACGATGTCGCCAAGGATACCCTCTCACCCTTTCCCGAACTGGATTTTGCCGGTGCGTCCAACGCCTTTGTCGCCAGCGACGTGCGGTCTGCGGCGGGTGGTGCCTTGCTGGCCAACGATCCGCATCGAGGCTTCAGCGCCCCGACCATCTGGTATCTGGCGCGGTTGGAACTGACGTCCGGCGGTGTCATTGGCGGCACGATCCCCGGCATCCCTGTGGTCTTTTCCGGCCGGAGCGAAAAATTGGGCTGGGGGCTGACCTCTTCTTATCTTGATGATCAGGACCTGTTTATCGAGGAAGTGAACCCCGATAATCCCGATGAGTACCGAACCAATACGGGCTTCTCGTCCTTTGTGTCGCGTCCGACGATTATTCGCATCAAGGATAAGGCCCCCGAAACCTACACCCTGCGCTGGACCCGAAACGGGCCGGTGATGCCTGCGGACCACTATAATATCGGCAGTGTCACCCCGCGAGGCCATGTGGCTGCGCTCTCTTGGACCATGCTGACGCCGCGCGACACGTCATTTAGCGCGGCCTACAAGATCATGACGGCAAAGTCCGTCCCCGCCGCGATCAATGCGGGCGAAGACTATATCGCGCCCTCTCAGAACCTGTCTCTGGCGGATGCGCAGGGGAATATCGGGCTCAAGCTGATCGGCGCTATGCCTCGCCGTCTGTCCAGCCATCAGAGCGAGGGCCGGATGCCGAGCCCCGGCTGGCTGAACCGCAACCGCTGGCGCGGGCGGCTGGATTACCACAGTGTGAACCCTGAATTCCTCAACCCCGAGGGGGGCATTCTGGGCAATACCAACAACAAGATCGTGGATCGCCCGTTCCCCGAGCACGTGTCCTTTGAATGGGGCGACACGGAACGTGTGCAGCGGTTCCAGCGCTTGATGCAGGCGCGCAAGGTCCACACCCGCGAAAGCTTTGTCGAAGCGCAATTGGACACCGTGTCTGTGACCGCGCGGACTTTGCTGCCTTTGATTGGCGCGGACCTGTGGTTCACCGGCGAAGCCGCCGAAGAAGGTACCAGAGAGCGGACACGTGATCTGGCGCTCGAGATGCTGGCCGGTTGGAACGGCGAAATGAACGAACACATGCCAGAACCGCTGATCTACGCGGCGTGGCTGCGAGAATTGCAGGACCGCCTGATCCGAGACGAGCTTGGGCCGCTGGCGAACAAATTCCGCCACATCGAACCGTTGTTCATCGAACGGGTTTACCGCGATATCGACGGGGCTTCTGCGTGGTGTGATGTCCGCCAGTCCGCTGCCCCAGAGAGCTGCGCCGACATGGCGCGTCTGGCTCTGGACGATGCTCTGGTCTGGATTTCCGAAACCTATGGCACCAAGTTGCAAAGCCTGCGTTGGGGCGATGCCCATCAGGCCACCCACGATCATCAGGTGCTCGGGGAGCTGCCTGTCCTGCGGTACTTCGTCAACATCCGTCAGAGCACCAGCGGCGGAGACGATACGCTATTGCGCGGTCTGACCAAAGGCACGGGTCCGAACCCGTTCCTGAACGTGCACGGGGCCGGATATCGGGGCGTCTACGATTTTGCAGATCCCGAGAGCTCGGTCTTTGTGACATCAACGGGCCAGTCAGGGCATTTCCTGTCGCGTCACTACGATGACCTTGGTGTGCGTTGGCGTCTTGGGGAATACGTGCCCATGGCGCTAGACCCGGAACTGGCGCGTGCGGCGAACCTTGGGATTACACGGATCGTGCCAGAGGCGCAGTGATCACCATCCCTGACCTAGATGCAGTCAAAGGTCAGGGTGATTTCTGCAGAGTAGGTCTGGTCAGGCCGTAGGATCACATCACACGGACAAGCCTCGCGAGACATGTTTACAGCATTTGGCCAAGCCTGTGGCTCAAGGCAGATCGCATCATATTTCTGATAGAGATACCCTGCCTTCCCCTCAATCGCACCGTCGAACGCATTGCTGGTATAAACCTGCAGGCCCATTTGGTCCGTTGTTAGGGTCATGCGGCGACCTGTTTGCAGATCAGTCAGAACGGCTTTGCCTTCGTCCAGACACAGGCAGTGGTCGTACCCGTCAAGCGCGCCCGCGCGAATGGCGGTCGCACAGCGGCGTCCAGATCGGAAGTCGAACGGCGTCGCCCCTACAGGCTCTGGCCCGATTGGAATCTGGTGGGCATCTGTTGGCAGATATCGTCCGGCTGGCACCGTGAGCTCGTAGTCCAGCGCGGAGGCCGGACGATCCGACAACGCGCTATGACCTGCCAAGGCAAAGTAGCTGTGATGGGTCATCGCAAGCGGGGTCGGCGCATCCGTCGTCCCCTCATAAGTGATCTGCAGGGTGTGTCCCTGCGCGGACGTCCCGAGGGCATAGCGCGTTCGGACCGACAGCGCACCGGGAAAGCCTTGGTCGCCGTCGGGACTGTTCAGTGACAGCGTGACCGAAGTGCCGTCCACTTCCTCGATCTGCCAGTTTTTGCGGTCAAAACCTTCGGGTCCACCGTGCAGGGTGTTCGGCCCGTTGTTCTGCGGCAGTTGGTAGGTTTTCCCCCCAAGGATGAACCTACCGTTCGCGATACGATTAGCCACGCGGCCGATAGTTGCACCGAAATTCTTGCGGTGCGCCAGATAGCCGTCCAGCGTGTCATGCCCCAGCACGATATCGTCCCTGTGCCCGTCGCGGTCGGGGATGATCAGGCTTTGCAGGGCCGCACCAAAGGTGATGACCCGCGCCTCGGCCTGCCCTGCCCGCAGAGTGACCACCTCGACCGGCGTGCCGTCTGGCATCCGGCCAAAGAGAGCGCGCTCAGTCATGGAAGGCATCGGTCTGGCGATAGTCCGCTAGGAGGAAAGCATCCGCAACCAGCTGCATCGGCGCGAGGTCCACTTCGCTTTGGCCTGTCGCAATCAGCTCGGCAAAGCGCTTGTAAAGCCGGCGATATTCCTCGTCCTTTGCGGCGATCAAGCACGTGCCGTCCTTATGCAAGGTGGCCCCACCGTCCCGCAAAACGATGCTGCCGCTGTCCGTGTCAATCTCGATGTCCCACGTCTGAGGACCGGTTTGACGCCAGTCGAATACCGCATCAATCGGCGTGCCAGAAGCAGAGAGCATTCGCAATTCCGCGCCGATGGGGGCTTGCTTGTTTTCTGGCACCTCTAGCATGGCATGGCTTAGGTGAACCGGTTCCGGCATGATCCGCGTCAGGATCGACAGTGCGTTGATGCCGGGATCAAAGACCCCCAGCCCACCGGGTTGCCAGATCCATTCCTGACCCGGATGCCAATGGCGGACATCCTCGCGCCATGAAATTCTGACGGCTTTGATGGTCGCGCTGGCCAGTAAATCACGCGCCTTCTCCACCGCGGCGGCTTCGCGCGAATGCCAAGTGGAAAAGAGCGTCACGCCCTGTGCTTCGGCCAAACGGGCCAGAGCCTGCACCTCTGAGACACTCGCCCCAGGCGGCTTTTCCAGCATCACATGGCGGCCCGCTGCGATCGCGGCGGCGGCCTGCTCGAAGCGTCCCTGCGGCGGCGTGCACAGCGAAATCGCGGCGACATCCGACCCTTCGAGCATCTGGTGAATGTCCGAATAGCAGGTCACCCCGTCAAGCGTCGCATTGCGGCTCGCAATCGCCTCTAGCTGCAGGGTCGGCGTGTCCGCTAGAGACGGCAGGTGTTGGTTGCGCGCGATGGTTCCCAGACCCACGAGGCCCAGAGAAATCGGGTGTGTCATCGGTACGTCTCCGGTTCAGGTCAAAGAAAAGGCGGGTTCAGGCAGGCCCTGCGGCGCACCCTCGATTTCGAAGGTCGCGCCAGACAGGGGCGCGGCCAGAAGATCGTCCGGCCCAAGCCCTTCGGTGGCCGAGGTGCAGTAGAGCCGGTCAAAATCAGGCCCACCCATCGCAGGGCAAGTCACGTGGGGTGCGGGCAACGGAAAGCGCCCTTGGAATGTGCCTTCTGGCGTGATCACGTGTACGGCGCTGTCGCCCCAGCAGGCTACCGCGATCCGCCCGTCTGCCAGAACCACGGCGCCATCCAGATTGAGTCCCATAGCGCGGACATCGACCAGCGGTTCTTTCGGGCCGGATGGCCAGCCGGAGGCATCGATGGGCACACGCCACAAGATGCCCTCGGGCGTATCCGTGAAATAGGCGCAGCTCCGCGCGCGATCGAAACAGATGGCGTTCGGGATCGTAATCCCGTCAAACAGCGTGCGCAGTTCGCCCTGCGCATAACGATAGATCGCTCCTGCCTTGGGTTCCGCCTCCTTGCCCATGGTGCCGATCCAGAACCCGCCCCAAGGATCACACCGCCCGTCATTCGAGCGCGTGATCGGATTGTCGGCCTCGAGCGCTGTCAATAACTCTCGACCTCCGCTTTCGATGCCGAACAGCCACAGCCCTGTCTCCGAGGCGATCAGCAGTCGCTCGGCGTCGATCCATGCAGCGGCAGAATGCATCTCGGGCAGGTTCCACTGCCGCAGGTCGCCACTGCCCTTTGCAAACAGACGCTGGCCGGTGATGTCAAACCAGAACAGCTCTTGCCGCTCGGGGTGCCACAATGGGCCTTCGCCAAGCTCGCAAATCGTGGTGTCAAAGGCCGTCATTGCGCCACTCCTGCTTTGGCTGCGTCATAGGCCGCGACCACTTTCGCGGCGCGCTCTGCAATCTCGTCGCGCGACATGCCGGGGGTGTAGAGCGCGGTTCCGATCCCGAACCCATCCGCGCCTGCCGCGAGCCATTCCGCAAAGTTGTCCGGACCTGCACCACCTACTGCATAGACCTGCGTCCCCTTGGGCAGCACAGCCCGCATGGCTTGCAGGCCCTTCGGACCGATCATCGATCCGGGAAAGAGCTTCAGACCATTGGCACCGGCACGCAGGGCAGCAAAGGCTTCGGTCGGGGTGAAAACGCCCGGCCAGCTTTCCAGCCCTTGGTCGCGCGTCGTCTTGATCACTTTGGGATTGCAGTCAGGAGACACCACCAGCTTGCCGCCCGCTTCGGCAACGCGGGTCACGTCCTCGGGCGTCAGAACTGTCCCCGCGCCGATTAGAGCACGATCTGACAGGGCCTCTGCCATTGCGGCGATCGAGCGCATGGGGTCCGGCGAGTTCAAGGGAACTTCGATGGTCGCAATACCCGCGTCGATCAAGGCGCTTGCGGCCGCAACGGCTTCGGGCGGGGCGATGCCGCGCAGAATGGCGATAATATTCCGGCTGGTCATTATTGCCTCATGAAATTCAGTTGTGTCAGTCCAGCAAGGACAAGGTCCGCGCCGTCCAAAGCCTCGGCATGCTGGCCCGTGATTTCGGTGGCCTGTAGATAGAGGTCAGTCAGTTTTCCGGCTCCGATCAGAACCACAGAGGTGCCTTGCGGGACCTGCGCCAGCTCCGCGCCAATCAACAGACCGGAGAGGCGCGACTGCGCGGCATCCGGCGTGTTCTTGGAGACCAATCCCATGGCGCGGATCGAAAAGAGTTGCGCCAACCCCTGACCAGAGGCGCCTGCCCTGACCCCATCAGCAAAGGCCGCCTGATCTTCCGTGTCTCCACCGACCGAGTGCCGCAGGATCGAGTGCTGCTTTAGGATCGCAAAAACCTCGCCGGTCATATGGGTGGCAAAGCTCTGAACCTGTTGGTCCTTGATCCAGACATGTTTCGAGTGGGTTCCTGGTAGCAAAAGCAGCCCATTGAAATCAGGGCGCTGTCTCAGAAACCCTGCGATCTGCACCTCCTCGCCACGCATCACATCGGGCGGACAGAGTTGCGACAGGCCCCCCACGATTTTGACGTTTAGGCGGGGATCAAGCGTGGCCACTTGCACAAGGGCCTCTGGTGAAACAGGCGCACAGGGGACCGCACGATAAGGCGCTTCTTTCCACCCCTGTCGCGCGCCAACCATTCCGCAAGCAAGCACTGACATGTTGCTTTCGTCCAACCAACCTTGGATGAGCCGAAGGAGAGCCGGTTCAAAGGCCGTTCGCCCCAGCGTGGCCATTCCGTCATCAGATGCAGCATGGTCGAGGATGCGATCACCGTCCATTGCCCAAGCCCGCAGCCGACTGGTTCCCCAGTCGACCGCGATCCATTTCTGGTCGGTCCTTGCGGTCATCCGCGTTACGCCAAATCGTCCGGGAGGATCGATGCTGGGATATTCTGGTAGCACACGGGGCGCAGGAAGCGGCGGATGGACAGGGTGCCGACGGATGTTGCGCCAAAGTTGGTGGACGCCGGATAAGGCCCGCCGTGGACCATGCTGTCGCAAACCTCGACCCCTGTGGGGAAGCCGTTCGCGAGGACGCGGCCTGCCTTGCGCTCCAGCACAGGCAGGAGGCGGCGCGCCAGAGTGGCATCGCTGTCGTCCATGTGCAGGGTCGCGGTCAGCTGGCCGACAAAGGACTTGGCGACCTCGGTCATCTGGGCCTCGTCCTTGGCCACAACCACCAGCCCGAGGGGGCCAAAGACCTCTTCGCTCAGGGCGTGGTTTCCGATCCAGTCATCAGCGGACACACGGAACAAGAACGGCTTCGCTTCGCGGGTGTCGCACATCGAGGTCAGCATGTTTTGAACACCAGCCGCACCCTGCATCTTGGCCGCGCCATCGCGATATGCCGCCGCGATCCCGTCGGTCAGCATGACCTGCGCGCCGCTCTCGGACAGCGCCGAACGGGCCGCCTCGGCGAACGCCTCGCCTTCGGAGCCTTCCAGAACCACAGCAATCCCGGGGTTGGTGCAGAACTGCCCCGCGCCCATGGTCAGCGATCCGGCCCACGCCTCTCCCAAAGCCGCGCCACGCGCCGCCACCGCACCGGGCAGCATGAACATCGGGTTCACCGAACCCAGTTCGCCAAAGAACGGGATGGGTTCATCCCGCTGCGCACACAGGTCAAACAGGGCACGTCCGCCACCGAGCGATCCGGTAAAACCAACCGCCTTGATCAACGGGTGCTGGACCAAAGCTTGCCCCACATCGCGCTTGCCGCCTTGGATCAGGCTGAACACACCCTTGGGCATGCCGCACTTTTCGACCGCTGCCGCAATGGCCTCGGCCACAATCTCGCCGGTGCCGGGATGCGCGCCATGGCCCTTGACGACAACAGGGCAACCCGCCGCCAAAGCCGCAGCCGTATCCCCGCCCGCCGTGCTGAACGCCAACGGAAAGTTCGAAGCCCCAAACACCGCCACAGGCCCGATGGGCCGCTGCATCATGCGCAGATCCGGACGGGGCAAAGGCGCCCGATCCGGCAAAGCCTCATCATGCCGCCGGTCCAGATAGTCCCCCGCGCGAATGTGACTGGCAAATAACCGGATCTGCCCGACGGTTCGCCCGCGCTCGCCCACCAAACGCGCCTCGGGCAGGCCGGTCTCCGCACACCCAATCTCGGTAATTGCCTCACCGCGGGCATCAATCTCGTCAGCAATCGCCTCAAGGAACTGCGCCCGTGTCTCGCGGCTGGAATAAGCATACTCCCAAAACGCCTCTTCGGCGGCCTGACAAGCCTGATCCACCAGCTCGGGCGTCCCAACGCTGAACTCAAACGCGGTGCCGCTCACTGGCTCGTTCATGAAAGTCGCGTCGCCTGCAACCCACTCACCGGCCACCAAATGCTTGCCGTGCGGTTCTAATCCCATCTCTCATCTCCTCCGCGTCCACAGCCAGCTCAACAGCCAACCCGCAAAACGCTCCATCTTTCATCTTTGCAAAAAATACTCCCGCCGGAGGCAACCGCCCCCAATCAGAAGCGCACTCAGTGACTGTCTTTCCCGACAGCATTCCCACGGCACCCTTTCAGGAAATCAAGGTCAGCGCCAGTGTCGGCGCCTTGCACATGTGCTTGGTGCAGCCATGCATATCCGCTCGCCGCTTGTTCGTGGGCAGGCTGCCACGCGGCCATCCGTTCAGCCAATTCTTCTTCCGAAATGTCCACGTGCAAGCGCCGGTTTGGAACGTCCATTTCGATCATGTCACCGTCGCGGATTACTGCCAGAGGGCCCCCTGCCGCCGCTTCGGGCGAAGTATGCAGGACCACGGTGCCATAGGCCGTGCCGGACATACGGGCGTCCGAAATCCGGACCATGTCGGTGATGCCTTTCTTCAGAACCTTCGGCGGCAGACCCATGTTGCCCACTTCGGCCATGCCCGGATAGCCCTTGGGACCGCAGTTTTTCAGGACCATCACGCAGGTCTCGTCGATTTCCAGATCGGGGTCGTTGATCTTGGCCTTGTAGTCGTCGATGTCTTCGAACACGACCGCTCGGCCACGGTGTTGGAGCAGGTGTTCGCTCGCCGCAGAGGGTTTCAGGACGGCGCCATTGGGCGCTAGGTTGCCTTTGAGAACAGCGATCCCACCTTGGTCAGTCAGCGCTCGATCCAATGGCAGGATGACGTCCTCGTTGTGGTTCACCACGTCTTTGATCTCGTCCCACATGGTCTTGCCCGACACGGTCAGGGCGTCTTTGTGCAGTTGCCCGCTCTCGCCCAAGCGTTTCAGGACCACGGGCAAGCCGCCAGCGTAGAAGAACTCTTCCATCAGGTATTCGCCAGAGGGCATCAGGTTCACAATCGTTGCCACATCGCGTCCGCAGCGGTCCCAATCGTCCAGCGTCAGGTCCACGCCCACTCGGCCCGCAATGGCCAGTAAGTGGATCACCGCGTTGGTCGAGCCGCCAATCGCGCCGTTACAGCGGATTGCGTTCTCAAATGCTTCTTTGGTCATGATATCGGATGGCTTCAGGTCGTCCTTGACCATCTGCACGATGCGGCGGCCCGACAGCTGCGCCATCACGCGGCGGCGACTGTCCACTGCCGGAATGGCCGCGTTGCCGGACATGGCCATGCCCAACGCCTCTGCCATCGAAGCCATGGTGCTGGCGGTGCCCATCGTGTTGCAGGTGCCAGAGGAGCGCGACATGCTCTGCTCGGCCTCAAGGAATTCCTCCTGCGTCATTTCCCCGGCCTTCACCATCTCCGAGAATTTCCACAGATGGGTGCCGCTGCCGACGCGCTCGCCGCGGAAATAGCCGTTCAGCATCGGCCCGCCGGTCACCACGATGGACGGGATATCGCAGGAGGCCGCCGCCATCATCAGGCTGGGGGTGGTCTTGTCACAGCCCACCAGCAGGACCGCGCCGTCGATGGGTTGGCCGCGAATGGTTTCCTCGATCGCCAAGGCTGCGAGGTTGCGGAACATCATCGCCGTGGGGCGGAAGGTGTTCTCGGAGGCGCTGAACACGGGCACTTCGACCGGAAAGCCGCCAGCCTCCCAAATGCCGGCCTTCACCTTTTCCGAGAGCTCGCGCAGGTGGCCGTTGCAGGGGGTCAGGTCCGACCATGTATTCAGGATGCCGATGATGGGGCGGCCGTCGAACAGATCATGGGGGTAGCCTTGGTTTTTCAGCCAACCACGGTGATAGATCGTGTCGCGCGAATTGCCCGCATACCACTCTTGCGAGCGCAGGCGGCGGGGCCACGGGGCGGGAGTGAACTCGGACATGTCTAGCCTCTGGGTTACAGCTGTTTGGTGGTGACAAGGCCGGTATCGGCCAAGGTTTTCAGGGGATTGCGCAGGGGCTGGCCAAAGGCAGACGCGCTGATTTCGAACACATCGCCGTCTTGAGTCTTTACGCCCGCGCCAAAGGACAGGGTCGCGGTGCCGAACATGTGGACGTGCAGATCCCCTGCCCGCCGGAACGGCGCGTATTTGAAGTGATGGTGTTCAAGGTTCGCAATCGTGTGGGACATGTTGTCTTCGCCCGACAGGAAGGGCTGGTCAAAGATCACCTCGTCCCCGCGGATGATGCGGCTGCGGCCTTCGATATGGCGTGGCAATTCGCCGACCAACAATTCGGGGCCAAAGGACGCCGGACGCAATTTGGAATGTGCCAGAAACAGGTAGTTGATCCGCTCGGTCACGTGGTCGGAGAACTCGTTCGACAGGGTAAAGCCGATGCGGTTCGGGGTGCCATCCGCGCCGATCAGGTAGAAACCGGCGATCTCGGGCTCCTCGCCGCCATCCAGCGCGAAACCGGGGCTGAGGAGCGGCTCACCGGGGGCGACAGCCTCGGTGCCCGGCCCTTTGTAGAACCATTCGGGCTGCGCGCCGATCTCGCCATCGGCGGGTTTGCCGCCCTCGACGCCCATCTGGAACATCTTCATCGAGTCCGACACGTGTTCCTGTGTCTGCGCGTGCATCGCGTTGCGGGTCGAGGCCGACCCGAGGTGGGTCAGGCCGGTGCCGCACAGGTACATCCGCGCGGGCTCAGGATGGGAACACGGGACATCTAGTTTCCCGTTTGCGGCCAGTTCGGCCAGATCCACTGCCTCGCCCCCGTCGGGGATGACATCGGCAATCTTGCAGCCCTTGTTCACGGCCAGTTCGGCCAGACCGTAGACGGTTTTGATGCCGGGGATCAGGCGGGCCTCTTCGTCCACTCGGACAATGACGCCACCGGTTTTCAGTTCGGACAAGTGCATGATCTTAGGCCTGTTTCTGTTTGTTGTAGACGTCAAAGACAACAGCAGCGAGCAGGACGAGGCCTTTGATCATCTGCTGATAATCGATGCCGATGCCAAGGATGGACATCCCGTTGTTCAGCACGCCCATGATGAACGCGCCCACCACGGCGCCCACGATCTTGCCCGAGCCGCCGGACATTGACGCACCGCCGATAAAGACCGCCGCGATCACGTCCAGCTCCATGCCGAAACCGGCTTTGGGTGTCGCAGTGTTCAGGCGAGCGGCAAAGATCAGACCGGCGATGGCGGCCAGAACGCCCATGTTGACGAAAGCAAAGAAAGTCAGACGTTCGGTCTTGATGCCCGACAGACGCGCTGCCTTTTCGTTGCCGCCAAGGGCATAGATGCGGCGGCCAATGACGGTCTTTTCGGTCACAAAGGCGTAAAAGACGATCAGAATACCCATGGTCAGCAGTACGTTCGGCAGACCGCGGAAGGTCGCCAGTTTGAACGACAGGAAGATCAGCGCGCCAAGGACGATGATGTTGCGACCCCAGAAAAACGCACCGGGTTCGCCTTCGATCCCGTAGGTTTTGCCCCGTGCCCGCTGGCGCAGGCCAAGCCACACAATGATCATTGCCGAAATGACGCCGACGGCCAGACACAAGACGTTAAAGTTACGCGACCCGACGAGTTCAGCGATAGGCGCAGTCGCCTCGCGGCTGAAGAGGTCACCGATGAAACCGGTCGACAGGACTTGGAAGCTTTGGGGGAACGGCCCCACGGATTGCCCTTCGAGTAGCCAGAGCGATGCGCCGCGGAACACAAGCATGCCTGCCAAAGTCGCGATAAAACTGGGGATTTTCCAATAGGCCACCCAATAGCCTTGCGCCGCGCCGATCACGCCGCCCAACGCCACACAGAGCGGGATCGTGACCCACACGGGCATGTCCCAGTTCACGATCATCACCGCAGCCAAGGCCCCGATAAAGCCCATGACGGACCCCACTGACAGGTCGATATGCCCCGCGACAATGACGATCAGCATCCCCAGCGCCATTACGATGATGTAGCTGTTTTGCAGGAAAAGGTTGGTGATGTTGACGGGCCGCATCAGCGTGCCATCCGTCATAATCTGGAAAAACGCCATGATCGCGATCAGCGCGAACAAGAGGCCGTAGTCTTTCATATGTGCTGAAAGATAGGATTTTAAACCGTTGTTTTGGCTCGTCATTCCGGTGTTCCCTTATTCCGTGACGATGAGCGACATGATGCGCTCTTGGGTGGCCTCGGCAGCAGGCATTTCGCCGACAAAGGCCCCTTCGTTCATGACGTAGATGCGATCGCACATGCCCAGTAGCTCGGGCATTTCAGAGCTGATCATCACGACGCCTTTGCCTTGGGCCGACAGCTCGTTGATGATCGCGTAGATTTCGTATTTGGCACCCACGTCGATCCCGCGGGTCGGCTCGTCGAGGATCAGAACCTCTGGTCCGGTGAACAGCCATTTGCCAAGGACAACCTTCTGCTGGTTTCCGCCCGAAAGGTTCCCGACCTTCTGGAAAACGCTCGGGGTGCGGGTGCGCAGGGCTTTGCGGTAGTACTCGGCGGCTTTGGTTTCCTCGTTCGGGTTCAGAACCCCCTTGGCCGAGACCTCTTCGAGGTTCGCGAGCGTGGTGTTGAACTGGATCGTCTCATCCAGAACCAGCCCCAGCGATTTGCGGTCCTCGGTCACATAAGCCAAACCGCCGCTGATGGCGCGGTCCACCGTAGACACATCCATCGCGCTGCCCCGCAGTTTCGCGGTCCCGCTGATGTTACGCCCCCAGCTCTGGCCAAAGATCGACATAGCCAATTCGGTGCGGCCAGAGCCCATGACCCCAGCGATCCCGACGACTTCGCCGGCGCGGACGTTAAAGCTGATGTCTTTGATCACCTGACGTTCGGCGTGTTCGGGGTGCCAGACGTTCCAGCCTTCGACCTCGAGCAGTAAATCACCTGCACGGCGTTCGCGGTCGGGATAGCGGTTGGACATATCGCGGCCGACCATGTCGCGGACGATGTCATCTTCGGACAATCCGGCCTTGGCATTCAGGCTTGAGACGGTCATCCCGTCGCGAATAACTGTAACGGTATCAGCAACATAGCGGACTTCGTTCAACTTGTGACTGATGATGATGCAGGTCACACCCTGCGCCTTCAGCTCCAGCATCAGATCGAGCAGCTTACGGCTGTCGTTCTCTTGGAGCGCGGCGGTGGGTTCGTCGAGGATCAGCAGTCGCACATCCTTGGCCAAGGCTTTGGCGATCTCGACCAGCTGCTGTTTGCCGACACCGATCTTGTCGACCTGCGTGCCGGGGGAATCCTTCAGCCCGACCTTTTTCAGCAGTTGCTCGGTCTGCTGAAAGGTTTCGTGCCAGTTCATCACGCCCTTTTGGGCGCGCTCGTTGCCGATGAACAGGTTCTCTGCAATCGACAGTTCGGGCACCAGAGCAAGCTCTTGGTGAATAATCACGATCCCGCGGTCCTCGCTGTCGCGCAGGGTGCGGAACTCGGCCAATTGGCCGTCATAGTGGATTTCGCCGTCATAGCTGCCTGCGGGATAAACGCCGGACAGCACCTTCATCAGGGTGGATTTTCCTGCGCCATTCTCGCCGCAGATGGCGTGGATTTCCCCTTCGGCCACCTGCAGGTTCACGCGGTCCAGCGCTTTGACACCGGGGAATTCCTTGGTGATCTCTCGCATTTCGAGAAGGATCGACATGGGGCGGACCCTCGTCTGTGGGAATTGTATAAAAAAGGCCGCCCACACCCGAGGACGCAGGCGGCCAGACCCTTGGGAGGTATTACTTGATCTGGTCTTCGGTGTAGTAACCCGAGCCGATCAGCACCTCTTCCCAGTTGCTGGCATCGACCGGAACCGGCTCCAGCAGGTAGGAAGGCACAACTTTGACGCCGTTGTCATAGGTGCTGGTGTCGTTGATTTCGGGCTCTGCGTCGTTCAGGACCGCTTCGACCATGCCAACAGTGACACGGGCCAGTTCTCGGGTGTCCTTGAAGACGGTTGCATACTGTTCACCAGCCAGGATCGACTTGACCGAGGGGATCTCGGCGTCCTGACCGGAAACGATCGGCATCTTCAGATCGCCCGAGCCATAGCCAACGCCCTTGAGCGAGGACAGAATACCGATTGACAGACCGTCATAGGGCGACAGAACGCCGTGGACTTCTTTGTCGGTGTAGTTGGCGGACAGGATGTTATCCATGCGCGCCTGAGCGACCGCGCCGTCCCAGCGCAGGGTGCCGACTTTGTCCATGCCCATCTGGCCGGACTGGATCACGATGTCGCCGCTGTCGATCATCGGCTGCAGGACGCTCATCGCACCGTCATAGAAAAAGTAGGCGTTGTTGTCGTCGGGCGAGCCGCCGAACAGTTCGACGTTATAGGGGCCATCGCCAAAGCGCTCTTTCAGGCCGTTCACAACGCTGGTCGCCTGCTGCACGCCGACTTTGAAGTTGTCGAAGGTCGCGTAATAGCTGACATCACCGGAGTCGCGGATCAGGCGGTCATAGGCGATCACGTCGATGTCCGACGCGGCAGCGTTCGCCAGCGCGTTTGACAGAGTGGTGCCGTCGATGGCTGCGATGACCAGAACGTCCACACCTTTGGTGATCATGTTCTCGATCTGCGCCAGCTGGTTGGGGATGTCATCCTCTGCGTATTGCAGGTCGGTCTCGTAGCCCGCGGCCTGAAACTGTTCGACCATCGAGTTGCCGTCCGAGATCCAACGCGACGACGACTTGGTGGGCATCGAAATGCCGACAGTGCCTTTGTCTGCTGCGTCTGCGGCCGCTGCGAATGCAACAGCAGAGATCGCGAGCGCACCCGCGAGTTTCATGAATTTCATAATGTATCCTCCCTGTGGGTGCTTCCTCCTGCACCCGTGTCGGCTTTGACGCCGTGCCCAGAACCGTAGTCAGGCGTGACATACCATTCAAATACCAATACAAGTATTCTGCATTCCAAAAGTGGTAAGTGGCGGATGGACTATTTGATGAATTTGCGGCCCGCTCAGGCGCGGCTGATCGCGGCGGTGGCGTCGCACGGGCAATTGCAGGTGGCCGCCAGCGTGTGCCAGATGACCCAGCCTGCGGCCTCGCGCATGCTGGCGGAGATTGAAAAGAACCTGTCCACGAAACTCTTTGACCGCACACCCAAAGGGATGGAGCCGACGCCTTCGGGCTGGGTGATGGTGCGCCATGCCGAGCGCATCGCGAACGACCTTTGGCAGATGTCGCAGGAATTCAATGACCTGAAGGACGGTTTGGGCGGCACGGTGCGGGTTGGCGCGGTGACCGGCCCTGCCCTCGGCCAGTTGGTGCCTGCGATCCAGAAGCTGAAGTCCGACGCGCCGGGGGTCGAAATCTCGGTCGAGGTCGCGCCCTCCGTTCAGTTGATCCAAGCTCTGGATCGCGGGGATCTGGATTTCGTGTTGGGGCGCGTGCCGGCCTCGGCGGATTGGCGGGACTTTGCGGTGGAGATTGCACAGGACGAGGTCGTGCGTCTGCTCGTCCGCGACGGGCACCCCTTGCTCTGTCAGGCGCCCGTGGACATGGCCGCGCTAGAAAACCTGCCTTGGATTTTGCAGGACCGCGGCACGCCGATCCGTGCTGCCATCGAAACCGCCTTTGCCGAAGAGGGCCTGCATTCCCCCAAGGACGTGATCACCACCTCCTCGCTCTTGGTGATCGTCGCGCTGGTCAGTCAGTCCGACGCAGTCGCCCCCATGTCCCAAGAGGTTCTGAACATGATGCTAGAACCGCCCGTCTCTGCGAACTTCAAGAAGCTCGCCCTGACCCGCCCTGTCACCGTGGTCCCCTATCAGATCGTCACCAAACGCCACCGGGTCTTGCCCGCTGCCGCGCTCACTCTGCTCGATCTCGTGCGGCGCAGAATTCTGGATTTGCCTACACCCTGAAGTGCAATAACCCCTTCGGTTTGATGTGTGGCGCCATCTCTTAGGGGCGTTCGCTCTGTCACATCGTGTGTCGTCCTCGACAAACTGCTGCACAACCTCCTTCGAATGCACCCTGTCTGCGCCCTTCCTAAGCTCCAATATTCGCCTAGCTGAATGTCACTGTGCGCTCCCTAAGCAGGGGCGCTGCAGACAGACTTATAGGCCTTTCGGCGGAGGGAAAATGCGGTTCACGATCAAAGCAAAGCTGGCGATGAGCTTTCTACTTGGCTTCTCGCTGCTCATTGGCGCGCTGCTTTTCCAGATGCGGGAATTCAAGAATGTCATCGTCCGATTTGGTGATCTGGTGACGGTCGATGCGCAGGATCTGACCACCATGAGCGGCATTTACGAGGCCGAATCCAACATCCGTATTCTGGTCGCCGAAGCCTTGATCACGCCGACCAAAGACAACCCTGCTCGCATCCCTGATATCCGTGTAAAGATCGACGAGATCGGCAAGGATTTCTACGCCACGGTCGCAGAGATCATGCCCAGAGCGGATGAAGAAACAAAGAAGCTGCTGGATAAATTGACCCTCTATCACGACATGCTGTCAGCGGTGAATGCCCGCGCGATCAACATGCATGTGTCTGGTCGAACCCAGAAAGCGAACGATCTGTTTCACAAGGAGTCTCTCAAGGCGACAGACAAGGTTTTGGCGATCGCGGACGAAATTCGGGACCGCATCCGCAACACAATGAGCCAGTCGGTGACGGATGCCAATCGCGACTTCGATGCGACGAACATGACCGTGCTTTCGGTGATTGTGGGCATTCTTCTGGTCGCAGGAGCCTCGGCCGCGTTGACAATCCGCTCCGTCAACCGCGGTCTCATCCGTGCACGCAATCTTGCCGTCGAGGTGTCCGAAGGTCAGCTGAACGAAACCCGCGACGTCAGGCGAATTGATGAAATCGGGGACTTGCAGGCTGCGTTGAACACTATGGTCCTGACGCTGCGCGAGACGGTTGGTAACGTGAGTTCAGCGACGCGAAATGTCGCCTCGGGGGCGGATCAGACTTCTTTGACCTCGGAAAATCTGGCCAAAGGCGCAGCCAATCAAGCCAGGCTGGCCGAGGATGCGTCGCGTGCCATCGAAGAGATGGTTGGAAATATTCGAAAAACCTCTGAAAATGCCTCTCTGACGGAAGACATCGCCGCGAAATCCGCCAAGGGCGCGTCGGAGTCCGGCAGAGCAGTCAGCGAGGCAGTCGCTGACATGAAAGCGATTGCGAGCCGCGTTATGGTCGTTCAGGAGATCGCCCGCCAAACCGACCTTCTGGCTTTGAACGCCGCGGTCGAGGCCGCCCGCGCCGGTGAACATGGCCGTGGCTTCGGTGTGGTTGCCCAAGAAGTGCGGAAGCTGGCCGAAAACAGCCAGCAAGCGGCAGCCGAGATTTCTCTGCTGTCCAGCAAGACGGTTCAATCGGCCGAAGGTGCTGGCAAGATGCTCAAGAGCATTCTTCCGGACATCGAGCAAACAGCGCAACTAGTGGCGGAAATCAGTGCCTCGTCCAAACAACTGCGCGAAGGCTCGGATGCTGTGAGTCACTCGATCCAGATGCTCGACGGGATCACCCACACCACTAGCGAGGCATCGGGTCAAATGTCGATCGCATCCGCTGAACTGTCCGCGCAGGCCAAAGCGCTGGCAGAAGCGGTTGCATTTTTTCAGATGAATGAGGCGCTAATAGAAGCTTTGCCCGCTGAGGAAGCCGCTTTATCAGATTTCTCGCATGATGGCAGAGCACCCCGAGAAGTCATGGCCGACTTCGTTCCGACGCCAGCTGAGTAAGCAGTCAGGCAATTAACAGCGAGCAACAATAGCCAAGCTTGCAGAATTTTGGCTAAGATCAAGGTCTGTAACGTTTAACTTTCCTGGCATTGCACGTGTATGGGAACTGATAGAGAGATAAAGAGAAGAATGGCGGACAGTGAGTCCGACATAGACGTGCGGGAAATAAATTTAAGTCCTTGATATGAATATATTATAATTAGTCTCATTGCGATTGTGTTGCGCAGAATGTGTGGCAAAATGTGCAGCAAAATACTACTATTTGACAACGCCAAAGATCGACCTCAGCCGCAAGTTCGATTTCTCCCTGTATGGGTAGTCTCACCGAGCCGCAAAAAAATCGCCAGACATCACCGAATAGCCGCAGTACGCTGTGTCATTCTCACTGATCTGGCCGCGCTATAATCAGGAAACGAACGACGAAGGTGGGCTAACAAGCAATCGAAAAGCGGAAAGATGGTGACAGAGCCGAGCCACGTTAACGTGTTGATAGGGCAAGGCACGTCTCGCCTGGATGGCAGGATCCAGTTTGGTGTTGTCGAAGAAATCCATTATCGCTTGCGCAAGCAGTATGTTGGTATGGCGTAGTTCAGCCAAGGGGAGAAAGAGTGCGAGGAGCTGGGGCGAGCGGTCTCTGATTTGACGCTGGACGAGCTGATCCTGGTAGAAACAGTCTGGAGAAATTGAAACCCCACCATTCATTTCTTTGTGCATCAGAACCACTCTGACCGAGAAACAAGAACTTTAGAAACTCGCGGATTTGCTTCGACGTAATCGGCGCAAAACATGATGGTTGCGTAGTTTTCCACAAGGCAATGGGTACTTCCGCCGAACTACTTCATGAAGAGATTTGCGGCTTTTGTTTTTGCCTCTCGGTTCCGCTCTCCGGCTCTGCCCAGGCGACGCGAAGATTTACAGAACACTGGCCATTCTCGCGCACTGCTTTGATACGCACATTAATGAGATCAGCTGTTCGCAACACCAGTTCATCATGTTCATCCGACAAGGTCATCTCACCCTTTGCAAATCCCTTGGAAAGAGCGTTCAAGAGGGTCTTGATTGTCTTAGCGTCTTGCAGTGAATCGTGAATAAAACGCGCGTCGTTTTCAGCCATTGAAGTTCCTGCTCTCAGTTCATCCTCTCGGGCGCAAAGTGTTTGGCCCACGGGTAATCTCTGCTCAGACCGATCACATCTCCAGTCGGAAAGATCAAGGTGGCCCCGGTTCCGATCCCGTCCAGCCCCTCAAGCGCGCGCGATGCGCGGTCCAACGTAATGTCACCTTCCAGATGCAAAAGCCCCTTTTTGGCGCAAAGGCGCTGGCCTTCGTGGCTGTTTACATGGCCTTGCACAACCATGTGGATTCCGGACCGGTGCAGGGCTTTCACGCCATATTCTGTCAAAGTGCAATCAGACCCGCGATACTTTGTGCGTACCAAGTTTGCGATCGGGCCAAAATAGAACCCCAAAGTGGCTGCATCTGCTCCGGAACGGTATTTTGCGTTCACTGCATCAATACCTTCTGAAACCAATGCGTTACACATACTGTCACATAGGCCCGCATGCACAAAGAGCAGAGATCCGCTCCGCGTCACAACATCCATTTTCTGGAAGAACCAACTGTAGCGACCAGTCGGATCGATGAAAATCTGGTGGCATTTGTGGAGCGCAGCCAAAAGCTCACGGTGGCTTAGACCGATCCGCTGGCGATCTTCCTCGAACTTAGCGAGTTTCTCGATCAGCTTTTGAACTTCTTTTCGAATGATTTTGCCGGATAGCTCTACGGACGCAGCTTTTTCGAAGCGTTCGGGCCAATCGGCTCGGGGAAGAAGGCGCGTTTTGCAAATCTCTTCTTTCGGCATCGCGGACAGGTCTTCGGGTGTCACGAAACGATGCAGTACCTCGCGCAAAGCGGGCAGAATTTTCCGGCCCATGCGGACGAAAAGATGTTCGTTCAGAACCGTGCGTTCGCCCTGAACTGCACCAATCGCCATGCGCATCCGCAGGTCGTGGTTCCCCGCAAGGATTTGGACATGCGCACCCGCCGCCATCACGTCCGCGATCGCGTCCAAGAGCGCCAGATTGCTGGGCCCCTTGTCCAGACAATCGCCGCCCAAAATGACACGCGCATGCTGTCCGAAATCCGTGAGCGAAATTCGATCCTGATCCCGGCGGATGACACCCGCCCCGATCAAAGAGCGCAAGAAGCCCTCGGCATCGGCGTGGGGATCAGAAACAAAGACAAGGGGCGCGTCAGGCCAGCGCCATCCGCCGTGCTTGGCCGCATTGGCCAGACAGGATGCAATTTGCGTTGATCCCGCGTCGGGCCAGGGGCCGAGCTTTCGAGGCAAGTCGGTTAGACATGCGTCCGGATCGATGATCGGAGGCAAAGCCGGTCGATTGCCCATAGCTTTGTTGAGTTCTGTCATCCCTGCCCCTCCGCGTTGAGCGCTTGCGCCAACGCTCAGGAGATCGGGATCAGTCCTTTGGGTCGTCCTTTGGGGGACGGATCTTCCACGCGCCGGCCAAGTGACGCCATGTACCATCTCTTTGATGACAAATCAGTGACGGGCGGGCATGAAACATGGAATAGGCCGCGATATCTTCGCGGTTGAGGATGCCCAGAAGGTAGCAGGCGTGACGATAGGATGCACCATGCCCCACGTAGACCGTCAGGCGATTTGGCTCCGCGGTCTGGGTGATATACTCGGCCACGCGCGCACCGGATTGCATCAGGCTTTCGGCGCCCTCAAGCGGCAAGCAGTAGTCGCTGTCAGATTTCCAACCTATGGGCGGTGCGTCATAGCGAGGATCATTGCGCAGGGCGTCCTCGACCTCGGCGACTGTCAGGTTAGCGGCGCTGCCTAGGCTGCGCTCGCCGAGGCCCGAAGTCTCGGTAATTTCGTCTATGCGCAAGCCGGATGCTTCTAGGCCATCTGCCAGAATGCACGCGGTCTGCCACGCCCGTAGTTGCCGAGAGCTATGGATCTTTGGCGACAGGGTCAGACCGAACTCGGCAATCATCTCTAGCAGAAGACCGGCACCCGCTTGGGCCTGATCAATCCCATGATAGGTCAGCGCCCAAGGTTGCCGCGCTGAAGGCACGCCCTTGCGCTGATGATAATCTCCGTGGCGGAAGAATGCGACGTAGTGCGGGTCAGCCATCGAACAGTTCGCGCCCTGCTGCGGCGATCCTGTCAAAGTCGACCTTGCCTGAGACTTCGCAGACCCGCACGCTGTTGAGCGCTTCGAGATAAGGCGCAGGATCGGGCGCATTCCCGTTGAGCTCGAAGCTGCCATCAGTATGCTGGTAGAAGGGGCCGGGGCTCTTCATAATCGCTTGGAGCAGGTCCGGGCGAGAGGCGAGATCAACTTCGGTGATGCGCGTGTTCTGCTCAGAGGTGTGGCTCCAGTTGAGCACCCAGAAATCTGTCAGCGGCCCGTCGAAACGCACCCGCCCTGCCCCATAGACGTCTCTAATCACAAGATCATGTTTTTGCTCGAGCGACCACAAATCGGCAGGCGCCATTGCGTTCAACTCGGCGACACGTGCTTCTGTCAACATGCCTGCCAGACGCGGATTGCCTAAGATTGTGCCAGGATTGATCCGTGGCTGCTTTGGTATCCCAAGCGCCCGCGCAGGCGCACCGCCTTTCATCAATACGCGGTCGTTGCTGAGGAAAGACAGGGCGTCGATGTCCATAAGTCGCAGGATCGACGTGGACTTGCCGCCGCCTGACAGGCCCGAGATTGCGAGCGTCCGTTCTCCGTTCGTGACCGCTGCTGCGTGCGCCAACTGCCAGCCTTCGCGCAACGCGATGTTCAGAATCTGCGTGTTGATAAAGTTGATAACAGTGCTTTCGTTCTGCTCTAGCGGACCAAAGGCCACTGCACGATTGAAGGACTGGAAAAAGGTCACGCCGCTGCGCACCTTGCGGATCAGGCGCGCGCCATCCAGATCGCAAACTGCATCCTTGCGCCCGACCTTGCCACCTTCGCGCAGCCAATCGGTCCAGGCAGGCTCTGGCGTCAAAGATTGGTTAGGCAACAAGTGGACGGTGACCGCGCCTGCCTCATCGGACAAAGCATCGTCGAAATAGGTCATCAACTTGCCACGCAGGGGCTCTGGACACAGAACCCTGATCCCGATCTCGCCAACTTTGAGCGAAAACGCTTCCTCTCCGGCGACCGCGAGATCAAGTTGCTCTAGGACATTCGCAGCGCTCAATTGGGCAGTGGTCATCCCGATACCTCGGAGATCACGTGCTCGGCCACCAAAGCCGCCGCATCGATCCCGCATCCTTTCAACGCGCCGGAATAGCCGCCAAAGGCCGAGACTTCAAAGACAATCGGTCCAGTCGGGGTCAGCGCGATATCAACCGTGGTGAAGGTCAGGCCAAAGGGCTCTTGTGCACGGCGGCCCAATTCGATCAGCTCGGGCGTCGACTCGTAGGGCGCGTATTTGCCCCCAGAGTGAATCGTCGTGTTCCAGCTGTCGTTCTGACTGACGCGTGCATAGGTGCACAGGTACGCGCCGTTCAAAAATACCATGCCCAGATCGTGCCCAGACAGATCCGCCTTGGCCTGAATGTACATCACGGGATTGTCGGCTTTGAACGCTGCGATCTGCTCCTTGGCATCAGAGGCGTCCGCGTCCAACAGCACCATACCTCGGGCCTTGGTCGAGAAGAGCGGCTTGAACACGGCAGACCCATAGCGGGTCAACGCGGCATGGGCTTCCTCGACGCTTTCGGTGATGGTGGTGGGCGGCATCGGCAGCCCAGCATTCGACAGGGTCACTGTGCAGGCCAAGCGATCCATTAAGCGGATCACGCGTTCTGCGGGGCTGAAGACGCGAACGCCTCGCGCCTCGGCCACGCGGAGTATCTCCAACCGGTCGAGCGCATCGGGACTATAGGTTTCTGCAGCCTTCTTCAGAACCAGCCCGTCCAAGTCACACAGATCAAGGTCCCCGCACATCAAACTACGCGTTTCCAGATCAAGCCGGACAGCTGCCATGTCGATAACCTGCCGATAGCCCGTGCGTTCCGCAAAAGCATCAGCCAATGCCTCGGTCGACCATTTCCCCGGCGTGCCAATCACGCCTATGCGTTTAGTCATAAAAGAGTTCCCTTATGGGCAGTTTGAAGCGCGCCTCACGCCCCTCGGGCACGGCCAGCGCGGTTTCCAGGATATAACGGGCACGCAGCAGCATCCGCCGTGCATGGTTCTGATCGACCACAAAACGGGTCGAGCTGGCAAATGATCGCGCCAGCCCTAGGGCCACCCGGTAGTCGTAGGTCGCGTCCTTCTGACGGCGCGCGAATTTAGAGGCCATCTGGTGCATATCCGTCGCGACGCGGGCGATGCGCTGGCGGGTGGACCGGTCCAGCACCTGGAGCCGATAGTTCGACACCATAAAGACTGAAACATCCTGCACGTAGTCCATGTAGCGCGACCTGTGCAGGTCGATGAAACGGATCTTGGCGCTGACGGGGTCATAGATCACGTTGTCCAAATTAAAGTCACCGTGGATGTAGACCGAAAACGGCGCAGAAAGGCGCTCTTCTCGCTGTGTCGCTTGGACAATCAAATCGTCAAAGCAATGGACGACGCATCCATTCACATTCTGCGCGCCTTGCGCGAACCAAGGGTGCAAACGGTAGACGTCTTTCATCCGTTTCGACAGCTGCTCCATCGCCCTCATCGCTGCGGGCTCGGGGCTGGCTGTCTGCCGCCAGATGTCCCGCACCGTGCGATGCAAGGCCGTTTGCGCCTCGGCCAAGGCGGCGTCACTGCCCCCCAGAACGATGTCTTCGAACGTCTCGCCATCAAGGTGTTCGATCAGCAAAGCCGCTGATTTCCCGCTTTTCTCATAAGACAGGATTTCAGGGGCCAGACCCGGATAGACCGAGTTCCAGCTCTTTACGCCAACCCGCTCTTCCTTGACCTTGCGCTTGTCGCCATCCTTGAACACTGCAGAGATGGTATCGCCGCTCGGCCCTTGCATCCTGACACTTGAAATCGCAGAGCCGGAGCGCGTTTCGGCCAAGGGTTTCAGTGCCACGTCTTTGCCGCCAGACACCGAGGACAAGACGCTGCGCAAGGTGAAGTATTTCTCGAACCGCACGGACTGTCCGATGTTGATCGACAGTATCGCCTCGGAAATAGCCTGTAGCGCCTCTCCGATCCGCGTGATCTCGTTCAAGGTCAGTAGAGCAAAGGCCAAGTCTTGCGTGTGTTTCGATCCTTCCATCTCGCGAGTGTAAGCCTCGAAAAGGTTTGCGTGGAATTTTTCGATGGACTGTCGTTCTTTGCCAATCGCAACCGCTAGTTTGCTATCCCGATCCGCCAGTGCTGATTGAATGCGCCCCACCGTTTTTCGTACGCGGCCAAGTGGCGCCACATACTCCGCAGGCTGCAGCAATTTCTTGCGCTCGACCTTCTCGGCTTGATCAACAGCGCGGCGACCAAGACGTGCAATCAGGTCCAAGTTCCGCGCAATCGTATCGATCCCTTGCAGATGTAGATCTGTCTGCGCTCCTTTCTTGTCGCGGATCATCGCTGCCAGACAGGCTTTGCGGACACGAGACGACAGGTTCCCTGAATATCCCGCCCGTTGCATCAATTGCGCGGCCAACTCAGACTGCGGGTCCTTGAAATAGGTGACCAGTTTTTGCAGCTGGCCATCCATCTCCGCGATCAGCAGGGACAAGTTTTCCGCAATCGGATCGAGTTGGGGCACCGTTGGGGTTCCTGAACGTCGGGTCTTTGGGTCAGGCGCGCCGCGCTAAAGCAGCGGGCGCGCATTCGGGATAGCTTACAGATCAATTTCTGCAGTTCTGTGAAGGTGTGCCCCCGATCAGGGCCACATCTTATGCTGGAGGCTGACTCGCCACCGCCAAAGCACTGTTCTTGTAACGTTTATCTTCGGTCACATCTGCGCCGAACCAACCGGGTGCAATGAAGGCCTCGGCGTCTTCGACCGAAGCAAACTCGACCTCGACCAGTTGCAACCCCGCCAAGTGGCCCTCGAAAATGTCCAGCTCAACCGCCGCGCCATCCGCCAGCGCGCCGGTGTAGCGCGTCTTTTCCAAACGGCGCCCTTCGGTCGCGGGCCAGAGCGTTTCGAACTGCGCTTGCTCTACCGCAGTTTCGTATTCCGCCCGCGCGAGGGTGCCTCTGGATTTGATGGTGATGTAGTAGCCCTGCCCTTTTTGGCGGACGCGCACCTCAATGCTGTCCTCGCCCGAGGTGATATAGCCTTGGCGGACGACTTCGGCCTTGAAACCGTCCAACGCGGGGCACTCTTCCACGAGGAACTTCTTCTCGATTTCCATGGGCGCGCTCATGCTTTGTTCAGCCTTTCCATCACTTCGTCATGCAACTGGCGATAGGCCACCGCGACCGCACTGCGAGGCGCCGTTGCCACTACAGGGGCACGGTGCACCCCCATCCGCTCGACATCCGAGGCAAAGGCGATCTGCGTTTCTAGGAAGCGCTTCTTATGCTCCTTGCGCATCTCGTCCATCGTCTGACCATGCAGCGACTTGACCCCTTGGGTCATGGAAAAGAACGCGTGTAGCTTCTTTGGCGGCAGTCCATTCTCGCGGAAGAACTCCTCAAGCTGCTGGAACGTCCGCTGGGACAAAGTCGTGGGGATCACGGGAACAACAATGCCGTCCGCCGCGCTGAATACGTTCTCGGACAGGGTCGAGATATTCGGCGGGCAGTCCAGCAAGATCACATCGTAATCGCTTTTGACCGACTTCAGCGCCTTTTTCAGGCGCGAGCGGCTGTTCTTCATTCGGCTGAGGAACACGTCGAAATCGCGGAACGTCATGTTCGCGGGCAGGATATCCAGATTGTCGTAGTCGCTGCCACGGATCGACTTGGTGAACCGCTCGACATCGTCAAAGAACTTGGTCTCGGTCAGTTTTTTGGAGGGCTTCACGCGGAAATAGAAACTCGACGCCCCCTGCGGGTCCAGATCACACAGCAAGGTCCGGTACCCGGCATCCGCCAGCGCATAGGACAGGTTCACGGCGGTCGCGGTTTTGCCAACGCCGCCCTTGTTCGAATAGCACGCAATGATTTTCATGGTTACCCCTCCCCGCCGTGGAACAGATCCCGGAATGTTGCTTGTGTCTCCGGACTATTGAATGCCGCGAAACTCTCGACGACCTTTTGACGCTCCGCGAGCTGTCGCTGGTGCAGCACCGCGATCAAGGCGCCGACACTTTGCGCCAGTTGCATATTGCCCGCGTGATCGCCGGCCCCCAGCCCCTCTAGAAAATCTTTCAGGCTCTCTTGCTGGACGGAGTAGTCGTTGAAGAGCCCCAGATTGTCCTGCAGCTTTTTCAGCGGTTTGATCAGAGACTTAAAGTCGTCCTTCGGGAAGGCTGGAGCAAAGAACTCCATCAGGTAGCGCAGTTTTTTGCACTGGATACGCAGTTCGTGGACCTCTTCATCCTCGGTCTGATCATCAATCCCCGCAGCGATCTTGCAAATCTTGCGATAGCGTTTCCAGATCAGAGCAGAGGCGAAATCGTGCGCAGGTGCGTCTGCCTCCGGTCCTGCGTGTAGCTTCTTGGGCGTGTCAAACAGGTGGATCAGTTTTGTGATCTCTGCCTCGTAGCCTTTGCTCTTGAGATGCTTTGACAGCTTCTGCAGCGCCTGCCCGCGCTCGGCCGCGAACATCTCGAACATGCGCTCCAGCCCGCCGTGCAGGCTCTCGGGCAGCAGATCGAAAAAGAACTCACGCTCCAGCAGGTACACATCCAGATCGCGCAGCCGCCCCGTGGGTGCCATCAGATCAGAGAACCGCTGTTTCAGCTTCTCGGTTTGCTTGTCGGAATAGACGCCTTTGAAAAGGCTAATCACCGACCGGATTTTGCGCAGAGCGATCCGGTAGTCGTGCAGGTACTCGACATCAATGTCGTCAATCACGCCCTGCTCGTTACGGCGCGCCACAGGAAGATAGGCGCCGATGATCGCATTTGCTGTCTCGAACGCCGTGGCATCTTCGGCCAGATCGAGGTCTGGCTTGGCGACATAGGGCTGATGGTCGGGGAAAAGAGCCTTCAGCGGATGTGCATCTGTCAGCGGAACCGCGCCCGCCAAGGCCAGATCATTTTGCAACTGCTCAAAGGCTTTGTCGTAGCCCCGCAGGCTTTGCAACTGAGCGATCGCAACCCCTTGTCCTACCTCTGCAGCGAGCACATGAAACTTCGCGCGGGCCTGCGTCTTTTCCTCGTCGTCAACTAAAGCGAGCTGCGCCGAGGACAAACGTCCCTGCCCCAATGGCACGAGGCTCCGGAGTGCTGGCACACAGCCAAGGGCGTCTTTAACTGGACCCGAAGGTAGGTTGGCGACAAACCGCGCCGGAGCGCCGACGTCAGACTGCCCAAGCATTGCGCCATCAGCAGTCCAGAGGATCAGTTCAGCGCCCACCTGTAGCAGGCACATGCCACGCTGGCGCAGGTCTTCGTCAAACGTGTCTAACAGGTCAAAGGCTGAGTCGTCTTCGCTGCGGATCAGTTGCGCGATCAGTTTGCCGGACGGCGCGCCTGAAAAAGCGTCAAGCGCCGAGGTCGGAACCAAGTACGTAGGAACGGGTAAGATTGTCATGCTTCAGGATTTCTTCAGATAGTCTTCCACAAGAGTTTCGATGATCTTCTGAACGCTCGTTTCGTCTTCGATCGCGCGCAATTTCAAAGCCTTGAGAGTTTTGCTGTCCAGCCGGAGCGAGGTGTTCTTCTTCTTGGATTTGTCATCTTTGTCCGATGATTTTTTATCTTTCGACATGGTCAGCCTATCTTGACGTAATGACGTCATTATTTCACCTTTGTGAAGTTTTCTCAACCACTTGGAAAAAATTTATTGAAATCACTCGTGAACGGGCTTGTCATACGGGCAGAAAGAACAGAAACCGGATCTCCTTCAATTATGCCAACTAGGTAGATGTTATGGAAAAATGCCTGTTTGTCGCCGAGACAGATGACAGCAATGCAGTTAGCCACGTATGGTTCCGCAATGAACAAGGCTTGCCGCGCCCCGTACAACCGCGTGATGTCACCCCCGACCTGCTCTCCAATGCCGAGTTTTTCGGAGCGCCTGCTGAGTCGATTTCGGCTTGGCTAGAGCGCTTTGTGCGCGATCAGTAAAAGGCAGCCAACAAAGCGCCCCACTTCAGATACTCTGGGCCACCAGTGGACTTCTTTTCTTTCTGCTGGTGGTTTCCTCGTCATCGCGTCGAAGACAACCCTTGTACATTCTCATTACGAGATGCGCTGGCGGCCACATGGCACACCGCGAATTCACCCGCTGACATAAAATCTTCTTTTTACTGTCACTTCGCGTTTGCCATCTGATGGTTTCTGCACACGCATGCAGAACACCCAATACCACATCCAGATCTCCTCCTTGACCCGCGCATTTGGCGAGAGTTATGCGCTGCGCGACGTGTCTGTGACCTTGAGGCAGGGAGAGTTTTCAGTCCTACTGGGGCCGTCCGGATGCGGGAAATCGACCCTACTGAGGTTGATCGCTGGATTGGATCAGCAGACCAGCGGCTCAATTGTAATTAACGGTAAAGATGTTGGGCACTCCACGCCGAAAGACCGGAACGTATCAATGGTGTTCCAGTCCTATGCCCTGTTCCCACACCTGAACGTCGCCGAGAATATCCTCTTTGGTCTGAAGATACGCAAAACCCCCAAAGCAGAGCGTATCCAGCGCCTGAGCCGGGTGGCCGAGATGATGGGCCTCAGCACGCTCTTGGACCGCAAACCGGCGCAACTGTCGGGTGGGCAGCAGCAACGTGTGGCCTTGGCTCGCGCGGTGATCAGCGAACGGCCGATCTGCCTGATGGACGAACCTCTGTCGAACCTCGATGCCAAGCTGCGGACCGAGATGCGGGTGGAACTGCGGGCGCTCCAGCAGCAGCTGGGTCTAACGGTCGTGTATGTGACCCATGATCAGGTCGAGGCAATGACCATGGCCGACCAGATCATCGTCATGAACCAAGGGCGGATCGAGCAAGCCGGCACGCCCCACGACATCTACACCCGCCCTGCCACGACATTTACGGCGGGCTTTATCGGCACGCCGCCGATGGCGCTGTTCGATCCTGCGGATTTGGCGAGCGGCCCCCTGCCCGATGTGCGCCAGCCCCACCTGATTGGCCTTCGGGCCGAGGATATGCACGTGGCCCCCAGCGGCCCCACCGCGCGGATCATCGGCATCGAATACCTTGGCGCGGATCGTCTGGTCTGCGCCACCGCGGGCCAGACACGGTTCATCATGCGAATGCCCGCCGCCGCGCCCGTGCCCCCGTCCGAGTTTGCCCTTGGCTGGTCGCCCGAGGCTGTCAGCGTCTTTGCTAACAGTGGCCAGCGCTTGACCCAGTACGATTTTCCCACCCCGTCCCTAGCTCAAAAGGACACGACCCATGAAACTGCGTAACGTCTTCTTCGCAAGCTCGGCGATTGCCGCTCTGGCGACCGGTGCTTCGGCGACCGATCTGGAATTCTACTTCCCCGTAGCCGTTGGCGGCGCGGCGGCGGACACCATTCAGGCCCTGACCGAAGAGTACATGGCCAACAACGCGGACGTGAAGATCGACGCGATCTACACCGGCTCTTATGCGGACACCACCACCAAGGCGATCACCGCTGTTCGTGGCGGCAACGCGCCCCAGCTGATCATCTCGCTCTCGACCGACATGTTCACCTTTATCGACGAAGACATGATCGTCGCGTGGGATGATTTCGTCACCGAAGAAGAGCAGACCGACTGGATCGGCGGCTTCTATCCTGCGTTCATGGCGAACAGCCAGACCGAAGGCAAAACCTGGGGCATCCCCTTCCAGCGCTCGACCCCTGTTCTGTATTGGAACAAAGAGGCGTTCAAAGCCGCTGGCCTGAACCCCGAAGAAGGCCCCAAGAACTGGGCCGAAATGGTCGAAATGGGCAAAGCCCTAACCGTCAAGGACGACGCAGGCAACGTCACCCAGTGGGGCGTGCACATCCCGTCGTCGGGTTTCCCCTCGTGGCTCTGGACCGGCATCGTTGCGGGCAACGGCGGCAAACTGGCGGACGACACCGGCACGCAGGTGACCTTCAACTCTGACGCCGCGGTTGGCGCGCTGGAGGCTCTGGTCGCCCTGTCCGCCACTGACGAAGTCATGGCCCCCGGCATTCTGGATTGGGGCGGCACCCCCAAGGCGTTCTTCGACGGCCAAGCCGCGATGATCTGGACCACCACCGGCAACCTAACCAACGTGCGCACCAACGCGCCCTTCGACTTTGGCGTGGGCTTCCTGCCCGGCCTGCAGCAGAACGGCGCCCCCACCGGCGGCGGCAACTTCTACCTGCTGAAGGGCTCGAGCGACGAGGAACTGCAGGGCGCTGCGGACTTTGTCAAATGGGTCACCGCGCCCGAGCAAGCCGCCAAGTGGACCATCGCAACCGGCTACGTCGCGCCCCGCCCCGATGTTTGGGATACCGAGACCATGAAAGCCTACACTGCCGACTTCCCGCAGGCCCTGGTCGCCCGTGATCAACTTGAATACGCAGTGCCAGAGCTGTCGACCTTCGAAGGCCCCAAGGTCACCCAGCTGCTGAATTCAGCACTGGAATCGGCGATCACCGGTCAGACCGAGCCTAAGGCCGCTCTGGACGGCGCGCAGGCCGCTGCCGAAGCGATCCTGAAGCCCTACTACTAAGTCTTTCTTTGGGGCCTTCGACTGCGGGGGCCCCTTTGTTTTTTCGGGGGTGAGTATGATCAAACGTGACTGGATTTACGCTTGGGCACTGCTCTTGCCAGCGTTCGTATTCCTGATCACCTTCACCCATCTGCCCGCGATTCAGACGCTGCTGAACAGCTTCTGGACCACACCCAAAGGCCGCCGCGCCTCGGTATTCACCGGCCTTGGTAACTATGAGCAGATGTTGAGCGATCCGGTCTTCATCAAAGCGATGGTGAACTCGGCGATCTATGCAGCGATCACGATCCCCGCCTCGATAGCATTGGCTCTGATTATGGCGCTGCTGGTGCATCGCTCATTTCGCGGAGTCGGGCTGTTGCGCATGTCTTTTTTCACGCCAACGGTCCTGCCCTTGATCGCTGTCGCCAATATCTGGCTGTTCTTTTACGCGCCAGGCTTTGGCCTGATTGACCAGATCCGACTATTCTTCGGACTGCCTTCTGCCAATTACGCTGGCCAGCCGGACACAGCTCTCTATTCGGTGGCCATAGTGACCATCTGGAAGGAAGCGGGCTTCTTTATGATCTTCTTTCTCGCGGCATTGCAAACCGTCCCCGAAACCCTGCGTGAAGCCGCCGCGATCGAGGGATGCTCGCGCTGGACGTTCTTTCGCCGAGTGACCTTGCCGCTGATCATGCCGACGACCCTGTTTGTGTCAGTCAACGCGGTGATCAACGCCTTCCGCCTTGTGGACCATGTGTTCGTGATGACCAAAGGCGGGCCTGATAACGCCTCGATGCTGCTGCTCTATTACATCTACGAGACGGGTTTTCGGTTCTGGGACACGGCCTATGCGGCGGCGCTGACGGTGGTGCTGATCGCAATCCTCGGGGTCGTGGGGATCGGACAGTTCTTTCTTGCGGATAAGCGGGTGCACTACAAATGATCCAAGACACACCCCTCGATCGTTTTCTCATCCGAAGCGCAGGCACCTTGCTGGGACTTCTCTGGGTCGTCCCTCTTGGCTACGCCGTTTGGGCCGCGATCCACCCGCCCGCATTTGAGGCCCGCTTTGACTTAACCGCCCCGTTGACTCTGGCGAACTTTATCAGTGCATGGGACCAAGCTCCTTTCGCTCGCTATTTCCTGAATACCATCCTCTTGGTCGGGGTGATCCTGAGCGCCCAATTGATCCTGTGCACGCTGGCGGCCTTTGCTTTTGCACGCTTAGAGTTTCCGGGAAAATCGATCCTTTTTACTCTGATCCTGATGCAGCTTCTGGTGATGCCTGACATCCTGCTGATCGAAAATTACCGCACCATGCGCAACCTCGGGCTGGTCGACACCATCCTCGCCATCGGCCTGCCCTATTTTGCCTCGGGCTTTGCGATTTTTCTGCTGCGCCAGACCTTTATGACCATCCCCAAAGAACTGGACGAAGCCGCACTGATCGAGGGATGCTCCCTGCTCGGCCTCTTGTGGCGCGTCTATGTCCCCTTGGGCAAGCCTGCGATGCTGGCCTTTGGCCTCGTGTCCGTGAGCCACCATTGGAACAACTTCCTCTGGCCGTTGATCATCACCAATTCCGTCGAAACACGGCCCCTGACCGTGGGCCTGTCGATCTTTGCCACCACTGACAGCGGCACCTCTTGGGCGGTGATCAATGCGGCAACCCTTATGACCTCTGCCCCGCTTTTGCTGGGATTTTTCCTGTTCCAACGCCAGTTCGTGCAGAGCTTCATGCGCGCCGGCATCAAATAAAGGACCAACCTTATGGCTCTTTCGACCTTTGGCGCAGCTGTCGAATTCGACAGCTACATGACCATCAAAAACTGGCTCTGCGAGGCGGATCGCCCCATCGAAATTCAGGATTTCGTCATGCCCGACGTGATCGCGGGCGATTGCAGCGACCTGATCGGCCAGTACCAATCCGCGCTCGACGGGCACAAAGGCCTGCGCGGCATTCACGGCCCGTTCTTTGGCCTGGAGCTATCCAACCCAGATCGCTCCATACGCGCCGTCATTCAGGACCGCTTCCTCAAGGGGCTCGAGATCGCCGAAGCCTTGGGCGGCTCCCATATGGTCATTCACAGCCCGTTCACCATGTGGAACGTTTTGAACCGCCGAAACTACCCCAAGGTTGAAGCACAGATGTTCGAAGCAGCCGCCGACTGTTTGGCCCCCGTTCTGGCCCGCGCCCAAGACATCGGATGCACCTTAATGCTGGAAAACATCGAGGACACCGACCCCGCCACCCGCGTGGATCTGGTCCGCCAGATCAACCATCCGAACTTGAAGGTTTCTATCGACACTGGCCACGCGGATCTAGCGCACAATAATTACAACGCCCCGCCAGTACCCGACTTCATCGCGGCCGCTAGCGGCCATCTGGGGCATATCCACTTACAAGACGTTGACGGCTATGCCGACCGTCACTGGCACCCCGGCGAGGGCCGCATTAATTGGGTTCCTGTGGTGAACGGATTGGCGCAGTTGGAGGAGGCCCCGCGCCTCATCCTCGAGGTTCGCGACCGTCTGGAAATGCTCCCAAAAACAGTCGCTTGCTTGGAGGAGCTCACTTAACGGGCGAACGCCTTATACTTTAGCGATCCACGTCTAAGTCAGGCTCTGATTGCAGAGATAAATTATGGTATGATGTCAATGATGCAGACCTAAATTCAGCTTTTGTCATGCTTAATAAACTTGGATCTGCGTGTGTTTTTGTGACGCTCGAAGTGCAAAAATCTTAACATCGTTCGTGGCGCCAACTCACCGATACCGATCTCGTGAAAGCCGCATCATAACGAGCTTACGCTGCAATCATTGCATTACTGGCAAAGGCACAGATTATCCACATTAAATAGATACAATGCGGCTCTCTGGCATTGGGGTTGCCGTCTCTGGCTGTCTACATCTCCAGTCCGCCCTCAGGCTCAGGCCGCGTCCTGCTCCCCGCGAGCCAGGCCTTGATCATCCATCCTCTTGAGCCTTCTCGAGGGCTTCGCCAAGCCATTGCGTCATTTGGACTTGGTTCTTGTGGATAGCGTCGATCTGCGCGGCCATGTGTTTGAGGTCTTGCTGCTGCATCAGGGCGTCGGTGAGCTTCTCCACGATCTTCTGGGAATAGGTGTTCGAGGCGACGATTGCGTCTGTGATCTCCTGCAAACGGTCCGTCAGGGCTGCGTCCTCCGAGCGTCCCAGCATCGCTTCGAGGCGATCCATCATGGCGCGGAATTCGAGGAGCATGGCGCTCAGGCTTTGTAAGTCGGTCGATACGGTCATGAAGGGTTCTCCATTTCTTCTGGGTGGTTTGGAAATCGGTGAGATGGGGTGCGATGGCCTGCGCTATGCGGCGGGCGGCCAGTTGGGTTTGGAACAGGTCCGCGAGGGCATTCAGACGCGCCAACAGCATTTGCAAAAGGGGCGGCTTTGGCAGGTCGGATTCTCTTGATTTTGCGATTTTTGCGCGCTGCGTATTCTTTGATTTTTTGAAGATGGGGATCGGCTGCCACGCGATACATTCCTGTTCTTTTACAAGGCTATGGCGCGGATCAAAGGGCTGCGGGTCCCAGCCTTCTTTTCCATATTTTCCGGCGACCATCTCTTTGCAATCTTCGGATTTCTCGAAGAGCTGATCTTCGAGATCTTCCGCCACAAAGCGGGCGTCGAAGTCTGCCTGATCCTGCCGCACCAGCGCGTAGGGGCGGTCTTCGAACAGGCGCCCTTTCAGCACAAATTTCTTCGGCTTTGTGCGCTCGGGATCAATGGCAAAGAAGCTCATCGATTTGTCATTCGGTCGCCCGATCCGGTAGCCCGCCTTCCGCGCCAGTTTGCGCAGATGCCGCCGCAGCGCTTTGCGATGGGGAACAGCTTTTGTGGCCGCGAGCTCTACCAGTTGCTGCCCGAATTGCAGAATGTCCATGTGGGTTGAGGTCAAACCGTGACGCTCCAGTTCGGCGGTGCTTTTACTGAGCCAAGATGGATAGCTGACCCACTGTGTCCGGCGCGGATCCGTGGGTTCGGCCCATCCGAAGCGCGCATTGATGAGTTGCCGCTGAAGGTCCCACATCTCGCGGTGCAGCGGCGTTGGTGGACAGGGGTTCCAGGACAGATAGCGGCCATGTCCCGCCAGAACCGCGCGGGGCAGCAGCAGATTGACCTCCAGCCGCCCTGTATGGGTGTGGGTTCCGATCAGGACCGGAGGGCGCTTTTCCGGCGGGATGTGCAGATAGGCCAGTTCCAGCACAGCAGTGACGGCCTTGCCCACCCGATCTCGTTGCTTGCGATCCCCGCGATTGAAGGCCGCCACAGGCACATCGCCCTCGGCAAAGGTCATCGTCATGGCGCTGAACCGCCGCGTGAAGGGCAACCGCTTCAGGAACCGGACCACCTGATCCGGATCACCGGCCAGAAGCTCCGGGGCAGGATCGCGGTTTAGCTGGAGGCGTCGTCCGTCCGCTGACTTCCCCACGCTTGGTGCAAGAAAGTAGTTCACGATCCCGCGTCCGGAACGATCAGAGCCATCGAATTGGTACCATCCGATCAGCATTTTCCGAGACGCTCCAGCAGGGCGTTGAGGGCCACGGTGTTCGCCCAAAGCGCCGAAGCCAGCGCTGTTGGGATTGGGGTGATGCCATTGTTGAACGCGAGGTGGACATCTTCGTTCTGACGTATCGCGTATTGCAAATCCTGGATCAGCCGATCTGGAACACCGCGCGCCGCAGGCTTTGCCGCTCGATTTGAAATCCACAACGCAACCAGTTTGCTTGCAGAGATGCCTCGTTGCTCGGCCGCGTCTGTCATAGCTGTCCACTCGGCATCGGTCAGGTGAACACTGCGGTTCTTCTTTTTCTTGTTCTTCTCATCATCAACGTTAAGATCGTCACGCAACATACTCATACACCTTTGAAAGTTACACATGCCTCCCGCTCTAAGGTTCTGGTTGCGGCATGTAACTTTCAAGAGGGAGCACCCGTTATCCCCAAGAATCTTTATGTTGCTGTTTTTTAATACGAAATAGATCGGTACTATCGTACCTATTTTGTGAATTTTGGGGTGGTTTTCCACAAAATTCTGACGTCCACATGGCATTCGCGGTTGCGTGCCCTTGGCTGACCTTTCTAGCGTCCAGACATGCCCCGGTCACGGGGATTTTCCATTCAGCCAATTCCCCTGCGGAGGCCCGCACGGGGCCACAGGAGACGCACGCCATGGCGCGCGACAGGACCGACTTTGCCGATCGCATCCGGCCTCCCGCCCCGAAGGGCGCGGAGTTCACCGTGGCGCAGTTGGAGTCGGCCCTCCTGCAAGTGGCGGTAATGATGGAACACCAGCCTGCGTTCACGCCGATCTTTGTTAGGCTCGAAGCCGAACTCGCCGCCGCCCGAGAGGCCGTAGCAAATGGGCCTTTGGCGCGGGCAAAGGCGCTACGAGATCAGCAGGCGCGCAGAGCTGAACAGCGCCTGAACCGATCCAATGTGGTTGCTCTGGCGCCCGCGCATTCGTGACGCTTCATAGCTCTGCTCTTTCCTGATGACACTGTTTGATCGCTGGCCTGTTAGAGCGGCTTGGCCCATGTGTCTCGCTTGGCCCTATCCCTGAGTTTTTGCATTCTGAACGTCAGAGCAAGACGCGCATAGTCATCCCAGCGAAACTGCACGCGTGTTTCAAAGATGGTCGATAATTGGTCTGGCAAAAGGGCCCGATCTGGAAAAAGCGGTACCGCTCGAGGAGTCTTGATTGCTCAAAAAATCATGGTCGGTAATATCATCCGGCACTCGTGACCCTATTCGAAAAAGGTTTGCGCAAAGCCAGTGTCACTCCACTCGCACAGAGAAGCCCCTGAGAACACCGCCAAGATCGACAATTGCCGCGCCGCTTCGCGGGACACTTTCCCCCAGCCACTGCTCCAGCGCCTCTCCCCGGGCCTCTGAGGTTACCCGCTCTTCGGTCTCCAAACCCTGACGCACGCCCAAGGGCGCAGCAGGATCGACCAGCCGTTCGAGCAGCGCGCCATCACCGATCTCCAAAGCGATCTCCACCATGGTCCGAGTGGCCACCACACCATGCCCGTTATCCACGACAAATGTGTCTGTCACCAGATCCGTGAGCCCCGCATCAAAAAGGTCCTGCTTCCATTCGCGGATGTCCTCAAACCAGGACTGCCCCTCGGGACAGGGATCAAAGGTCACCACCGTCCGCCCCGACAATGGCCCCCGCCGCACTACGAAAGACCCACGCTCTGCGAAGCCCTCGGACAGCAGAAGCACAGCCCCTTCATAGGAGGTCGCCCCATTGAGGATCAGCTCGCAGAGAGGCAATACCCTCGGGTCTTTCAGGAAGTCAGCAGCACGACCGATCCTATGGGCCTCATCGAACACCTCCATCAGGACCTCCCGCTGCGCTTGAAGGGTGGCCCAGCGGATGCGGGCAAGAGGTTGGGTCTCGAGGTCAGGGTGCATGTGCATGGCTCCATCGAATCTATCTGAATTTTAGATAATCTAAATTCCGGATTTATCCAAGCTCCTAGCACAGCCTCGGGAGACAGGGATGAGCAAAACAATCCGCAGTGCAGGTCAATCAGCCCTGTGCGAGGCTCTGATCAAGGCCCGCCAATCGGCAGAGCTGACCCAGACCCAACTGGCCGAGCGCCTGCGTTGTCATCAGTCGATGATTGCCCGCGTGGAAAGCGGGGAGCGCCGGATCGACACCGTGGAGCTGATCGTCATCTGCCGCGCCATTGGCTGCGATCCGAAGGGTATTCTCGACCAAGTGGATGCCGCTGTGCCAGTGGATCACCATTTGTAGAGTCAATCACTCAATAACGTAGGGCAGCATGACTTTGACGATGTCCTCAAGGTCGGCCCCCTTGCCATACTTCTCGCGATTCAGAGAATGGCCCATCAGGTCTCGCCTGATCCGTTCGTCCATATTCGCCTTGAGCATGCGATCCTCGAAACGATGGCGTAGGCTATAGACCACATGATCCGGGGTTTCCTTCAGATCGTTTTCCCTGAGGTATTTGTTCAACGTGACACTCAGGCTTGCTGAGCGGTTGCGATAGCGCGAAAAGCCCTCGGGAAACGCCCGCATCGCCTCAAGGCTCACCCCCAGCAGCGGCACACGCCGCTTTGCCTGACGGGATTTGAGCTCACGGCCAATCGGCAAAATCTGCACATAGGAAATCCCGCCCTCTTTCGGGTCGTCTAAACAAATCTCCTCCGGCGTCAGCGAGGCCATCTCAATGAGCCGCAGACCGGTATTCATCATGATCTTAAAAATCGCCCGCGCTTGATCATTGAGGCCATCCAGCGCGCCCGGCGCAAGCAGCCTTGTTTTGATCCATTCATCCGAGAACGGCGGTCGCTCCTTTGGATCCGATTCCGGCAGGCTGATCTTCTCATTCGGAAGGGTGATTTGGAGCCGCTTCTTCGCGTTCACCGTCTTCAAGACCTTCCGAAAGTGGATGAAGTCCTTGTTGGCGGTCTGCCCCGTAAGGCCCTCGTCTAGAACCCGGACCTCCCACCAGTCGCGGAAATCGAACATGTCGTTCTGAGTGATCTCATCGATGGGTTTGTCGCCGCAGACAAGAATGAAGTTCTTTACGGCCTTCTTGCGTGGGTTAATCCAACGCCGCACCTGATCAGGGCTCTTATTCTGGATATCGAGCTTGGTGACATCCCAATAGATCTCCAGCGCTTCGGACACCTTGATCTTGGGCCGTTCTACGCCGCCCAGCACCGCATCTGCCATTACATTGGTGTTCGCCGCTCCAGTTTCGATTGCCTCTACCCGAGCGAGCAACTCTTTGATGGGCAGTTCCGCCACCTGAGCGCTGCCCATATATTCAAAGCCGCTGGCAACGGCAAGCTTCTGGGCCTGCTCGAACTTTTTGAGAGAGTCGCCGGTCTGTCCAGCCAGCGCGTCTTCCCACGCTTTCACGAACCGCTCCCACACCATGGGAGCTTTCGCTTTGGCCAAAGCCTCGGAGTCTGTCTTGAGGCTTACATAGACCGACTTCCTAAGTTCGACTCTCTTGAACCTGGCGGGAACACGCCGCCGCAAATGATACACACCACCGCGTTTGACGACCGACATTCTGCGCCCTCCACACCAGTTCTGTGATGCAGATTGTGTGGCAAAATGTGTGGCAAAACAAGGCTACCGGCGGACCAGATGAGAGGCAAAGCAGCGCAAACTGTTGATATAAATCGGTAAATTAAATTTAACATACGGGGAATGTGGCGGACAGTGAGGGATTCGAACCCTCGAGACGGTTCCCCGCCTACACACTTTCCAGGCGTGCGCCTTCGACCACTCGGCCAACTGTCCAGTGCGGACCCTTATATCCACACATTCGGCGGCTGCAACACCGAAATTCAGTCGATATGCAGGTTTATCCGACGGTTCTGGCGACCTTTTTTCTCGATCTTGCCAATCCGCACCTTTCCGATCTCTGCGGTCGAGTGAACATGGGTACCGCCGCAGGGCTGTAGGTCCACTTGCTCGGACGCAGAGCCGATCCGGACCAGCCGCACCCTGCCCGTTCCGCGCGGCGGTTTGACGGACATGGTTTTCACCAACCCGGGATTCGCGTCCAGATCTTCGTCGCTGATCCACTGGGTCGACACGATTAGGTCGCGTTCGATCAGAGCATTCAGCGCGTCTTCAATTGCCAGCTTGTCCTCGGGCGCCTCTTCCATATCAAAGTCAAGTCTGCCCTTCTCTTCGCCGATTGCGCCGCCGGTCACGGGCAGTGGCACGACAACGGACAAGAGGTGCAGAGCCGTGTGCACGCGCATGTGGTGATGGCGGCGCTCCCAGTCCAGTTCTTGGTGAACGACCGTCCCGATCGGCGGCAGAGCCGAAGGTTCGCCGGGCACAAGGATGATCTCTGCCCCCTCGCCCTTGATCGTCGTGGCGATCTCGATCCGCCCGCCGTCCCAAGTCAGAAATCCGCTGTCGCCAGGCTGGCCGCCGCCTGTGGGATAGAACACAGTCTGGTCAAGCACGATGCCGCCTTCGTCGGTCAGGCGGGTCACATTGCTATCGGCAGAGCGCAAATACGCGTCGTCGCGGAACAGAGGATCGGTCATTCATCAGCTCCATTGTCAGAAACATCCGGCAGTCCGGCGGCCGGTTGATGGGTTGTGTCTTGGCTGGTTTGAGGCGTCGGCGCGCTCGGTGCGCCGCGCATCCATAGATCGCGTTGCGGGAACGGAATTTCGATCTTTTCCTCGGCAAAGCGCTTGGCGATCGCGTGGTTAAAGTCCGAACTGACGTTCAGGACCCAGTTCACATCGCGGATGATCGCGCGGATTTCGAAGTCCATGGAGCTGTCGCCAAACCCTTTGAAATAGATAAAGGGCGGCGGTTGCAGCAGGACCATCGGGTGCTCTTTGGCGATCTCCATCAAGATTTCTTCGACCTTGTGGGTGTTGGTCCCATAGGCGACGCCCACGGGCACAATCACACGGCCAATGGTGTTCCCGCGGGTCCAGTTGGTTACTTTGCCGCTGACCAGATCAGAGTTCGGAACGATCACATCCGTGCGGTCAAAGGTCTCGATCCGCGTGGACCGGACTGAGATCGAGCGCACATAACCCATTTCGCCGCCCACTTCGATCCAGTCCCCTTCGGAAATAGGGCGTTCGATCAGCAGGATGATCCCAGATACGAAGTTCGACACGATATTTTGCAGGCCAAAACCGATCCCGACGGACAAGGCACCGGCGACGATGGCAAGGTTGGACAGGTCAATGCCCGCAGCGCCCACAGCGGCCATGGCCGCGATAAAGATGCCGACATAGCCCATGCCCGACACCATCGCGTTCCGCCCGCCAAGGTCGAGGCGGGTTTTCGGCAGGATGGAGGTCTTGAGCGCCCGTTGCAGCAGTCGTGTCAGGCCGTAGCCGATGACAAAGACAACGGCAAAGCTGATGAAGTCCGTCGGTGAAATGTTGGTGTCACCGACAGTGTAGCCCGCCCTGAACCGTGCCCAAACCTCGGTCAGGTCAGAGACGCGCGCGCCCCAGATCAGAGCGAGGACCGGCAATAACGCCAGCGCGAGAACGTAGCCCAAAAGAACCGGCAGCAGCGCGTCGTCGGTGTTTTCGGGCTGCGACGACACCATCGCGTAGAGGTCGCGAATAAACTGCAACAGAACCGCGTAGATCCCGTATAGCGCCAAAGAGCCAACCATCGGATACAGCAAACCTTCGGCGGCGTTTCTATAGCCCACAGCGGCGATCAGTGGTGCAAGAATGGCCGCCAAACCCATGATGCGAAATGCAATTAGGGCAATTCCTGGCGCACTGCTTTCGGTCTCGTCATGTTTTCGGATCAGGCTGCGGCGCAGGGTGTTTACCAAGTGCAGGAGCGCGAAGGACGTCACCAGCAAGACGGGGAACATCAGAACCGCAGTCACGCCAATCGAAAATTCCTCGCGGTTCGAGACGTCGTTGATCAGGAAATCGACGGCGAGACAGAGGCCCAGCAGGATGCCGCCACGGCGCGCTTTCTTGCGCTTCTCTTCGGGGATCGAAGCGATGGCACGGAAGTCACCGCTTGGGAACAAGAGGCCCGACAGCCAGCCCGCGAACATCACCACGCCCACATAGAGCAGCATGTCCGACAGCAGTGCCGCACCGCGAGGGCCGGTCAGTTGTAGAACCTGCAGGCCGGAAACGATCATGGCCACGCCGAGCACTGGCAAAATGACTTTGCCGAGCGAGATAATCAGGCTCCACACCCCCGGTCCGCGTTTGATGCGGTGCCAGATCTGGGTGACCAGTGCTTCGATCCAGTCAGGCGCACGGGTCAGGAAGAGAACGCCCACGATGATGAACAGAATGGCTGGCAGCACATCTTCGCGGGCGCTGTTCAGGCGTGTGCTGTCGGCAAAGACATCGCGGATTTCCTGCACCATCGCTTTGGCATAGTTCGCTAGCGCGGTCCCCGTTTCGACCCATATCGCGGGATTGAGCGGCGTGGGCCCCAACGAGAACAACCGCTCGGCTTGCTCTCGGCGAATGATCCGGTCGATTTCAGCGATCAGACCGTCCGCTTGCCGATAGGCCTCATCCGCTTTTACCCGTGGAACTTCAGCCTCTTGTAGCTGTTTGTTTAGGTCATCGCGGCGGGTGGCGATGGCTTCTGGCTCGGTCTCGCCCTCGGCCGGACGATCGCCCAAAGCACTGATCTGTGCCTGAAGTGTCTCGATCCGTTCACTGTTCGCGTCTTGGGCGGTTTGGAAGGTGTTCCGGAAATCGGAAATGCGCGCGCGCAGAGCCTCGAGCTGATCCACATCGTGTGGGTCCGCATCTATGGCGGTCTCCACATCTTTGGTCAGTGCCGACCACGCGTCGTAATCAACCTTGTCGGCCTGCGCCAGCGCCGCAAGGGGAAGTGCACAGATGAAAACGGCGGCCCAGAGGAGCCGCCGCAACATCGTCCAAGTTTTAGTTGTCAACAAAGACACCCGGGATGCTCTTGGGTCCGACGGTCATCCAATCGGGAACCGGCAGACCTTTTTCCTTGAGGAAGCTGGGATTGAACAGCTTCGACTGGTAGCGGGTGCCGTAGTCGCAGAGGATGGTCACGATGGTGTGGCCCGGACCCATTTCCTTGGCCATGCGGATCGCGCCGGCGATATTGACGCCAGAGCTGCCGCCAAGGCACAGGCCCTCTTGGGACAGGGTATCAAAGACGATGGGCAGCGCCTCTTCGTCGGGGATCTGGTAGGCCATGTCGGGGGTGAAGCCTTCGAGGTTCGCAGTGATGCGCCCCTGCCCGATGCCTTCGGTGATCGAGCCACCTTCGGCCTTCAGCTCGCCGCTGGTGTAGAAGCTATATAGCGCCGCGCCCATGGGATCGGCCAGACCGATCTTGACGCCCTTGGGCTGCAGAGCCTCTGCTACACCGGCCAAGGTGCCGCCCGAGCCAACCGCGCAGACAAAACCATCCACCTTGCCGCCAGTCTGCTCCCAGATTTCGGGGCCGGTGGTTTCCACGTGAGCACGCTTGTTCGCGACGTTGTCGAACTGGTTGGCCCAGATCGCACCGTGTTGTTCGGTTTTCGCCAATTCCTCGGCCAGACGGCCGGAATAGCGCACGTAGTTGTTCGGGTTGCGATATGGCGCTGCGGGCACCTGCACCAGTTCTGCGCCCGCCAGTCGGATCATGTCCTTCTTTTCCTGAGACTGGGTCTCGGGGATCACGATTACGGTGCGGAAGCCCATAGATGCGCCCACCAGAGCCAGACCGATGCCGGTGTTGCCAGCGGTGCCCTCGACAATGGTACCGCCGGGCTCTAGCAGGCCTTTCTCCAGCGCGTCCTTGATGATGTAGAGCGCCGCGCGGTCCTTGACCGACTGGCCCGGGTTCATGAACTCACATTTGCCCAGAATGGTGCACCCGGTCTCTTCGCTCGCCTTTTTCAGCTTGATCAGAGGGGTGTTCCCGATGGCTCCGGCCAGATCCTGTGCAATTCGCATCATGCGCCCTTTCTCGTGTTACAGCGACATGAATATGGGGGTCTTACGGTGAACTCAACCCGTCTGGCGCAATCCTTCACGCGCTCGTGCCAACCAGAGGGCCAAAAGGCATGTCGGTTGGGTGCTGATGCGGTCTCCGTCGACCATATCCATCAGCTCGGCGTAGCTGAAAAGGTGCGTGCGGATGTCCTCGGCCTCGGCCTCTTCGCCGCCAACGCCGACGATGTCATCGGGCAAATCGGCGATCCCCACGAACAGGTGGTAGTATTCGCTAGAGCAGCCGGGTGACGGGTAGCCGCGATTCACCGGAATCAGTTTGGAAATCTCGAGGCGCGCTTCTTCGCGGGTTTCGCGGTCTGCGGCCTCTATCGCGGTTTCGCCTGGATCGATCCGGCCCGCCACGGGCTCCAGCGCCCAACAATGGGGGTCGCCGCGGAAGTACGGGCCTGCGCGGAATTGTTCGACCAGCAACACGCGATCACGGACAGGGTCATATGGCAGCACGATGACCGCATCGGCGGCCATGAAGGTCGCGCGATTGACGACCTCGCTTGGCGTGCCATTGTGGCGGGTGAAGGACAGATCGTGTTCGTCCACAGCAAAATAATTCGCGTAGGGGATCATTCGCTTGTGGCTGGTGACATTGGCGGCTGTTAGGCCAGAGGGTGTCAGAGCGCTCGGATGCGCCTGAGCGTCCGCATAGGCTGCCGCGCGCATTCGGATCGTGCCGAACCGCGCACCCACGTCCCTTGGGTCTTCGTTGCCATAAGAGAGCATCACCTCTTCGGCCGCGCGCATTGAAGTGACTGCCCACTTGTCGATCCAGTCCTGAAGCTCCCAAAGAGCGTCAGCGCGATAGAGCTTACGCGAGGCGATATAGCAGCTCGCCATAAGTTTGGTTTCGCAAGTGTGCACCAGAACATCGGCGCGATTGTAGCCGAACGCTTGTTCATAAAAGTCGAGGCGGTCGCGCTGTCGTTCGGTCAGGCTCTTGAGCAAAAGCCCGTGCACAACCCCGCCCTCTTGGGCGCTGATCATGGGAAAGCTTTCGCCCTTGGCCCAATGGACCGCGAATTCGGGGATTTTGGCGGGGTGCGCTTCTACCGGTCCCCCGGTTATTAATTCCAGAAGCGGTTTATGGCGTAACGTACCATAAACGAAAAGGTCGCTCATTTATCATCTCCATCGGCGCTCCGCAGCTTCGGCCCCCAAACCGGACAATACCGCCCCCATGAACACGGGCAGGATCGCCACTGTTGCGGAAATCGCCAAAAAGTCGGTTATTCCAATTTTCAAAGCAGCTAGGATTGCCTCTAAAGCATGATCGTAAAATTTTCTAAATGCCCGATTTAGCATTTCCCTAAATGCCAAAGAGAAGACAACGAGCATCAGGGTTACAAATCCCCCGCTGATCCCCGCGGCTGCCGCGCGCGCCCAACCTTGCCCGACGCGGTTTCCGACAAGGTTCCACCCGACAATTGCGCCGAGTGACGCGTTATACTCGATGAAATATGCAAAGTACTTCAGGCTCTCTCTTAACTCGCGCAACTCGAGTGCCAGAATGATACCGGTTCCCGCCATGAAGATTGCAGCAATGAGACGGGCGGCTGTGGGCATTCTTAAGAAGGTCTTTCGATTGTCATCTGCGTTACATCGCAGATACCCCCTCGGAATGCACCAGCGCAAGAAGTCAAATAGAAGTTCCACATACGCCGGAAGCGGTCGTCAAAGCCCAGTTCGGCCACCTGATCCCAGCGTGCGTTGAAGTCTTCGTGCCATCTACGGAGGGTCTGACTGTAGCTCTCGCCGAATTCAAATGTTTCCTTAACGTGCAAACCTGCGCTCTCGACTTCTTCGCGCAGGACCCGCGGCGAAGGCAGCATGCCCCCCGGGAATATGTATTTCTGTATGAAATCTACGCCTTTTCTATAGGTATCCCAGCGCTTGTCTTCGATGAGAATGATTTGCAGTGTCGCGGCCGCTCCGGGCTTGAGGCAGTTCCGGACGGTTTTGAAATAATCCGGCCAGTATTTCTCACCCACAGCTTCGAACATCTCGATGCTGGCGACGCCATCATAGGTTCCCGTCTCGTCGCGGTAGTCCTGTAGTTTGAGTGTCACTTGATCAGAGAGGCCTGCGTCTTCGATCCGTTTCTGCGCGTAAGCAAGCTGCTCTTTACTGATAGTCAGACCTGTAACTTTTAAGCCTCGCTCTTTGGCAGCGTATTCGGCAAAACCACCCCATCCGCATCCGATTTCCAGAACGTGATCTCCGGGCTTCACGCCCATGCGGTCGACCATCGACGCGTACTTTTGGGTCTGCGCAGCGGCAAGGTCTTCTTGCCCATTCTTAAAAATCGCCGAGGAGTAGGTCATCGTCTCGTCGAGCCACAGGCCGTAGAAGTCGTTCCCAAGATCATAATGATAGGAAATGTTTTTCTTTGCCTGACGTTTCGTATTCGATTGCAGCCAGAAACGGAATTTTTCCAATGCACGAACAAGAGACTGGCCCGGAAACCCGTCATAGACGGATTCTTGTTGGTCGTGGATCAAATCCATGAAGGCCTGAAGGTCCGGACTGCTCCACCAACCGTCCAAATAGGAATCACAGAACCCTAGGTCACCTTCGCGGATCAAACGGCTGAAGACATCTGGATGATGGATCACAATCTCTGCGACAGGACCGGGATGTTGTCCTTCGCAACGAAAGACGCGACCGTCCTCAAGCCGGATATCCAAGCGCCCTGCCCGCATCCCTTCCATCATCGACAGGACTGACGTCATGTAGCGCGGCAGATCATCTTGCTCTTTGGTTTCGGTCAGGATCATGGGTGCACTCCCTTTTGGGTGTAGTCAGGCTAGGCCAAACCTGTTGGCGTCAGCAAATTTTTCTTCGGATCGATTAGAAATCACGGTTTTCATAGGCGTCGAGCGCCCTTTTCCGCCCCGCATCGGCGCTAACAATTGCATCTGGATACTCGGCATCCGCCGACAAATCCCAACTGCGTGGGATCGCTTCGAAATACTTCAGCGCGTCTTCGTGAGGATTTCCGCGCCCTTCTGCGATCCAGCGACTGACGTAGTTTCGTTGCTTGTCGAACTTATCGAGCTGGGTGACGGGGTTGAAAATACGGAAATACGGCGTCGCGTCGGGCCCAGAGCCCGCCGACCACTGCCATCCCATCGCGTTCGATGCGGGATCCCAGTCGATCAAGCAATCCTCAAACCAGTCCAGACCGATTTTCCAATGGGTCAGGAGGTGCTTGGTCAGGTAGCTGGCCACAATCATCCGAGCACGATTGTGCATCCGGCCCGTCACATACAGTTCCCGCATCGCAGCGTCGACAAACTGGATGCCCGTCCGTCCCTGCTTCCAAGCGGTGACTTCCGCGTTTTCCTTTTCATTCCATGGGAATGCGCCCCATTCTTCGCGCCAGTTGTCTGTCGCGATGTGCGGAGTGTGCCAGAGCAAATGGTAGGCGAATTCGCGCCAGGCCAGTTCCTTCATAAAGGTCTCGGCCCCTTTGCTGCCCTCCTGCTGTTTCCGCATAGCTGCGTGCCAGCACTGGCGGGGGCTGATTTCCCCTATGGCAAGGTTTTCAGATAAGCAACTGGTGCCATCTTCGGCCGGCAAGTCGCGCAGCGCGTCATAGTCATCGACGATGTCTTCGATGAAATGTGCCAATCGGTCTTGGGCCGCGTCTTCGCCAAGGCGCACGAAAGGGCGCACCACGTCAGCGCCGCGCCGCATGTCCGCGCCGAGTGCCCAATCCTTTAGGTCTTCGCTGTCTGGCCAAGAGGCTGGCGCGGTCAATTTGGACACGCGCCCCAAAGGCGACGGCACATCACGCCCACGGACCGATTTCCAGAACGGCGTGAACACCTTGTAGAAACTGCCTGCTCCGGTTTCGACGGTCCAAGGTTCAAACATCAGGTGTCCGAGATGGCTTTCTGCCTCAATCCCTGCGTCTTTGAGTTCTGATTTGATATTTTTGTCGCGGGCGACGCTGTCCGGATCATAGGCTCTGGACCAAAAAACGGTGTCCGCTCCGGTTTCGGATATCAGTGTTTGCAGGACTTTCAGCGGGTCACCCGACCGCAGGATGAGGCGGCTATCAATGTCCTCAAGAGACTTTGACAGATGTTCCACGCCCAACCCCAGACGCCATTTCGGTGCGGCACCGAGGCCTTGGACAAGTGCGTCACAGATGAACACGGGCACCACCGGACGACCAGATGACATTGCGGCCCACAAGGCGGGATGGTCCGAGAGGCGCAGATCCCTTCGGAACCATACAATGATCGGGGTGTTGTCTGCCACGGGATGCCTCTTTCGTCGTCTTTACAAAGTTCTACGATGGGCAAAACGCGTCAGATCACCTTTTGGTTCACAGTCGTCGGAAAAAATTCAGAAATCTCAGAGCCAAGGCCCCTGATCCGGCATCAGATACAGGTCCGTTGCTTCGGGTTCCAGGCCCATCTGGGTGAGCATCCCGTGCACCTGACCGCGATGGTGGGTCTGATGATTGAAGAAGTGCATCACGCATCCGCCCTTGTTTTTCGAGACTTCTGCTTCCAAAGCCCCAGAATACCACGTCAGGTTCGACATAAGGTCCAAGGACGTCACCTTCTCGGCCCAGAGCAGAATGTGGCCGTCCATACGGAACCGCTCCCCGCTCCATGCGGCGGCGGTTGGCTGGAACGACGTGCTGTCTTGTATCGAGACCTTGGGCGCAGGTTTGCCTTCGAAGCGGGCGATCCAGACGGTATCTGCCCACAAGATGTGATTGACCGTCGCAAAGATCGATCCAAAGAAGGTGCCCCTGTCTTTGGTCAGATCGCTCGGGGACATCTCCTGCAAGAGTTTGCGCAGGCCCCTGTTCTGCCATGCATTATACCGTGCCATCGTGATGCAATATTCTCGGGTCAGCATAGAATTCGTCCGTGTTTATAAATGCTGTTTGCAAGAAGTGTCCTTGGACATCAAAGCAAGGCCCGATCCCGCAGACAAGAATTCCTTGCGCGATAAGTGTGACAGCCCCTTGAATTCCGGCAATAAGTTCGTAAGTTGGGCGTGTCGGGCAACCGACTATGGACATAAACGCGCTCGTAATAAGCGGATCGGACCCGGGGGCGGTACCCGGCGGCTCCACCAAAAATCCTATCGTTTGGGATCATGGGGCCGAAATAGGATCGACGAACGTCTAAAGGGGTTTGCTTTGTCCCGGTGTGATACCGCCGTTATCGGTTCAACAAGTACAATTGCAAACGACAATCGTGCTCCGGTAGCAATGGCTGCGTAAGCAGTCGGAGTTTCCGAAATCTAAGTCCTTGTGCCTAGCAGCGTAAGGCGGGGTTCGGAGGTACCTGGCAACAGAAACCTCCACTTCCTTCCATTGTTATGCCTTCAATGCTTCGGAGAGCGACTGCGGCGCCGAGGTCTGTTCGCGCAAATCAAGAGAGGTCAGCAAGTCCAAGAGGTGGTTCTTCATCAGCTCTTCGGCCAAGGCGCCGTCTTTGTTCGCGAGCGCTCTGATCAGGGCGTGGTGTGCATTGCTCTCGCACAATGCGGCGCGGCGCTGCCAATAGAGCGCAATGATCAGGGAAGATCGCGCCACCAGTTGCGCAATGATTTCCTCGATGGTGCTTTGATCCGCGATCCGAGCAACTTCGACATGGAACTGGCCGGAGAGTTGGAGCGCCTTACCAGTTTGACCGGCCGCCAAAGCCGCATGTTCGGCGTCGATATGGGATTGGAGAATCGCCACATCCGCGTCGGTCATCCGCTCAGCTGCATGGCGGGTCATGGTTGGCTCTAGCAGAGCCCGCGCTTCGAAGACTTCTCGCGCCTCTTTCACCGTGGGTCGCGCGACGAAGGCCCCGCGGTTCCGTTTCAGCTCAACCAATCGTTGATGCGCCAGCTGTTGAAGGGCTGCGCGGATCACAGTGCGGCTGACGCCAAAGACTTCGCCGACCTCGTCTTCGTTCAGCTTCGTCCCCGGCGCGATCCGGTGCTCGTGAATCGCTTCGGCGAGGGCCTCAGCGACCTTCGTGCTTGCTGTGTCCGTTGCCTTTTCTTTGGGTGCCATACGCCCGACCCCTTATTTCCTTGGCTTACTGATCGCCACTTTGCCAGAGAATCGCAAGGGATCAGGTGAACGAAACCAACGTGCACGATATTGTATACGATTTTGGATCACAATTTGTGCACAGGTTTGTGCGGGCTGCCTAATTTTGCACCAACGCAAGTTTCTGCCCTGCCAGATGCGGATTTTGTCTTCACGGTCAGGAAATTTACCGACCAACGTGAAGCCAAGACGCAACTCATAGGGGCACGGCACATGCGATCTGGTAAGGACCTTGAACTGGTACACCTGAGCAAACGCTACGGGGACACCACCGCAGTGGACAACATCAATCACGTGTTCCTCAACGGATCTTATGTCTGCCTGCTGGGTCCGTCGGGCTGTGGCAAATCCTCCACCCTGCGGATGATTGCTGGACATGAAAGCGTGTCTGACGGATCGATCGTGCTGGATGGACAGGACATCTCGTCCCTACCCCCCGCTCAGCGCGGCACCGCGATGATGTTCCAGAACTATGCGCTCTTTCCCCACCTGAGCGTGCGCGACAACGTTGCCTTCTCTTTGCACATGAAAGGTGTGGATAAGCCGACCCGCCACAAAGCTGCCGATGAACTTCTGGAACTGGTGGACATGAGCCATCTGGCAGACCGCCTGCCCGACCAACTGTCCGGCGGTCAGCAACAGCGAGTCGCTTTGGCCCGTGCGCTGGTCACGAAACCCCGCGTTTTGCTGCTGGACGAACCGCTGTCCGCCCTTGACCCGTTCCTGCGCATCCGGATGCGGGCAGAACTGAAAAAGCTCCAGCGTGAACTGGGCATCACCTTTATCCACGTAACCCACGGTCAGGACGAAGCGCTGGCGCTCGCGGACGAGATCGTGGTCATGAACAACGCGGTGATCGAACAGGCTGGCCCTGCCCGCGACGTCTGGATGGCCCCCCGCACTGAATTCGTGGCCCGCTTTATGGGCGGCCACAACGTCATCTCCTTCGAAGGGCACAAGATCGCTCTGCGTGCAGATGAAGTCCGCATGTCCGACGCCGGCCTGCCCGCAACCGTGACCGCCGTGGAATACCAAGGCGCCCATGTGTCGGTGACCGCGATCACCCCCGGCGGAGAAGAGATCGTGGCCCTCGTGCCCGAAGCAGCATTCTTTGCTGCCCCCAAAGAAACCGGCGAAGCGGTCAGCTTTGTCTGGGACGAAGGGCGGGTTCACCGCCTCCTTGCTTAAGTAACTCCTCAATCCAACAACAGGGATTTAGTACCATGTCGAAAATGCGTTATTCCCGTCGATCCATCCTCAAGAGCGGCGCAGCCGCCGTGGCTGCATCGACCCTGCCTGCGCCTATGGTTTGGGCTCAGGAAATCAAGGACATCACTCTGCGCCAGTTCGGCACCGGCGTGTCGAACCTGAACGAAGTCGGGCAGAAGGTGAAAGAAGACCTTGGCTTCACTCTAGAAATGACCGCTCTGGATTCCGACAGCGTTACTCAGCGCGCGGCAACCCAGCCCGACAGCTTTGATATTGCGGACATCGAATACTGGATCTGTAAAAAGGTCTGGCCGACCGGCAACCTGCAGGCGATGGATACCACCAAGATCAAGAACTACGACAAGATCGTTGGCATCTTCCGCTCGGGCAAACTGACCCCCGAGAGCACCATCGCACAGGGCACCGCGCCCCACACCGTTGGCTTTGTCGAAGAACCTGGCGCGACCAGCTTTGCCGATCAGGAAACCGAATGGATGACCCTGATCCCGACCATCTATAACGCCGACACTCTGGGCATCCGCCCTGACCTGATTAACCGTCCCATCAGCACTTGGGCCGAGCTGCTGAACCCCGAGTTTAAGGGCAAAGCCTCGATCCTCGACATTTCGTCGATCGGCATCATGGACATGGCGATGGTCTGCGAAGCTATGGGTGAAATCCAGTACGGCGACAAAGGCAACATGACCAAGGAAGAGATCGACAAGACCTTTGCGATCTTTACCGAAGCCAAGAAAGCTGGCCAGTTCCGCGCGTTCTGGAAGACCTTCGACGAGTCGGTCAACCTGATGGCCTCGGGCGAAGTTGTGATCCAGTCCATGTGGTCGCCCGCGATCACCGCAGTGAAATCGCGCGGCATCCCCTGCGTCTACCAGCCTCTGAAAGAGGGCTATCGTTCGTGGGGCGGCGGTCTGGGCCTGTCCAAGTCGCTGAGCGGCATGCAGCTGGACGCAGCCTACGAATACATCAACTGGTACCTCGACGGTTGGGTCGGCGGCTTCCTGATGCGTCAGGGCTACTACTCGGCGGTTCCGGAAACCTCGAAGAACTACATGTCCGAAAACGAGTGGGGCTACTGGTTCGAGGGCAAAGAAGCCACCGGCGACATCACCTCGCCCTTCGGCGACGTGCTGGCCAAAGCGGGCGAAACCCGCGATGGCGGTTCGTTCTACGATCGCATGGGTTCGGTGGCGTGCTGGAACGCTGTCATGGACGAGAACCAGTACATGGTTCGCAAGTGGAACGAATTCATCGCTGCTTAAGCGGTCAATTCAGGGGCGTTGCCCCTCTGGACGGGCCTTCGGGCCCGCCCATTCACCCCAGAGTATTTAGAGCAAAGATGAAGGGGCAGTCGCCCCGGGGATGGATTTATGGCGATGAGTCGGCATGTCACAGGCTGGCTTCAGGCCTTGCCTTTGACCGTGGTTTTGGGGGCGTTTCTAATTGCACCCATCATCATGATCGTCGTGGTAAGCTTTTGGGGCGCGACCGAATTTTCGATCTATCCTGCCTTTCAGTTCGACAACTACAGCTACCTGTTCGGGTCCGCTGTGGTGTGGAAGGTGTTCTTTGCGACGTTTAAATACGCGTTCATCACTTGGGTGTTCACCTTGGCCATCGGCTTTACGGTGGCGTATTTCCTAGCGTTTCATGTGCGCACACAGGCGATGCAGATCGCGCTGTTTTTGCTGTGCACCATTCCGTTCTGGACCTCGAACATTATCCGGATGATTTCGTGGATTCCGTTTCTGGGGCGCAACGGGATTGCGAACTCGACCCTGATTTCCTGGGGCGTGATTGATGAGCCTCTGGAATGGCTGCTCTATTCGGATTTCTCGGTCATCCTCGCGTTTGTGCACCTGTACACGCTGTTCATGGTTGTCCCGATTTTCAACACCATGATGCGGATTGACCGGTCCTTGATTGAGGCTGCCGTCGATAATGGTGCCAGCGCGATGCAGACTCTGCGCCATGTGATCCTGCCCTTGACCAAGCCTGGTATCATGATTGGCACCATCTTTGTGGTGACGCTGGTAATGGGCGACTTCATTACTGTGCGCTTCATGTCCGGCTCGCAAAAGGCCAATGTGGGCCGTCTGATTTCCAATGATATTTCGCTGCTTCAGTATCCGTCGGCTGCTGCAACCTCTGTGGTGCTGTTGATCACCGTTCTAATCGTGATCGGGATCCTGCTGCGCTTTGTTAACATTCGCAAGGAGCTGTAAGTCATGGAAAAGAGACCTGTTTCCTTCTACGTGCTCGCAGCCTTCTTTGGCCTGTTCGTCCTGTTCCTCTATGGTCCCACGCTGACCATCGGCATCCTGTCTTTCCAAGGGCCCACGGGCGGTCTAACCTTTCCCATGCGCGGTGTGTCCTTGCACTGGTTCCGAGAGCTGTTCGAGCAGCAAGCCGTGGGTGACATCTGGGGCGCGTTCCGCCGGTCCTTTGCCTTGGGTCTGATGGTGATGGTCACCACCGTTGTTGTGTCGGTGATGTCCGGTCTGGCCTTCCGCAAGCGGTTCAAAGGCTCTGCGGTTCTGTTCTACATGGCGATCACATCGCTGGTGATCCCGTCGATCCTGATTTCGCTGGGGGTTGGCCTGATCTTCAACCAGCTGGGGCTGAAGATCCATTGGGCGACCTCGGGCTTTGGCTCGCAGCTGACATGGACCCTGCCCTTTGGTCTTCTGATCATGTTCGCCGTGTTCAACCGGTTCGACAAATCCTACGAGGAAGCGGCCCGTGACCAAGGCGCAACCCAGTGGCAGACGATCCGCCATGTGGTGCTGCCGATCATCGCGCCCTCTTTGATTGGTGTGGCTCTGTTTGGGTTTACACTATCCTACGATGAATTTGCGCGGACCCTGCTGACATCGGGCAGCTACAACACCTTGCCGCTTGAAGTCTTTGGCATGACCACCAACGTGACGACGCCTGTGATCTATGCCCTTGGCACGCTGACCACTCTGTTCTCTTTTGGCATTATCGCGGTGTTCTTGTTGTCGGTACGGATTATGTCGAAGCGGCGCGCAAAGATGGGCTCTGACGTAGGGAAAGCGGTCTGATGAAAATCGCCTACGTGAACCCGAATGCGACCGTGGCGATGACAGAGGCTATGGTTGCGGTCGCGGCCAAAGCTTTGCCCTCGGCACAAATTGTCGGGTTCACCAACCACGACGGCCCGCCTGCGATCCAAGGGGCCGAGGATGGAGCAGCAGCCCTGCCCGGCGTTTTGGCGCGGATCGCAGAGGCCGAGGCGGATGGCGCGGATGCTGTCGTCATCGGGTGCTTTGACGATACCGGTTTGAGCGAAGCGCAAGCTGCAACATCGCTACCGGTCCTTGGGATCGGGCAGTCGTCATATGTGATGGCGGGTGTTCTGGGCCGCAATTTTGCGGTTGTGACCTCTTTGGCCGTCTCGGTTCCAGTCATAGCGGGCAATATCGAGGCTAGCGGGTACCAGCCGAATTGTGCGGGCGTTTTGGCCAGCGATCTGCCAGTTCTGACCATTGATGAAGGGGCCGAGGAAACGCGCGTTCACCTCGCGTCGCGTATTTCACAGGCCGCGGCGACCACTCAGGCCGGCGCAATCGTATTGGGCTGCGCTGGGATGGCCCCGCTGCGCGACGACCTTGCTGCGCGCACAGGCCTTGTCTTGATTGATGGTGTTGCTGCGTCAGCGTTCCTCGCTCAGGCGGCTATTGGCTATCTGGGTTTGACAACCGATTGAGCCGCCACGGAACATCGGATCGCGCACACAAATTGCTTTGAATTTCTGTCAGGCTCGCACAAACTCCTTCGGCACCGCCGGAGGAGAGCGATGATTGCAGTGATTTTTGAAGTGACCCCCAAGGACGGCATGCAAGGCCCCTACTTGGATATGGCCGCCCGTATGAAAGAACACCTCGAGGGGTTCGAAGGCTTTATCAGTGTCGAGCGTTTCCAAAGCCTGACCACGCCCGGCAAACTCTTGTCCTTGTCGTTCTGGGAAGATGAAGAAGCTGTCCAGCGCTGGCGCAAGCTGACCGCCCATCGCGGCGCACAGGAAATGGGACGCCAGCGGTTCTTTGAGGATTATCGCCTCAGGGTATGCGACGTGTCGCGCGATTACGGAATGGACGCCCGTGACGAAGCGCCAAGCGATAGCCGTGCCCACCACGGCGCAATGTGAAAGTTTGATTGCACAGGGCTGATTTCTCTTGAGATTTCTCGGTGCTTCGGTACCGCTTTGACGGCCCCCTGCGAATGAGCGTTTCATGACCCCAGATCTGCGCACTTTGACTCAAGTCTTCGGCCGCATCGGCGTTTTGTCGTTCGGCGGACCGGCGGCGCAGATCGCCCTCATGCACAAAGAGTTGGTCGAGGCACGCGGTTGGCTGACCGAAGAGCAGTTCCTGCGCGCGCTGTCGTTCTGCATGCTCTTGCCCGGCCCCGAAGCGATGCAACTCGCGACCTACGCAGGTTGGCGACTGCGAGGGACAACGGGCGGGCTGATCGCCGGATTGTTGTTTGTGGTGCCTGGGGCGCTCGTGATCGCTGCGCTTGCGCTCGGATACGCCTATTTCGGCGGGGTGCCTTGGGTGCAGGCCGCGTTCGTCGGGGTTAAAGCGACCGTCACGGTCATCGTTCTACAGGCACTGTACAAGGTCGCGAAACGGGCGCTAAAGGCCCGAACGGATTGGCTGATCGCAGGCGCAGGCTTTCTGAGCCTCTTTGCTTTGCACATCCCCTTTCCTGTGGTCATCGCGCTGGCTGGCGCGATCGGTGCCCTTTGCAGCAAAGACGCCGAGGCCACAGCAGTTGAACCCGTTCACCAACCACGCACGCTGCGAACGCTGGCCATCTGGTCGGTGCTTTGGGCTCTTCCGATCATCGCCTGCATCGCGCTCGACGCCCCTTTCTTCACTGACATCGCGTTGTTTTTCAGCAAACTCGCCATCGTGACCTTCGGTGGCGCCTATGCAGTTCTGGCCTACATGGCGCAGGAAGTCGTGAGCGCATACGGCTGGATTTCCCCCGAAGCGATGATCGACGCGCTCGGCTTGGCCGAGACAACGCCTGGCCCACTGATTCTGGTGACAGAGTTCGTGGCATTGCTCGCTGGCTTCAACGAAGGCGGTCCTTGGGTCGCACTTGCGGCGGGCGCTTTGTCGCTCTGGGTGACCTTTGTGCCCTGCTTTCTCTGGATTTTTGTCGGCGCTCCCTACCTTGATCTGCTTGCCGGAATGCCGCGTTTGCGTGGCGCGCTGGCGGCGATTACAGCGGCGGTCGTGGGGGTGATCCTGAACCTGTCGATCTGGTTCGCAGCCCATGTTTTCTTTGGCTCTGTGGGCGAAGCCGCCGTAGGGCCCGTGCGCGTGATCGCCCCAGATTGGGCCACTATCGACTGGATTTCTGTCGCGCTCGCGGTTCAGGCCGCTGTCATGCTGGTCTTCCTGAAAATCGGCATGGAAAAGACGCTGCTCGTGACCGCAATTTTCGGCTTGGCATCAGGGGTCTATGCAATCTGATTGCATTCTCCTCTTTAGTTTGCTTTTCGATGTACTATGCTGATTGAAAATCGGAGGCATTCGAAATGGGCGATATCGACTACGGCAACCTGATGCACGCTGCAATGCGGGGCCTGATCCGTCAGGTGCTTGAGGGCGTGGCACAGGATGGTCTGCCGGGTGAGCACCATTTCTTCATCACCTTCTCGACCCGCGCTGAGGGTGTGCAACTGGCCGATTGGCTGGTGCAGCGCTACCCCACGGAAATGACCGTCGTAATCCAGCACTGGTTCGACGCGCTGGATGTGGATGACGAAGGTTTCGGCGTGACCCTGAACTTCGGTGACAGCCCCGAACGTCTTTATATCCCCTACGATGCGATCCGCACTTTTGTGGACCCGTCGGTCGAATTTGGCCTGCGCTTTGAGAGTGTCGGCGAGGATGACGAGGAAGAGGATGAACTCGATATCGAGCTCGCCGAGGTCGAGGAAGAGCCCACTACTGACGCCGAAATTGTCAGCTTGGACAAATTCCGCAAGTAATTGCGATCACACCCTTTAAACTTGTGATCACAACGGTGATTTTTCGTCCCCGTTAACGCTATCCAAGGCCCTGACGCGATTGCGAGAGGGCTTTTCTGCCTGTAAACCCACGGCAACCGTTATACAGGAGGTTGCCTCATGGCCGATACCCGTACCGAAACCGACAGCTTTGGTCCTCTCGAAGTTCCCGCAGACAAGTACTGGGGCGCACAGACCCAGCGCTCGATCATGAACTTCCCCATTGGTTGGGAAAAGCAGCCCGTGCCCGTCATCCGCGCTCTGGGTGTGGTCAAGAAGGCCGCTGCCATCGTGAACGAGGGTTTCGGCGATCTGGACGCCGAGCTGTCCAAAGCCATCCAAGCCGCAGCGACCGAAGTCATCGAAGGCAAATTCGACGACAACTTCCCGCTGGTTGTTTGGCAGACCGGTTCCGGCACCCAGTCGAACATGAATGCGAACGAGGTTATCTCGAACCGCGCGATCGAAATGCTGGGTGGTCAGCTGGCCAGCAAAAAGCCCGTGCACCCGAACGATCACTGCAACATGGGCCAGTCGTCGAACGACACCTTCCCAACCGCGATGCACGTCGCCATCGGCATGCACACCCGTGACGTCCTGCTGCCCGGCCTGCGCAAGCTGCACGCCGCTCTGGCCGCCAAGTCGGAAGAGTTCAAGGATATCATCAAGATCGGCCGCACCCACACTCAGGACGCGACCCCGCTGACCCTTGGTCAGGAATTCGGTGGTTACGCCCATCAGGTCGCTCAGGGCATCAAGCGCGTCGAAGCGTGCCTGCCCGACATCTATGAACTGGCGCAGGGCGGCACCGCCGTTGGCACCGGTCTGAACACCCGCAAAGGCTTTGCCGAAAAGGTCGCCGCCGAGATCGCAGCGATCACCGGCCTGCCCTTTGTCACCGCCCCCAATAAGTTCGAAGCGCTGGCTGCGCACGACGCGATGGTCATGTTCTCGGGCGCGCTGAAGACTGTAGCTGGTTCGCTGTTCAAAATCGCGAACGACATGCGTCTCTTGGGTTCGGGCCCCCGTTCGGGTCTTGGCGAACTGATCTTGCCCGAAAACGAGCCCGGCTCGTCGATCATGCCCGGCAAAGTGAACCCCACTCAGGCCGAAGCGCTGACCATGGTCTGCGCCCACGTCATGGGTAACGACGCAGCAGTTGGTTTCGCTGGCTCGCAGGGTCATTTTGAGCTGAACGTGTACAACCCGATGATGTCGTACAATGTTCTGCAGTCGATCCAGCTCTTGGGTGATGCCGCGTCGGCCTTTACCGACAACATGGTTGTTGGCACGCAGGCGAACGTTGCGCGCATCGACAAGCTGATGAAAGAGTCGCTGATGCTGGTAACCGCACTGGCCCCGACCATCGGCTACGACAACGCCACCAAGGTTGCGAAGACCGCGCACAAGAACGGCACCACTCTGAAAGAAGAGGCGATCGCTCTTGGCTTCGTGGACGAAGAAACCTTTGACCGCGTTGTGCGCCCCGAAGACATGATCGGCCCGAAATAATGGCCGCACCGGTTAATCTGAACCGGTTTCGCAAAGACAAAGCACGGGCCGAGAAAAAGGCCCGTGCTGACCAGAACGCTGCCAAATTCGGACGCACCAAAGCCGAAAAGCAGCGCGACGCCATTGAGGCTGACAAAGCCGAGCGTCACCTGAACCAGCACAAGCGCGACGACGAATGAGCGGCGGACCGATCAAAAGGTCGCTGACCCTCCGCGGACACCGAACATCTGTGTCCTTGGAAGAGCCATTCTGGCAAGCCTTCCGCGCGATTGCCGAAGATCAGGACAAACCCATCAACCAACTCGCTGCCGAGATTGACGTGCGCCGTGATCCCGAAACCGAGGGGCTCGCCTCGGCGATCCGTGTGTTTGTCCTACGCTGGTATCAGGCGAAACTGGACTGAATTTTCTGTCATTCACACAAAGAAAAACGGGGCCTTCTGGATGAAGACCCCGCTCTATCTATCGGTAAACGCTTGGATTAGATCGAAGCGCCGTAGATTTTGTTGATGTTCTCGGCCAGCGCGGCGTTGAACTCGTCATCCGACTGCTGCGCGCTCAGGCCTTCGGCCAATGCACGGCTGAACGATGCGATCATCTTCTCGTTCTTCGACAGTTTTTCACATGCGTCTGCGGTCGAGTACCCACCCGACAGCGCAACAACGCGCAGAACGCGGGGGTGGTCCGCCAAGCTGTCATAGAGGCCAGCTTCGGTGGGGATGGTCAGCTTCAGAACGACATTCTGGGTCTCGTCCAGCAGGTCCAGCTGCTTTTCGATCTCGGCCTTCAGAATGGTTTCTGCTTCGGCTTTGGTGGGGCTGTCGATCAGAACTTCGGGCTCGACGATCGGAACCAGACCGGCCGCAATCACTTCTTTGCCCAGTTCGAACTGCTGCGCGACAACCGCTGCGATGCCGGTTTCGTTGGCTTCGTGGATGACCGAACGCTCTTTGGTGCCAAAGATGCCGAATTCACGGGCGGTCGCCAGCAATTCGGTCAGGCCGGGGATCGGCTTCAGGATCTGAGCGCCGTCTTTGACGTCTTCCATGCCTTTGTCGATCTTCAGGAAGGGAACAACGCCGCGCTCTTCCCACAGGTAGGTGGGAACGGGCATGCCAGCGACTTCGCCGCGCATGGTGCGCTCGAACAGGATCGCGCCAATAACCTTTTCCGAGGTGAACTCGGGTGCGGTCATGATGCGGCAGCGCATATCGTGGATCAGGCCGAACATCTCTTCTTCGGTCGAGTATGCGTCCTCTTCAACGCCGTACTGCTTCAGAGCCTTGGGGGTCGAGCCACCGCTCTGGTCCAATGCGGCAATAAAACCCGCGCCCGCTGCAATGCGATCGGCTTGGCTCTGCTCGAGTACAGTGTCCTTGGCCATGATCTGAAAATCCCTTCGATGCGTTAAAACCTTGTGGGGTTTTTAACCTATCTCACGGGATCAGCATAGAGTTATAAGTGATGTTTAGCGCAAACACTGTGATATTTACCGCTAACATTTAACGCTAACGGCGCTCGACCTCCAAGAATATCCCGTTCGCAGAGCGCAAAGTGAGATGCGCAACCGGTATGGGCGGTGCAGAATCGGTGAGTTTGAATCGGAAATGCTTGAGCAGCATGGACAGGATCAGCGGCCCCTCGACCATAGCAAAGCCAGCGCCAGTACAAACCCGAGGCCCCGCAGAGAACGGCATGAAGGCGCAGCGCGATGCGGCGCGCCCCTCTTCGGTCTTCGTCCGTTCGGGATCGAAGCCGTCGGGATTGTCCCAAAGCCGCTCATGCCGCTGTTGATGCCAAGGGCTGAGCACGATCTGCGATCCTTTGGGCACCATGCGATCACGGAAGCATTCGGGCTGGGTCGTTTCGCGCACCATCATGGGTACTGGCGGGTACAATCGCAGCGCCTCGCGAAAGACATCGCGGCTGATCTTAAGCGCGGAAACCTCTGAAAAGTCGCCTGTTTTCAACGCGTCGGCCTCTGCCGCGACCTTCTCCTGCCACTCGGGAAACAGCGCCATCAGATAGAGGGCCCACCCCAGCGCCGACGCACTGGTTTCATGCCCCGCAAGGAAGAAGATCGCCACCTGATCGACCATCTCTTCGGTGGTAAAGGTCTCGCCCGTCTGTGGGTCCGCAGTGGTCATGATTTTAGTGGCCAGATCGTCCGGCGCGGTGCCTGCGCGGATCGCCTCCATGCGTTCGGCCGTCAGTTGGGTGATCAAGCTGCGGATCAGGCGCGCGCTGTCTTTGGTGTCTTTGCGAAAGAAACGCGGCATCCATTTCGGCAGCGGGATAAAGGCCGCCAGATTGAGGATCGGCTGACTGCGTTGGTAAGCGCGGAATTCATGAAAGACTTGGCTGGCGATCTCATGTTCGATCGGAATTGTGAACAATGTGCGAAAAATCACATCAGCCGCGACGTGACTGGTCTCTGGTTCGATCTCGATCACCTGCCCTATGTGACGATCCATGCGCTGAACGGCTGCCTGGGCTGCGGCCCACATGGCTGGGTAGGTGTCGCGCAAGCGCCCGCCTTCGAAGGCGGGGTCGATAATCCGACGTTGGCGTTCCCACTCTGCGCCGTTGGTGACAAAGACCGAGCGCCCGAGCAGCGGTCGCAACCCTTCGCTTACGCGGTCGGATTTTGGGAAGTCCATCGGGCGGCCCTTGAGCACCAGATCCACGAGGTCTGGCTGGTTCACCAAGTAGGACCTGAAGAACGGCGTTTTGAATTCCGCCATCCATGCGCGGTACAGACGCTGGGGCTGTGCGGACAGGATGTCTTGGCGAAACAGCTTCAGATAGCGCCAGAGCGAGACTTTGTCGGCGCGCGCCGCGGGTTTTGGCGGGATCATCTGTCCATTCTCCGGTAGCAGGAGATTGCTTTTCGGATCGTGGACGGAGAAGGTTGACGCTCAGCGTAGCGGGCAGCGAGGGTTAGCGGACCGGCAGTAACTCGGAAGTAATCGTAGTCCTCTGCATTCGGGAGTGCGTAGAGGTACTGGAAATGCAGGCGAAACCAAGCGCGGCGCAGGCGTTTCCATTGGTCGGCCCCGAGCGTCCGCGAAAATGCTGCTGAAATCACGAGCGGCCAGCGCTGGCCCTCGGCTGGAGCGACGCCGCTGACCGCGACCGGATCACAGAGCGCGAACGCGCAGCCGTCCCCCAGAGCCGTGATATCCACCCACGCCAATGCGTCGGATTGGCTGAGGTCATGGAGATCTCGGCGCAAACGATCTGCTTTGGGCAGGAACGACACCATCGGCACTACCTGCCCCAAGCTCAAGAAACCAACAGCCGCTTTGCTCTGCTCAAGCCGCCCATCGCGCAACAAATCTGCCAGTACTGACACCCCGAGATAGGCCCCCGATGAATGGCCGACGATCAGGACTTCATCTGTCGCGGGGTCGGCCATGGCCTCGGCGATTTGATCCTCAAACTGACGTAAGCGATTTTCCAATGCTGTTGGATAGGCCCCGCGCAATCCGGCGGAAAACGCGTAGTCGTGCATAAGGTAATAGGCCAAAATTCGATTATCGAGCCGCCTACCCGCCCGCATCAACGTGGCCCCCGCGATGGCTCCTAGTAACAGGCTGACCCACGCGATGCTTATTGGGAGTAATTCGTATCCGATGTAACCAAATAGCCCAACCAGAGTCGCGGCCATCAACAGTTGAAGAAGCAAGAATGCGACCGGATAGAGCGCTGCAATCACCGGCCCGCGGCGTAGGCGCATCAGTTGGAACAAGGCGCCTGAGCCGATGTAAATCCACGCTGTTCGGCACATCTGGATGTAGGTCGCGCAAATCCCTTGATCCATCGAAGCGTTCACGATGTCCGACCAGACCAGCACATCGACGCGGGCCGAGACCTCTTGGTCCTCGACGACCGCGTCGACTTCCCAAGCCGCAGGTCCTGCGCCCCTTAGATTGATGCGATAGCCGGAATAGCGCGCCTGGTCAGCGCCCTCTTTTCGATAGAATTCGCGGTAGCGTCTTGGCGGATAGGGATCGAAGCCCGGGATGTAAAACACCCGGCGCCGCCGCACTGGTCTGTCAAAGCGTTCGTCCATCCCAACCCCTTAATATAAGGGCATTAAACACGCTGCACCGCGCGAGGGATAGCGGTAATCGTCAGCCCAAAGCCGCCAATGCCGGGAAATTTTCGAGTAGCCAATAAGAGAAACGGGAAAAGCCGCCGGTGAGCATCAACAGACCGATGGTCCAGAGGAGCAAACCCATGACGCGCTCGATCTGTTCCATGTGGCGTTTCATCCACCCCATGATGCCACCCATCTGCGGAAGGAACGCTGCCACAATGAGAAATGGCAAACCGAGTCCGAGCGCGTAAACAGCGAGCAGCGTGGTGCCTTTGGCCACACTCGCTTCGCTTGCAGCGAGCGACAGGATCGCACCAAGCTGCGGCCCGATGCACGGGGTCCAACCGAACGCAAACGCGAGGCCTAGGATGTAGGCCCCGAAGGCCGAGCCACCTTGATCCCCCACATCGATCCGTGCCTCGCGGCTCAGAAACCCGATGCGGATCACTCCTAAGAAATGCATCCCGAAGACCATCACCAAGAGACCCGCACCCGTGTTGAAGTACCCCTGATAGGCCAAAAACGCGCGCCCCACTGCAGAGGCCGCAAAGCCGAGCAGCAGAAAGACCGTCGACAGGCCCAAGACGAAAAACAGCGCGGCCAGCAAGGTTCGCCCCCGCGCCACGCCGCCTTTGGACATGTCATTCAGGCTGACGCCACTCATGTAGGCCAGATAGGGCGGCACGATCGGCAAAACGCATGGGCTGAGAAAGCTGATCACCCCGGCGGTCAGCGCAACGATCATGGCGGGCAAAAGCCCTGCATCAAAGAGGTCGATTCCGAACATGATCTCTCCTTACCCCAATTCCCGACTGTGGGTCACGTCGCGACCTCTCACAAGTTTGTTGGGCAGGTCAATGCGGCCATTGGGTACCGCCCCAAAGCAAAAGGGCGCCCGATCCGGACGCCCTTTGTTTTATACGCTCCACCAGCCGGTGCGCTTGGGCTTTGGCGGTTCATTCGACTGAACCTCCGGCTCGGGCTGAGGCTCCGGCTCTGCGGGCGCGACTTCCTCTTCGACCTGCGCAGGGACTTCCGACACTGGATCGGGCAGCTCGCTGACGGGCTCGGGGATTTCAACCGGCGCGGGCGTCTCTGCGATGGGCGCTTCGACTTCCTCAGGGGCAGCTTCGGTTGCTTCCTCCGGCACCACTTCGACCGCGGGGGCCTCTACAAGCTCCTCGGCTGGCGCTTCCACTGCAACCGGCGCGGGTTCAGCAGCTTGCTCGGCCTCAGGCTGAGGCGCTTCGGCTTCCTGAGCGGGCGCTTCGACAGTCTCTGCCGGAGTGTCTTCGGCTTTCGCATCGTTACCGGAAGTGTCGTCCGAGTCCTGAGACTTCTGCTCATCACCGTCCTTGTTCTTGCCACCACGGCGACGGCGACGACGACGCTTCTTGGGCTTGCCGCCCTCGTCACCCTCTGGCTTCTGCTCGGGCGCTTTCGCCTCGGCGGGTTCCTCGACGATCAACGCGTCTTCGATCTCGGCCTCGGAGTCCGCGTCCAGCGCGTCCATGATCGAGGTGTCGAGCGCTTCCGCCTCGGGGACGAAACCGCCAATCACGCGAACAGCAGTTTTGAACTTCTCGATCGAGAAATCGGGGCTGATCAGGTGCGGATCGGCTTCGATACGAACGGCCATGCCATAGCGCGCCTCGATCTGGGCCACATGCTCGCGCTTGTGGTTGATCAGGTAGTTGACGATCTGCATGGGCGCTCTGACCAGCGCTTCCTTGCTGCGGCCACGAACGCCCTCTTCTTCGAGTTGACGCAGGATCGCGAGCGACACGTTGTCGTCCGAGCGCAGCAGACCGGTGCCGTGACAATGAGGGCAAGGCTGGGTGGTCGCCTCGATCATGCCGGGACGCAGACGCTGACGGCTCATTTCCATCAGACCAAAACCCGAAATGCGGCCCACCTGAATGCGGGCGCGATCGGTCTTCAGCTTGTCTTTCATCCGCTTTTCGACGGCGGTGTTGTTCTTGCGCTCGTCCATATCGATGAAGTCGATGACGATCAGACCGGCCAAGTCGCGTAGACGCAGCTGGCGCGCCACCTCTTCGGCGGCCTCGAGGTTGGTCTTCAGCGCGGTCTCTTCGATCGAGCCTTCTTTGGTCGCCTTGCCCGAGTTCACGTCGATCGCCACCAGCGCCTCGGTCACACCGATCACGATGTAGCCGCCGGATTTCAGTTGGACGGTCGGGTTGAACATGCTGCTCAGGTAGCTTTCCACCTGATAGCGCGCGAACAGAGGCATACGCTCGTTGTAATGCTTCACGTTCTTGGCGTGGGACGGCATGATCATTTTCATGAAGTCCTTGGCGTTGCGGTAGCCGCGATCGCCTTCGACCAGAACTTCGTCAATCTCGCGGTTATAGAGGTCCCGGATCGAGCGTTTGATCAGATCGCCTTCTTCGTAGATCTTGCAAGGCGCCACGGATTGCAGCGTGTTCTCGCGGATCTGCTCCCACATGCGCTGCAGGTATTCGTAGTCGCGCTTGATCTCGGCTTTGGTACGCTGTGCGCCCGCGGTCCGGATGATCAGACCTGCGCCGAGCGGCACATCAAGCTCGCCTGCGATCTCTTTGAGTTTCTTGCGGTCTGCCGCGTTCGTGATCTTACGGCTGATACCACCGCCACGGGCAGTGTTGGGCATCAGAACGCAGTACCGGCCAGCAAGGCTGAGATAAGTGGTCAGCGCTGCGCCTTTGTTGCCGCGCTCTTCTTTGACGACCTGCACCAGCATGATCTGGCGAACTTTGATCACTTCCTGGATTTTGTAGCGGCGCGCACGGGGTTTGCGTGCGGGACGGATATCTTCGGAATCGTCCTCATCGGCGACCGATTCAATCTCTTCCTTGGGATCGCTCTCGTCTTCCGAGGTGTCATCGTCACGGGCGGGCGTGGACTTTGAAGAGGATTTCTTGCGCGAAGATCGTTTGGGTTTTGCAGGCTGTTCGGTTTCTGCAGCGGGCTCAGCCGACTCTTGAGCCGGAGCTTCCGAAGCCTCTTCGCCGTCTTGGCTGTCTTCTTCGGCTTCTTCGTCCAGATCGATGGTTTCCATGCCGGTGATTTCACGGGTTTCGACCGCGTCATCACTGTCATTCCGAGCAGCTTGCGCCGGACGGGGACGATCATCCCCATCCTCTGGGGCTTCGCTTGTCTCTTCCGCTGCGGGCTCTTCAGCGACCGCTTCGGGTTCGGCAGGCGTCTCTTCTGCAGGAGCGTCTTCCCGAACAGGCATTTCTGCAGAAACGAAGACAGGCTGATCCTCGGCAATTTCTGCGCTCTCTTCAGAGGGCGTGACAACCGTTTCAACCGCTTCAGAAACCTGCTCCTCAGCAGGTGCTTCGACGGAAGCGGATTCGACTTCGACAGCAGGCGCCGCTTCAGCCACAGGCTCTTCGGCCGCGGGCGTTTCAACCGCAGTCTCGGCAGTCACTTCTTCCGAAGGTGCCTCAGCTTTGGGGGCATCGCTCTTGTCCGAAGATTTCTTGCGACGCGAACGCGAGCGCGAACGCTTGGGGCGATCGTTCTCTTCTTCGTCGTCCGATTGCTCTGCCGCCAAAGCGCGTTCTTCGGCCAACAGAGCCTCGCGGTCCGCAACGGGAATCTGGTAGTAATCGGGGTGAATTTCCGAAAACGCGAGGAAACCGTGGCGGTTTCCGCCATAGTCCACAAAAGCGGCCTGCAGCGAGGGTTCTACCCGCGTGACTTTAGCCAAATAGATGTTGCCAGCAAGCTGACGTTTGTTTTCGGACTCAAAGTCGAATTCTTCTACCTTGTTTCCGTCGACCACCACGACGCGGGTTTCCTCCGCGTGGGTGGCATCAATGAGCATTTTCTTTGCCATGGGATCTCTTTGCACAGCCCAACGGGGTCCGGGACATGCCGGACGCGCGCGGTGGTCTTGTGTGTTGTCAGGGCGAGGGGAGACGCGCAAAGAGCAGGCGCAATCTGCGCCTTACACTTAACTAAACTTACGTTTGCGCGTTTCATCGCGGTTCTTCTCCGACGCCTTAGGCGCCATGTTTATGGCCCGCCGCTTGTCGCGTGTCGGGCTATTTCTCTGGACTGGTGAAGTCCGAAGCTCGACCGTCAAAAAGGGCGGCTCTTTTGGCGCGCGGCCTTAATGACGAGAAATCTGTTCAGGACGCTTTAAAACGCCTGTTCTATCACCATAAAGGCGAATTTCCCGAAAAGACAATGAAGAAAATGGCTTTATCCGGGTCGCTTACAGATAATCGGCGCGCTGAAGACCGTATTTGGCCATCTTTTCGTTAAGAGTCCTGCGCGGAAGGCAGAGTTCATCCATCACGCTTGCGATCGACCCTTTGTGGCGGCGCATGGTGTTATCAATCAACATCCGCTCGAACGCTTCGACATATTCCTTGAGCGGTTTGCCCTCGGTGGTGACCACCGGACGCAGGTCATCGTTGTCCGCCATCAGCAAGCTGGCGATGGTCCCAGAGCCTCGGCGCGACTGCAATACCGCACGCTCTGCAACGTTAATCAGTTGGCGCACGTTCCCGGGCCAAGGCGCCTGCAAGAGTTGCGCGGCCTCTTGGGCGCTGGGTTCGGGCGCATCGCAGCCATATTCATCCGCGAACTGTTCCGCCTGCCGGTTAAATAGCGTCAGAATATCTTCACCCCGATTGCGCAGGGGTGGCAAAGTAATGCGGAGCGCTGCAAGACGATAAAACAAGTCATTGCGCAGGGCGTCCTCGACGGTTTTGCCCTGCTCTTGCATGTTGCAGATGCCGATGATGCGGGTCTCTGACGGGGTGCCTTGTTCATTGATGAAGGACAAGAGGCGTGCCTGAGCCGCATCGCTCAGCGTCTCGATATCCTCCAGCACCAGCGTGCCGCCACGGGCCTCTTCGACGGCGGGCAGTTGGGTGTCCTCGGGCTGCATAGGGCCGAAAAGACGTTTGGTCAGAGCATCTTCGTCAAAGGCCGAGCACGACAATAGTACGAACTTGCGCCCTGCCCGACTGCCGACCGCATGCAGCGCGTGCGCGGTCAAGGTTTTGCCGGTGCCGGTTTCGCCATCAATCATCACGTGGCCATCCGCTTGACCCAGATCCAGAATGTCTTCTTTCAGACGGGTCATGTCGGGACCGGTACCGATGATCTTGTTCATCAGCCCTGCCCCATCCGACAGTTCGCGGCGCAGCGCACGGTTGTCCAGAACAAGCCGACGCTGGTTTAGAGCCTTGCGGGCGATCTCTGTCATCTTGTCTGGATTGAATGGTTTCTCAAGGAAGTCGAACGCGCCCAAGCGCATTGCCTCGACCGCGATCGGCACGTCGCCATGGCCGGTGATCATCACCACAGGTAGGCTGCTGTCACTGCCCATCAGCTTTTTCAGCAGGCCCATGCCCCCCATTCCGGGCATCTTGATATCGCTAATCACAATACCGGGGTAATCCGACCCGATCTTGGTCAATGCATCTTCAGCCGAGGGATAGGTCTCTGTGTCGAAGCCAGACAGAGCAAGCCACTGGCTGATGGACTGACGCATATCCTGTTCATCATCCACAATGGCAATCTTCATCACTTGCGACATGGTTTACTCCGCGGCTTCAATATCTTCGAGGTAGATAGGTAGTTGCATTTCAAATACAGCCCCCCCGCCTTCGGCATTGCGCGCCGTCAGGCGCCCGCCAAGGTCAGAGACAATCCCCGAAGAGATCGCGAGGCCAAGGCCAACGCCTTCGCCGGGCTGTTTGGTGGTATAAAAGGGTTCGAACAGTTCATCGAGGTCTTCGATCCCGTGCCCGTTGTCCCGCACGGTCAGGGTCGCGGTCTCGCCAGCACTAAGCAGCACATCGACGCGGGGGTCGGATTGCCCACCGACCGCATCAAGCGCATTTCGGATGAGGTTGATCATCACTTGCTCGATCCGGACCCGATCGCCCATGACGACCACAGGGTTCTCGGGGACTGCTTTTTCCAGACGCACACGCCCCTGCCGAAGTTGGGGCTCCATCATGGACAAGGCAGAGGACAAAGCCTGTTTCATATCAACGGGCTGGAGCTGGTCAGAGCCTTTGCGGGCATAGGATTTCAACTGCTTGGTGATCGCGCCCATCCGCTCGATCAGATCGTCGATCCGTTGGATCGAGGCCAAGGCTTCTTCGGCGCGGTTCCGGCTCAGCAGCAGTCGGGCGCCCGCCAAGTAGGTTTTCATCGCGGCAAGCGGCTGGTTCAATTCGTGGCTGACGGCGGCGGACATCTCGCCCAAGGCCGCCAGTTTCGACGATTGCGCCAGTGATTGTTCGGTCACAGCAAGCGTTTCCTGCACCCGTTCGCGCTCCGCAATCTCGCGCTGGAGGCGCAGGTTCAGCGCCCGCAGTTCGGCACTTTCGCGCTGCACCAACACGACCCGCGTCGCGTTTTTACGGCTTAGGAAATAGAAGGCCAGCGCCAGAACGATCGCAAACCCCATGATTTCCAGCGCCAGAACGCCGTTCACTTTCTCGCGAACGCTCGAGTAATTGGTGTATGTGACGATGTTCCAGCCCCGAAACGGGATGCGTCCGGCAAGACGCATCACCGCCTCACCGCGCAAATAGACATCGTTTACGTCGCCAGTCCACTCAGCGGTCGCCTGAAGAGCACGCTCGATCGCCGTGGTTGCAGGCTGCCGCTCCAAAGCGCTGTCTTCGCTCAGCCCGCGCCATTTCGGCTCGGTGGCCAAGATGATCTGGCCTTCGCTATCTGTGACAATCACCGCGTCGGTGATGCCAGCCCAAGCGCTCTCGAACTTACCTAGATCAGCCTCGACCACAATCACCCCGATGGGCACGCCGCCCTCTTCGATCCGGCGGGAGTAGGCAAAGACAAAGGCTCCGGTCGGACGCATCGTCTTGGTAAAGACAGTGCCGTTGGAGCGCAGAGCCTCTACAAAATAGTTTGCGTTTCGATGGGTGCTTCCAAGGCGCTCGCGAGCCGTCGCGGCAACGGTGCGGCCATCGCGATCCAGGAGCATCAACGAGGCAGCCCCGATCTCGTCGACGAATGAAATCAGCCGCTGGGAACTGCGCGAGAAGTCGGAAGAATTCAGAGCCCCGATCAACGACGGATCGCGCGCCAGAAGCTGAGGCACAATCGCGTTGCGGCGCAGCTCACTAAGCAGCTGGCCGGAATACAGAGCCAGACGCACTTCGGCCCTGTTTTGTGTGGTTTCAATGAAACGGGAGGTCAGCCAGATCTTGGTGCCCCAGACGATACCGACAGCCACCAAAAGCAAAAGCGCCACCGCAAAGCGGGTCATCCAGACCCGTTTGCGGTGACGCAAGGAACGTGGTTTTGTCCGAGCGGCTTGTTTCATGCCCAGAGATTAAGCCAAGCCCTCGTGAGCCTCAAGTCAGGCGGTCACAAAGCCTTCGATCAATGTGCGGAAAAGCGCTTGTCCATCGGCACTTCCTTGCAAAGGCTCGATGGCCCGCTCGGGGTGCGGCATCATTCCCAGAACGCGGCGGTTCTCGGAGAAGACACCAGCGATGTCGCCAGCCGCGCCATTGGGGTTGTCGGTGTAGGTGAACGCCACCTGACCTTCGCCCTGCAGCCGCGCAAGCAGCTCGTCGTCGGCACGGTAGTTGCCATCATGGTGCGCGACGGGGATGGTGATTTCAGCGCCAGCCGCGTAGCCGCGGGTGAAATCGGTTTCCGCATTCTCGACCTTCAGGCCAACAGGCTTGCACACGAACTTGAGGTTGGTGTTGCGGATCAGGGCGCCGGGAACCAGACGGGTCTCGGTCAGCACCTGAAAACCGTTACAAATCCCAAGCACATAACCGCCACGGTTCGCGTGATCGACAACGGCACGGCAGATGGGCGAGTTCGCCGCAATCGCGCCGCAACGCAGGTAATCACCGAACGAGAAGCCGCCAGGGATGCCGATCACGTCGACATTTGCGGGCAGCTCTGCATCCTTGTGCCAGACGCGGACCACATCCGCGCCGGCGCTTTCGAACGCGACCGCAAGATCGCGGTCACAGTTCGATCCGGGAAAGGTGATGACTGCTGCGCGCATCAGACCAGCTCGATCTCGTACTTTTCGATCACGGTGTTCGCCAGCAGCTGTTCGCACATCTGGGTCACGGTCTCTTCGGTGGTGCCTTCGGGCAGATCCAGTTCGATCACTTTGCCCTGACGCACACCGCCAACGCCGTCAAAGCCCAATGCACCAAGAGCGTGGCGTACAGCCTCGCCTTGCGGGTCCAGAACCCCTTCTTTCAGCATCACATGAACGCGCGCCTTCATGGCAGTCTCCTCGGCATGTCGCTAGGGGGCATGGCCCCGTCAGTCTATGGTAAAGTCAAATGGCGCTGCAGAGGTCCGCAGCGCCACCGGTATTAGTTGACGGCTACAGGGCCGGTGCCGTTGCCGCTCTCGGGCATGATGCCCAGACGGCGGGCGACTTCGGCGTACGCGTCGGTCAGGCTGCCCAGATCGCGGCGGAACACGTCTTTGTCCAGCTTCTGGCCGGTCTTGATGTCCCACAGGCGGCAGCTGTCGGGGCTGATTTCATCCGCCACAACCAGACGCTGGAAGTCACCTTCGTAGACGCGACCGATTTCGATCTTGAAGTCCACCAGACGAATGCCGACGGCCATCATCACGCCCGACATGAAGTCGTTGACGCGCAGCGCGAGGCTGACGATGTCGTCCATGTCCTGCTGGCTGGCCCAACCAAAGGCCGCAATGTGCTCTTCGGTGACCAGCGGGTCACCCAGCTTGTCGTCCTTGTAGCAATATTCAACGATGGGACGGGGCAGCGGCGTGCCCTCTTCAATCCCCAAGCGCTTTGACAGCGAACCGGCTGCGTAGTTGCGGACGATCACTTCCAGCGGAATGATCTCGCAGGAACGGCAAAGCTGTTCGCGCATGTTCAGACGACGCAGGAAGTGCGTCGGGACACCGATGTTATTCAGGCCGGTCATAAAGAACTCGGACAGACGGTTGTTCAACACGCCCTTGCCGTCGATCACGTCCTTCTTCTCGGCATTGAAAGCGGTGGCGTCGTCTTTGAAATACTGAACGATGGTGCCCGGCTCGGGGCCTTCGTACAGAATTTTCGCCTTGCCTTCGTAGATTTTCGTGCGCCGTGCCATGAGCTGTGTCGGTCTCCTGATATTGGCCCGAACAAGGGCCTTAAAGCGCCCTCATAGAGCAAGCCTCGGAATGTCGCAAGACGGGGGTGAACCTATCCCTGCAGTCAGGCGACTGACCGACGCTAACATGCTAGCGTCAGATCACCAAACGAGGAGGAATTCATGTCGATTTTCGAAGACCGTGAACGTGCGTTCGAGACCAAGGCAGCCTACGAGGAAGAAAAGGCCTTTCGGGTGTCGTCCCTGCGCAACCGGATGATGGCGGCGTGGGCTGCAGATATCCTTGGCAAAACGGGCGAAGAGGCCGAAGCCTATGTGAACAAGATCGTTCATGACCAGATCGCCGGACACGCGTCTTTGTCTGGGGCGGATGCTCTGCTGGATCGTTTGAGTGTGGATCTTGAAGCTGCCGTGTCTTCGGCCACGATTGCAGCACACATGTCGTTGAGTGAAGCGAGCGCGCGCGAAAAGATCGAAAACGGCAACTGACACGACGGTAAAAGAATATCGGCTTTCTAACGGAAATGTCGTTTTCCGGTCTGGCAGCGGAGCACTCATGGTGTTTATGAGGGAATCGTAATGGGCCGAGGATCACGGTGTGGTCTTCGGCTGGCGACGTAGAGACAGGAAGACACCATGACCGATGCGCTGACCAAACTGCTTTCCGAACGTGACTGGCTGATGGCCGATGGTGCGACTGGCACCAACCTGTTCAACATGGGCCTGTCCTCTGGCGATGCGCCCGAGTTGTGGAACGCGGACGAGCCCGAGAAGATCAAGAAGCTCTATAGCCTCGCGGTTAATGCGGGCAGCGACATCTTTCTGACCAACTCGTTCGGCGGCAACGCTTCGCGTCTGAAACTACACAACGCTGAAAACCGCGTGCGCGAACTGAACCGTCTGGCCGCTGAATTGGGACGCGAAGTGGCGGATGCCGCGGGTCGCCCTGTGATCGTCGCGGGCTCTGTCGGTCCGACTGGCGAGATTTTTGAACCCATGGGCCCCCTGACCCACGCAGCTGCGGTCGAGATGTTCCACGAACAGGCCGAGGGCCTGAAAGAAGGCGGCGCGGACGTTCTGTGGCTGGAAACGATTTCTGCCCCCGAAGAATACAAAGCGGCTGCCGAAGCCTTTGCTCTGGCGGGCATGCCTTGGTGTGGCACCATGAGCTTTGACACCGCAGGTCGCACCATGATGGGCGTCACCAGCCAGTCGATGGTCGATATGGTGAATGGTCTCGACAACAAACCAATGGCCTTTGGCGCGAACTGCGGCGTTGGCGCGGCGGATCTGCTGCGCACCGTGGCTGGCTTTGTCGCCACCGGAACCGAGATCCCCGTGATCGCCAAGGGCAACGCAGGCATTCCCAAATACCACGACGGCCACATTCACTACGACGGCACCCCCGAGCTGATGGCTCAGTACGCTGTGCTGGCACGGGACATGGGCGCTCGCATCATCGGCGGGTGCTGTGGTACCATGCCCGAGCATCTGGCCGCCATGCGCGCCGCTCTGGAAAGCACACCCAAAGGCCCGCGCCCGACCCTTGAGGATATCGCCGAGAAGATGGGCGGATTCTCGTCGGCGAGCGACGGAACCGGTGACCAGAGCGATGCCCCTGCCCGCTCGCGTCGCAGCCGCCGCCGTACCTAATACTGTTTGGTCGGTGCTGTGATCGGGAGTGTCGTAAATGCGCAGCCCGATCACAGTTTTATGACTGTAAAACCAAAGAAAATCGCAGTGCCTTCGGGCTCCATCTCTTTGCAAGGATACGCGCCATGTCGGAAGAAGACGACATCATCCTCTCGGAACTGAATGACGAGGAACTGGTCGAACAGATGATGGACGACCTCTATGACGGTCTCAAAGAAGAGATCGAAGAGGCCGTAAACATTCTGCTCGAACGCGGTTGGGCTCCTTACGACATTCTGACCAAAGCGCTGGTCGCTGGCATGACCATCGTGGGCCACGACTTCCGCGACGGCATCCTGTTCGTTCCCGAAGTTCTGCTGGCCGCGAACGCGATGAAGGGCGGCATGGCGATCCTGAAGCCCCTGCTGGCCGAAACCGGCGCGCCCCGCATGGGCAAAATGGTGATCGGCACCGTCAAAGGCGACATCCACGACATTGGCAAAAACCTGGTTGCCATGATGATGGAAGGCGCAGGCTTTGAAGTGGTCGATATGGGCATCAACAACGCCGTTGAAGCCTACCTCGAAGCGCTGGAAACCGAGAAACCCGACATCCTCGGCATGTCGGCCCTGCTGACCACCACCATGCCTTACATGAAGGTTGTGATCGACACCCTGTCTGAAAAAGGCATCCGTGACGACTACATCGTTCTGGTCGGCGGTGCGCCCCTGAACGAAGAGTTCGGCAAAGCGATCGGCGCTGACGGTTACTGCCGTGACGCGGCTGTTGCCGTTGACATGGCGAAAGACTTCATCGCGCGTCGTCACAACCAGATGAACGCCTGAGTTTTCCAGATACTTAATCACCAGAACGCCGCCAGCCCCCTGGGTTTGGCGGCGTTTTCTGTCTTAAGGACGTATCCTAGTTCCCTCAGGACACATCAGAATTCCGTTCTCTCATATTTAATGATCACCCTGTAAATTTGCTCTCTAAACAAAGAGTCAGTCTCTTTCCGAGCGAGCAAAATGGCGAACACATTCAACGCGATCTACTTGGGTCAATATGCGGTCATCGACCCGACCGAAGGCAATCAGGACGCGGAAAATGGCGCGGCGCTTGTCGGCTTGAACGTCGGAGGCGAAGGCAATCCCCTGCTGAACAACTTCGTCTCGATCTCGCCAGCGAATGATCCAGTCGCGGAATACGATCAGGACAACAACCTTCACAACGACCAGTTCTATGTCGACGGTCAGTACCTGCTAACCTTTGACGCGATTGCCCAATACAACGCGACCGTGACATTTGTTGACGGGACCACCGCGACAATGCCGGTGGCAATCTTTCAGGATACCAACGGCTACACCTTCTGGGCGCCCTATTCCAGTCAGAACGCCTATCAGGACCAACTCGACGCGACGGGCATCCGATCGCTCTCGCTTGACTCCTATGTCACGGGGACGTGGGCGGGCATGTCATCGACACGGGCGACATGGGACTACGCCATGTGCTTTACATCAGGCACGCTGATCGAAACGGCAGAGGGCCAGCGCCCTGTCGAGAGCTTGACGCCCGGAGATCTGATCCAGACGATGGATCACGGGTTTCAGCCGCTTCGTTGGATCGGGTCGCGCGAAGTGTTTGCGACCGGAGCTCTGGCGCCTGTCTGCTTTGAGGCCGGCGCATTGGGGAATACACGCCCGATCAAACTCTCTCAGCAGCACCGTGTTTTGCTTGCTGGATGGGATGTCACTCTGACCTGCGGGATTGACGAAGGGTTGGCGGCGGCAAAACACTTGGTCAATGGACGCGACGTCACCTTACAAAATGGCGGCACGGTCACCTATGTGCACCTGCTTTTTGATCGCCATGAAATCGTCTTTGCCGAGAGCATGCCGAGCGAGAGTTTTCATCCGGGAGACAAGGCTTGGGATCTGCTGACTCCCGATGCAAAGAGGGAAATGCTGGATATTTTTCCGCATTTTATGTCGCAAGGTTTATCCAGCTTCGGGCCGTTGGCACGTCCCTTTTTGCGCGCCCATGAAACGCGGTTGCTGATGAAGATGCGTGCGCCTAAGGAACAACTCAGGCTCCCGCTTTGCGCGTAACATCTGCACAAATGTAACTACAGTTTATCCAAAATCGCGCCACAATTTACAAATACGAAAGTGCGTAGTTTCATGCTTTCGTGTGGGTGGCGCTGTGGCGACGACTTTCAACGTTTTATATCTGGGTGACTTTGCGGACCTTGACCCGACCGAGGGTCGTCAGACCCGTTGGGGCTACGTTGAAAATTACGAAGTCGAGAACGCTGAAAGCTTGGTCGGAATGACCTTTGGCGGGACAGATGCCCCTCTGCAGGACAGCTACGCAGAATTCTCTAAAATCTCGACCCAAGACGGGATCTACCGTACCGATAACGGTGGTCGCAGCGGTACGCGCTATGACGAGTTCATGATCACCGAACTCGATGGTACGCAGACGATCATGCAGATGGATTCAACCGTGGTTTACTCGGCGACGATCACCTATATGAACGGCGAAACCGCGCAGATCACCGCGGTGGTGTTTCAAAGCCGCACCGGCGAAACCTACCTTGCCCCTGAATTTTCGGAAAATGACGATCAGACTTGGCTGGAATACCGTGGCATTCGCTCGGTCACGCTGGATGCGCTCGAAATGGGGTCAAGCTCGGGCCTCGTCGAAGATCGCCAAACCTTTGAATTCGTGACCTGCTTCACAAAGGGCACCTTAATCGACACGATCCATGGACCCCGCCCGATTGAAACGCTGCGTGCGGGCGACATGATCTGGACGCTGGACGAAGGCTATCGCCCGTTGCGCTGGGTGGGATGCAAAGACGTGGCGGCCGATGGCGATCTCGCGCCGATCCGTTTCTTGGCTGGCTCGCTTGGCAGCCATGGCGAGATCCTCGTTTCGCCAAATCACCGGATGTACCTCCAAGGCGCTGCGGTTTCCCTTCATTTCGGAGAGGATGACGCCCTTGCCCCGGCCAAGCATCTGGTGAACGGCAAGGACATTCAGGTGATCCCTCATGAGCGGGTCACCTACTATCACATCATGTTTGACCGTCACCAGATCGTTCGTGCCAATGGATTGCTGACCGAGAGCTTTCACCCCAACGACTACGCCATGACGTGCCTCACAGATGAAGGCCGTGCGGAGATTCTGGCGCTCTTTCCTGAATTGGCAGAAGCGCCCGCGACATATGGTGCAACGGCACGCTACGTGATGAAGCGGCATGAGGTTGCCGCAATTCTCCGAGATGTGGTCGCCCCTGCATCTTGGAAGGACGATGGCTTTGCTCTAGCGTCGTGATCTGATTTCCGACGCGCCGAGGTGCCCTGTGACCATGATCGACGATGATGCTCTGACATTCGACGGTGCTGAGCTGCAAACCGGAGCGCAGAAAGTGCTGATGATCGCCTGTGGGGCCTTGGCCAGAGAGGTCCTGGCCGTCGTCGAAGCGAATGGCTGGTCTCATCTGAGTGTGACGTGCCTGCCCGCGATTCTTCACAACAGCCCAGACCGTATTCCGGATGCGGTTGCTCAGGCGGTGGAAAAGCATCGCGCAGGCTTTGACCAGATTTACGTGCTTTACGCCGATTGCGGGACAGGAGGCCTGCTTGAGGCACGCTGCAAGGACCTCGGCGTCGAAATGCTTCGTGGCCCCCATTGCTACAGTTTTTTCGAAGGAAATGAGGCGTTTGCAGCCCGAGATGAATTCACCGCCTTCTACCTGACCGACTTCCTTGTCCGGCAGTTTGATGCGTTTGTCTGGAAACCCCTTGGTCTCGACAAACATCCCTCACTTCGGGACATGTACTTCGGGAACTACGAAAAGCTGGTCTATCAAGCCCAGACGGATGATCCGAGCCTGACCGCCAAAGCGCAGGTCTGCGCAGAGCGCCTCGGCCTTCCGCTCGAGCGGCGCTTCACCGGCTACGGCGATCTTGCTGTCGAAATGCAGGCGTTCGTCCAGAAATCCTAGCCTGCTGCGGCCGCACTGGTTTCTTTGAGTCGCTGGATCATCGCACGCAGACCATTGGACCGCTGCGAAGACAGGTTCTCTTCGAGGCCAAGGCGGGTCAACTCTGCCTTGGCGTCCACCTGCGCGGCCTCTGCTGGGCTGAGCCCTGAATACAGAGTATGCAACAAGGCGATCAGACCACGTACGATCATCGCGTCGCTGTCGCCCTGAAAGTCGAACCGGCCTTCTGCCACTTCAGGGTGTATCCAGACCTGGCTTGCGCAGCCGTCCACTTTGGTTGCGGGCACTTTCAGAGCGTCATCCATCGGGGGCATTTTCTTGCCCATCTCGATGACCATGCGGTAGCGGTCTTCCCAATCTTCCAGAAACTCGAAATCCTCGACAATTTCTTCGAATGCTTCGGTGGCCATGATCGCTCCTTTCCGCTCTTATACGTGATCTAAGTCCTGCAGCTGCCAAGGTCCAGCCTGCAAAGGCTTTTCAACGCAGGCAGGATCGGATAGCCCTAAGATCAATCAATTATCAGAGGGCCCGTCGTCGATGATCCGTTCCTTGCCTGTTGCGCTATGCGCGGTTTTGCTGGTTTCTGGCTGTGGCAGCCGGTTGAATCCGATGAACTGGTTCGACTTTGGCCGCGCTGGTCCCGCTGATGCAATCAATAGCGAGGATTCCGCCCCTGCCGAGCTTGCAACTGGCGGAGACGTCTTGCCGTTGGTCGCGGGTCTGAAATCCCTGACTGCAGAGCCTATCCCTGGCGGTGTCATTCTGCATGCGGTTGGCGTTTCCCCGCGGCAGGCCTATCACGGCGCGGAGCTGATGCCTGTGCCGACGGACGAAGCTGGCGTTATGGTCTTTGATTTTGTCGCTTTGCCGCCAGATGGGCCCAGTGCTGTGGGATCGGAGCGTAGCCGCGAACTGACCGTTGCGACCAAGCTGACCAACCGTGGCCTCGAAGGGATCCGCCTTCTGCGTGTTCGTTCGGAGAGCAACACGTTGTCGGTCCGGCGCTGAGCGCGCACACTTGCGAACGACAAAGGGGCCACGCGGGCCCCTTTTTTGTGCAGTGCTCTGGTTGGGTCAGAGTTCGATGATCCGAACCTTCTCGCCCTTGGCCGTCAGGGCGATCTCGCCTTCGCATAGGCGCAGGGCGTCGTTCCCGAACACTTCTTTGCGCCAGCCGCGCAGGGCCGCCACATCACGTTGACCCGCTGCAATCGCGTCCAGTTCGTTGGCCGAAGCGATCAGTTTTTGCGCAACATCGGATTCAGCAGTCTTGGCTTTCAGCAGAACGCGCAGCAGGTCCGCCAAGGCAGGGTTCACCTTGAGCTTGTCGTTGGTGTCGTCGACCTTGGGCATCTTGTCCGCGGGGCAGTTCACGCCCGCCTTCACCGCCGCAAGGATACCGTCAGCAATCTCGCCCTTGCGCGCTTCGCGCAGCAAGAGGCGCGAGCGGCCAAGGTCTTTCATATCCGCCGGTTTGGTCGAAGCCAATTCGAGGATCGCGTCATCCTTCATGATCCGGCTACGCGGGATATCGTTCTTTTGCGCATAGGCCTCGCGGAAGCGCGCCAACTCCCGCACGACCGCAAGAAACTTGCCCGAGTTGGTGCGGGTTTTGATCCGCATCCATGCATCGTCAGGGTCAGTGATGTAGGTTTCGGGCGTGGTCAGCGTGCTCAGTTCCTCGGATACCCATTTCGACCGGCCCGAGCGCTGCAGGCGTTCGTTCAGGTATTCGTAGATGTCGCGCAGGTGCGTCACGTCTGCCAGCGCATAGGTCTTTTGCGCATCGGTCAGCGGGCGGCGCGACCAGTCTGTGAAGCGTGAGGTCTTATCCAGAGATTTCTTGGGGATTTTGCGGACCAAAGTCTCATAGCCCACCTGCTCGCCAAAACCGCAGACCATCGCGGCGACCTGCGTATCGAACAGCGGATGCGGGATGATCTGGCGATCGACGTAGAAGATTTCCAAGTCCTGACGCGCCGCGTGGAAGACTTTGACCACGCCTGCGTCTTCGAACAGGGTATACAGCGGCGAGAGGTCCAACCCGTCGACCAGCGGGTCCACCAGTACTGCGTCGTTTTCCCCATCACCACGGTAGGCCAGCTGGATCAGACAGAGCTTCGAGTAATAGGTGCGCTCGCGCAGGAACTCGGTGTCGACTGTCACATAGGGCGTTTTCGCCGCCGCTTGGCAAAACGCGTCCAACTCTTCGGTGGTGGTGATGGTTTTCATAAACGCAATCTTCTTATTCTTGGGTCGCGGTGCAGGCTAAAGCCGCAGACCGCGGCTTGCCAAGACGGTGCGCGTATTTATTTCAGTTGCTCGGCAAAGTGCCGGAAAACAGCAGGATAAAGCGCATGTTCTGCCGTCAGAACGCGCGCTGCCAGATCGTCAGGGGTGTCGCCTGCATTGATCGGCACACGGGCTTGACCCAGGATCGGGCCATCATCCAGCGCAGGTGTCACCATGTGAACGGTCACGCCAGCCTCGGTATCGCCCGCCTCGATCGCGCGCTTGTGGGTGTGCAGTCCCTTGTACTTGGGTAAGAGCGAGGGGTGGATGTTCAGCATGCGGCCCTGCCACTTCTGAACAAACTCAGCGGTCAATACGCGCATAAAGCCAGCCAAACAAATCACGTCGGGGTTCGCGGCCAGGAGCGCCTCGTGCAGTTTGGTTTCAAAGGCCGCGCGATCCTCGAATTCTTTGTGATCGACGACCGCAGTCTCGATCCCCATGTCGCGCGCCTTGAACAGGCCGCCCGCATCGGGGCGGTTCGACATCACCAGCACAGGACGTGCGGGGTGATCGCCAGTCATGGACTCGGCCAGGCGGACCATATTCGATCCGCCGCCTGAAATCAGGATGGCCGTCCGGATCAAAGCAGCGCGCCCTTGTAGCTAACGCCTTCGCCCGCCACCACGGTGCCGAGGGTGTAGACCGTCTCGCCCTGCTCTTCGAGCAGCGCTTTCAGCGCGTCGGCCTCGTCTGCCGATACCGACAGGATCATGCCAACGCCGCAGTTGAAGGTCTTGAGCATCTCTTTTTCCGCGATGCTTGCGGTGTCCGCCAGCCACTTGAACACAGCGGGCAGTTCCCATGCATTCAGGTCGATTTCAGCGCCCAAGCCCTCGGGCAGAACGCGAGGCATGTTTTCGGTCAGGCCGCCACCAGTAATGTGGGCCAGAGCGTGCACGCCGCCTGCTTTGACCGCTGCAAGGCACTGTTTGACGTAGAGACGGGTCGGTGCCAGCAGAGCCTGACCGACGGTTTCACTAGCGGCAAAGGGAGCGGCATCGTCCCACTTCAGACCAGCCACATCCACCACACGGCGGACCAGCGAGTAACCATTCGAGTGCACTCCGTTCGAAGCCAGACCCAGCAGAACGTCGCCTTCGGTCACGCCAGCGGGCAGATCCTCACCGCGTTCCATCGCGCCAACGGCAAAGCCCGCCAGATCGAAGTCGCCGTCGCTGTACATGCCGGGCATTTCAGCGGTTTCGCCGCCGATCAGAGCGCAACCGGACTGCTCGCAGCCTGCCGCGATGCCGTTGATGATGGTGACCGCGTCATCCAGCTCCAGCTTGCCGGTGGCAAAGTAGTCGAGGAACAGCAGAGGCTCAGCGCCTTGGCAGACAAGATCGTTCACGCACATCGCAACCAGATCAACGCCGATGGTATCAAAGTAGCCGGTATCGATCGCGATACGCAGCTTGGTGCCCACACCGTCGGTGGCAGACACCAGAATGGGATCCTCGTAGCCCGCGGCTTTCAGGTCGAACAGAGCGCCAAAGCCACCCAGACCTGCCATGACACCGCTACGCTTGGTGCGAGCCGCTGCCGGTTTGATACGGTTGACCAGCTCGTTGCCTGCGTCGATGTCCACACCAGCGTCGGCGTAGCTCAGCCCATTCTTGCCATCGGTCATGAGGAGTCCCCTTGTTTCGCGTTAGCGTGGCGATACCCAAATGCCGCGCCAAGGGCAATGGCACAGATGCCGGAACGCGGCTGAAAACCCGCGAAAACCTCTCGTGCGGGCGAACATCGTTTCGGGCACACCTGCCACTTGACGCCATTGGCCGCGATGAATAGGAGTTTGCGCACTGGGGGCCTGTAGCTCAACGGTTAGAGCAGAGCGCTCATAACGCTTTGGTTGCGGGTTCAAATCCTGCCGGGCCTACCAGTCATTCACGCCCCCCGTTTGACCCGATCTTCCCCGATTTGCATTTCGTCAAAGACGTCGCGAGGGATCCCGCCTGCCCCTTCAATCGCACGCTTGCACTGCCAAGGCTTTTTAGCGATCGCTTTGGCAACAATTCTCGCCAGCTTTTTCTTCTTGTGCAGATTGTGGGCGAGCCTGTGGTCCATCTTTGGCAGCACAAAGTGCTTGGCCTTCGGGTCTCTAGGAAAGCGGTTCATATGGATCAGCTCGTCCGGCGTGCCACCATGAAGGATGGTGACGACGCAACGGTCCGTGGGCAAACTGTCAATCGCCTCGAACCGCCATTCCTTGATCTTCTTGCGAAAGAACATCCAACGGTCTTCTTCGGGCAGACGTTCTGGCTTGGCCGAGTATTGGGGCACAAAGGCAAGCACCTCGTCGATCTTGGTCAGGTACGGTAGGATCAGCGCCATTGTCCCGCCCATCGAGTTCCCGAGTGCGAAGACCCGTTTGATCCCCGCCTCCTTCACAACTTGCTCGATGGTTTCGACGATGGCCTCGGCGAGACCTGGGCCATTGAGCCAACTGCGCGACGCATCCGAAACGAAAAGAACGTGATTGAGCCCATCTTGATATGCGAGTTGGAAAAACTCGATGGTCGGCTGCGAATGTCGATCATTTCCAACGCCTGCCAGGCTGATCACGAGCGTATCACTGCTTCCGGGCACATAGCTCATCATCAGGGGCGGTTCGTTTCGTAGAACCAGCAGCGTTACTTCTTTGTTATTCTTTCTAACCATTTTATCGATGGGGCTGGCTGCTAGAGACCTTTTTTCCTGAACATAACCTATGAGACCTAAAGTGCTTCAAGCGTATTTATAAATATTGCTTACACATTGTATCCTTAGTGAGGCAATTGGTCTCTAAAGTTGCGACCTTCGAGATTGGATCTGCCTCTCTACGAGCACTCACTGACGCCTATCCTGTTGGCAAAGCGTAGGAAAATCGCGCGACTGACACCTGTTTGTGTCCCAACCTTCACATTTCGCCGCTAAGCTTCAGGCAAATCACACAAAATGAGGGAACAGGATGAGCACGCTTGCCGGAAAGACGGCCCTGGTGGTCGGGATCGCCAACGAACACTCCATCGCCTACGGAATAGCCAAAGCGCTGAAGGATGCCGGCGCCGAGCTTGTCCTGACCTACTTGAACGCCAAAGCCCGCCCTTACGTGGATCCGCTGGCTGAAGCGCTGGGAGCGAAATTGTTCATGCCGCTGGATGTGACCAATGCCGATCAGCAGGATGCTCTGTTCGCGGCCATCTCCGATACCTGCGGCGGTGTCGATGTCATGGTGCACTCGATTGCCTTTTGTCCCGCCGAGGTTTTGCACGGCCGGGTGACCGACTGTTCCCGTGACGGCTTTTTGCAGGCGATGGATGTCTCGGTGCATTCGTTCTTGCGCCTGATCAAAGCGTCCGAGCCTTTGATGCCCGATGGTGGCACCTGCATGACCGTCAGCTATTACGGAGCGGAAAAGGTGGTGGATCATTACAACATCATGGGGCCGGTAAAGTCCGCGCTCGAGTCGGTGACGCGCTACACCGCCGCCGAGCTGGGCCCCAAAGGCATCCGCGTGCATGCCCTGTCCCCCGGCCCACTGGCGACCCGTGCCGCCAGTGGAATCGACCACTTTGACCAGCTTTTAAATGATGCGGCAGACCGCGCGCCCACCCACCATTTGGCCACAATTGAAGACGTGGGCGCTTGCGCCGCGTTTCTGGCCAGTGATGGTGCCAAGAATATGACCGGCGGCGTCCATATGATTGACGGCGGCTATTCGATCCTCAGCTAAAACCTGCGCCCGAAAGGCCCATTCATGACAATCCTGAAGAACACGCCCTTTGACGCGCTGACCGTCGGCATGGAGGCAGAGGCAGAGCGCCTGTGCGTCGCCGATGACTTCTTTGTCTTTGCCCATAGCTCGGGGAACCTGAACCCGATGCACTTGCCCAAAGAGGACGGCGATGGCGATGGCCGACCCGAAGCGGTCGCGCCTTCGGCATGGGTCGGGGCGCTGATTTCCTCTGTTCTGGGCAACCGCCTGCCCGGGCCCGGCACCATGTATGAAAGCCAGACACTGAACTGGACCGGCCGCGCCCATGCGGGCGATACCTTGGTGGCGAAGGTCAAGCTGGTCGAGAAGCTGGACGGGCACCGTGTCCGCTTTGACACCTCGGTCGCGATCAAAGGTGGCGAGACAATCCTGACCGGCGAAGCGGTGGTGATCGCGCCCACCGACCTGCGCAGTTATGACCTGCACGAGATCCCCGGTCTGCGAGTCCAGAGCCATGTGCATTTCGACCGCCTGCTAGAGCAAGCCGAACCCCTGCCCCCGATCGCGACCGCCGTCGTCGCCCCCGAAGAGGCCAACAGCCTTGGCGGCGCAATTCTCGGCGCTGAACACACCCTGATCCGCCCGATCCTGATCGGGAGTTTGGCGAAAATCCAAGCTGCCGCCGAAGAGATCGGCGCAGACCTAAGTGACTATCAGATCATTGACCAACCTTCCCACACAGAGGCTGCGGCGATGGCGGTCAAACTCGTGCACGAAGGCCAAGCAGGCGCTTTGATGAAAGGGCACCTACACACGGATGTTCTGCTCTCGGCGGTTCTGAAATCCGGCACCGGCCTGCGCATGGGGCGCCGCCTGAGCCATGTGTTCGTGATGGATGTGCCCGGCCTCGATCACCTGCTGTTCGTGACCGACGCCGCGATCAACATTGCGCCCGATCTGGAGACCAAGGTCGACATCATCCAGAACGCCATTGACCTCGCCGTCGCTTTGGGAATTGAACTGCCCAAGGTCGGTGTCTTGTCAGCGGTCGAAACAGTGACACCCAAGATTCCATCAACCCTCGACGCAGCAATCCTGTCCAAGATGGCCGATCGCGGTCAGATCCGCGGAGGCGTGGTGGACGGACCTTTGGCTATGGACAACGCTGTCGACATCACCGCCGCGCGGATCAAAGGCATTCGCTCTGCCGTCGCAGGCCGCGCGGAAATCCTCGTGGCGCCGAACCTTGAGTCGGGAAACATGCTGGCCAAAGAACTGACCTTTATTGCTGGAGCCGAAGCGGGCGGGATCGTCCTTGGTGCGCGCTGCCCGATCATCCTGACCTCGCGGTCGGACGATGACAAAGCGCGCCTTGCCTCCTGCGCGGTCGCTGCACTTTACGCACGGAAGGCCGCAGTATGAGCGTTCTGTTAACACTGAATGCAGGCTCCAGTTCGATCAAATTCTCGGTCTATCCGACAGGAGACGGCGCCGCCCTCGCCCATGGTCAGATCGAGCGGATAGGCTCCGACCAAGGCCGGATCGAGTTCAACCACGGCAACCAACAGTTCCGCACGGATGTGGGCCAGGTCGACCATGCGGGGGCGTTGAACCGCATCCTCGAAGACATCGGAACGCACCTCAAACGGAGCAAGATCGTTGCGGTTGGCCACCGCATCGTCCACGGCGGTCCAGATTTCGATGCGCCGCAGCAACTGACCTCAGAGGTCATGTCACGGCTCGCAGATTTTGAACCTCTCGCGCCGCTCCACCAGCCGCACAATCTAGCGGGCGTCCGCGCCGCGATGTCCGCGTTCCCCGAGGCACTGCAAATCGGCTGCTTTGACACCGCCTTCCACCGGCATCATCCGTGGGTCAATGACACCTTCGCTCTGCCCCGCAAATACTATGACCAAGGGGTTCGCCGCTATGGTTTCCATGGGCTTAGCTATGATTTCGTGACCGGCCGCTTGGCCGAGATCGACCACCACGCCGCCCATGGCCGGACTGTCGTGGCTCATCTTGGGAACGGCGCGTCCATGTGCGCGATCCTCGACGGGCAATCCATTGGCTCGACTATGGGATTTTCAGCATTGGATGGTCTGCCGATGGGGACAAGGTCGGGACAGCTTGATCCGGGCGTGCTGCTCTACCTCATGGACCACGAAGGGATGGATTCCACCGAGATCACCAACCTGCTCTACAAAGAAAGCGGCCTGCTTGGTTTGTCTGGCCTCAGCAACGACATGCGCACGTTGCAAGAGGCGGGCACGCCCGAAGCGGAGCAAGCCATCGCCTACTACACCTTCCGCATTCGGCGCGAATTGGGGGCGATGGCGGCGATCCTTGGGGGGCTGGACACTTTGGTTTTCTGCGGCGGCATTGGCGAACATTCAACCCGCATCCGCGCCGAGGTCTGCAAGGGCATGGAGTGGCTTGGCATCCAGTTGGACCCTGCGGCCAACGCCATGCACATGAGCGTCATTTCAACGGGCCGCGCGACCGTCCGCGTCATCCCGACGGACGAAGAGATTGTCATCGCCCGAGCCGTCCGCGCTGCCCTTTAGCGGGGCAGCACCAGATCGGCCATGAGCCCGCCCATCTCGGGGCTCTGATCCAACCGCAAACTGCCGCCGTGGGCGCGCGCGATATCTGTGACGATGGCGAGCCCAAGGCCCACGCCGCTCCCTTTGTTCTGGTTCCGCGCAGGATCAAGCCGCGCGAACGGTTTTACCGCTTCGCCGCGCATTTCTGCGGGGATGCCAGGTCCATTGTCCTCAATCCGGAAACGCACCGAGCGCTCGCCGATCCGGCAGGAAACCCGTGCCTCGGTCCCATACCTCACAGCATTTCCAATCAGGTTCTCGATGGCCCGCCGCACGGCAACGGGCCGCAACCGCGCGGTTCCCTCGCCTTCAAGATTGGCAAACTCCACAGAGTGTCCGGACCTGACAAACCCTGCTACGATGTCTTTAACCAGTTCTTCAGGGTGCAGTACCTCAGCCGGACCTTCGGTCTCGCCTTTGGCAAAGCTCAGAAACTCGTCCAGCAGATGCTGCATCTCGGTCACGTCGCCTTCAAGCTCTTCGCGGCTTTCGTCCTCAATCATCGACAAACCGAGCTTTAGCCGCGTCAAAGGGGTGCGAAGATCGTGGCTCACGCCAGACAGCATGAGCGTGCGCTGTTCAATCTGCCGCTCGATCCGCGCGCGCATCTCCAAAAAGGCGTTTCCTGCGGCACGAACCTCGATCGCCCCAGAAGGTTTGTAAGGCACATGCCTCCCTTTGCCGAAAGCATCCGCGGCGACAGCCATGCGTTTGATCGGACGAAGTTGGTTGCGCAGAAACGAATAGGCGATCAGCGTCATGAAAGCCCCAGCGACCACGGTCCAGACCAGCAATTGGTGGGGATTGGAGGCAGAGACTTTGTTTCGGTCGAACGCAATCCGCGCGGTGCCAGCGGGCAGCGAAATGTACACGGCGACGAACTTGTCATCCGGTAGATCGACCGACAGCAGATTCGGGACCATCTGGCCGAGCACGTCCTGCACGACCACACCGGAGAAGTCGTAAAACCGCCTACGTTCGGGCAACGCGCTTGCGTCTGTCTCCTCGGGCACCGAAAACTGAAGACCGAACTTCCGGGACAGCGCCTTGCCTTCATCCGTCAGCGCAGATGCCTCAACCTCTGAAAGTTGTTCGGAAAGGTAATTCAGATCGAGCGCGAGCCCTTGGCTCAACTGCCGCGTCACATCTTCGAAATGACGCTGGATAAAGGTGACAGAGACCACCAGCTGCACCGTTAAAACAGGCAGGATCAGGATCAAAGCAGCACGCCCATATAGGCTGCGCGGCATATATTTTTTCAGCCAGAGAAACATACAGCTATTGCTAATCGGTTCTGCGGCAGGTGCAATCCATGAAACCGTGGCCAGAGTCGAAAGGCGAAAGATGTCTGACCCCAAACAGAGCGAGCCCGGCAAAGTTGTTCCACTGGAACCGGACGTCCGGCGCATACTAGCGCCCAATCCCTCGCCGATGACCTTTACGGGGACAAATACCTATCTGCTTGGGACCAAAAACATCTGCGTTATCGATCCCGGCCCGGATGATGAGCAGCATTTAAACGCGATCTTGAATGCAATCGAACCCGGCCAGCAGATTTCTGCGATCCTGTGTACGCATGCGCATCTCGACCACACGCCTCTGAGCGCTGCGCTCCAAAAGGCGAGCAGTGCGCCGACCTACGCCTTCGGCACCGCGTTTGAAGGCGAGACGGCACGCATGTCAGATTTGCGCGCAGGCAGCCTGCTTGGGGGCGGCGAAGGCATCGACGCTAACTTTGTCCCGGATATCCGTTTGGCGGATGGCGACAAAGTCGAGCTTGGCGACACCCAGATCGAAGCAATTTGGACCCCGGGTCACCTAAGTAACCACATGTGTTTCCGCAGCAAGGATCGTGTCTTTTCGGGCGACCATGTGATGGGATGGGCGACCTCGATGATCTCTCCTCCTGATGGCGACCTAGAGGCGTTCATGGCGTCCTTGGTCAAACTGAAATCACCCCATGATCGTGTTTTTTACCCGGGCCATGGCTCTCCTGTGTTGGACCCGTCGCGCCGTATCGAGGAATTATTTCAGCACCGGCTGGCACGCGAGGCCCAGATATTGGAAGCCTTGGCGGAAGGTCCTGGAAATGCCCGATATCTCGCCCAACGCATCTATCTTGATATTGACGTGGCGCTGATCTCGGCCGCCGCCCGCAATGTCCTCGCCCATCTGATCGCCCTCGAAGGTCGCGGCGCTGCGCAAGCCGACGGGCCGATCTCACAGGATACCGTTTTCAGCCTCTAGACAAAAATTTTGAAAAATTTCGAAAATGGCTCTGGACGTTCCTGCGAGTTCTTCTTAGTAACGCGTCCACAGTGTTCCGGCGTAGCTCAGCGGTAGAGCAGTTGACTGTTAATCAATTGGTCGTAGGTTCGATCCCTACCGCCGGAGCCACTGAAATCCCTTCTAAAATAGTTCCAGGTCGTTCCTATTTCGAGCTGCCGCGCTCGTGCCTTCTGTAGGCATCTGATCCGTCAGCACGACCCGTGCCTTTCCCGTCACGGGATGAAAGTGAAGCCTGCGCGCGGAAAACCCACCCAAATCCATGGCCATAATCGGGAACCGCTCTGTCTGCAGGTAAGACAGCGCGAAGGTGGCGTTATCCTTGCCAATATCCCCGAGCCCCGATTTCATGAGCGCGCCGCCAAAGAGCTTTGCGCGCATGCGACCTCGCTCCGCCCCCATCCGCATCAATCCATTGATCAAAAGCTCCATCGCAACCGCGCCGTAGCTGGCACTATGGCCGCGCTCCGTGCTCAGGAAATAATGGTTCGCGCCGCCGATCCCCGCTTGCGGATCGAAGATGCAAACGGAAACGCAGGAGCCAAGCACCGTCGAAATGACCACCCCCGGGTCGGACGAGACATCCGTTTCTCCTGAAACGATTGTTTTCAAGCGGCACTTCATGCCTTCCGGCCAGTCGATATACCGCGACATCAGGCGACATGCCTTCGTACGCTCGAGAGCATGCCGGGCCCAATTTTATCTATGGGCAGTTGCGTCTCGACCGCGCCATTTTCAAAGGCGGCTTTCGGCATCCCGTAGACCATGCTCGTGCCTTCGTCCTGGCCAAAGGTGGTCGCCCCGTTGCGTCGGAGTTCCAGAAGGCCGTCTGCCCCGTCCCGCCCCATGCCGGTCAGAATTGTTGCAGTGCAGCGGCGCGCCACGTGCAACGCAGATCGGAAGAGCACATCAACCGAGGGGCGATGCCCCGAGACGGGTGGCGCTTCGATCAGGCGGCAGCGCGGCCCGCGTGACATGTCGAGTTTCATGTGCGCCTTACCCGAAGGCGCCAAAAAGACAGTCCCGCGCTCGATCAAGTCGCCGTTCTTTGCTTCGCGGACGTTCGCCTTGCAGTTATTGTCCAGCAGACGCGCAAGGCCTGCAGAAAACCCTTCGCCTGTGTGTTGGACAATTAAGGTGGGCGGGCAATCCGTTGGTAACGCAGATAAAACTGTCATCAAAGCATCCACTCCACCCGTAGAGGAGCCGATCAAAAAAAGACGTTCCCATGTTCCTGAGCGCGGTGCATGCCTGAAGTCGATAACGCTCTTGTTTGTGCGCAGAGCCGAAGACAGCAAATCCGTGCAAAATTCCCGCGAGGACTTAGACGGATCAACTGCCGGAGCAGGATCGCGAAATGATTTGTGCTGGTAGAGCGCTTTTGCTTCGTCAGATGCGCCTAAAAGAACCCACCGAACCGAGAGCGCGTCGAACAAATGCTGCATCACTTCAAACTCGAGCGCTTCGGCAAACTGTGGGGCGATGAGGACGATCGCCGGGGGCCGGTGCTCGACGGCGTGATAACACGCCGTCAAGTTGTTGAAAGTTCCCGCCATGCGTAGCCTCGGATCAGCAGAAATATGCGCTTCTGCGAGCCGAGCTTTGGCCGGGTTTGGGGCCGCAATCATGATCCTCATGGGCGCTTCCTCAGAAATCGGTCCATGCAGGCCCGTTCGCGGCGGCGGCAAACCCCGTTCCGGTTGCACGGGCAACAGGTTCTGAAGTGTGCGGCGCGGGTTTGAATGGCACGGCGGCGAGCGGAGCCACCTGAGGCTCATTGGACCCGTTCGAAAGCTGGAAGCGGGCAACCAGTTGCGACAGCCCAGCCGCCTCGCTCTTGAGGGTCATCGCCGCAGCGGTTGCATCCTGTACCATAGCAGCATTCTGTTGCGTGACCTGATCCAACTGGGACACGCCAACGTTGATCTCACCGAGACCTGCAGACTGTTCACGCGCGCCGACTGCGATGCCACTCACGAGTTGAGCGATCTGTCCAACGCGATCCACAATCGACGTCAGTGCTCCCCCTGCGCGACCCACGAGACCGACGCCAGTTTCCACTTGCTCTGTGCTGGATCCGATCAATGTTTTGATCTGCTTTGCAGCATCCGAAGACCGCTGTGCAAGCGCCCGGACTTCGGAGGCAACCACGGCGAACCCGCGGCCCGCGTCACCTGCACGCGCAGCTTCAACGCCGGCATTCAGAGCCAACAGATTGGTCTGGAAGGCAATATCGTCGATCACGTTGATAATCTGCGCGATTTCGTCAGAAGACTTCTTGATCTGCGACATCGCCTCGACTGCATCGCTCACCACCTTACCGCTCTGTTCTGCTTCGGAGCGCGCTTCGGTCACGACACGTTCGACTTCAGCAGCCCCGTCAGCTGCGGAGCGGACGCTCGACGTCAGCTCATCCAGAGCAGCTGCCGTCTCTTCGAGCGTTGCCGCCTGATTTTCCGTCCGGCGCGACAGGTCATCGGACGAGCCACTGATCTCGTCGGCGCGGCTGCGGATTTCATGGGCATTGTCGGTGATCGACAGCATCAAGCTGTTCAGCGTATCGACGGTCGCATTAAAGTCCTCGCGCAACTGTTCGTAATCGTTTGCAAATGGATCATCTAGCTTGTTGCTTAGATCGCCGCTGGATAGCTGCCGCAGGCCATTGGAAATCTCGGAGACAACGCGCTCCTGTTCTTCCGTCGCAATAGCGCGCAGGCGTGCCGCTTCGCTGTTCTCGTGCAGCTTGATCCGGAAATCCTCTAGGATGCGCGATACATCACCGAGTTCATCTTTGCGGTCGGTGTTCGGAATGGCCACGTCAAAGTGATCATTGGCAACATCCCCCATGGCACCGGCAAAACTGGCCAGAGGCTTGGTGATCGAGCGTGCCATGAGCCACCCCAAAAGCAACGAGGCCAACAAACCGACTGCGATGAAGGCGAACATGGTGTGACGAAGGCGCGCAAGGCCGTCAAATTGCTGTGCCGCGTCTAGCTCCACGACCGCATACCAATCTTTGTCAAAGACCTGCAGCTTGTGCACCGTGAGCATGGTATCCGCGCCGCTCAGGCCGGTCACATGCGGGAAATACCCATCGGTTCCGGTTAGAACTGCGTCGCCCCCGACGGTGCCCGCTGCATTCGAGAGGATGTCGAATTTGGTCGAGTTGCGCGACACTGTGCGTGCGGCCCCATCTGCTCCAAGAAGGTAAACTTCGTCGCTTTCCTGAAGTCCGCTCACGCCAGAGATCACCTGATACGGACCATCTTGAGGAAGTTGAATGGCAATGACGCCAAGTGTTTCGCCATCCAGACCGACAATCTTGCGCGCCATAAAGGCCGCAGGGGCGCTGTTGCTTGGGGCGTAGGGTGCAAAATCCACAAACACATTTTCGGTGCCCGACCCTTTGATCGCGTCTTGGAACGCCTTCCCAAGGCCAGAGCTCGCGAATGTGCCCGAGGCGAGGTTCGTGCCATAATCGGACTCCTTGTAGACCGTATAAACAATGTCGCCATTGGGCTCGATCAGGAACAGATCATAGTAGTTGAAGCGCTGAGCTAGAGCATCAAAATACCCGTGCTCTTTGAAGTGAATGCTGGAATAGAGGCTGCCATCCCCCGCGTCTTGCAGGCGATTGAATTCTCCGGTCGGGAAGTCATTTTTCTCGAAGTACAGGCGACGCATATCGGACAGATCTGTATTCGCTCCGGGCTGGAGCGCGTCACTGAACCGCTTCAGAGCGAGTGCCGTATTCGGGCTCTGGGACAGCGTGGTTAGTTGGCGATCGAGGTCGTCGAACCATGTCTCAAGGCTCTGCGCTACCTGCTCTGCCGTCACGTCGGAGGTCGCCTTTGCAGCGCGCTCTGCCTCGCGTTTGAATTGCAGGTAGTAGGTTTCGCTGGCGACAATCACAGTCATGATCAGCGTGCCGACGATCAGCGCTGGCAAGCGCAAAGAGATCCGGGCCTGGGTGAAACGTTTGAGCATAGGATATCTCCTGACGTGTAAACGTGTGTTAACTAGAAAAGCTCGATCGATTTTGGGGAACTGGCGGGAGTGCACCCGCGAATGCGGTCTCTGACCACTTGCAGCTTGATCCCTGCGTCCGCATCGGGCGCGAGATCGACAGCCTGCTCGGGCGCCTCATCCAAGACCCTGTGTAAATCGGTCAAGATCTGGAGCGCGAGGTCAAAGCCTTGGGTCTCTCGGGAGACTGTCGCGGCAGACCTCGCGGCCTCATATTTGCTGAGGGTCACCAACGCTTCGTGCAGAATCGAGGCAAAAGCCGTGGTCGTTGCGCTGGTCATAGGCGCCCGACGACCGCTTCGATCGATGCCTTGAGCGAGGCGGTGGTGAAAGGTTTCTTCACCAGATTGTTCAGACCCAAAGAGCGCCCACGCGCGATGATGTCCGGCGTCGGCGTGCCGGTTACCAGAATGAACCCGACTTGCTGAGTCGGCTTGTTTGCCCGCAAATGCTCTAGCAAATCCAGGCCATTCATTCCGGGCATGTTGTAGTCGCTGATCACGAGATGAACGGGATTTCCCGAAATCCGGGCAAAGGCGTCCTGACCGGATTTCTCATACTCGACATTCTGAAGGCCGATTTCCTCGAGACATTGCGAAAGCAGACCACGGCTGACGGACATGTCATCGACGATCATGGTTTTAAGGGCAGTTTTCAGAGACATGACAGTTTCCGTTCGTTCAGTGTTTTTGGTAGGTTGTGATGCCCGCAGGGCTCAGGCCGATCGCGGCCGGGGTTTCAATCCGTTCGCTGTGACCGATGAACAAAAAGCCGCCTGGATTGAGATGCGCTGCGAATTGCGCCCAGAGGGAGGCTTGGGTCGGCTTGTCGAAATAGATCGCCACGTTCCGGCAGAAGATCACGTCAAAGCGGCCTGAAATCGGCCAAGGCTGGATCAGATTGAGCCTGCGAAATGTGACAAGGTTCACGATGTTCTCGCGAACGTGCCGGTGCTTGGCGCTTTGCTTTTTGTCAAAAATCCGCGTTTCGAGCGCTGGATTGGGAAAGCTTGTTTCGCTCTTGGCGTAGACCGCTTTTTGCGCACGCTCTAGGATGTCAGGATCGACGTCCGTTGCCAGAATTCGCGCATCAGCCGAGGCACCAAGAACCGCACGAATCGAGGCTGCGATGGAATATGGCTCTTGGCCCGAAGAGCAGCCCGCCGACCAGACCCGTAAGGGGCCGCGTCCGCGGAAACCGGGCAAGATCGCGCTCTCCAGGAAATCGAAGTGATGCTGTTCCCTGAAAAAGTGAGTGACGTTCGTTGTCAGAGCCGAGATGAAATGGTCGCATTCCACCTGATCGCCGTCCTCGACCTTGCCGACATATGTTGGAAAATCTCCGGCACCTGAGGCGACAACACGCTTCCAAAGGCGCGCAGTCACAAGCGGCCGCTTCCCGTCTTCGAGGTTCAGTCCCCAATTGTCTTTTGCCAAACGTGCGACGCGGCGAAAAACAGCGTCCGTCAGCTCGGCTTTGTCGTCTTGGGACACACCGAGCGCGGTCATGCGGCATCCTCCCGATCGGCAGGCAGCAATCCGGTAATATCCAGCACACGCAGCATGCGGTCTTCCTGCGAGATCAAACCAACGATGTGTGCTGGCTGTGTCTCAACCGACTGCGTCGGATTGGGCAGAATGGCGTCACTCGAGACCGAGATGATTTCGGACACCGCCTCAACCAAAAGCCCCATCGTGCGATTGGACACGGTCACGATAACGATCACATTCCGGCGCCCTTCAGGGGTCGGCCCAAGGCCCAACCGTTCGCGAAGATCAACAATAGGGATCACGGCCCCACGCAGGTTCATGACCCCAAGGACCGCGGGCTCTGAAAACGGGAGCATCGTCACTGGCGTCCAGCTGCGAATTTCGCGGATGGTGTGGATGTCGACGCAAAACCCCTGCCCCCCGGCGGTCAGCGAGACGAACTCGGACAGGCTCTCTTTGGCGGATGTTGTTTCGGTCATTTCAAGCCTCCTGAACGCAGCGGGGTTTGCTCGCGCTTTCGCGTGCCGCCAGAGCGATGAGCGCATCTGGATCAAGGATCAGTGCGATTTGCCCGTCGCCTAGAATCGTGGCAGCAGAAATCCCCGGGATTGCGCCGTAATTGCCCTCGAGACTTTTGATGACGATCTGCCGCTGGTCATAAATCTCGTTCACCGCAAAAGCGAAAACAGACGCATTCTCGGCCTCAACCAAAATGAAGGGGCCGGTATTCGGCGCTGTGCGTCCCAATCCGAGCAGAGGCGCGAGCGGGATAATCGGGACATATGATCCGCGAACTTTTAGGACCCAATTGCTTGGGGTGAGTTCGAGCACGTCGTCGCTTTCGGGACGGATTGTCTCCATGATGTTCGCGATCGGCACCACCATGGTTTCCTCAGCGACCGAGATCACGATTCCATCTAGCACGGCGAGAGTAAGCGGGAGCAGGATTGTAAAAACAGACCCCTTGCTAGGTTCGCTTGAAATCGAGACCCGGCCCCCGATTGAGGTGATCGAGGTCTTCACCACGTCCATCCCGACGCCCCGCCCCGATAGGTTCGTGACCTGATCAGCAGTCGAAAAACCGGGCATAAAGAGCAGGTTATCGATTTCGGAATCGCTCAGAACTGCATCAGAGGGGACCAGACCTTTTTGGACGGCCTTTTCCAAAATCCGTTTTCGGTTCAGGCCGGCGCCGTCATCCGCCACTTCAATCACAACATGGCCAGACCGATGCGCAGCGCTCAGCGTAACTGTTCCGGTCTGAGGCTTTTCTGTTTGTGCGCGCGCATCTGGCGCTTCGAGGCCATGGTCGACCGCATTTCGCAGCATGTGCGTGAGCGGATCAGCAAGCCGCTCGATTAGGGTTTTATCGATTTCCGTCGTCTCGCCGATCGTCTCGAACTGCACAGCTTTCCCTGTCGCTTCTCCGGCCTCGCGCACAACTCGCGCCATCCGCTGAAACAAGGATTTCACAGGTTGCGCACGGATCGACATGACCGCTTCTTGAATTTCCCGTGCGAGATAACGGTAATCGTCCAAGGCACTTGCGACCTCGGTGTCGGGGCTTCGGTCCCCGGCTGCGATTTTTTGCGCAATCACAGCCTGATTTATGATCAATTCACCGACGGTGTTGATCAGGCGATCCACCCTCTCGGGATCAATCCGCAGGGTCTGGGTCGATGCGGGCCGTGGCGCTGCTGCCTTTGGCGCTGGGGGCGGAGCAGGCTTTTCAACCGCCTTGGGTGGCTCGATCTCCGCTGGCTCTTCTTTTTCGATAAACTCGATCGAAGCGAGACCGTCCACGTATTCAAAGGCTTTTTCGATCTCGGTTCTGGTTTTCCCGTGCACTTCAATTGACCAAGCCAGATAGCTTTGATCCGGATCTAGCTCGGCCAGATCAGGAATACGCGAGGTATCGCAGGTGACTTGAACAGCGTCCCCGAGCGAGGCAAAGATCCGCTCCGGCTCGTGACCATTCCGATAAAACGCCGCACTCGGCTCGAATTCCACGGTAAACTCTGCAACGCTCTCTTCGATAACAAGCGCAAGAGGCGCGAAGGCAACCGGGGCGAACAGGTCATCGGAGGACGCGGCCGTTTCGCCTGAGTCTGCATGATTGGCCAGTTCGGACAGTACGGGATCATAGGCCGCCGGTGTTTCATTCGGGTCGACCTGAGCGAGTTCTACCAACTCTGCCAGAACATCGCTTGCCCGCGTGATGATCCGCAGAACATCCGCATCAATCGCCAGTTCATTGTTCCGGATACGGTCCAGAACCGTCTCGAATTTATGGGCAAATTCAACGAGTTTTTCGAAACCGAATGCACCGGCTGCGCCTTTGATCGAATGAACGGCGCGGAAGATCGCATTAACCGTCTCGGAATCCCAATCATCTGTCGCGATCTGCGACAGCCCTTCGGTCATCGCTTCGACCAACTCTTCACATTCCGCAAAGAACGTGGCTTTGAGAGTATCCATGCTCATTGTCAGTTCCGCCCTGTCACCAGACGCAGCGTGTCCACGAGGCCTGTTTCATCAAAGGGTTTCACCAGCCAGCCTGTGGCGCCAAGGTTGCGAGCTTTGGCGCGGAATTCTTCGCTGCTTTCGGTGGTCAGGACCAAGACAGGCACGCGGCGATTTGATCGCGCAGACCGGATCGCTTCGATCACGCCAAATCCGTCGAGATTGGGCATGTTGATGTCGGTGATTACAGCATCAAAGCGGCGGGTGCCAAAGGCTGCGACCCCCTGAACACCGTCTTCTGCGGTCTCGACCTCAAACCCCGCGTTGCTGAGGGCTTGCGACACCATCTGGCGCATGGTGCGAGAATCGTCGATTGCAAGAACTACAGGAGCGCTCATGGGGTCGCCCCCTCGAACAGGTCGGCCACGCCCAAAGCCTGCAGGCTGCTTGCGACTCCATCGTTTGTCGCGGCAAAAGAGAATGAGCCCCCTGCTGACCTCACTGACTTGTGCGTGGCAATCAGCATCTGAAGAACTTGAGCAGGCAGGTTGCGCGCTGCGCTGGCATCAATGGCGACAACGCCAGTGGCAACCGCCTCGCGGAGCGCGGTCATCGCTGTTTCGGGATCGTCCAGCCAGGTCTCGGGCAAGAGCCTTACGGTTGATTTGCTGTCGGTTGCCAAGGCAATCCCCCATTCGTTAAAAAACTCCGATCTGGGGGAACGCTATGGGGCCAAGCCCTAACAACAGGTGAAACATGCCGAAGGCCTGCTGGAAAAGACCTTCGAATTTTCCATAAATCTCAGAAGGTTGGTGGCGTGCTGCAACTGATCACCACGCACTCTGCCGCGCCAACGGCTCTGAACGCATGAGGTCGGCGGCTGTCAAAGAGGTAGGCATCGCCTGGGCCGAGGATTTTGCGTTGCTCTCCCACGGTCACCTCCAAGCGTCCCTGAATCACGATGCCGCCCTCCTCGCCTTCGTGGCTGAGCAGGACGGTGCCGGTGCTTGCACCGGGGCGATAGGTCTCGTGCAGAATTTGTAGGCTGCGACCTGGCGTGTTGCTACCGACTTGGCGATAGGAGACACCGCCCTTGCCGATCTCTTTCAACTCTTCGGCTGCGAAAAAAACCTGCTCTTCAGGGCTGGCCTCAAAGGCAAAGAACTCTGCAATTCCAATTGGAAATCCGGTCAGCACGCGTTTCAGTGCGCCGACCGAGGGGTTCATCTGACCGCTCTCGATGAGGGAAATCGTCGAATTGTTGACCCCCGCTGCTTTGGCCAGCGCACGCTGCGACATCCCGCGTGCCAGCCGTAGACTGCGCAGACGTAGGCCGACTTCGTTTTCGGGGTCTTCAAAGCTGTTCATAGTGTTTATGATCCGCAACGTTTCGCGGTCACCTTACGGGAATTCAATGCCTTAACGGAACCAAAAAACAGACTTTCACTGGGAAGCCAAAGGCGTAATCTGATCCAAACGACGTATAGGAACGCTCTGATGAATCAAGCTGCGCGCAATATCCCGCTGGACGCCTTCTGGATGCCTTTCACCGCCAACCGCCAGTTCAAGGCCGACCCACGTATGCTGGTGGGGGCCAAGGGGGTGCACTACACCTCTGACGACGGGCGCGATATTCTGGATGGCACCGCGGGTCTGTGGTGCTGTAACGCGGGCCACGGCTACGAGTCGATCGCCAAGGCGGCGTACAACCAACTGCTCGAGATGGACTACGCGCCTGCGTTCCAGATGGGCCACCCGATTGCCTTCGAATTTGCGGACCGTCTGCGCTCGCTCGCGCCTGATGAATTCAAGCACGTGTTTTTCACTGGCTCGGGCTCAGAGTCGGTTGATACCGCGCTGAAAATCGCGCTCGCCTATCACCGTGCCCGCGGCGAAGGCCAGCGCACCCGTCTGATCGGCCGCGAGCGCGGCTATCATGGCGTGGGCTTCGGCGGCATCTCGGTTGGCGGCATCGTCAACAACCGCAAGAACTTTGGGACCATGCTGACCGGCGTGGATCACCTGCCCCACACCCACCTGCCCGAGAATGCATTCAGCAAAGGTCAGCCCGAGCATGGCGCGCATCTGGCTGATGATCTGGAGCGGATCATCGCTCTGCACGGTGCGGAAACCATCGCGGCTGTGATCGTGGAGCCTGTCGCCGGCTCGACCGGCGTTCTGATCCCGCCCAAGGGCTACCTGCAGCGCCTGCGCGAGATCACCAGCCAGCACGGCATCCTGCTGATCTTTGACGAGGTGATCACTGGTTTCGGCCGTCTCGGCACGCCGTTCGCGAGCCAGAAATTCGGCGTTGTCCCCGACATGTTCACCACAGCCAAAGGCATCACCAACGGCACCCTGCCGATGGGTGCAGTGTTCGCGCAGGGCTTCATCCACGACGCCTTCATGACCGGCCCCGAAGGTATGATTGAATTGTTTCACGGCTACACCTACTCGGGTCACCCCGTGGCCTGTGCGGCAGGTTTGGCGACACTGGACATCTACGAACAGGGCGGCCTGCTGACCCGCGCCGCAGAGCTGGAAAGCTACTGGGAAGAAAAGGTTCACAGCCTGCGCGACAAAGGCCCGATCAAGGACATCCGCAACATCGGCCTGATCGGCGGCGTTGAGCTGGAAAGCCGTGAAGGTGAATTTGGAACAAGGGCTTACGAGGTGTTCATCAAGTGCTTCAAGGCTGGCGCGATGGTGCGTTACACCGGTGAAACTATCGCGATGTCGCCGCCTCTGATCTTCGAGAAAGAGAATATCGACACCCTGATCGGTATCCTCGGCGACGCGATCAGCACCACCGCCTAAAGACAAATCCCCCGCGCCCAATAGGACGCGGGGGGTTTTCGTTCAGGGCAGCGCGATGACCTCAACACGCCCTTCCATCATGTGGGGCAGCAACAGATTTTCACCGTCACTCCCAATGTCCGCGAGACCTGCGGGGAACGCCGCCACTGTCACGGGTGCGCCATCTTGGATCTCGATCAACTCACCTTTGACCCAGTCGCTCACGATGATCCGGCCCTTGGCGGCAACCACGCCGTCTATGTTGCCGATCGCCGAAGCGACCACAGAAATATCCAACGTCTCCGGATCAATCGACAGCAGATCGCCGGGCGCGTCGGTCGAGAAGTCTTCGTTCAGGCCCTGCCCCCAAGACCCGACCAGCAGACGCTCGCCATCCCACGCAATGCCATTCGGATGGCTCAGCGTTGGGCTCGTGACCCAAGGCATCAGACTGCCATCTTTGAACTGCCAGATCGTATCGGTCATCAGATCGGACACGAACACTGCGTTGTCCGAAGCCGTCACGTCATTCAAAAACTGCGCGCTCGGCGCTTCGTGAATGGCGACGATTTTCGCCGCATCCAGATCGATTTCGACCAAGCCTCTGACATCGGCAACGAACAGACGCCCGTTCCAAATCGCCATGCCTTTGGGACCATCAAGGCCAGTCACCCAGTCCTGCTGGATCAAAGCGCCATCAGGAGCGATCGTGGACAGGTAGCCATTCCCGTCTGGCTCGGTGAAGCCACCGTTGATGTTGCTGACGATCACACGGTCATGGGCGGCGTCATAGATCGCGGATTCCGGCATCGCAAAGGGCTCGGCAGACACGGCACCCGCGGCGAAAAGAGCGGCCATGCCGACGAGCATGGTTGGGAAAGTCGAGGTGGTCATGATCGAAATCTCCTTGTTTTAAGATGGAGATTGGATAACTTGGCGATACGTTTATAACATCACTTGCTATTCGCGTATCATTTTTCGATACCCATCTCCTCATTCCCGTATCACAGGAGCCTTCCATGCGCGGAGATGTCTTCAAAGTCTTGCAGGATGCCTTGCGGGCGCGCCGCATGACCTACGCCGATCTCGCCGAGGTCATGGGTGTCTCGGAACCTACGATCAAACGCATCTTTGCGGCGCGGGATTGCAAGCTGAGCCGGATCATCGAAATTTGCGAGGCTCTGGACCTGTCCCTATCCGATGTCACCGACAACGCAGCCCGTCAGCGGACCGAGGCTATCGCCCTGCCCATGAGCACAGAACTCAGCCTCGCCTCCGATCCGCCGCTCTTTTACTTTCTGATCCTACTGCGGGACTTGCGTGCGCCAGAGTACATCGCGGGACTGATGGACCTCAGCCCCGATCAGTTGCACGCGATGGGGATGGCGCTGGAACGCCTCGGTTTGGCCGAAGTCGATGCAGGCAACAAAATCCGCCTGCTCAGTCACGCCCCGATCCGGTTTCGCCCTAATGGCCCGCTCCTGCCGCTCTTGCGGGAAATCAACCTGCGTTTCATCGCCAAAGGGATCACGCACCCTACGACGCCTGCCGATCACTTCTTTACCGTCTCGCGCCGCATGCGGAACGAGAGCGCACAGGAAATTCGTCGGGACATAGAAGCGCTGACCGAGAAGATCTCGGAACTGGCGCGGCAGGACCAATTGGTTGCGCGGGAAGACCAGCTCAAGCCCTTCAAAATCTCTGGCTTTTGGGGCTTGGTCGATTTCACGGGCCTGATGAAGCAGGCCACAAAGTCGGAGAGGACCACGGACACGCTGGAAACCGACGGGCAACCTCGCTAGGGTCCGCCGCGACGCGACACCCGAGAGGCCATTGCCATGACCACCATCCCCCGCATTGACGCCCGCGAGATGATTGCCCGCGCGCCGGAAACGATGGCTGAACTGCGCCGTGCAGCCCAAGAGGTCGGGTTCATGACCTTGGTGAACAGCGATCTGAAGCCCGATGATGTGCTCAAGGTTATCGAGGCCTATCGCGCGTTCTTTCAGTTGCCCGATGCGAACAAAGAGCCGGTAAACATGGCCCGTACGGGATCGAACCGCGGCTGGGGCGCGCCCTATTCCGAGCAAGTCGATCCTGATGCGAACCCCGACTACAAGCAGGTCTTTGACAGCGGCCTCGCACTGCCAGCCAACGATCCGATGGCCGACCTGACCTGCTATGCGCCGAACCAGTGGCCGACCCAGCCCGAAGGCTTCGAAGAGATTGTGGACGGCTACGCGCATCGCGCCGTTGGGGTCGCGATGGAGACACTCCGCGGGATCATCGCCGCGGTCGGTCTGCCCGAAGGCAGCTTTGACACCGCATTCACCAAGCCCATGACTTTGCTGCGCGGTAACTACTATCCCAGCCGTCCAGCCACCGCCGGAGCCAAGGATTTCGGAATAGCGGCGCACACGGATTATGGCTGCGTGACCTTGCTGGCGACCGATGGCGTTGCGGGCCTAGAGGTGCAACTTCGCGACGGCTCTTGGCTGCCTGTACAAGCCGAACCCGGAACGTTCATCATTAACTTCGGGGAAATGCTGGAGAGCTGGACCAACGGCCAAATCAAAGCCACCCTGCACCGCGTTATCGGCTCGAGCGAGGAACGCATCTCGGTCCCTCTGTTCTTTAACCCGAATTTTGACACCAACGTGGCGCCCATCGGATCCGACGGAACGCTTTTGGCTGGCGACCACCTAGAGCGCCGGTTCCGAGAGACCTACCTGCATCTGAAAACCACCGCCTGACCTTTGATACCAGAGGCCATGCGGTTGATGCCGTCGGTCATGTAAAGAATCCGACCAAGCGGTCAAAACCCTGCTCAGTCAACACTGATAAGGGACAATGACAATGCAAGGTTTTTCAAAACATATCATTCTGGTCGTGGCTGGCGCGGCTCTGGTGTCGGCCTGTTCGGACGGCGGCGCGAACTACACGCCCATTCACGATGGCCCAACGCAAATCGGTTTTCAAAGCGATCTGGCCGCGTGTCAGCGTTTGGCCAAGAACCAGACCCAACTAACCCAAGAAGCCTACGGAGCCGCTGCCATCGGCGCAGCCGCCGGAGCGCTTCTGACCATGGCTGCCGATGACGACGACGAGATTGTCGGAAACGCTCTGGGTGGCGCGGCGATCCTTGGGGGCACCGCTGCGGTCGAGGGCAATGAAAAGCGCGAAGAGATCGTGGTCAACTGCATGAAAGGACGCGGTCATGCAGTGGTCGGATAGATCCTTTGCCTCGATGGCCGCGGGCACGTGCGGCCTGACCTATCTGGTCGGGCTGGTTCTTTATAGCACGGCTTTCGCGGCGGCTGACCTGGATGTTGCCGGGATGCCATCGATCCGGACGCTGGCCTTTATCGTCGAGAACGCGACCCTTTTGGGGCTGTGGTACTTCACGATCTACGTTGTGAATGGGCTAGCGTTGCTGGGTTTGGTCCTCGCTCTCGGGCCCACGAACGGGCCGCTCTGGCAAAAGTGGATTGCGGGTATCGGTCTTGTCTGGTCGGCGCTGGTGATTGCGGCTGGACTAGTGGCGGTTGTTGCTCTTTCCACCCTGCCCCAGATCTACCAACTCGCCCCATCCGAGGCCGCACGCCACTGGCACATCGCGGTCACTTTGGTCGAGGGGATTGGCGGCGGGACAGAGTTACTGGGGGCGCTTTGGATTCTGGGGGTGGTCTGCGGCACCGCCTTGAGTTCAGCGCAAAGGGCCCTCGGGTTGGTCATCGGCACCGCAGGCCTGTTAACCTTGCTCCCGGCCCTTACCGAGGTCGCCGCAGCCGTCTTTGGCCTGTCCTTTATGGTGCTGTTCCTCTGGCTCGCTGTGACGCTTTGGCCGCGCAGAGCCAGAGTGCCGCAGCCCGCCTAAGGGAAACCGATTGACGGGGGCGCTGGCTCCCGTCATCGTGGCCCCTGATGGTTGCCGTATCTTTCCGGAGCGGCATGAAAAGGGAACGCGGTGTAAATCCGCGACTGCCCCCGCAACTGTAAGCGAAGAGCTGTCCTTCACAACCACTGGCCGCGCGCCGGGAAGGGAAAGACCAGCAAAGACACGCGAGTCAGGAGACCTGCCATCGACGTAATGCAAACCCGGACGGGGTGTTCCGGTGGATGCGGTGGCCGCTCTAGTTCTGCCTTCCGTTCTCCACCTTTATGCCCTGCTCCTTGCGCGGAGGGCGCCATGACCTTGAACACCATCGTCGACGCATTGTCGGCCACACCCGCAACCAAAGCAGACCCGGATCAGTTGGCACGCGCTAGCTTCCTTCAGTGGTGCTTGTCGCTGGATAGCGCCCTGGACCTGCGCAAAGAGGCAGGCGCCGCCGCTGCCAGAGTTGAAGAGAGCGATGCTGAAACGGATGCGCTGGTGGCGTTTCAGAAGCTTCTGGTCGAAGCGTCGCGTCCGGTGAGTCTCTCGGTTCGCAGACGGGGACGCCGCCGCCCCGCGCGCCTGCAGTAGAGGGTCGCAACCATTTGCTTGCCCAATGTGCAAACCAAATGTCCGGCGCTACCATCCCCACGGTTGCGCCGATCGGTCGCAGCCACCCAAGACATTGGTCGCAAAATTGCTCCGCTAACCCGAAATGCGGTTTTCATCTATCATATTGCTGTATCGCGATAATTTACAGATAGGTGGCCTTTAATTTACTAAATTTACCTTTCGAGTAAACCGGCTTCACAAATAAATTGATGCGACGTAGGGACTTATTCCATTGTTTTCAAACTCTGGTAATGTCTCGCTAAGGGAGAGACGCCGACATATTCTGTGGCTGCATTTTGCCCCCATTCGGGGCGTCCATATAACGACAGAGGGAGGAGCCTAATGTCCACTCAAGCGCAAACCGCCGAGGTCAAGGAACCGGTATATCCGGTCCCCACCGAATACGCGAAAACCGCCCATATTGACGCGGCGAAATATCAAGAGATGTATGCCCAGTCGGTCAACGACCCCGAGGCATTCTGGGGCGAGCACGGCAAACGTCTGGACTGGATCAAGCCCTACACTCAGGTCAAAGACGTCAACTACAACTTCGGTGAAGTCAGCATCAAGTGGTTCCACGACGGCACCCTGAACGTCGCCTACAACTGTATCGACCGTCACCTCGCGACCCGTGGCGACCAGACCGCGATCATCTTCGAGCCCGACAATCCGGACGACGAAGCGCAGCACATCACTTACAACCAGCTGCACGACAAAGTTTGCCGCATGGCGAACGTTCTGCGCAGCCAGGGCGTGACCAAGGGTGACCGCGTCATCCTGTACCTCCCCATGATCCCCGAAGCGGCTTACGCGATGCTGGCCTGTGCCCGTATCGGCGCAATCCACTCGATCGTGTTCGCGGGCTTCTCGCCTGACGCACTGGCCAACCGCGTCAACGACTGCGGCGCCAAGGTCATCATCACCGCAGACGAAGCGCCCCGCGGCGGTCGCGTCACTCCGCTGAAGTCGAATGCTGACGCGGCTCTGCTGCACTGCTCGGACAAAGTCCGCTGCCTCGTCGTCAAGCACACCGGTGGCCAGACCACCTGGATCGACGGCCGCGACGTTGACGTGAACTACCTGATGGATCACGCCGCACCCGACTGCCCCGTCGAGGAAGTGAACGCCGAAGATCCGCTGTTCATCCTCTACACTTCGGGCTCGACCGGCAAACCCAAGGGCGTTGTTCACTGCTCGGGCGGCTATCTGGTCTACGCGGCGATGACCCAAGAGCTGGTCTTCGACTACCACGAGGGCGACATCTACTGGTGTACCGCTGACGTGGGTTGGGTCACCGGCCACTCGTACATCGTCTATGGCCCGCTGGCGAACGGCGCGACCTCGCTGATGTTCGAAGGTGTTCCTACCTACCCCGACGCCGGCCGCTTCTGGGCTGTCTGCGAAAAGCACAAGGTCAACCAGTTCTACACTGCACCGACTGCGATCCGCGCTCTGATGGGCAAAGGCACCGAGTTCGTCGAAAAATACGACCTGTCGTCGATCAAGACCCTTGGCACCGTGGGCGAACCGATCAACCCCGAAGCTTGGAACTGGTACAACGACGTCGTCGGCAAGGGCAACGCGCCCATCGTTGACACGTGGTGGCAAACCGAAACCGGCGGTCACTTGCTGACACCGCTGCCCGGCGCAACCGCGTTGAAGCCCGGCTCGGCGACCACCCCGTTCTTCGGCGTGCAGCCTGTTGTTCTGGACGCCACTTCGGGCGAGGAACTGTCTGGCGCAACCGAAGGCGTTCTGTGCATGAAAGACAGCTGGCCCGGCCAGATGCGTACTGTCTGGGGCGACCACGAGCGTTTCCAAGACACCTACTTCAGCCAGTACAAGGGCTACTATTTCTCGGGTGACGGCTGCCGCCGTGACGAGGATGGCTACTACTGGATCACCGGCCGTGTGGACGACGTGATCAACGTCTCCGGTCACCGCATGGGCACCGCCGAAGTCGAAAGCGCACTGGTTGCTCACGCCAAGGTCGCCGAAGCCGCTGTTGTGGGCTACCCCCACGAGATCAAGGGCCAAGGCATCTACGCCTACGTCACTCTGATGAACGGTGTCGAGCCCACCGAAGAGCTCCGCAAAGAGCTGGAGAAGTGGGTCCGCACCGAGATCGGTCCGATCGCGAAGCCAGACCTGATCCAGTGGGCGCCCAACCTGCCGAAAACCCGTTCGGGCAAAATCATGCGCCGCATCCTGCGCAAGATCGCCGAGAACGACTTTGGCGCGCTGGGTGACACCTCGACCCTGGCCGAACCCGGCTGCGTGGACGAGCTGATCGAAAACCGGATGAACCGGGGCTAATGGAGATGGATGGAGCGACAACCATGACCACACCCGCAGTTCTCATTTTGCTTGGCCCCCCCGGGGCCGGCAAAGGCACTCAGGCCCGCCGTCTCGAAGAGAAGTTCGGTCTGGTGCAACTGTCGACCGGTGACATGCTGCGCGCAGCTGTTGCCGCCGGCACCGACGCGGGCAAAGCGGCCAAGGCCGTAATGGACGCGGGCGAGCTGGTCAGCGACGAGATCGTCATCAACATCCTGCGGGACCGCCTGAAAGAGGACGACGTCGCCAAAGGCGCCATCCTTGATGGCTTCCCCCGCACCACTGTTCAGGCCGAAGCCCTTGATGGGCTGCTGGCCGAGAATGGCCAGTCGGTCAACGCCGCCATTGCGATGGAAGTCGACGATGCAGCGATGGTCGAGCGTATCTCTGGCCGTTACACCTGCGCCGGTTGCGGCGAAGGATATCATGACAGCTTCAAGCAGCCCGCTGCCGAAGGTGTTTGTGACAACTGCGGAGGCACGGAATTCAAGCGCCGTGCCGACGACAAGGCTGAAACCGTGGGAGCCCGCCTCGAGGCGTACCACGCTCAGACCGCCCCCCTGATCGCCTACTACGACGAAAAGGGGCAACTTAGCCGCGTGGACGCCATGGGCGACATCGATGCGATCACCGCAAAGATGACCGAAATGGTCGAGAGCGCGATCAGCTAGGTTTCCTAGAATGTGTCCGGGGCGAAGGAGGAACCGCCCCGGAATACTACTCAAGACCATAGCTTTTTGGAAAATGGGGAGGATTGCCTATGGCAAGCCAACAGGACAACTCGGCCTACTGGTCGAAGAATATTAGTATTATCAAAGGGTGCCTGATCGTCTGGTTCGTGTCATCCTTTGGTCTGGCCATTCTGCTGCGTCCGCTTCTGTCGGGCATCAAGATCGGCGGAACGGACCTTGGTTTCTGGTTCGCACAACAGGGAAGCATCCTCGTCTTCCTCGTTCTGATTTTCTTCTACGCATGGCGCATGCACAAGCTCGACGTCGAATTCGGCGTTGATGAAGAATAAGATTTAAGGACCTGATATCATGGATCAATTTACCCTCAACCTGATTGTGGTCGGCGCGACTTTCGCCCTCTACATCGGTATCGCAGTCTGGGCCCGCGCAGGTTCGACGTCTGAATTCTACGCTGCAGGTCGCGGCGTTCACCCCATCGTCAACGGTATGGCGACCGGTGCTGACTGGATGTCGGCAGCGTCGTTCATCTCGATGGCGGGTATCATCGCTTTCGGCGGTTACGACACCTCGGCCTACCTGATGGGCTGGACCGGCGGCTACGTTCTGCTGGCAATGCTACTTGCGCCCTACCTGCGTAAGTTCGGCAAGTTCACCGTTCCTGAATTCATCGGTGACCGTTTCTACAGCCAGACTGCACGTACCGTTGCAGTTGCCTGTCTGATCATCGCGTCGATCACCTACGTTATCGGCCAGATGACCGGCGTTGGCGTTGCGTTCTCGCGCTTCCTCGAAGTGGACAACACCACCGGCCTGCTGATCGGTGCAGCCATCGTATTCTTCTACGCTGTTATCGGCGGCATGAAGGGCATCACCTACACCCAGGTGGCGCAGTACGTTGTTCTGATCCTTGCCTACACCATCCCTGCGTTCTTCATCTCGCTGCAGCTGACCGGCAACTTCCTGCCGCCGATGGGTCTGTTCGCGGATGCAACCTCGACTGGTGAGCCCCTGCTGACCACCCTGAATGGTCTGCTGGCCGATCTGGGCTTCTCGAGCTACACCCAACAGAGCGACACCACCCTGAACCTGTTCCTGTTCACCGTATCGCTGATGATCGGTACCGCAGGTCTGCCCCACGTGATCGTTCGCTTCTTCACCGTTCCCACCGTGAAGGACGCGCGTTACTCGGCAGGTTGGGCTCTGGTCTTCATCGCACTGCTGTACCTCACCGCTCCTGCGGTTGGCGCAATGGCGCGTCTGAACCTGATTAACACCGTTTACCCCAATGGCACCACCGAAGCGCCTCTGGCCTATGACCAGCGCCCCGAGTGGGTCCAGAAATGGGAAGAAACCGGTCTGCTCAAGTTCGAAGACAAGAACGGTGACGGCCTGATCCAGTACGTTGCAGACAAAGACGCCAACGAATTCGACGTAAACCGTGACATCATCACTCTGGCAAACCCTGAGATTGCTCAGCTGCCGGGTTGGGTTATCGCACTGGTTGCTGCGGGCGGTCTTGCTGCTGCTCTGTCGACGGCTGCGGGTCTTCTGATGGCAATCTCGTCGGCGGTCTCGCACGACTTGATCAAGTCGCAGATCAATCCCGAGATCTCGGAAAAAGGCGAACTTCTGTCGGCACGTATCGCAATGGCTGTGGCAATCGCGGTTGCAACCTATCTGGGCCTGAACCCTCCGGGCTTCGCAGCGCAGACTGTTGCTCTGGCCTTCGGTCTGGCAGCGGCCTCGATCTTCCCCGCACTGATGATGGGCATCTTCTCGAAGCGCATCAACAACACGGGCGCCGTGGCTGGTATGCTGGCAGGTCTGATCGTCACCCTCGTGTACATCTTCCTGCACAAGGGCTGGTTCTTCATCGCGGGCACCAACAGCTTCACCGATGCTGATCCTCTGCTGCTCTCGATCAAGTCGACCTCGTTCGGTTCGATTGGCGCACTGGTGAACTTCGTGGTTGCCTACTTCGTGTCGAACGCCACCGAAGACACCCCCGAAGAAATCAAAGCTCTGGTTGAATCGGTACGTACGCCCCGCGGCTCTGGCGCAGCGGTTGACCACTAATCCCAAGCAGATGGGGCGGTTCGCCGCCCCTTCCCTTGGTTGCCTTTCGGCCCTGTCCGGTTTCAACTGGGCAGGGCTTTTCACATCAGACAGATTACAACCATGACGATTCCCTTGAACGACATTTCGGCTTTTCTCGGTGGACTGCATCCCTATGATGGTCTGACCGTTGCCGACCGCGAGACGCTGGCCGCTGCGATCCAAGTGCTGGACCTACCCGCGGGCGCGACCATCTATCGTCATGGCCAGCCCTTGGACGGGCTCTATATCGTGTGGTCCGGCACGGTCGAGGTCGTGGACGCCAACGACATTCCCGTGTCCATTCTGGGTCCCCGAAATTCCTTTGCCGAGCGCGGTTTGCTGCGCGAAGGTGTAGCCGTCACCACCGCCACCACAACCGAGCCGACCGTTCTGCTGATGCTGCCAAAGATGCAGTTCGCGGAACTGGTTCACGATCACCAGATTGCCCGCCGGTTCTTTGACCGATCGCGCACGCCTGCCCCGCGCGGCAGTGATCTGGCCACCAGCCGTGTCGAAACCTTCATGCACCACTCGGCTTATTTCTGCATGCCCGGCACAACGGTTCAGGACGCCGCCCGCGAGATGCGCGACCGCCATGTGTCTTGCCTCTGCGTGCTGGAAAATGACGCGCTGGTCGGAATTGTGACAAACCGCGATCTGACCGAAAAGGCGTTGGCCGACGGCATGCCCATCGACACCCATGTCTCGTCCGTGATGACCAAAGACCCGATGACCCTAGAGCCCTCGGCGATCGGCTCCGACGTGCTGCACGCGATGATGGAACGGCGCATCGGCCACATCCCGATCACCCAGAATGGTTCTTTGGTCGGGATCGTCACGCAAACCGACCTGACCCGTTTTCAAGCGGTCAGTTCAGCCGAATTGGTGGCCGAGATTGCAGGCTCTGGCACCGCCGAAGAGATGGCCGCTGTCACCGCGCGCATTCCCAAACTGCTGGTGCAACTGGTCGCCGCCGGTAACCGGCACGAGGTCGTCACCCGCTTGATCACAGACGTAGCGGACACCGCGACCCGCCGCCTGCTGGCTTTGGCCGAAGAGGCGCTTGGCGCTCCGCCCGTGCCCTACCTCTGGGCCGCCTGCGGCAGCCAAGGTCGCCAAGAACAAACCGGCGTCAGCGATCAGGACAACTGCCTGATCATCGCCGATGGCGTCACCCATGATCAGATGGACTACTTCCGCCGTCTGGCGCAATTCGTCTGCGACGGGCTCAACACCTGCGGCTACGTCTACTGCCCCGGCGACATGATGGCGACTGCAGAACGTTGGTGCCAGCCGCTGTCCGTGTGGCGCGGGTATTTCGAGAACTGGATCAACAAACCCAGCCCCGAAGCCCAGATGCTGGCCAGCGTCATGTTCGATCTGCGCCCCATCGGCGGCGACACCGCGATGTTCAAAGACCTTCAACTCGACACCCTGCGCAAAGCCTCGAGCAACAGCATCTTCGTCGCGCACATGATCAGCAACTCGCTGAAGCATACGCCGCCCTTGGGCCTTCTGCGCGGGTTTGCGACGATCCGATCAGGCGAGCACAAGAACCAGATCGACCTGAAGCATAACGGCGTCGTGCCGATTGCCGACTTGGGCCGCGTCTACGCACTTCAGGGGCAGTTAACAGCATTTAACACCCGCGCCCGTCTCGAAGGGGCCGCCGGTGCTGGGCTGATTTCGCCATCGGGTGCGCGGGATTTGCTGGACGCCTACGATCTGATCGCCGAAACAAGGCTTCAACATCAGGCCCGACTGGTCAAAGCCGGAGAGGCTCCGGACAACTTCATGTCACCGTCCAGCCTGTCGGATCTGGAACGCAGCCACCTGCGCGACGCCTTCGTGGTCGTCAAAGGAATGCAGGCGGCGATTGGCCATGGCAAAGGTGCCTTGAGCTAAGATTACTACGCTTCTTGGGGAGGAAAGCGCATGTTGTGGGGATTTATTGCAGTCATCGCTGCCGGTTTCGGCGGTGCGGGCATCGCGATCATTCTGAACAAGATTTCTGGCGGGCGAATGCCGAAATGGCTCACGCCATTCGCGGTCGCCTTCGCAATGCTGGTGACCACCATCAGCAACGAATATCTGTGGTTCCAGCAAAGCAGCGCCAACCTGAAACCGGGGGTCGAGGTCGTCAGCACCATCGAGAGCAGCGCCTTTTACCGCCCTTGGACCTATGTCTTCCCGATCACCGACCGCTTCGTGGCCTTGGACACCAACAGCCTGACCGCGCACACCTCTGGTGAGGGCCGCGTGGTCGGCGATCTCTATTTCTTTGCCCGTTGGGAAAACACCCAGCGCCTGCAAATCCTGTTCGATTGCGCAACTGGCGGCACGCTACCGATGGTCCCGGGCGAAACCTATGATGATGTGACGGCAGAAGATTTCGCCAACCCTGATGGGGACGAGACCATGGTCACTGCGGCCTGCGGGAATGGGGGGGCGCAGTGATGTTCACCCATCTTGGACTTCGTCTTCGCATCTTTCTGATGTTTGCGGCCTTTGCGGCAGCGCTCATCGCTGTGGTGTCTGTCGCGCTCTATCTGGGCTGGCGCCAGTCTTTTGCTGCGCCCGATGGCTATATCACCGCAGGGGTTTTCGCGGGCTTTGGCATTTTGGGCACATCTGTGGCCATGTGGCTCTTGTTTGATGAAAACGTCGCAAAGCCGATCCTGCGTTTGTCGTCTCACCTGCGGACCCGAGCCCATTCCGGTGCAAATGTTGACCTGACCGCCGAAGACGCAAAATACCTCGGGGATCTCGCGCCTGCCGCCCAAGCGATTAGCCATGTTCTGGGGCAATCAACCCTGACGCAGGCCGAAGCCGTTGCCCAAGCAACCGCGCGCCTGGCGGCTGAAAGGGATCATCTCACTGCCCTGCTCACAGAGATTCCTGTGGCGATGATCCTTGTGAATCCGTCCCACCAGATCGTCCTTTATGATGGACAAGCGGCTGAAGTCCTGAACCAGATCGCCCCGCCCCGGATGGGCGCGTCAATCACAGAATATCTGTCCGAGCGTGAGTTGGTGGGCGCCCACGCCAAGCTGGTCAAAACCGGACAAGAGGTCTCTTGCACCTTGCGCGGAATCCAATGCGAGCAGGAATACGATGCAACCCTGCGTCCTCTGGGGGCCGGCGCCGGCTATATGATCGTAATCGACAACGCCAAGGCGCTGATCTCCCCCGAGGCCAGCCGCCCGCTAACATACGACTTTGCTTTGATGGAGCGGTCAGTGGACCACGCCCATGCGGACATGCCGCTGGATGAGATGAGCTATGTGGTCTTTGATACCGAGACCACAGGTCTTTTGCCGCACAAAGACGACGTTGTGCAGCTCGGTGCTATGCGCGTGCTGCGCGGACGGATTGTCGAGGGAGAGTCCATCGACACGTTGGTGGACCCGAAACGTCCGATTCCTGCGGCCTCGACCAAGGTGCACGGGATCAGTGACAGCATGGTGCGCGGAGCGCCCGATTTTGACAGTGTCACCAAACGCTTTCACGCCTTCTGCACCGGCTCGGTGATTGTCGCCCACAACGCGCCCTTTGACATGGCGTTTCTGCATCGCCAGAGCAAAGAAAGCGGCCTGACTTTCAATCATCCGATCTTGGATACCGTCCTTGTTTCTGCGGTTCTTTTCGGGGCGTCAGCAAAACACACTCTGGATGCGATTTGCGAACGGCTCGGGATCACGATCCCCGAACACCTACGGCATACCGCCCTTGGGGATGCGCGCGCCACTGCAGAGGTTCTTTGTGCAATGATCCCGATGCTGAAAGCACAGGGCATGAACACATTTGGTGAAGTCATTGCGGAAACACGCAAACACGGCCGCCTGCTACAGGACCTGAACACACCCGCTTGATCGGCTTTCGTCGGAAATCTGGAAACAAAGGGTACCGCTCTGATTTTGTTCTGCTATCTCTTGGGGTAGCAGAACAGCACCGAACGAGAGGGCGCCATGCAAGGTTTCAAGCGCTACGCGATCTACTACGCGCCCGAGGCAACGCGCTTTGCCGAGTTCGGGAAGCGTTGGCTCGGTTGGGACCCCGTTGCAGGTTGCGACATTCCACATCCCCCGTACGGCCTGCCGATGGACGACATCACGCGCACGCCGCGTAAGTATGGATTCCACGGCACAGTTAAGCCACCCTTCAGACTCGCGCGCGGCGTGGACATCGGCGCGCTTCATGCAGCCGCGACGGCATTGATGGCAGGGATGAGTCCCGTGCGCGTTGAGGGGCTTAAACTGACGCGCATTGGCGGCTTTCTGGCTTTGGTGCCCGAAGGTGACACGACCGAATTGCGCGCGATGGCGTCCAAGGTCGTGAAGGCGCTGGATGCCTTTCGAGCGCCCTTGAGCGATGCAGATATCGCACGGCGCAATCCGGCGCGGCTGACCGAAACCCAGTTGGAGCTGTTGCACCGTTGGGGCTACCCTTACGTGATGGAGGAATTCCGGTTCCACCTGACCCTAAGCAGCCGCGTGAGCCCCGAACTTGCCGAGCAAACCCGCCTCGTCCTAGAGGACACTCTGCCCGAGGTTCTGCCCCGCCCCCTGAAAATCCGGTCGCTCTGCCTGTTCGGCGAGGCGGATGACGGACGCTTCCATATGTTACATCGGTATCCATTCCGCGGATAATTTCGCTCGATTTTTCAGTCCATTTTGCAAATAGCGGGCACCTGTCACATGCCCGAAACATATGTGGACTATCACGTTCGGAACAATCATTCCGAGCAGAGCGATGACCCGTCTTCTTCCGCCCTTGCGCCTTGTCGGCGCAACCACTTTGCGCGACGGCGCCCTTCAGTCCAGATCGGTCGCGATCGCGGACGGGCGGATCACGCGTGGTCCTCTGCCCGAAGTCGACCTGACTGGTTACTATGTCTTGCCCGGAATGATCGACCTTCACGGAAGCGCTTTCGGACGGCATCTTGCCCCTCAGCCCACCGCGCAATTCGATCCGATGACCGCGCTGGCCAGTACTGATCGGGAAGCAGCGGCAAATGGTGTGACGACGGCCTATCTCTCGCACGGATGGTCTTGGCACGGCGGCTTGCACGGCCCTGATTTCGCAGAGACATTTATGGCCGCGCACCAGCTTTATCGCAGCGCGGCGCTCACAGACATTCGCATCGCGTTGCAGTGCGAAACCCATATGGTGGATACGGCCGCGCGCCTGATGGCGGCAGTCCGGCGGTACGGTGTGGGATACGTGGTCTTCCAGAATACGATCGAAGACATGCTCGAAACGCTGCGCGATGAAACCCTGATGTCCGGCGAGTTGACCGCGCTTGATGCGGCCGGAGTGCAAGCGTTTCGCCAAAGGCTACGCCGCGCGCAGGAACGCAGCCGCGAAGTCCCGCGCCATCTGTGTCGACTGGCCGAGGTCTTTGACGAGATGGGTGTCCTGTACGGCAGCAGTGGCGATCTGGACGGCGAAACCCGCGAAACCTATGCGATGATCGGCGCGAAGATTTGTGAATTCCCGAGATCGCGACGCTCGGCCGCCGCTGCCAAAGCCATGGGCGACCCCGTTGTTCTATCGGCAAGTTCCGCATTCCATTCCGGGCCGCAAAAGAGCCGCGTTGCGGCGATGGAACTGGTCAAGCAACAGACATGCGATGCGCTTGCCTCTGACTTCTATTACCCATCGCTCCTCAAAGCGGTATGGCTGTTGGTGGACAATCATGGTGTAAGTCTGCCCGCGGCCTGGTCGCTCGTGTCCGAAAGACCAGCCGAAATCATGCGACTTCCCGACCGCGGCACGATTGCCATGGGGCGCCGCGCCGATCTGGTTATTATCAATGAAGAGACCCGCTTGATCGAGGCGACCATCGTCGGCGGTCGGCTCGCTTTCCTTGCTGGCGAGGCTGGTGCGCGGTTCCTGGGTCACAGTGCCGAGCCCCAAGCGCCGATGCTGCATGCCTCAAAAACAGTCAATCGCCCGCATCATCAGCCAAGAAATTAACAAATTTTCACAAAACCTCTCGATTACGATAGGTCTTTCGGCTATAGTTGACCTATACTTAAGAGTATTTCATCACCAAAGACGGGCGGCGAATTTGCCGCCCTTTTTTGTTGTTTAGCGGGATCAAAGCAAAGTTCTAAACCCGAGAGGGTATCGTCCAACGTTTCACAGTTTTGCATTTTTACATTTTCAGGACCTGCAATTCGATTGGGCGATCAATGTCGAGCATTACCAAATCCCAAAGCGGTCTCGACGCAAGACGTAAGACGTAAGACATTGCAACGAATAGAGCCCCACTCGTCTGCCCAATTCTGCGCTGCAGCACAACTTCCCGCACCCCATTTACGCTAAATTGCACCTGCGCAGCGAAACACTCCGTCGTGTTTCGTCTGTGTGGCTAACAAATTTAGACCTGCTGCGAAAAGTCCGTGCTGCTAATCCGCTTCAAGATTTTCGCAATCCCTACTCGAGAAAAGACGCATCAAGATCGAACAAAGTTGCCCGCAACAGGGTATTTCTCAACCAAGGACTGGTTTCCAATCGCTGAGGGATTACCTGACTGTGGCTGCGTTACCGCGAATCACTACGGCCTCTTCTGGCGCTCTTCAAAACATCGGGCAGCTGAAAGATTATTGGTCGAACTTTGTCGCGAAACGTGGTTTGAGCGCGATGCAAACGAGCCAAAGGGACTTCTTATGACCGACGTCACGACTTTGAATGGATTCACGCCGACACCGGACCGTCAGCGGGATTTCAGAAACGTGCTCGGGTGCTTTGGAACGGGCGTCACAATCGTTACCTGCATGACCGAAAGCGGTCCTATGGGAATGACGGCGAACAGTTTCAGTGCAGTCTCTTTGGACCCGCCGCTGGTACTTTGGTGTCCGGCGCACGCCTCCAACCGCTACTCCCTGTTTGCCAAGGCGCAGCACTACGGAATTCACGTTCTCTCAGCCGAGCAGTTGGACCTTGGGCTCGCCTTTGCCAAGGACGGGTTTGCCTTTGACCACTGCGCATGGACGGAAAACGAATTTGGCGTGCCCGTCCTGACCGAAACTCTGGCGCGGTTCGAGTGCGAAGCCTACGATCTCCACCAGGCTGGGGATCACGCCATCGCTGTTGGCCGTGTCCTGCGCGCACATGCGACTTCGGGCTCACCATTGCTCTTTACCCAAGGGGGGTACGGAGCATTCGCGCCCTTCGACTAAGAGAAGCGTGGCGCCTACATTCTAATCTACGATCCAGCCCGTATGGCTAAAAGATGTGCAGATTATGATTTTCAAAGTGACTATTTAGTAATCACATTGACCCCTAAAGAGGTTACTAGATGTGCACTTTGTAAAATGATGAGCATTTGTACATCTGATATCAAATTTGCCCCTTTCTTCCGCGAAATATGAACGTATGCCTCCCGCAACCAAACGCAGGAGGAATTGAAATGAACGGAGCAGATACCGCCTGGATCCTCGTGGCGACCGCTCTTGTACTGTTTATGTCCCTGCCGGGTCTGGCCATGTTCTATGGCGGTCTGGTGCGGGCACGGAACGTTCTGTCGGTCTTTATGCACGTGTTTATGATCGCGGCACTGATGAGCGTACTCTGGCTGATCGCAGGCTATTCGATCGCATTCGGCGAGGGCGACGCGCTCTGGGGTGGGCTTGGCAAAGCATTCCTGAACGGCATCGACGCAGACACCCTGTCGGGCACCCTGCCCGAGGTTCTGTTCTTTGCCTTCCAGATGACCTTTGCGGTGATCACCCCCGCGCTGATCGTGGGCGCCTATGTGGAGCGGATTGGCTTTGGCTTTGTTCTGGCGTTCTCGGCGCTGTGGATGCTGCTGGTCTACGCACCCGTGACCCACTGGATCTGGGGCGGCGGTCTGATGGCAGACGGCGGCATCTGGGGCGAAACCGGCACCAAGGACTTTGCCGGTGGCATCGTTGTGCACGAAACCGCAGGTCTGGCCGCGCTCTTGCTGGCGATCATGCTGGGTCGCCGCAAGGACTCGGGCAAGCCCCCGCACAATCCCGGGATGGTTGCCGCTGGCGCAGGCATGCTGTGGGTCGGTTGGTTCGGCTTTAATGGCGGCTCGCAACTGGCGGCTGACGGTGGCGCAGCCATGGCGATCACCGTGACCCATATCTCGGCTGCGGCAGCGACCCTGTCTTGGGCCGCGTGGGAGCGCATCAAGTTCGGCCGCGCGTCCTTGATCGGCGCAGTCACCGGCACCATCGCGGGTCTAGCTTCGATCACCCCCGCATCTGGCTTTGTTGGCCCGATCGAGGCCCTGATCATCGGTCTGGTTGCAGGTGTTCTCTGTCAGGAAGCGGTTAACCTGATCCGCAACAAGATGCAGATCGACGACACTTTGGATGTGTTCGCGGTTCACGGCGTCGGCGGCATCTTTGGCACCATCATGATCGCAGCGTTCGGCGCGGGCACTTGGACCGCTCAGCTGGGTGCTCTGGCGGTTGTCGGTGTGTACACGCTGGTTGTCAGCTTCATCCTCGCCAAAGTGGTCGCGATCGTCTTCCCGCTGCGCGTGGACGCCGAGACCGAGCACGAAGGGCTCGATCTGGCGGTCCACGGCGAGCGCGCCTACCACCACGATTAAGGGCGGTAGAGCACGCCAAGGTCGGCGACATTTGTTCCGGTGGCGCCTGTCACCAGCAGATCGCCGGCCGCTTTCAACGCGTGATAGCTATCGTTGTTCTTCAGCGCCGCGGCGGGGTCCACCCCTGCCGCGCGTATCTTTTTCAGGGTCTGGCCATTCACAATGGCCCCAGCCGCATCGGTCGGGCCGTCGCGCCCATCGGTACCGCCCTGAATATAGGTCCAGCCCGCAGGCCAGCCCTCTTCTTCAGCCTTCATCGCCAGACGCAGAGCAAGCTCTTGGTTTCGGCCGCCCATCCCTTTGCCTTTGACCTGAACGGTGCATTCGCCGCCGATCAGCCAGAGCCCAGCAGGCAGTTTCGCCAAACGCTCGACCGCTTCTTTGACATCGCAGGTCAGCGGCGGCGTCAGGATTTTCGCTTCGGGGGCCTGCTCTTTCATGATCGCAACAGAGACGTCATTCGAGCCAACGATCCGCGTGTCCGTCTTGGGCACATCGCGGGTTTTTGGGGCCTCGCGCAGGTGGTTCCGCACTTCCTGAGGGACCTTGCCATAGCAGAAGTACCCGCGCAGGGCCTGCACCGCATCCTCTGGCGTGCCCAGAGGCGACAGCGTCGGGCCCGAGGCCACAGCCCGCAGGTCGTCGCCGATCACATCCGACAGAACCAAGGCCGTCACCCGCGCAGGAGCCGCTGCGATGGCAAGTCCACCACCCTTGATCCGGCTGAGTTGCTGGCGCACGAGGTTCATCACCTCAATCGGCGCACCGCTAGCCAAAAGCGCTTTGGTCACCGAGATTTTGTCGCCCAAAGTCAGACCCTTGGCAGGCGCAGGCAACATGGCCGACGCACCGCCGGAGATCAGGATCAGCAGATGATCGTCTTTACCCAACCCCTCGGCCATCTCCAGAATGGCATTGGCCGCAGCCTCGCCTTCGGGATCAGGGACCGGATGGCCTGCACGCATGACCTTCACCCCAAGATCGTCAAAGACATTCTCGCGATGGGTGACGATCAGGGATTGGGCGGGTGTCACAGTCTCGAGCACCGGCGCAATCATCCGCGGGGCGGCCTTGCCAACCGCCACAACGCTCAGATGTGCGGGATCGCCGAGATCCAAATCGGGCAACGCCCGTGTAACAGCACCAGCGGGATCGGCGGCTGCCACCCCCGCATCCCAGATCGCACGCAACTTAGGTTTCATTACCCTGCCTTCAGAATCTCCTCGATGGGGTCATGTTCTGCCACCCAGTGATTTGGCGCAACCTCTTGAAGTATGGGCAGATAGCCCCTTTCCGCCTTTTTCGACGGAAGAAAGCGCAATTGTGCCCCCGGCTCCAGCGGAGAAGGCAGTTCTCCGGGCAATTTCACCCGCGCCCGCGCCCGTTCGAGGTCCGGATCAGGGATCGGCACCGCTGAAATCAGCGACTGTGTGTAAGGATGCCTTGCTGCTTCGTAGATCGCACGGCGGTCCGCCAGTTCGACCACGCGGCCCAGATAGAGCACCATGATGCGGTGACTGATCTCGCGAACCACAGCCAGATCGTGGCTGATAAAGATCATCGACAGGCCAAGATCGCTCTGCAACTCTTTGAGCAGCTTGATGATTTGGGCCTGAATGGACACGTCCAGCGCCGACACTGCCTCGTCGCAAATGACCAGCTTGGGGTTGTTGATCATCGCGCGCGCAATGCCGACACGCTGGTTCTGACCGCCAGACAGCTCGTGCGGGTAGCGGTTGATCATGCGGACATCCAGACCGACCTTCTCCATCATCTCGGCCACCAGCTTTTTGCGGGCGCTGGGACCAAGGTCAGGACGAAAGGTTTTCAGCGGTTCGGCGATCGATGCGCTGATCGTCATGCGCGGATCAAGGCTGGCGAGCGGGTCCTGAAACACCAGTTGCAAGTCTTTGCGCTGGCGGGTCATCTCGCGTTTGGTCATGCCATCCAGATCACGGCCGAGCCAACTGACACTGCCCTGTACTTCGGGCAACAACTGCAGGACCGCGCGAGCCAAGGTGGATTTCCCGCAGCCGGACTCGCCCACGACCCCCAGCGTTTCCCCCGCCCGAAGATCAAAGCTGACACCATCCACGGCGCGCAAGGTCTGGGATTTGGGGAAAATACCGCCGGTCTTTTTCACCTGGAAATGCACCTTGGCATCGCGGACCTTGAGCAGCGGATCGGCGTCGCTGACGGGGTTCATCGCGATCTCTTCAGCATCGATGCGCGGCATCGAGTCCAGAAGCTTGCGGGTATAGGAGTCCTTGGGCGCGTAGAAGATGTCGCTAGCGCTGCCTTCCTCCACATAGGCGCCGTGCTTCATCACGCAGATCCGGTCACACATGCGGGCTACGACGCCCATGTCGTGCGTGATCAGCGCAATCGCGGTTCCCTCTTCGCGCTGCAGGTTCGCCATCAGGTCCAGAATTTCGGCCTGCACGGTGACATCCAGCGCCGTCGTCGGCTCGTCCGCGATCAACAGGCGCGGATTGCACAGCATGGCCTGCGCGATCATCACCCGCTGGCGCATCCCGCCGGACAATTCGTGCGGATACTGGTCCAGACGCGCCCGCGCTTCGGGAATGCGGACGCGGTCGAGCCATTCATAGCACTGCTGCCGCGCTTCGGCCCCGCGCAGGCTTTTGTGGAATTTCAGAACCTCTGCCATCTGCTGGCCCACGGTTAGGTGCGGGGTTAGCGCGGTCAGCGGGTCTTGGAAGATCATGGACATGGACGCGCCGCGGATCTTGTTGGCCTTGGCCACGGGCAGGCCAATCAGTTCCTGCCCGTTCAGCTGCGCCGAGCCTGTGATCCTCCCGTTGTCGGCCAGAAGCCCCATCGCAGCCATAAAGGTTTGCGATTTGCCCGAACCGGACTCGCCCACGATCCCAAGACATTCCCCCGCGCCGATGCGGAAGTTCACGCCTTTGACCGCTTCGACCGCCCCGTCGGGGGTGTCAAAGGTGACAGTCAGGTCTTTTACCTCGAAAACACTCATGTCAGCGGTCCTTCGGGTCTAGGGCGTCGCGCAGGCCATCGCCGATAAAGAACAGGCTGATGATGGTGACGAGAAAGAAAAACAGCGGGATGAACAGCTGCCAGATAGTGCCATAGAGGATCGTGCCCGCCCCTTCGGAAATCAGGGCCCCGAGCGAGGTTTGCGGCTCTTGGACCCCAAGGCCGAGGAAGCTGATGAAGCTTTCGATCAGGATCATGAGCGGCACGAGGAGTGATGCGAAAACGACCACAAGGCCCAGCAGGTTCGGGATGATGTGGCGCAGGATGATGGTGAACCAGCCGACACCGCAGGCTTTGGCCGCCTCGACAAATTCGCGGTTCTTCAGGGACAGGGTCTGCCCGCGTACAATGCGCGCCATTTCCAGCCAGCTGATAATCCCGATCCCGACGAACAGCATGAAGAACGAGCGTTCGAACATCACCATCAGAAGGATGATGATGAACATATAGGGAATGGCGATCATGATATCGACAAAGCGCATCATGAGCCCGTCAACCCAGCCTCCAACAAAGCCCGCCGTCGCCCCATAGATGGTGCCGATGGTCACGGCCACAATCGCGCCAATGACTCCCACGATCAGGGATGTCCGAGTGGCTTGTATGGTCCTCGAATAGAGATCGCGCCCCAACTCGTCGACGCCAAAGAAGTGGCCGCTCTCGATGGACGGCGCGCCCTTTTCGGCGACCATCCCCATGACATTCCAGTCGATTTCCTCGTTCGACCAGACGGCGAACGAAGGTCCGATGATAACGAACACCACCACAAGGAAAAGTGCGACGACTGCGCCTGTCGCGGCCTTGTTGCGAAAAAACCGGCGGCGTGCGTCGGCCCACAAAGAGCGACCTTTGATCTCGGATGCCTCGTCCAAGGCTTCGGTGATCCGGTCCATACGGTCTGAATTGTTGATCATGTCTCAGGCCCCTTAGTACCGGATTTTGGGGTCAAGCCAGGCATAAACAATGTCGGCTATCAGGTTGAAAATAATGGTCAAAGCGCCATACAGGATCGTGACCCCCAGCATCACAGCATAGTCGCGGTTCAGCGCCGCGTTGACGTAGTGCAGCCCCACACCGCCGGTCGAGAAATAGAGATCGATCACCACAGAGCCTGTGATCATCGCCACAAAGGACGGGCCCAAATAGCTGACCACCGGCATCAAGGCAGGCTTCATCGCGTGCCGCCAGATGATGGTGCTGTTCGGCAGCCCCTTGGCCCGCGCGGTGCGGACGAAATTCGAATGCAAAACTTCCAGCATCGCCGTGCGCTGGATGCGCGCGATCGAGGCCATATAACTGGTCGACAGTGCAATCACGGGCATGACCACGTACTGCCATTGTCCGCCATTCCAACCGCCACCAGGCAACCACCCCAGCTGCCATGTAAAGATGATCACCAGAATGGGCGCCATCACGAAATTCGGCAAAGCCTGCGCGCTGAACGTCGCCCCGACGGCCAGATAGTCGACCCACGTGTTATGACGCAGCGCCGCAAAGACTCCCATCGCCACACCCACAATCGTCGCCACCACAAAGCTGATGGTCCCATAGGTCAGCGTCACGGGAAAACCTTGAGCGATGATGTCGTTTACGCTCCGGTCTTTGTAGATAAAGGACGGACCAAAATCGAAGCGGGTCACAACCCCCACCAAATAGTCCCAAAGCTGTGCATAAAGCGGTTTGTTCAGGCCGTATTTGGCTTCGATATTGGCCAGTACTTCGGGGGGCAAAGGTCGCTCGCTGGTGAAGGGGCCACCGGGGGCCGCGTGCATCATCAGAAAGCAAATGATCACCAACACCAATAGGGTCGGGATCGCGGTCAAAAGCCGCCGCAGGATGTAATTCAGCATGTCAGAGGGGTACCTATGGGCAGATGCAGGCGCCCGCTGCGGGACGCCTGCTCTCAGGATTTATTCAGCGACTTTGTACAGGTTCTTGCCGTACCAGTTGCGCTCGACGTTCTGATAGGGCCAGCCCTTCAGGTCGGTGTCGATCATCATGACCCCCGCGTAGTGGTAGATCGGGATCACGGGCATTTCCTCGGCAAGGATCGCTTCGGCTTCGGTATAAAGCTCGGGCGCGTTCTCGGCGGTCTTTGCCGACTGGATTAGCTCGTCATATTCGGTGTTCGAATACTTGCCGTCGTTGTAGCCCGACGGAGTGGTCAGCAGATCGAGGAAGGTCGACGCTTCGTTATAGTCGCCACACCATGCGCCGCGGGCCAGAGCAAAGTCCTGACGGCCGCGCGTATCCAGGAAGGTCTTCCATTCCATATTCGCAAGGTTCGCCTCAACCCCTAGCTTCTGCTTCCACATCTGGCTCAGGACAACCGCCACTTTCTTGTGGTTTTCCGAAGTGTTGTAGATCATGTCAAAGCTCAGCGGGTTGCTGGCATCATAACCCGCTTCGGCTAGCAGTTCCTTGGCCTTGGCATCGCGCTCGGCTTGGGTCATGTCCGCCATCGCCGATTTCGGGGGCTCGAAACCCGCCACAGCGGCAGGGGTAAAGCTATAGGCTTCGGGCTGACCGCCCTGCATCACGTTCTCGGTGATGACCTTGCGGTCGACTGCCAGCGACAGCGCCTGACGCACGCGGACGTCCTTGAACGCCTCGGGGCCGGAATCGCTGACGTTGAAGGTGTAATAGTAGTTGCACAGCCACGGCACGCTCACCGCTTCATCGGGACGTTCTGCCTTCATCTTGGGATAAGTACCCGCTGGCAATTCGATCCGGTCAAACTCGCCAGCCAAATACCGCGTCAACGCTTGGTTCTGGTCGGTCACAACCAAGGTCTCGATCTTATCGAGGATGGTGTGCTCGTTGTCCCAATACGACGGGTTCCGCACCTGAACGATCCGCTCGCCGGGTGTAAAATCTTCGAGGATGAATGCGCCGTTCACCACGATATTTTCAGGCTTGGTCCATTCTGCGCCGAATTCCTCAATCACCTTCTTGGGCGCTGGGAATGTGGTCGAGTGCGTGGTCATGGTCGCGAAATAGGGCAGCGACGCAGACAGGGTGACTTCGAGAGTGTGGTCATCGATAGCTTTCACACCCAGATCGGTGATCGGCTTTTCGCCCGCGATAATGGCCGAGGCGTTCTCGATCGACATCAGCTCCATGAACCACGCGTAGGGCGAGGCCAGTTCGGGATCAACCGCGCGCTGCCATGCATAAACGAAATCGCCAGCAACCACGGGATCGCCATTCGACCAAACCGCCTCGGGGCGCAGGGTAAAGGTGTAAACGTTCTTGTCGTCGTTCACGGTGTAGCCTGTGGCCACGCCGGGCACGAGGTTGCCGTCTGCATCCTGGTTCATCAGGCCTTCGAACATGTTGCGCACCATGGCGGCACCGTCCGAGTCCTCGACCACTTGGGGGTCAAAGCTGCTGGGGTTGTCGAGGGTCCAGTTGGTAAAGGTTTGGTCAGCGGCCAGCTCTTCGCCTGTGGTCGGATGGGTTGCAGCGGTCGCCATGCCGCCTGCGATGGTCGACACCATCAAGGCCGCCATCAAGGTACGTGTCATCCCGGTCATCATTCTCTCCTGTTGGTTTTTATCTGTCATTCGACGCGCAGGCGGCTTTTCCGTCCTGCTTTTTGGTGAATGGAAGATAACTTTGAGGAGGTTGACCGGATGGTCAAGAATGGACGTAGCGCGACAACAAGCACTAGCGCTTTTGTGCGCATGACGTCGCGTCTGCACGTCGTGCATCGTTAAAATGAGGGCAGTCCGCGAAAGATAGTTGCGAGCACAGAGATGAGTGCAGAACCGGAAAACCGCAATTGCTGCGACTCACATCTCTTCCAAGGAACGCCGATACGCCGTCTGGAACCAAGACACGAGTTGGTGTGCAGCTTCGGCAGGCGGAGTTACACTGCTTCCGGATAACAGCAATTGGCTATACAGCTTGTGCCCCTGCTCTGTGGTAATCAGATCAAGGAACCGCTCTTTGTGCCAGCGGACCGCAGTATTATGGAGTTCTTGCATTCCGTCGATTTGTAGCAAACGCTCGGTTTCCTCTGCGCGACGAGATGCAGTGCGGTCGATCGCGGCTTCTTCGACCTCGTTGAAATTTCGCTCGACCCAATAGGCCAGATCGATGGATTTTTCAGTCCGATTGGGCAGCCCGCGCTCTTTCTTGATCAGGAAGCTTTCAGCTGAGCGCAGAGAATAATGGTTCATCTCTACCAGCCCTCGCCCGATGGTCGTCCCGAACAAAGACAGGCGCTTCGCGTTTTTCACAAACGCTTCGGGCAAAGGCCGCGCCGCGCCGTCCATAAACTCAGGCAGCCCAGCTTTGGCCGGCGCTTTCTGTTTGGGCCGGTGGACGCCAAACTGGTTGAACGGGCCATCCACCCGGAACAAAGTCTTGAAAAAGGTCGCGGCGACCGGCCAACGGGCATCCGGGACTTGCGCCATTCGAAACTGTTCGGTGACCGGTGCATCGACGAAACGTTGCACCCCCGCAGAACCAAAGAGCCGCCACGGCAGGACGATTGCGTCACAATCGCCAAGAACGGCGGCAATCAGATCCTGGAACGTGCCCTCGCCGACCTTGACCACCGGAAACTCGTCGATGTCGCAGACCAGTGCCCAATCGACCTCTTTGCGAAGCGGGTGCTTCCATGCGGCCTTCAGCGCGGTCCATTGGACACTTTCGCCCTCGGGCACCTCTTGGCGCACATGAGTTACAACGCCCGCCGCATCGAGTGCGTCCAGCATCGTGTCACTGCCATCCGTGCAGTCGTTCGAATAAATCAGAAGGTCCGTGACCCCGCAGGCCCGCTGGTGTGCGATCCACTCCAGCAGAAAGGGGCCTTCGTTTCGTTGGGTGCTGACGCTGAGTATCCGCATGACTTGCCTGAGAAATTTCGGTTTCCCAAAGACTAGCCCGAGACGTGTGCGCCTGCCACCCCCGACGGTTTAGTGCAGAAGACGCGGGCGATTGTTAGTTGCGTCGTCAGCTGGCCAGATGTGATCGTCCGCATCCTCATCCTCCCAATTTGTGAGAGCAGAGGTAATGTCTTCCATCATTTTCTCGAGCCGAGTGAGAATGTGATAGAGACCGATCATGCCTTCGTAGATTACATGCTCCATCGGGCTACGGCCTGCAAACACGGGGTCCTTTTCTGAATGCACGGCCAAGAGCCACTCGCTCGAGGCATTTGCGCAACCAAACAGCTTCTCTAGGCGCTCACGAATTGCATGGAGCAAAACAATGCGGTCCAGTTGGTCCCGGCTGAACTTCACGTCCGCCGCTTTCATCCAGCTCTCGTAGAGCGGCTCTGACACGTCGCCAAGCACGGTACACCGTGTCTCGGCCGACATCCCCAGCCACGCTGCGTCTTGCAAAAATACACGCCAAGCCGAATTCGAAACCACTGCCCGGGTCTGCTCGCTCGAAAACTGTTCCAATGTCACCATCCGTCACCACAGATATCTCGAAGGGAGATACCTTACCCCTATGGATATAACGCATATCCACACGGATTTGAACGTCCGGACTTGAAAATAGCCTGTTTCCACAATTCAGAATTGCAAAATTTAGTTAATGGCAACTTAAGATTTCACCGTTTTCTCACGCAGACAGAGGCTGATTTTTTTCACTCTTCTCCAAGGAGAGGGGTCTACATCCGCAAGTATGGGGTGCGTTTCCGAATCAGTTCCGTGTCATTTTGAGAGCAGGACGAAGTGCCTGGTAGCGTGCAAATGCATCGTCGAATGCTGATTTTAGGGCGTCTTGGGGGGCATATTCGGTCTGAATCACCGGTCTGCTGCAGATTTCCGAGGGCGCGGCACCAGTGGCAGCCAACATGCCCAACCGCGCCGCGCCAAAGGCAGCGCCGTAATCCCCGTCAGCGGCGATCTGAACCGGCACTTCCAGAACTGTTGCAATCAGGCGCAACCAGTAGGCCGAACGCGCGCCGCCACCGACAGCAAGCAGCGCATCAACGCGGCCGCCGGCGCGTTGCAGCGCGATCAGGTTCTCCTTTAAGGCGAAAGTTACACCTTCGAGGACCGCACGGGTCATTGCAGCACTATCTGTCGCGTGACCAAGCCCTGTAAAACTGCCCTGTAGCATTGCATCATTGTGGGGCGTCCGTTCGCCGGACAAATAAGGCAGGAATGTCACTGCACCAGGCGCTTGCACCTCTTGTCCGATTGCATCGGAGAGGGCTGCAGCTGACTGACCCGTGATGCCCGCAAACCAACCCAGCGCAGATGCGGCGGACAAGATCACTCCCATCTGGTGCCAAGTTTCTGGTAGAGCATGACAGAAGGCGTGCACCGCGCTCTCGGGTTTCGGCAGGTATTTATCCGTTGCCGCGAAAACGACGCCTGAGGTGCCGAGCGATACAAACCCGTCTCCGGCGCCAATCGTCCCCAGCCCGATCGCAGAGGCCGCGTTATCCCCTGCCCCACCGGCGACGACGACATCGGCAGGAACGCCCCAGCGCTGCGCGAGTTCGGTCCGCAGGGTGCCAGAAACCTCGCTGCCCTCGACCAAGTCCGGCATCTGCTCACGCCGCATCCCGCTGGCCTCGAGCAGTTCATCCGACCAAGAACGCGCCCCAACATCGAGCCAGGAAGTGCCCGCCGCATCCGACATTTCTGACACGTGATCGCCAGTCAGCCAAAGCCGCAGGTAATCCTTGGGCAGCAGGACCTTTGCCACTTTGTCAAAAATCTCTGGCTCGTTGTTCCTGACCCAAGCCAGTTTGGGAGCAGTGAAGCCTGGAAACACGATGTTGCCCGAAATCTCTCGGAACTGCGGCTGTGCATCCAATTCCGCCGCTTCTTTGTGGCTGCGCACATCATTCCACAGGATGCAGGGTCGCAGCACATCGTCGGCAGCGTCCAGCAAAGTTGCCCCATGCATCTGACCCGATAGGCCAATGCCTTTCAGCGCTGCCAGTTCCTTTGGGGCCTTGACCTTTAACTCAAGGATCGCCGCATCTGCTGCCGCGATCCAGTCGGCCGGATCCTGTTCTGACCACAAGGGTTTTGGCTGCTGGACAGTAAGCGCTGCTGTGGCACTCGCAACGACCCGCTGCGTTTCATCCATCAAAAGGGCTTTGACACCAGAGGTGCCCAAATCAATCCCGAGGTACATGTTTCAGCCCTTTGTCTTCTGTCTCATAGCGTTCAATTCGTCGCGGTGCGCCTGCATCCGGAGAAAGATCGCGTAGTCTTCGTCGTAAATGCTCTGGGCTTCGGGGTCGGGGCGATACATCCGGCCGTCTTCCCGCATCTCGGTCGCCGCAGAAATCAGATCGGGATAGAGCCCGCCGGTCACCGCAGCCAGAGCTGCCGTCCCAAGCAGGACAGCCTCGCCCTCGGCGGCGATCTGGACCTCGCAGCCCGTCACGTCTGCATAAAGCTGCAAGAGCAAATCGCTGCGGACATGGCCGCCCGTCACGTGAAGGACACGGATCGCAGGACCTTTTGACCGCATATGTTCGATGATCTGACGCAGCCCCAAGGCCAAGGACACCGCCGCACGCCAATAGAGTTTGCACACGCTGTCAAAGCTCTGATCCATGGTCAGCCCAGAAATCACACCCCGCATCTGCGGATCGGCAAAGGGAGAACGATTGCCGTTCACGTCGGGCAAAATATGAATCCCATCGGCCAAGCGCGGACCTTCGGCCTCTCGCATCTGTCGGAGGCGCATTTCAACCCGTTGGTGCGCTTCGGGGGCTTCGGTTTTGTCGGGGCCAAAGTTCCGCAGGATGAAATCGAGCAAGGCGCCGGTGGCTGATTGCCCCCCTTCGCTGACCCAATATCCTGGCAAGATCGCGTCCGCATAGGGGCCCCAGACTCCTCGGATCGCCCAAGGGTCTCGGTTCACGGACATCACACAAGAGGATGTTCCGGCGATCAGAGCAAGGTCGGACCCATCCCCGAGGCTATCGCCCGGACAATGGCCCACGGCCCCCAATGCACCTGCAAAGGCGTCAACCATGCCTGTCGCAACCTTGCATTCAGACGTAAGGCCCAGATGTTCAGCCGCGTCCGAGGTGAGTGTTCCCACAGAGGTCCCAAGCGGTGTCACAGCACAGGGCATGTTTGCCTTCTCGGACAGCTCACTCAGTCCGATTTGCTGGAGAAAATCATCCTGCCACCCACCGCGCTCTGGTTGATAGCTCCATTTCGCAGTGATCGTGCAGGCAGAGCGCGCATTCGATCCGCTGGCGCGAAACGTGAGGAAGTCCGCCAGATCATAGGCCGCTCCGAGTTGCTCCCACAAATGGGGGCGCCGGTTTTTTAACCAGAGAAGTTTGGGTACCTGCTTTTCCGGCGAGAACGTACCGCCCTGCACTTTCAGAATGGAATGGCCGGTCGCGTTGCAGACTTCGGCCTGAGGCGCGGCGCGGTGGTCGAACCACAGGATCGTATCACGTCCATCGGGCCCCAGCCGCAGGGGCGCTCCGGTTTTGTCGCGCAGCACCAAAGAGCACGTGGCGTCGAAGCCAATCGCAACGACGTCTGCAGGATCAATCCCCGCCACGACCTGCCGCACGCAAATCCCAACCGCTTCCCAGATGTTTTCAGAGCTGTGTTCGGCCCGCGCCCCTTCCATCTGGTAGAGCGCAATGGGATGCACCGCTTTGGCCAGCCTGGTGCCATCACGATCAAATAGCGCCGCACGGGCACTGGCTGTACCGACATCGACGGCACAAACGTATTGAGTCATGTGAACGGCCCTGCCTTCAACGAATGGTCTGTAATGTTGCAACCAAGTCGGACATAGTTTCAACCACTCCATTCGGTACTAATAATTCCGCCTGTTCACGAAGCCGCGCGGGCGCTGCGTGGCCCCCGCCAACAAAGGCGATCACACGCATACCTGCGCTCTGGGCCGCCTTGATCCCTGCGGGGCTGTCTTCGATCACGACGCAATCCTTGGGCGCGACGCCCATTTTCTCGGCCGCATAGAGGAACAGGTCCGGCGCAGGTTTGCCGCGGCGCACCATGCTGGATGAAAAGATATTGGGTGCGAATTTCTGGTAGAGCCCCGTCAGTTCGAGCGAGGTTTTGATCCGGTCCGGCTGGCTCGAGGATGCCACGCACACGGGCCAGTCCATAGCGTCAATCGCGTCTGCCACATGGGCAATCGGTGCAAGTTCAGCTTTGAACCGCGCGTAGAGGCGTTGGCGCATGACCTCGAGGTGGCTGTCGTCCAGTGTCCAGTCCCGCTCTTCCTGAAGTGTTCGGGCAATCGTCGAGATCGACCGCCCGAGCAGTTGTTCGTAGCCTTCGGCTTCGGTCAGATGACAGCCCTGCTCTGCCAGAACCTCGCGCATGACGGACAGCGAAATCGGCTCGCTGTCCACCAAGACGCCGTCGCAATCAAAGATTACGAGGCGAGGTTCCGGCTGGTCGCTCACAGGGGCTGGTCCTCGAGATACTTGGTCAGAACCGCTGCGGTGCCATCGGCCCACAGGGCATTCAGCGCCGCGGCGAACGCGGTGGAGAACGCTTCGTTCTGGGCCAGATCGCCGTAGACGGCCGGCAGGCCGGTCAACCATGCCTGTGGGTCTTCCTTGGCCTCGGCCGAGGTCGCGACCAGCATGTCCCAGCTGGGATCGTTGGCCTCGATCACCGCACCGCTCTCGCTGGTGCCATAGCAGTAGCGGCACCACAGGGCGCTCTCGAGCGCCAGACCTTTGATGCTGCCGCTGCTGGCCAGCGCGTCGCGGATTTGGGGCACGATGAATTTGGGCTGGCGGTTCGAGCCGTCCAGACACAGCCGGCGGATGGTATCGCCGATCTTGGGGTTCGAGAACCGGCGGTCGATCAGCTTCTGGTACTCGCTGGTGTCGGTGTTCGGCACCGGCGGAATGCCCGGCAGGATCTCTTCGCGGGTTAGCTTCGCGAGATAGGCATTGATCAGCGGATGCTCCATCGCCTCGTGCACGAAGTGAATATCAAGCAGGCCGCCCGGATACGCGATGGCTGCGTGGCCTCCGTTCAGGATGCGGAGCTTCATCAGCTCGAAGGGAGCAACATCCTCAACGAATTCAACGCCAACAGCCTCGAGCTCCGGACGGCCCAGGGGGAAGTTGTCTTCCATCACCCACTGGATGAAGCCTTCGCAGAAGACGGGCCAGCCGTCCTGAATGCCATACTCATCCGCCGCGATTTGACGCTCGCGGTCCGAGGTTGCGGGGGTGATGCGATCCACCATCGAATTCGGGAAGGCCACGTTTGTGACGATCCAATCCGCGAAATCGCGGTCCGACAGTTTCGCGGTGCCCACCACGGCATTGCGGGTCACGTTCCCGTTGTGGGGAATGTTGTCGCAGCACATGATGGTAAAGGGCGCGTGGCCAGCGTCGCGGCGGGCCTTCAGGCCAGCGACGATCATGCCGAAGACGGTTTTGGGGGCATCGGGGTTCGCGCCATCATGGGCAATCGCCGGATGGGTCGGATCAAAGGTGTCCGTCGCATCGAGGAAATAGCCGCCCTCGGTGATGGTGGTGGACACGATGCGGATCGCTGGATCGGCCAGCTTGGCAATGATCGCCGCTGCATTCGCCGGTTCCAGATAATCCACCATAGAGCCGATGATCTGCGCGCCGCTGTGATCTGCCTCTTGCTCGACCAAGGTGGTCAGCCAGTCCTGCGCGGCCAGCACGTCGCGGGCGCGCTTGTCGCCCTCCATCACGCCTGCGCCTACGATCGCCCAATCATGGCCTTTGCCCTGATTGAACAGCTGGTGCAGATAGGTCGCCTGATGCGCGCGGTGGAAGTTCCCCACACCGAAGTGCAGGATCCCGCCGCTCAGGTCAGCGCGGGCATAGGACGGCTTGCCGATTGTCTCGGGCAGTTGGTCCAGTGTGTTCAGTGAGAGGGGGGTAGCCATGTCGGGGCCTCAGCTCATCCAGTTGCCGCCGTCCACGTTGTAGGTCTGCGCCACAACGTATTCGGCATCATCACTTGCCAGAAAGACCGCCATTCCGGTCAGATCCTGCGCGCTGCCCATCCGGCCAAAGGGGACGGCCTCGCCGACCTCTTTCTTCTTCTGACCGGGGGCCTTGTTTTCATATTTCGCAAAGAAGGCGTCCACGCCGTCCCAGTGTTCACCATCCACCACACCGGGGGCGATGGCGTTCACGTTGATCCCGTGCTGGATCAGGTTCAGACCCGCGGACTGGGTCAGGCTGATCACCGCCGCCTTGCTGGCGCAATAGACCGCCACCAAGGATTCACCGCGACGACCGGCCTGCGAAGCCATGTTGATGATCTTGCCGCCCTGCCCGCGTTCGATCATGTGGCGGGCGACCGCCTGCATGGTGAACAGCGTGCCAGCGACGTTGATCGAGAACACTCTGTCGTAGTCGCGGCGCTCGATCTCGTCGATGGGCGCCGCGGTAAAGAGCGCGGCGTTGTTGATCAGGATGTCAATACCGCCAAGTTGCTTGACCGCCTCGCGGACACACAGATCGATGCTGTCCTGATTGGTGACATTGATGGGCAGGGCGATGGCGCCCTCCCCGATCTCGGCTGCGGTTTTCGACGCCGCATCGAGGTTGATGTCCGCAATCACGACGCGCGCGCCCTCGGCGACATAACGTTCGGCAAAGGCGCGGCCAATCCCGCGCGCCGAGCCTGTGATTATGGCTGTTTTGCCAGCGAGACGTGTCATGCGATCCGGAGCCCCTGCCCGTCGAACTTGTGCAGCTTGTCCATTTCGGGCGTCAGGTAGACAGTGTCCCCATGACGCAGGCTGAACTCGCCGTTCACGCGGACGGTGATGGTTTCCGCCAGACCGGTTTCGTGCACGTGCAAGAAGGTGTCAGACCCCAAGTGCTCGGCCACGCCGACCTTGCCACTCCACATACCATCGGTGGCCGAGGCTGTGATGTGCTCGGGACGGATGCCGATGGTATCCGCGCCCTGCTGCTGCGCGACGGGGCCTTCGACAAAGTTCATCTTGGGCGAGCCGATGAAGCCAGCCACGAACTTGTTGCGGGGCTCGCGATACAGTTCCAGCGGGCTACCGACCTGTTCGATGTGACCTGCGCGCAAAACAACGATCTTGTCCGCCATGGTCATCGCTTCGACCTGATCGTGGGTCACGTAGATCATGGTGGTCTCGAGCTGGTTGTGCAGCTCTGAAATTTCCAGACGCATGTTCACACGCAGCGCAGCGTCAAGGTTCGACAGAGGTTCGTCGAACAAGAACGCGCTGGGTTCGCGGACAATCGCACGGCCGATGGCCACACGCTGGCGCTGGCCGCCCGACAGCTGACCCGGACGACGATCCAGATAGTCAGTCAGGTTCAGCGCTTTGGCAGCCGCTTCGATGCGCTTCTTCTGCTCTGCCTCATCGACACCCGCCATTTTCATGGGGAATGCGATGTTCTTGCGCACCGACATGTGGGGGTACAGAGCATAGCTCTGGAACACCATGGCCAGTTTGCGCTTGGCGGGCGGCAGGTTGGTCGCGTCTTCACTGTCGATGCGGATCTGGCCGCTTGTGACATCTTCGAGACCGGCGATCAGGCGAAGCAAGGTAGACTTACCGCAGCCCGACGGGCCAACAAACACCACGAATTCACCGTCATTAATGGTCAGGTCCAAAGGCGGGATGACATTCACATCGCCAAAGCTTTTGGTGACCTTATCAAGCGTAATACGTCCCATAATGGTTATTCCTTATTTCACCGCGCCAAAGGTCAGGCCGCTGACGAGTTGCTTCTGGCTGAACCAGCCAAGGATGAGGATCGGCGCGATGGCCATGGTCGAGGCCGCGCTGAGTTTTGCGTAGAACAGGCCCTCGGGGCTGGAGTAGCTGGCAATGAACGCTGTCAGCGGAGCCGCTTTGGCCGCGGTCAGGTTCAGGGTCCAGAAGGCTTCGTTCCAAGCGAGGATGACGTTCAAAAGCAGGGTCGACGCGATGCCGGGGATGGCCATGGGCGTCAGGATGTAAATCACCTCTTCCTTCAGCGATGCACCGTCCATGCGCGCTGCCTCGAGGATCTCGCCGGGGATCTCCTTGAAGTAGGTGTAGAGCATCCAGACGATGATCGGCAGATTGATCAGCATCAGAACGATGACGAGGCCGATCTTGCTGTCGAGGATCCCCATTTTGATGAACAAGAGGTAGATCGGATAGAGAACACCCACCGCCGGTAGCATCTTGGTCGAGAGCATCCAGAGCAGGATGTCTTTGGTTTTCTTCGACGGCACAAAGGCCATCGACCACGCTGCGGGGACCGCGATGATGATACCAAGGATGGTCGAGCCACCGGCGATCACGATCGAGTTCCACAGGTACTTGCCGTAGTCCGAGCGCTCCATCACTACGGCGTAGTTTTCGAGCGTCCAGTCAAAGCCAAGGAAAATCGGTGGATCTGCAATGGCTTGGGCTTCGGTCTTGAAGCTGGTGAGAATGGTCCAGAGGATCGGGAAGAAGATCAGAAGACCAATGCCCCACGCGATCGCTGTGTTGATGATCTTGCGATTTGTTGTCACTGCGCGTGCCATGATGTCCTCCTCACGCGTCCAGGTTCTTGCCGACGATGCGCATCAAGAAGATCGCAACGATGTTGGCCAGAATGATTGCGTAGACACCACCCGCAGAGCCCAAGCCGACGTTCTGGCTTTCCAGAACACGCTGGAAGATCAGGTAGCTGAGCGTCTTGGTGCCGAATGCGCCGCCTGTGGTCACAAAGATCTCTGCAAAGATCGACAGCAGGAAGATGGTCTGGATCAGGATCACAACGGTGATCGCGCGGCCAAGGTGCGGCAGGGTGATATAGGCGAAACGCTTGGGCGCCGAGGCCCCGTCCATTTCCGCTGCTTCGAGTTGTTCGCTGTCCAGCGACTGGATCGCGGTCAGCAGGATCAGGGTCGCAAAGGGGAGCCACTGCCATGATACGATGGTGATGATCGAGGTCATCGAGGCTTTACTCAGCCATTCCACCGGCTGCGCGCCAAAGAATTCCCACAGGTACGACAGCAGGCCATAGTTCGGATCCATGAACATGTTCTTCCAAACCAGTGCAGACACGGTCGGCATGACAAAGAACGGTGCGATCACAAGGATCCGGACAATACCCTGCCCCCACATGGGCTGGTTCAGCAGGATCGCCAGGAAAATTCCCAGCACAACGGTGATCAGGAGGACGCCGCCAACGATGGTCAGCGTGGTCGCGACCGAAGGCCAGAACGAGCTGGACGTCACAAAGCGGACGTAGTTCTCGAAACCGACCCATCCCAGATCGCCGCCCCGCATGGGCAGATATTTCTTGAATGAAAAATAGAGTGTCATGGTCAGGGGGACGAGCATCCACCCCAGAAGCAAGATCACCGCTGGCGCCATCATGAGGCGCGCCGCTGATCTGGAATGCTGGGTAGCCATAGGCCACACCTCCTCTGTTCACGGCAAAGAGCCGATGCGCATGAACGTTAACTTATAAGGTAAAAGGGTGTGGGGGCGGCTAGGTCAGCCGCCCCCGAGTTCGCGCGGAAGGCTTAGCGGTAGCCAGCTGCTTCCATTGCGTCGTTGGTGATGGCTTGTGCCTTCTCCAGAGCTTCGTCAACCGACTGCTGACCAGCGTAGACAGCCGAGAACTCTTGACTCACTTCGGTTGCGATACCAGCAAACTCGGGGATCGCTGCGAACTGGACGCCAACATAGGGGCTCTCTTCGACGGTCGAGTTATTCGGATCAGCCGACAGGATCGAGTCCAGGGTCATCTTCGCGAAGGGAACTTCCATGTAGTTGGGGTTCTCGTAGAGCGAGGTACGTGCACCCGGAGGAACGTTCGCCCAACCTTCGTTCGCTGCGACCAACTCGATGTAGTCCTTCGAAGTTGCCCACTCGATGAACTGCTTCGCTGCATCTTCTTTCTGCGAACCTGCGGGGATCGCCAGAGCCCATGCCCACAGCCAGTTCGAACGCTTGCCCAGACCGTTATCGGGTGCCAGAGCAAAGCCGACGCTGTCAGCCACGGTCGAGTCGTTGGGGTTGGTCACGAAGGACGCCGCAACAGTTGCGTCGATCCACATGCCGCACTTGCCCTGTTGGAACAGCGAGAGGTTCTCGTTGAAGCCGTTGGTTGCGTAGCCTGCGGGGCCGCTTTCGTTCATCATGCCGACGAAGAACTCGAGAGTGTCTTTCCAAGGCTTGGTGTCGAACTGAGCGTTCCAGTCCATGTCGAACCAGCGTGCGCCGAACGAGTTGGACATCGCGGTGATGAACGCGCCGCCTTCACCCCAACCGGCTTTGCCGCGCAGACAGATGCCGTTGATTTCGTTGTCACGATCTGTCATCGCTGCCGCTGCTTCGCGGATGAAGCTCCAGGTGGGGGCTTCGGGCATTTCCAGACCGGCCTTCTCCATCAGGTCGGTGCGGTACATAATCATCGAGCTTTCGCCGTAGAACGGTGCCGCATAGAGCGTGCCGTCGTGGCTCAGGCCGCCTGCCATTGCGGGCAGGATATCGTCAACGTCGTACTCTTCGGACAGATCATCCAGAGCAACCAGCCAGCCGTTCGCACCCCAGATGGGGGTTTCGTACATGCCGATGGTCATGATGTCGAAGGCACCACCCTTGGTCGAGATGTCGGTGGTGACGCGCTGACGCAGAACGTTCTCTTCCAGAGTGACCCACTCAACCTCGTGACCGGTTTTAGCGGTGAAGTCATCGGTCAGACCCTGCATGCGGATCATGTCGCCGTTGTTCACAGTCGCGATGGTGATGGTTTCTGCATAAGCGGCCGAAGCAAAGGCAACGGTTGCGCATGCGCCAAGAAGAGCGCCGTAGGTGCGTTTCATATTATTCCTCCCAAATCGGGCATCTGCCCTTTCAGTGGGCAAATACTCATACGACCTGCGGCAGGATGTCAACAAAAGAAAAAGCGACCGCCGATAAAAACGACGATCGCTTTGTGTTTTTTAGATTTTTGTTAGCGCTATCTGTCGAGCATCGCCTGTGCCGTCACTTCATCGGTGACAAGCCCGTTTACCAATCCACCACGGATTGCACCGAGAATCGCCCGAAGCTTGGACACACCACTCGCCGCCGCAATCGTCAGCCCCGATTCGAGCGGCGTCGAGCAGACCCGATCATTGGTCAGCCCCTGCAGTAGCCGCCCCTCGGCGTCAAAGGTCCACCCCAAGATTTCGCCCACAGCGCCCTGTTTTTGCAGTGCAGCAATGGTCTCGAGCGGCACAAAGCCGTCGATCCGCAGAGGTGCCACCTCCGAGATCGCTCCAATCCCTACGAACTTCACATCCGCCTGCGCCGCGAGGTTGCGGGTGCTGGCAATCGTCTTCTGACCCAGCAGCATTTCCTTTTCCTCGACCGTGTTCGCAATGACAGGCGTGGGCAAAGGATAGGTGGCGGCTGAAACTTTTTCGGTCATGGTGAACAGCACGTTGTAATAGGCGGTCGAGCCATCCGGCGCGATGTTCCCCGTCAGCGAGACAATCCGGTGCTGGCGGCAGTCAATGTTGGGCAAATGCTCAACCGCTGCACGTAATGTTCGCCCCGTCCCGAGCCCGATGACCAGCGGTTCGGCCCGATTGAGCCAGCTTTCGATCACATCCCCTGTCGCAAAAGAGGTCGCAGTCGAGGTCGCCGCTGGGTCCGCCACGAACGGAACCACCTCGCAAAACTCCAGCCCGAACCGATCACGCAGCGCGCTGGCCAAATTCAGACACTTGGAGATCGGATGATCCACCCGCACCTTCACCATCCCCGAGGACATGGCCTGACTGACCATCCGCTGCGCCGACTGCCGAGAGACCCCAAGCTCCGCAGCCACTTCGTCCTGCGTTTTGCCGGCGATGTAATAGAGCCAAGCCGCACGGGCGACGTCGTCCAAGCGTTTTTGGGTTTTGGTATCTGCGGACATGGCGGCATTCCCGATCTTCGTTGACCGATAGCTAAAGCACATGGGAACAGGGGCTTGCAACAAATTCACCGCAGGAACGGCGCGTTTTGCCGATAGGCTGTTACAGAATGTGGGTTTCGATCTGACCGAGTTTCTCGATCTCGACACGCACCACATCGCCCCGTTTCAGGCTCCCAACCCCAGCTGGTGTGCCCGTCATGATCAAGTCCCCAGCCGCCAGCGCCACACTGCGCGAGAGGAACTGGATCACGTCGACGACAGGCCAGATCATCTGGCTCAAATCTGCCTCTTGCCGCAGTTCGCCATTCACGTAGCTTGCAATCCGACCGTTTGTGCAGGGCCCGACCATCGCGGCCGGAGAAATCGGCCCAAGCACGGCCGACCCGTCAAAGCCCTTGGACAAGTCCCACGGACGGCGTAACGCCTTCGCCTCGGCCTGCATATCGCGGCGAGTCAGGTCATTCCCGACCGCGTAGCCGAAGATCGCCGATTCAGCCTCTTCACGACTCAAATCCCGTCCACCGCCAGCCAGCGCGACGACCAACTCGCCCTCGTAGTGAAGGTCTTCGGTCAAAGGCGGATAAAGCACCGATGCGCCCCCAACTACCAGCCCATCCGCAGGCTTGGAAAAGAAGAAAGGCGGCTCTCGATCAGGATCATGCCCCATCTCCCGCGCGTGATCCGCATAGTTGCGCCCCACACAATAAATCCGCCGCACAGGAAATATCTTTTCTTCGCCGACAATCGAAACGGTCGGACAAGGCGCTGGTTCAAAGAGATACTTCTGCGACATTTGCGTGTCCTCGGGTTAGATTTCGCGATTGGCTCACCCTAGCAAAGCGCCACCCCGCGTCGAGTACAATTCGCTAGAGCGCACGAATGGCCATCTTTAGTAGTGATCGCATAGGCTTAGAAGGACCAGTTCGCACCGCAGCTCTCCAGAATTTTTCGCGCGAATGAATGAAAATCACCTTGCACAGGATGCTGACCCGCTTTAAAGGAACCGCCAGTGCCCCTATAGCTCAGCTGGTAGAGCAACTGATTTGTAATCAGTAGGTCCGCGGTTCGAGTCCGTGTGGGGGCACCACTTCTCCGACAAGCAGTGACACTTCCAATCGGACCGCGAGTGCAGTTCCTGCGATTTACCGAAAATGCCACCACCTCGGAAGTCCCGACTGTAGAACCTTCCTGCCTAGACCGTTTAACGCTTGCGGGGCGCTCCCTTGCCACTCTTTGGCAAACTGAGAAAGCACCCCGCACGCGAACATCCCTAGATCACGAATTCGATCACAGTTTTATTTTCGTGACCGCCCTCCCAATACTCGCCGTTGTAGAAGGTTCCCCCTTCTTCTAGGGCGTCGTCCCATTTCCCATCGGCAGAGGCCATAGCCGCGTAGTCTTGATCGCCGTCGTTATTCGGCTCACCGGCGAGCCAGTTCATAAAGTCCAACGCGCTCTGGGTGGAGTCGATGAATTGTCCCTCGACATCGCGGTCGGTGAAGCCGAGCCAGATCGGATCGGAGCCCCCGAATGTTTCTAGAATGAACTGGTTTTCTTCTGCGCTGTCGATTTCGACCAAATGCCCACCCATGGCTTGGGCTTCGGCGTTGGCATCCTCCCATGACTGGCCGGGCGTTCCGAGAACATACGCAGAGTTGCCGAAAGTAATTTGTTCCGGCTCCGCATCGGCGCCGAATTCCATCTGCTGGCGGTCAAAGGCAGGACCGCTCCAGTCCAGATCCAGCGTCGCATCTCCTCCCCGTTCGAAGTAGGTGAGCTCGATCACGTTGGGCCCTTCGGACAGGGAAACGGTTGCCTCCAGTTCGACATCCGGATGAAGACCATCGTTGTTGATGATCGGTTCACCGTTGATCGTCAGTTGCGAGCCGTCATCGCTGGTCAGATAGAAGGTGTAGTCGCCAGTCGTGGGTGCCTCGAAACTGCCGCTGTAACGAGCTGCAAAGTTGTCGGTATCGCCGCCTTCGTAAAACGCGCCAGCGCCGGCGTAGTTGTCGATAGTCGTCACCTCTTCGGCATGGACCGGCGTTGCGTCAAAGTCGATTTCGGCAAGCGATGCGACCGGATCTATGCTGTAGAATTCGGCAAGTAGGGAGAGTTCATCGTCTTGACCATCTTTTTCGGGAAGGTCTGTCAGAGGTCCGGTTTCATTGATTTCGAATTCGCTGACCTCGCCGATCAAGGGGGTGTCTGCAGCCCAGTTGGACTCGCCGATTAACTGATTTTCGCGGTCCACATCTGCGGGCACCTGCCCCGGACCTTCGGCCAGAAGATCGCCGTTTTTGTAGATCGACATGAGGCCGTCACTGTCGACGGTCACCCGCCACTCAGCGGTCTCGCCTTCGACGATCGCGCCATAGGCCGTCACGATTGACGACGTGTCACCTACATAGACCTCGAACCGCATGTCTGTGCTGTTCCATGTCTGTCCCAACAAGATGTTGTTGTCGGCCGCGCCATTTCCGTAGTCAAAGACCCGTTGCCAATAGCCACCACCCACATCGTCAAATCGAGCAGTCGCGACGGCTTCGAAAGCAATTTCGGGGTCCTCGGGCTCAATGATTTCGTCGTCAAACAGCATGGCTGACGCATCAACCACGCCGAGTTCGGCGCCCTGAATGTCCGAGAGTGATACGCTTACCAAGCGGTCACCACCGGCCACGTCATCGCCTTCGACGCGGACAAAGATGCTGGCCGCGCTTTCCCCTGCCGGGATGGTAACAAACCCCCGCGCAGCTCCGCCGTCTACGTCGACAAAGGCCGTGACATCCTGAGCCGAGATTTTGTCGAGCGTGACGGAAAACACCATGGTCGAGTTAAGGCCCGCGTCGGTTTCGGTTTGGTCCGCTGCGGCATGAAGCGTCAGAACTGGCGCATCCAATGGGCCGGTCTCATTGATCTCGAACTCCGATACCTCCCCGATCAGCGGAGTGTCCCCGCCCCAATTGGACTCCCCGACCAATTGATTGATGCGATCAACGTCTTCGGGGATTTGCCCAAGCGCCTCGGCCACCAAGGCGCCGTCTTTGTACAACCGCGTCCAGCCGGTGGTGTCGATGGTTGTACGCCATGTTGCGGTCTCGCCTTCGACCAGCGCGTCTTCGGCAGTGACGCTGGTGGCAGTACCGTTCACAAAGACCTCGAACCGCATGTCGTTCGAGTTGTAGACCTGCCCGAGCCACAGGTTGTCCGCGCCAGGTCCGTTCCCGAAGTCATAAACCCGTTGCCACGCGCCGCCATCCACATCGTCGTAGCGAACCGTCGCCTCGGCCTCGAACACAAGCGCGGGATCAGGCGCTGGCATGGTGAACTGGCCCGCGGTCTCAGCGGTGTCACCTGCGTTCACGACTTCCAGATTGCGGACCTGACCCACAAGCCGCGTGTCGTTCACCCAATTTGAATCGCCCACATACCGTAGGGCGCGTTCAACATCCGCAGGAACATAGCCCTGCCCTTCGGCCAGCAGCGCACCATTTTTCCAGAGTTGCATCAGGCCGTCTCCGTCGACGGACACGCTCCATTCTGCCAGTTCACCTTCGACAATCGCATTCGGCGCTTCGATGCGTACCGATTGCGCGCCATTGAAGACCTCGAACCCCATGGTGTTCGAGCCTGCGACCTGCCCCAGCCAGATGTTGTCTTGGTATTCGCCGTTGCCAAAATCAAAGACCCGTTGCCATGCCCCTGCCCCAAGGTCATCAAAACGCGCCTCAACGCTCAGGTCGAACGCGCCTGTGATTTCGTCGTCTATATTGAAGTACTGAAGGCTGTCTTGCTCGAGCGGCGCCGTCTCTGTGATTTCGACACCCATATCGACTCCGAGCATGGAGGCGACCGAAGGCGTTCCGGCCTCGTCCACAGCATAGAGCATCCAGAGGCCACCGATCATAATGGTCGCGCCCGAGGTAGATATTTCGATGGTCGTGCTGTCGATGACCTTGTGGTCCAGCTCTAGGAAACGGCCATCGACATTCCGGCCGTGGGTCATCGCCCCTGACTTCACTGCCGTGATTTGCGAAATGTCCGAGGTGTCATCCACCGTGATCTGGAATGTCTGGCCCGCTGCGATATTGGTCGGCGCGTCTTCGATCACCGGACGCTCTGCCAGACTGCCATCGTCGGCATACAGATACTCCGGCGCATAGAGTTCGGCGTTGGTATTGGTCAGCGGCCCCGGTGCGCCTCCGCCAGCGATCCAGATTGTGCCGTCAGGTAACAGCAGGTGAGAGGAGTGATAGAGCCGCGCCAGCGCGCCTTCGGCCTCTTGCTCGACGCTGTTGTTCTCAGGATCCCAAATCGTGACTGTGTTCACCGCGGAATCTAGATCATTTCCCTGATAGCCCGTGTTGCCCCCGCCCGTGACCGCGATCCTGCCATCTGGCAACGGGATCATGCCTGCGTTGGTCCGTGGGCCCTCGACCTTGGCCACTTTGGTAAAGCTCGGGACATCTTCGGAAATATCAGCGGTGTAAATGCCGCCGTCATCCCCGATGATCGCGATCCGGTCCACGTCGTACATGATCGACGAGTTCAGCTTGTAGCTGTCAAACCCCGTCTGGCCGATCTTTTCGACAGAACCGGTCCCTTCGGTTGTCATCCGGTAGATGTCATCACCTTCGGCTTCGATAACGATCACCTCGCCGAGGCTGTTCACGAACACATGGGGGTACCACCAGCTTTCGTTCAGGCGGTCGGCTTCGTTTACATCCGCAAAGTCCGGCATCTCTGCGTCGGTCAGCGTGCGCCAGCCCGTTTCCGCATTGTAGACTTCGGCCAATGTGATCCCGTTGTAATCCCCGTCGCGCCCGCCGATACACAGGATTTCCCCGTTGGGCAGGTTGACTGTTGTGGGGTACCACCGCGCGTATTCCATATCCCCGAGGTCCGCGTCACGGATGGTGCGGGTCTCGTAGTCAAAGACCACCACATCATTGATCCCCGCGATCACATTCCCTGTCCCGTTCGCATCGCCCCCCATGATGATGACGTTTCCCGTGGCGGGGTCGAGGCTCATGTTCGAGCAGAAGGTATTCACCCCTGTGGTGTTCGGCAGAACCTCTTCAACGCCGGTCTCTGGATCGAACAGCGAATAGACAAATTGCCCCCCTTGGAACCCTTGCTCGGTCGAGCCAAAGCCAAGCACTTTGCCGTCCGGCAACACGATGGAATGGAGTGGGATAATAGTCAGCGCGATCACGCCAGAAAATTCACCGTCGCCTTCGACGTCCGTGGCCGAGATAGACGCCGCGCCGATGTCACCTTGGATCCACTGGCCCATCATGCCCAGATTGGGGTCTTCGCCACCTTCGCCATAAGGCGCGGTCAGGATATGACCCACATGTCCGATCAAGTCATCGTCGCCCGCATATGTGGACTGCCCGATCAGAACCGAGGGCGCATCCATTGCCGCAGACAATGCACCATCCGCTTCGGCCAGTACCTGCCCATCAAGGCTCAGGCTCATCGTCCCGAACGGGGTAAAGTCCACCCGCCACGTTCCGGTCTCGCCTTCGATCAGGGCGTCCTCTGCGATCAGAGTTGTAACAACCCCGTTCTGCATCAGGCCGAATTCCATGTCGTTGCCAGCAGTCTGGCCCAGCCACAACCGCGTCCCCGTCTCGGCATCAACGATGTCAAAGACCTTCTGTTGCGCCCCACTTAAATCATCAAAGCGCGCCTCGACCGCTAAAGCGAACTCGTATCCAATGGAAATTTCGGACGAATAAAAAGGCAGAGAACTCTGCATACCAAGACCCTCAGAACAGCACCGTTACCACACAGCCCCGAAGCAGGGTTTTGCTCATTGACCAGATGAGCCCCTTTGCCCGAAGCAAAATTTGTCATTTTTATGGCAAATATGAGAGCAAACGAAGGCAGCAGTGTCAAAACAGTTGTTCTGAATTCACCTTATCAACCGCGTTTCCGGGATAGTACTTTGGTCGAAACGCGACGAATTTGCGCTCTGGCGGCCGACGTGGACGCAATCGGCGCGTCACGTCAAAGCAATTCTGACCCGGCCAGTAGGACCACGAGCAGCATCGATAGGGCCATTGCCCTGTTGATCAACGAATGGGTGCGGTGGGTTAAATTCAGTTGGTGTACTTTGATCCCGGCCCACAGCCACAGCAGATGGATCGGGATCCAGATCGCATTCATGATCATGAACTTCGCCAGCATTTCGGCCCAATAACTGGCCGGCATGAACCCAAATCCTGTGTAGAGCGCTGTGTTCACAGCATACGCCTTGGGGTTCATAATTTGTAGCAGGACACCGCCGGACACTCCGGGCGGCGTTGCGCGTTCGATAAAGGCCAGTTTTGATCCGGCAAAGGCGATCCGGAACGCCAAATAAACGAGGTAGGCAAAGGACACGGTGAACAACAAAGTCCTGAGACGCGGGTCGGCAAGGATCAGAGCAGCCAGCCCGCTCACCACCGCTGCTGCCACAAGGTTTGTCCCCAGAAACAGCCCGAGCACATAGCGCAGCCCTGTCCGCCTACCAAAGCTGGCACCGACTCCTGCTGTCGACAGAACCCCCGGTCCCGGCGTGATGATCAAAAAGAAAACGGCAGCCGCGAATGTAAACACGGGCTCCTCCCTACGCTGTCGCGCATCGCGGCGCGAGCGGACTCTGTGGCTGTCAGGCTAGAACAAGACCTGCCCGCCGCACAGAGTTTTCCGTCCGGTGCGTAACGCGTTTACCGATTCGTCCGCGCAAGCATGGCCACCGCGATGACGCCCACAAAGCTGACCATCAGTGCCGCCGGCGCCGCATCGCCAAGGTTTTCCAGACTGGCCTGATCATATACCCGCGTCGCCAATGTGTTGTAATTGAACGGGCGAAGGAGGAGCGTTGCGGGCAATTCCTTGACGCAGTCGACAAACACCAGAAGCAACGCAGAGCCAATCGAGCCACGGATCAGGGGCAAGTAGACCTCGATCAGAACACGCCCTTTGGCGCGCCCGAGCGAGCGCGCCGCCATAGGAAGGCTGGGTGCGACGCGGCCCATAGCAGCATCGGCGGCCCCTTGGGCAATCGCAAAGAAGCGCACGCAATACGCCACCACGAGCGCAAAGGCAGAGCCGGTCAGGATCAAACCTGCAGAAGAACCGGTGATGGCTTCGATGAGGTCAGCCAGAAGATGGTCGGCCTTGGCCAAAGGGATCAGGATCCCGATCCCCAGAACCGCGCCGGGTGCCGCGTAGCCAATCGTGGTGATCGGCGCGATCACCGCTGGCAATTTACGCCCCGAAAGCCGAACGCCATAGACCATAAAGAGCGCTGCAATGACCGTGACCAAAGCCGCAATGCCACCGACCGTCAGGGTGTTCCACAACGCCTTGAGCAAGCCCGGAGCCCAGAACCCTTCGATATTCGACAGGGCGTGATCCGCGATCACCGAAGCGGGCAGCACGAACCCGATGAGGAACGGAAAAAGACATGCGGCAGAGGCCATCCAGCCCGCGACACCGCGCAAAGGCAGCCGTTGGATCGGGCGATGACGCTTGGAAAGCGCATAGAACCGAACCTTTTTGCGGCTCACTTTTTCCAGCGCAACAAGGAAAATCACGAGCGACAGGACCACGCAGGCGATCTGCGCAGCTCCGCCCGCATTATTGCTTTCGAGCCATGTGGTGAAAATCCCTGTCGTCAGGGTCTGAACCGCAAAATAGTCCATGGTGCCGAAGTCATTTACAGTTTCCATCATCACAATTGCTGTACCAGCAGCAATCGCAGGACGCGCCAAGGGCAAGCCGATCCGGAAAAACCGGGACCATCCCCCTGCCCCGAGCGACTGCGCAACCTCATGCCCGCACCCCGATTGTTCGCGGAAACCGGCACGCGCTAGCAGGTAGACATAGGGGTACATCGACGCGGCCAAAACCGTGACCGCTGCCCACTGGCTCCGGATTTCCGGGAACCAGTAATCGCGGGAGGTTTGCCATCCGAATAGATTGCGCAAAGAGGTCTGAACCGGCCCCGCGTATTCCAGAAAATCCACCAAAGCGTAAGCGCCGATATAGGCGGGAATCGCAAGTGGCAGCAGGATCAGCCACTCCAGCACCCGCACACCGGGAAAGCTGTAGCGCACAACAAGCCAAGCCGCCCCTGTCCCCGTCGCTGCAGCGACAGCGCCGACGGCGAACATCATCTCCAGCGTCGTGACAAAGTACCTTGGCAAGGTCGTGGCCAAGAGGTGCGGCCAGATGTTCACCGACGGGTTCAAGGCAATCCAGACCACCGACAGGATCGGTGCAAGAACGAATGCGGCAATCGCCAACGCCCCCGTCGACCAGGGGTCAGGCAGGCGCAGTCGATATCTTTTGGCGTGAGAAACGGAAAGATCGGTCATGTGGCGTTCCTGCCCGTTTGCGGTTTAACTGTCCAGAAAAGACCATATGATAGCCAAAACAAACAAGACCACGGTTAGGGGCTTTTCAATATGCAGATCGCCTTGCACATCGGTGCACACGGAACAGACAATGATCGCTTGATCCAGTGTCTTTCTGCGAATGCCGACCGGCTCGAGATTGCGGGAATTTCGGTACCGCAGGTGAATGACTACCGCAAGCCGATGCTGGATCTGCTGACAGACCTCATGAAGGGTGAAAGCGTCAACCAGCGACTGCGGGACAAGATGCTCAAGGATATCGGCATGCGCGCCGGAACCGACCGCATCGTTCTGTCACACGAAAATATTCTGGGCCGCGCCCACCGGATTTTCGAGCGCGGCAAGCTTTATCCCATCGCCCCCAAGCGCCTTGCAGACATCAACGGCCTGCTGCCGACCAACGACCTGCAGGTTTATCTCTGCATCCGGAATCCGGTAACTTTCATTGCGGAAACCTATCGCCTGTCTGGCAGCAATAGTTTCGCCGAGTTTGTAGATGGTGTGCGCCTCGCAGATGTGCGCTGGTCCGATATGATCGAGCATCTTGTGACCGCCGTCCCTCAGGCAAACTTCACCGTCTGGTGCTACGAAGACCTGCCGCTCCTTTGGGGGGATCTCTTGCGCGAAATTGCGGGGGTCGAGGCTGACACGCAGATGGCTGGCGAGTTCGACATCCTGCGCGAGATCATGACCAAAGAAGGCTTTGCGCGCTTCAGTTCCTATATCGAGACGCGCCCACCCCAGACCGAAGCGCAGCGTCAGCGGATCATCACTGCATTCCTCGACAAGTTCGCGCGCGAAGAGGCTTTGGAGCTGGAATTGGACCTGCCCGGACTGACCCAAGAAATCGTGGACCGCGTCACCGCGGATTACGAGGCCGATATCCCGCGGGTCGCCGAACTCCCGAGCGTCCGTCTGCTTCAACCCCTCTGACCACAAAAAAGGCGCGTGCCATCTCTGGCCGCGCCTTCTGACTTCAGAGCCCTTTGGGATCAGCTCATCCCGAGCGCTTCTTTGTACATCTCGAGAATCGCTTCTTCCTCGGCGATGTCATCGCGGTCGCGCTTGCGCAGCGAGATGATCTTGCGCATCACCTTGACGTCGTAACCACGCCCTTTGGCTTCGGCCATGACCTCTTTTTGCTGGTCCGCAATGTCTTTCTTTTCCATCTCGAGACGTTCGAAACGTTCGATAAACTGACGCAACTCGTCCGCGGTCACACGATAGTTCGCATCTACGGCGCTTTCGGTCATATCGCTCATGGGGGTCCTCGCGTTTGTGCTGGGCCACGGGATAGACCGTGACCTGACAGGGTGCAAGGTCTTGCCGCAGGGGCCAGCATGTTTTACCGCTGCCCCGACGCATTTTTTGGAGATGAGCCATGAGCTGGATGATCTGGGGCGGCGCCGCCCTGTCGGTACTGGGCCTGACGGGCATTCTTTGGTCGATTGTCACCGTCTGGAAAGCCAAGCGCGCTGACCTGACCGACGACGAGCTGCGCGAGCGGATCAAGAAGGCGATGCCGATCAACATGGGCGCGCTGTTCGTATCCGTGATCGGCCTGATGTCGGTGATCATGGGCATCTCGCTGGGCTAAAGCCCCCGCAGAGCGGAAATCGAAAAGGGCGCACCGAAATCGGCGCGCCCTTTTGTCTTAATCCCAGCCTTGCCCCCGACCGGACCTCCCAATCCAGCCGGATCAGGCGTTAGACGGGGAAGTTGTCCATGTCAGCCTCACGGGCCTCGTCTTCAAGCTCGGCCAGCATGTATTTCAGGTTGGCCGAAACGGTATTGCCGTGGCTTTCCAACTCGTTCACCAGACCCTGCAATTCGGGCAGCATCTCGTGACGGTCCTCGCCTGCAGCGTTGATACGGGCTAGCAGATCAGCTTTCTTTTCATAGATGTCCATGCGCATTTCCTCCCCTAGAGCGCGTGTCCCAGCCACCGACATTGCGCAACCCTTGCACAGGGTTGCTGTCGGGGCCTTCTCCAGCCGCGCGGCAGAGATCGTCTCGCCGCACAACATACATTGTCCGTATGTGCCCGAATCAAACCGCTGCAGAGCTGCGACGACAGCCGCCAACTCCTCTGCTTCCTGACCGACACACACGAGAAACTCGTCCCCCTCGCGCGATGCCCCGAGTACGGGCCACTCACGCTGGTCATAAGTTTCCAATCCAGTTTCAATTGCGTCAAGCCTAGAGGTCAGCTCTTGCAAACGTTCCTGCAACTTGGCGCGATTCAGCTCATGAATGCTCATTTTTCGCACCTTTCTGAAGAGGATTCTTCACACGAACATCGTAGCAAACCGGCAATTGCAGAGCCTTGACCCAAATCAAGGTAAAAATACTTGCATCACATATTCACGTTATTATATATATTCGGAAACAGATATCTCGGAGACCGACCATGACCCCCGAAGTGACAGCCTTCTTTGACGAAGCCACCTTTACGATTTCGTATGTGGTGCGTGACCCTCAGGGCAGCGCCTGTGCCGTCATCGATAGCGTGCTGGATTTCGACTACGCGTCCGGCCGGACTGACACACGCTCGGCAGATGCGATCGTGAAATACGTTCAGGAAAACAACCTGACCGTGGAATGGCTGCTGGAAAGCCACGTGCACGCAGACCACCTGTCGGCCGCGCCCTACATTCAGGAACGCGTCGGCGGCAAGATCGGCATCGGTGACAACATCACCATCGTTCAGGACACCTTTGGCAAAGTCTTTAACGAAGGCACCGAATTCCAGCGCGATGGCAGCCAGTTCGACAAACTCTTCAAAGAGGGCGACAGCTTCCACATCGGCCAGATGCGCGGCGACGTCATGCACACCCCCGGCCACACCCCTGCCTGCCTGACCTATGTGATCGGCGACGCGGCATTCGTGGGCGACACCCTGTTCATGCCCGACTTCGGCACCGCGCGTTGTGACTTCCCCGGCGGCTCTTCGGAAACGCTCTACTCCTCGATCCAGAAGATCCTGAGCCTGCCCGACGAAACCCGCATCTTCGTGGGTCATGACTACAAAGCACCGGGCCGCGACGAATACGCGTGGGAAACCACCGTGGGCGAGCAGAAACGCCTGAACATCCATGTGGGCGAAGGCAAAGCCAAAGAGGATTTCGTCCGCATGCGCGATGAACGTGACGCGACCCTCGCGATGCCCCGCCTGATCATCCCTTCGCTTCAGGTGAACATGCGTGCGGGCAACATGCCCGAGCCTGATGAAAAGGGCGACGTGTTCCTCAAGGTACCCGTCAACAAGATTTAACAAGTAAAGCGGGGCGACACCTTCCTCCCCTGTCGCCCCGCTTTTACAGGACATATAGGAAACGACATGGAACAAGACTGGATTATGGGTCTGATCGGCGGACTGCTGATCGGCCTCGCCGGTGCGGTCTACTTGCTTGCGAACGGCAAGGTTATGGGCGCCAGCGGCATCATCGGTGGACTTGTGGACGGCAGCGGCTGGATCACTGCAAAAGAGCGCATCGCGTTCCTTGCGGGTCTGATCCTGATGCCCGCGCTGATCCTGCCCATCTACAAAGAGGTGGACACGCACCTGACCAATAACCTCTGGGTCATCGCGGCTGCCGGTATTCTGGTGGGCGTTGGCACCCGTTTCGCCAATGGCTGTACCTCGGGCCACGGCGTCTGCGGGATTTCCCGCCTGTCCCTGCGCGGCATCGTCGCGACAGTGATGTACATCCTCGCTGGCGGTCTGACCGTCGTGTTCTTCCGCCACATTCTGGGAGTGATCTGATGCGCAATATTTTTGCACTGATTTCCGGCGCTCTGTTCGGCGCTGGCCTGATGATCTCGGGCATGGTCGACACGGCCAAGGTGCAGGGCTGGCTAGATATTTTTGGTGACTGGGACCCGACTTTGGCCTTCGTTATGGGCGGCGCGATTGTCCCCATGGCCATCGCGTGGCAGCTGACCCGAGGCCGCAAACCCCTTGTGGGCGGTGACTTCCCGCCGAAACCCGAAGCACGCCTTGGTCGAAACCTGGTTCTGGGCTCTGTGCTCTTCGGTGCAGGCTGGGGTCTGGCTGGGCTGTGCCCCGGTCCGTCGATGGCCTCGCTGACCTTTAACGGGATCGGCGGCGTGGTTTTTGTCGGCACGATGGCACTTGGCATGTTTGCCGCGCCCGTGCTGCGCACGAGACTGGACCGGGCCGTTCCGGCAGAGTAAGACATGCGGATGGATATCCGCGTCATTACACCCACTTACTCTGTCACGCCCCAGATCACACCAGCCGACATCCCCGCGATCGTGGATGCCGGCTACAAGGTTCTGATCTGCAACAGGCCTGACGCCGAGAACCCTCCCCAGCTCTGGGCCGAGGAAATTGGCAAAGCGGCGGAAGAGGCCGGTTTGGAATTCCATGTCCATCCGGTCACCCACAGCACCATGACCGCAGAGGTCATTGCCCGCCATCACGATACGCTCGCGGCCGCCCCCGGCCCCGTGCTTGCCTACTGCGCGTCCGGGACGCGATGCTCTGTTCTGTGGAGCTTCGCGATGGCCAAAGAGATGTCGATCGACGACATCCTCGCCGCAACCGAGAAAGCGGGCTATGCGCTGGGCCAGTTGCGTCCGCAGTTGAAATTCCTCGCCGAAGAAGACTAAGGCAGAGTGAGAAGCGTTAGACGGGGGGGATGGGATCATCCTCCCCGTTTTCCATTGGATCGAGCGCTTCGGACAGAACAGGCAATCTCGGCTCCGCCAAACTTTCTAGCGGATCAGCTGCTAGGTCTTCGGCCACCACCGTATCCGAGATCAATCGCACAGCCCTCATCCCGCCCAAGCGCCCAACATGGCCGCGGCCCAAAGCTTCTCCGCCATTCATACGCAATTCTGCAGACTCAAGCATCTCGATCGACAGCGGAAGGACCGTTCCGACCTCCCAGCTGTTGATATCTGCGAGCGAAAGCCGAACCGGCCCGAGGACCACATCAAGTCGCACGGCGGCTCCGGCCACGCTTTCAGTCATGTCCTCGCGCCACTTGGCCTCGACCTCGGGATCAGGCAGCGCATCCTCCAGCACCGGGCGCGTTTCCAGAAGCCAGACGCGCCCTTCCCGTTCCGGCGAGAGCGTCACTTGCGCCGACCAGCAATCCAACGCCCCTTCGGGCATCACCCGCGCAAAGTGCTGGGGCGACAGGAGTGCGCCGAACCGCATCGGCTCGGGCCTGTCTTCGTTTCGCGCGGCCACTTGGCAGAGCACCTCGCGCACAACAGGTTCGATTACCGCCGCATCCGTCGTGGTCGGAACGCGCGGGGTGATCGGGTGACGGGAAAATGCGCCAAAGGTCAGTAGTTCGATCATGCCCGCGCCAAGATTGGGTGGAAAAATCATCGCACCCATGCGGCCCTCCGGACCGTCGAGCAACAACACCAGACCGCCCTCTTCCATCATGCCGACCGCATCACGCGCTGTAATCTCGCCCTGATCCGAACCGGACACCTGCGCAGGATAATTCAGCGCAGCCCCCATTCCGACCTCGCAGGCCCGCGCGAAATGGTCCAGCGTCTCCGCAGGCTTGGGGCCGGATCGGACTTTTCGTTCCAGAGCAGTTTCGGGCATGAGGGTCCGCGTGGGTCAGGTCAGAAGGGTTTACCCGACCCTACCCCGATCATGATTACCGAAGGGTTACGAAATCCGTCCCGACCGCACGACAGTTTTCGGCAGCAAGACGCGAAACGCGGCGCCCCCTTGCCCCGGCAGATACGACACCGTCCCACCAAGCCGGTTCATAATCTCTTTGCAAATGGCAAGGCCGAGTCCGGCACCACCCGCCGCCTGATCGCTCCCCACGCGCGAAAACTTCTCGAAAATCACGTCCTGCGAAGCCGCTGGAATGCCACTGCCATTGTCGATAAAATCGATGGCAATCGCTTCGCCAAGATCCCGCACCGAGATCTCAAGGCGCGGCCGAAAGGTATCGCAGTATTTCAGCGCGTTCGAAATCAGGTTGATAAAGACCTGAGACAGCCGGTCCAGATCGGTGTAGATCACCAAATCCTCGCGGACACGCGACCGAACAATCCGCAGTCGGCTGTTCTCAGTGCCTGCCGCGGCGACGGCTTGGTCTAGAACCTCGCCGATCCGGCCTTCTTTTTCGTTCAGGCTCACCTGACCATTCTCGAGCACACTCAGGTCAAGCAAATCATCCAGCAATCTGGTCAGGCGAATCGCTTCGTCGTGGATAATCCCCGCATATTTGGCCAGCGCAGCGTCTTCCAAACCGCCTTCGCGCAGGATTTCGGAAAAGGCACGGATCGAGGTCATGGGCGTCCGCAATTCATGGCTGATCTGCGAAAGAAAGGCGTCTTTCTGGAACGACATCTGGGTCAGTTTTTCGTTCGCGGCGCGCAACTGGCGGGCGGTGCGGGTCAGTTCGGCAGACTTGGCTTCGAGTTGGTTTGAATATTCCATAATTTGCGCGGTTTCGTCCGCCACAGCCATCAGATCCTCGACCGTGACAGAGGCACGCCCCAGTATCTGACCGATCATTGCGTGCGCGGTTGCCGCGCCCACGCTGCCCGCCATCTCGCGTTCCAAGCGTTGCAAGAATTCGGGCGTGGTTTCCGGCAAGTAGCCTGTGATGCCTTGGCTGACCGCCTCTGTCCGAAACAAGGCCTGCGCCTCTGCCGGACCCAGAATCCGCTGCGCCATCACGAGCAGATCCTCGGCCTCGGCAAGCCCCCGCGACCAGCCCCCGGGACGTGCCGAATGATCAAAGACATTCACGAACTGCGCGCCCTGTAGTCGTTCCAAAGGTGTCGGGAAACTCAGCAGCGAAAAGACGAAGAAAGTGATCGTGTTCAGCGACATGCTCCAAACAATCGAGTGCACCACCGGATCATCCGAAGCGATCCCGAACAGAGCCTGCGGCCGCAGCCATGTCATGCCGTAGGGGCCACTTTCGAGAAATGCTTGGGACATAAAGACTTCCGGGCCAAAGCTCGGCATGAACAAGGTGTAGGCCCACAGAACAAACCCGACCACCATGCCCAACAGCGCCCCGACGCGGGTTGCGCCACGCCAGAAGATGCCCCCCATCAGAGCGGGCAAAGTCTGCGCAACGCCTGCAAAGCTGATCAGACCGATCGATGCCAGAGCCTCGCCGCCGCCAGTGGTGTGGTGGTAGAGATAGCCGAGCGTCAAAACCCCCATGATCGACAGACGGCGCGACAGCAGCACCACGTGGCGCACGTCGCCCGCGACTACAGCGGTGGAGCCCTGCGCGGACAACCAGATCGGCATCACGATGTGGTTCGACACCATCGTCGACAGCGCGATCGCCGCCACAATCACCATGGATGTCGCCGAAGAAAACCCACCAAGGAAGCTCAGCATCGCGAGGGTGTTCTTTCCCTCGGCCAGTGGGAGGGTCAAAACGAAGAGATCGGGGTTTGCCCCCTCGGGCATGTATTCGAGACCAATTACCGCAATCGGCACCACGAAGAGGCTCATAAGCATCAAGTAGGCCGGAAAGGCCCAACTCGCGGTCGCCAAATGGCGCTCGTCTTCGTTCTCGACCACCATGACCTGAAACATGCGCGGCAGCGTTAGAAGCGCCGACGCAGACAGGAACATGAGGCCCATCCAGCGTCCACTCGACACGTCCCAGCGGGCGATCTCGGATTGGGAAATGCGTTCCAACACCGGACCAACACCGCCGCCGATCCCCCAGATCACGAACAGCCCGACTGCGACCAGCGCGACCAATTTCACAACGGCTTCAACAGCAATCGCCATAACAACACCATCGTGCCGCTCATTGGCGTCTAGATTGCGCGTCCCGAAGAGAACGGTGAACAAAGCCAAGCCCACGGCCAGCCACAGCGACGTCGCCGACGCGCCGACGCTCTGGCTCACTACATCGCCCGCAAAGGCATCAAGCGCCAAGGTCACCGATTGCAACTGCAAAGCGATATAGGGCGTTGTTCCAACCACCGCGATCACTGTAACAACGACGGCCAAGCTATTGGATTTGCCAAATCTTGAAGAGATCAGGTCGGCAATCGAGGTCACACGCTGGCTTCGCCCGATCCGCACCAGTTTTCTAAGGATGAGCCACCATCCGATCATGACAATCGATGGCCCCAGATAGATCGTCAGGAATTCGACCCCGGACCGCGCCGCGTATCCCACCGCGCCATAGAACGTCCACGCTGTACAATAAATTGACAGCGACAGTGTATAGATGAGCGGGCTCTGAAGCCATTTCGACCTGCCCCGAGCCGCCGCCCGATCTGCAAAGAACGCGACCATGAACAGGAAAAAGACATAGGCCAGTGATACCGAAATAAGGACGTTCACCATCCCCATCAGGGCCGCTCCTGCCAGTTTTCCCGCGTCGCATTCCGCAACCGTCGCGACAGTACCACCGTCAGCACAATCAACGCCGCCCACGCTCCGAACAAGAAGATCAGAACGCTTGCCGTCGGCACCTGCTCGCTTGCCCCCCACATCAGGGGCAAAAGAAACAGGAAAGCCGCCAGCACAGGCGAGAGCCGCGCGCCGTCCATAAGACGGCGGCGTCTATATCGCTCTCTCTCCAGAAAGATCGGATTTTCGGATTTCCGTGTCATCCGTGCTGTGCTTCGACACCCGATGCCAAAACGCGGACGGATTCCAGAACCTCAGCATTCGAGAACGGCTTGGTCATGAACCGAGAGACCCCGAGCGCCGCGGCTGTCTCTTTGTCTTTGGTCTGGCCACGAGCCGTCAGCATCAGCACCGGCAAATTCGCCGTTGGCGGGTTGTCCCGCAACTCTCGTAAAATGTCGAAGCCACTGCGCCCCGGCAACATCACATCAAGGATCACGAGATCGGGTTGTCGGACCTTCACCTTGTCAACGGCATCAATACCGTTGGCGTGGGTGTCGACCTCCCATCCGTCCCGCGACAGAATAAAGCTGATCGCTTCGATGATGTTTGGCTCATCTTCGATCAGCAGTACACGCTTCCCCATGCCTCACCCCCTCCCCTGGATATGGCACTTATATCCAGGGAGTATCGCGCATTGCGCAATTGAATGTCAAAACCCCTCTGCCAAAATCGACGGCTCTCTTCGGGCACCGCATGTCGCGCTTGGACAAATACGGCAACTCACACCCACCTGTTCATGGGTGGATTCTACCGCAGGATCATCGGGGATGACCAGCATACTTGCTTCGAATCTCATGGATTTCCCGAAACTGATCTCTCCGACCGGTTGTGCAATTGAATAACTGCGGAAATGTCCAGCAGAGCGCCCCGCCTGCGCAAGATCCACCTGCATCGGCAGCATCGGTTGATTGAGCGCCCGAAACAGCGGCCAAAGCGGACAGGCCGCGCCGAAACGGGGCAGCGGAAAGCCTTCGATTTGTTTGCGAAAGATCAATGTGCCAGAGGCATCGCAGACCACAAGCCCGATAGGCCCATACTCCAACTCTTTGGGCAATGAGGCCAACCGCCTGAACAACAACGGCAAATCCACCCCCAAATGACCGGCCAGCGCTGCGGGGTCCAAGCCGTGGGCTGCCAAAGCAGAGCGCAGTCGCGAGAGCGGCACCAAGGTCGCGTCGCGCAGGTATTGCTGAAGATGACCTTCGGCCAAGGCGCGCGCAGAAGACGAGCGCAAGAGTTCTGATCCGGCTAGGATATCCTGTGTGTCTGTGTCCTGCGCCGCATTTTCCAGTTCTGCAAAGTGGAAATCGTAGCTGCCCAGAAAGGCTTCGAGCTCTTCTTGGGGCGACGTGGTGCTGGCGTCGATGTCATCCACCCCGTCCAGATAGCCCACCAATGACCGCGAGGCTTCGGAAAGGCGCTGACTGTCCTCGTTAATATTGCGCTGGAAGCGGCCCCGCCATTCCGGCTCCAGTTCTGGCGTTTCCACGAGAATCGATGAGGTTGATCGGATCGAGGCCACAGCGGTCAAAATATCATGCAGAGCCGCGGACAAGAACGGATCGTGGGTCAAACGGTCGGTCAAGACCTCGACTGTACGCTCCAGCGCGGCGATCCGGCGCTGCTTTTCGACCACCAGCTCGGCCCACCCCGGAAAACGTCCTGCGAATTCGTCGACGCGTTCAATCTCGATCCGCTTGCCACCCTCTGCAGCAGCCTCTCGCAGGCGTGCAACCAGATGCGCCTCGGCCCCCTCGCTCAGGGCGGCGGGTTCGATCTCCAATGCACTGGCGATATCCATTAACAGCTTACCGCCGATTCTCCGCCTGTTATGCTCGATTAGATTGAGGTAACTCGCGGAAATTCCCACTGTGCGGGCAAGATCGGCCTGCCGCATCCCCACCATGTTCCGGCGCTCGCGGATCCGACTCCCTGTCAGGGCGCTACGAGACATGAAAATTCCCCTTACTTTTCAGCAGCATTCTGCACGCGCGAGAAAATATCTTTACACTGTATGCAGTTGCATTGTGTATAGCTTTACAAAATTATCATTACAAGCAACAGGCTTGTTGCGAAATTTTACAACCCTGCCTGATACTGTATTTGCACGAGAGTGCCGCTTGACTGGGGAAGAGGAGCCCCACCGAGCACCTACAAAAATTGGGAGGAAATCCATGTCGAAGATGGATGTGACACGCCGCGGCGTGCTCAAGACCGGTGCGGTTGCCGGCGGTGGCCTGATGCTGCCCACCTACCTGCGCGCAGCTGGTCACGAAGGTTTCACTAACGCACCCACCGGATCGACCGTAACTCTGGGCTTCAACGTCCCCCAGACCGGTCCCTATGCGGACGAAGGTGCGGACGAACTGCGCGCTTACGAGCTGGCAGTCGAGCACCTGAACGGCGGCGGCGACGGCGGCATGCTGAACACCTTCAGCTCCAAAGCGCTGGAAGGTAACGGCATCCTGGGCAAGAAAGTCGAGTACGTCACCGGCGACACCCAGACCAAATCGGACGCAGCCCGCGCATCGGCAAAGTCGATGATCGAAAAAGACGGCGCTGTCATGATCACCGGCGGCTCGTCCTCGGGCGTGGCGGTTGCGGTTCAGGGCCTGTGCCAAGAAGCTGGCGTCATCTTCATGGCGGGTCTGACCCACTCGAACGACACCACCGGCAAAGACAAGAAGGCGAACGGCTTCCGTCACTTCTTCAACGGCTACATGTCGGGCGCAGCTCTGGCGCCGGTGCTGGCAGACGTTTACGGCACCGACCGTAAAGCCTACCACCTGACCGCAGACTACACCTGGGGCTGGACCCAGCAGGAATCGATCGCAGCCGCGACCGAGGCTCTGGGCTGGGAGACCGTGAACAACGTTCTCACCCCGCTGGCAGCAACCGACTTCTCGTCGTACATCGCACCGGTTCTGAACTCGGGCGCGGACGTTCTGGTTCTGAACCACTACGGCGGCAACATGGTGAACTCGCTGACCAACGCGGTTCAGTTCGGCCTGCGCGAGAAAGAGATCAACGGCAAGAACTTCGAAATCGTTGTTCCGCTGTTCTCGCGTCTGATGGCACGCGGTGCTGGCGCGAACATCAAGGGCATCCTTGGTTCGACCAACTGGCACTGGTCGCTGCAGGACGAAGGCACCAAGACCTTCGTGAAATCGTTTGGCACCAAGTACGGCTTCCCGCCGTCGCAGGCCGCACACACCTGCTACGTCCAGACCCTGCTCTATGCAGACGCTGTGGCACGTGCCGGCTCGTTCAACCCCTGCGCCGTTGTCGAAGCTCTCGAAGGCTTCGAGTTCGACGGCCTGGGCAACGGCCCGACCCTGTACCGCGCCGAAGACCACCAGTGCTTCAAAGACGTTCTGGTTGTGCGTGGTAAAGAGAACCCGACCTCGGAATTCGACCTTCTCGAGGTTGTTCAGGTCACGCCGCGCGCTCAGGTCGAGTACGCACCCGATCACCCGATGTTCGCGGGTGGTGCGCTGGGTACCTGTAACCCGGGCGCATAATCCCCCACTACAATCGGTCCGGCCAGCCCTCGCGCTGGCCGGTTGATCAGCCGGTCCGACTTCGCTCGGACCGGCCTAGCATCCTATTGAAAAGACGGTCGGAACCATGGACGCGATCCTACTGCAAATCCTGAACGGGCTCGACAAGGGCTCGGCCTATGCGCTGATTGCGCTCGGGCTTACGCTGATTTTCGGCACACTCGGCGTTGTGAACTTTGCCCACGGGGCGCTGTTCATGATCGGTGCCTTCTGCGCTGTGACACTCCAGCGTATTTTGAACCTGAGCTACGAAGAGATTGATCCCACCCAGACAGACTTCCTTGGCAACCCCCTGGTCGTCAAAGTCCCCTATGTCCAGGCGTGGTTCGGCCCAGAGATGGGCGGATCGATCATCGACTGGTCCGTGCCTCTGGCGATCCTGTTCGCCATTCCGGTGATGATTTTCGTCGGTTTCGCGATGGAACGCGGCCTGATCAAGCACTTCTACAAGCGTCCCCATGCGGACCAGATCCTTGTGACCTTTGGCCTTGCCATCGTTCTGCAAGAGGTCGTCAAGTATTTCTACGGCGCGAACCCGATCCCCACCGGTGCCCCCGAGGCATTCCGTGGCAGCTTTGATTTCGGCGTTCTGCTTGGCTTTGATCCCAATGCGATCATCTATCCCTACTGGCGTCTGATCTACTTTGCATTTGCGGCTGTGATCATCGGCGGCGTGTTCAGCTTCTTGCAGTTCACCACGTTCGGCATGGTTGTCCGCGCAGGTATGGCCGACCGCGAGACCGTTGGCCTTCTGGGCATCAACATCGACAAGCGCTTTACCTTCATGTTCGGCCTCGCGGCAGCTGTGGCTGGTCTGGCGGGCGTCATGTACGCGCCGATCAACAGCCCGAACTACCACATGGGCATGGACTTCCTCGTTCTGTCCTTCGTGGTGGTGGTTGTGGGCGGCATGGGATCGCTGCCCGGTGCTGTGGCCGCTGGCTTCCTGCTTGGCATTCTCGAGAGCTTTGCCTCGATGAACGAGATCAAGTCCATCATTCCCGGCATCGACCAGATCATCATCTACGTCGTCGCCATCATCATTCTGCTGACCCGTCCACGGGGCCTCATGGGCCGCAAGGGCGTGATGGAGGACTAATCCATGTTTGGTCTGAACAAAAAAGACACCTCTCTTTTGCTGGTCGTCGCGGTGCTGACCCTGTTCGCTCCGTTCATCCTGAACCCCTTCCCCACCGAAAGCGGTCTGGCGCAGTTCAACGCGGGTTATCCCGACCTGATGCAGCGCTTTGTGATCTTTGGCATCTTTGCTGTGGGCTTCAACATCCTGTTCGGCCTGACCGGCTACCTGTCCTTTGGCCACGCGGCGTTTCTGGGTGTGGGGTCATACTCGGCAGTCTGGATGTTCAAGCTGCTCAGCATGAACGTCATCCCGGCGATCATCCTGTCGGTCATCGTGGCGGGTCTGTTCGCGCTGCTGATCGGCTTTGTGTCGCTGCGCCGCTCGGGCATCTACTTCTCGATCCTGACGCTGGCTTTCGCGCAGATGTCGTTCAACCTGGCCTACTCGGTTCTGACGCCCATCACCAATGGTGAAACCGGCCTGCAGCTGACCCTCGACGATCCCCGCATTTTGGGTGTGTCGGCCACCGCTGACGGCTCGATCCCCGTAACCAGCCTGTTCGGTTTGGAAATGCGCTCGACCTATGAGATGGCAGTGGCAGGTTGGAACTTCCAGTTCAGTGCGGGCTACTACCTGTGTGCAATCATCATGCTGGTGTCGTTCTACATCGCCGTGCGCATCTTCCGCTCGCCCTTTGGCCTGATGCTGCGCGCTGTGAAGTGTAACCAGAACCGCATGCGCTACACCGGTCTGAACACCCGTCCCTACACGCTGGCGGCGTTCGTGATCTCTGGCATGTATGCCGGTCTGGCTGGCGGCCTGATGGCATCGATGGACCCGCTGGCAGGCGCCGAGCGTATGCAGTGGACCGCATCGGGCGAAGTTGTTCTGATGACCATCCTTGGCGGTGCAGGCACCCTGATCGGCCCCGTTCTTGGCGCAGGTTTCATCAAATACTTCGAGAACATCTTCTCGAAAATCAACGACAACGTTCTGCACCAGTGGTTCGGCTTCTTGCCCGACGGGATCGAAGACTTCGTCGTCTTCATCATCCATCCCTTCATCGGCAAAGGCTGGCACCTGACCCTCGGCATCCTGTTCATGCTGGTCGTGATCTACCTGCCCGGCGGTCTTGTCGAAGGGGGCCAGCGGATCTCGCGCCTCTTCAAGAAGAACAAGTCCTCGGACGATGGCGCTGCCGCCAAAACCACCCCCGCGGAATAAGGAGAGCAACCGATGGGTATTCTCGAAGTCAAAGGGGTTGGGAAACGCTTCGGCGGTCTGCAAGCCCTCGGTGATGTGAACCTCAGCGTTCAGGAAAACACCGTCCACGCCATTATCGGTCCCAACGGGGCCGGTAAATCCACCCTGCTGAACTGCCTCGTGGGCAAGCTAATCCCCGACACCGGGTCCGTCATGTTTGACGGCCAGTCGGTTCTGGGCCGCAGCCCTCACGAGATCAACCAGATGGGCATCAGCCGCGTCTTCCAAACACCTGAAATCTTTGCCGATCTGACGGTTCTGGAAAACGTGATGATCCCCTGCTTTGCCCGCCGCGATGGGTCGTTTCGCATGCATGCCTTTGGTTCTGTAAGGAACGAGTCCGACATGCTTGAAAAAGCAGAAACCATGCTGGACGACGTGAACATGCTGTCCAAAGCGCACCTGCACGCAGGCAGCCTGTCCCGCGGCGACAAACGCCGTCTGGAAATGGCGATGTGTCTGGTGCAGGAGCCGCGTCTGCTGCTGCTGGACGAACCCACAGCAGGCATGGCCCGAGCCGACACCAACAACACCATTGATCTGCTCAAAGAGATCAAGACCAAGCGCGACATCACCATGTGTATCATCGAACACGACATGCATGTGGTCTTCTCTCTGGCTGACCGGATCACCGTTCTCGCCCAAGGCACCCCGCTGGTCGAAGACACCCCGCAAAACATCAAAGGCCACCCCAAGGTCCGCGAAGCCTATCTTGGCGAAGCGCAGGTCTAATCAGGAGATTTCCCTATGAACGTAAGACCCGATTTCTCCAAGAACTCGAACCACGCAGAAACGGCACCCGCCTTCCTGTCGGTCTGGGACATGCACGCCTACTACGGCGAAAGCTACATCGTGCAGGGCGTCAACTTTAATGTCCACGAAGGCGAGATCCTCGCGCTTCTAGGCCGCAACGGCGCTGGCAAGACCTCGACCCTGCGCGCTATCGCCCGCACCGGGAGCCCGCAGGTGACCCACGGCGAGATCTGGCTGGACCACCAGCCGCTGCACAACATGACCAGCTACGAGGCTGCTGCTGCAGGCCTCGGCCTCGTCCCCGAAGACCGCCGGATCATCCCCGGCCTGACGGTCGAGGAAAACCTGCAACTGGCCCAGATCGCTCCGCCCATCGGCTGGTCGATCGAGCGTCTCTACGACCTCTTCCCCCGCCTCGGCGAGCGCCGCAAGCAAGAGGGCGTCACCCTGTCGGGCGGCGAGCAGCAAATGCTGGCGATCGCGCGTGCCCTAGCCCGTGACATCAAAGTCCTGCTCCTCGACGAACCCTACGAAGGCCTCGCGCCCGTGATCGTGGACGAGATCGAGAAAACCCTGATGCACATCAAGGAACAGGGCATCACCACCGTCATCGTGGAACAGAACGCTGTACGCGTTCTTCAGATCGCAGACCGCGCGATCATCCTCGACACCGGCGGAATCGTCTACGATGGCTCTGCCGCCGAAGTGCTCGCGAACGAAGAGCTCCGCGCCGAATACCTCGCGATCTGACAGCTTCGACCGTCAGACACACAAAAGGGCCCATCTGGGCCCTTTTTTATTTCGCGCTCCGCACGAATGCCTTCGGCGAGGGTATTTATCGCCAAGAAAGAGCAGAACTTCCTCACCTCTTTCATCGCCCAAATACCCCGGGGGTGAATTGGCGCGGAGCGGCAAGAGGGGGCAGCGCCACCCAAAAGGCTCAGAATTCAACGCCCTTCTGGCCTTTGATGCCAGAGCGGAAGGGATGCTTCACCAAGGTCATTTCTGTCACCAGATCAGCCGCCGCGATCAGCGGCTCTTTCGCATTGCGCCCCGTCAAGCAGACATGAGTCATGGGCGGCTTTTCTTCCTTCAGGAAGCGCACCACCTCTTCGACATCCAGATAGTCATAGCGCAACGCGATGTTGATCTCGTCCAGCAGCACGAACTTGATCTCGGGATCAAGGATCAGCTCTTTCGCTTTTTCCCAGCCCTTGTTCGCCATTTCGATATCGCGCGACTTGTCTTGCGTCTCCCACGTGAACCCTTCGCCCATGGCGTGGAATTGGCACAGGTCGCTGAAGTTCGCCTCAATTAGGGTCCGCTCGCCGGTTTCCCAGGCGCCTTTGATGAACTGGACCACGGCGCAGGGCATGCCGTGCGCAATACAGCGCAGGATCATCCCGAAACCGGACGACGATTTGCCCTTACCCGGACCGGTATGGACGATGATCAGGCCCTTTTCGCCCTCTTTCGTCGCCATGATTTTATCCCGCGCCGCTTTCTTCTTGGCCATCTTGGCCGCGTGACGGGCTTCATCGGTTTGGGGCTTATCGCTCATAGGACAATCCTTCCGCTTGACAAGGGTGCCCCCCTTCCCTCAGGTGGGCGCGCTGGTTCCTGTCTATGACAGGCGAAGAGGGAATGCGCTACCGCTTTGCGACCAAAATCGCAGCTCAAACGCAGCCGCCCCCGCGACCGTGACCGGAGAGGCCCCGTTGCCACTGGCATCCATTTGCCGGGAAGGATCGGGCCAGCCGAGGATCCCCTCGGGCTCCGCAAGCCGGGAGACCTGCCAGCACGATGAAATGTACGGGCGACCGGGGTGTGTCGCGGCCGGCTTTGACAGGCGCGTTTCCCCGTGCCCGATGGCCAGTGATCCCCCGTTGTCCCAGCCAGTTTAGGGAGGCACCCATGGCCGAGGTCACCTTGACCGTCTGCACCACCTGCCGCCGCATCGCGGGCGGAGAGCCTGTCGCGGACGAGCCGCGCCCCGGTGCGCGCCTGTATGAAACCCTGACCCAGTCAGACCTGCCCGAGAACGTCCGCCTGAAACCTGCCGAATGCCTGTCCGCCTGTTCGCGCGGTTGCTCGATCGCTCTGACCGGTGGTCCTGCCCGTTGGACCTATGTCTACGGCGACATGGACCCCGACACGCAGGTAGAGGAAATCCTGACCGGCGTGCGGGCCTATGCCCAAACCACCGACGGGATCGTCCCGTGGCGCGAGCGTCCTCAGGCCTTTCGCAAACAATCCATCGCCCGCATACCCCCGCAGGAGTAACCATGTCTAACCTGTCCAAAATCCCCGTGACCGTGATCACCGGCTTTCTCGGTTCCGGCAAGACCACGCTGATCCGTCACCTGATGCAGAACCCTCAGGGCAAGCGTCTGGCCGTGCTGGTCAACGAATTCGGCACCGCTGGTGTGGATGGTGACATCCTGAAATCCTGCGCCGATGAAAACTGCCCTGAAAGCAACATCATGGAGCTGGCAAACGGCTGCATCTGCTGCACCGTGGCCGATGATTTCATCCCGACCATCGAGCAGCTGATGGCCCTGCCCGAGTCGCCCGAGCACATCATCATTGAGACCTCGGGGCTGGCCCTGCCCAAGCCCTTGCTCAAGGCGTTCGACTGGCCCGCGATCAAGTCGCGCATCACCGTGGATGGCGTGATTGCCGTCGCCGATGCCGAAGCCGTGGCGAGTGGCCAGTTCGCCCCCGATCTGGACGCCGTTCAGGCCCAGCGCGAGGCGGACGAGAGCCTTGACCACGAAACGCCCCTGTCCGAGGTTTTCGAGGACCAGATCAGCTGCGCCGACATCGTGCTGCTGTCCAAGGCCGATCTGGCCGGTGAAGAGGGCATCGCCAAGGCCAAAGAGGTCGTCGAGGCCGAAGCCCCCCGCAAACTGCCGATCATCGCGATCACCGATGGCGCGGTCGATCCCCGCGTGATCCTCGGCCTCGAGGCAGCGGCGGAGAATGATCTGGAGAACCGTCCCTCGCACCACGATGGCCATGATGACCACGAACATGACGATTTCGACAGCGTCGTGGTCGATCTTGGCGAAGTCGAAGACCCCCAAGCGTTGCAAGATGCCATTGTGAACATGGCTCGGGAACAGAATATCTTGCGTGTCAAAGGCTACGTCGCGGTCAAAGGCAAACCCATGCGCTACCTCGTGCAGGCCGTGGGCGAGCGGATCCGTGCGCAATACGACCAGCCTTGGGGCGACCGTCCGCGCAAGTCCCTCTTGGTGGTGATCGCTGAACACGACCACATCGACGAGACCGCGATCAAAGCGGCATTGGGCGCGTAACCCATGCACGTTGTCTTCCGCGAAAGCCACGGGCTCGACCAGAGCGATACGCCGATGGATCTGGGGCAAACGCCCGCAGAGCTGATTGTGCTGTCGTTTTCGGACTCGGACCTTGGCGCTTTCGCGGCGGGCTACCATCGGGCCAAAGGGTCTTTGCCGACCGTGCGTCTGGCGAACCTTGTGGCGCTGAAACATCCCCTGTCCGTGGACGTTTACGCCGAACAAACGCTCGAAGGGGCCAAGGGCATCCTCGTCCGTCTGATTGGCGGCGAAAGCTATTGGTCCTACGGTCTGGCGACCCTGCAAGACTTGGCGCGGCGCAAGGGCATCGCCTTGGCCGTGCTGCCCGCCGACGGGCGGCAGGATGACCGTCTGGATCAACTCAGCACCCTGCCTGTGTCCACCCTGCGCCGTCTCCAGCACCTGTGCGACGCTGGCGGGGCCGTGGCCGCCCAAGCCGCGCTGGCCCAACTGGCGCTGGCCGCTGGCCTTTATGCCGCCCCTGTCATGGGCGCGAAAACCGTGCCGGACGCTGGGTTCTATCTGCCCGACACAGGCGTCGTCACCGATCCGCAGCGCGACGACCGCCCGCTGGCGCTGGTGACCTTCTACCGATCCTACCTGACCTCCGCCGACACCTCTCCCATCGACGCCATGATCGCGGCGCTGGAACAGCGCGGGTTCCAAGCCATCGGCGCCTTTGCCAGCAGCCTCAAGGCGCCCGCCGCCGCCGACTGGCTACGCACCCAGATAAGCACCCTGAAACCTGCCACCATCGTCAACGCGACCGCCTTCTCCGCCCAAGGGCGCAATGGCGAGCCCTCGCCCCTCGATGCCGCTGGCTGCCCTGTGTTCCAGATCGCCCTCTCGACCGCCCGCAAGAAGGATTGGGCTGACGCCGACCGCGGTCTGTCGCCCGCCGACCTTGCCATGCACGTGGTCCTGCCCGAAGTCGACGGCCGCATCTTTGCCGGTGTCGCCAGCTTCAAACAGCCGGGCAAGAAGGACCCAGACCTCGAATATTCCCGCTTTGCTCACCGTGCGGACCCTGCCCGCATCGACGCTCTGGCGGACCGCGTGCAGAAATGGCACCGCCTGTCCACCCTGCCCGCCGCGGACAAACGGATCGCGCTCGTGCTGTCCACATACCCCGGCAAGACCTACCAGATCGCCCACGCGGTCGGCATGGACGCCCTTGCCAGCGCCGAGCAAATCCTGACGGACCTGAACGCCAGCGGCCACACCGTGCGCCCCCAGTCGGACCTCGGCCAGCGCCTGACCGCCGAAACTCTGACCTATCCGCTCGCCGCCTACGAACAGGCGCTGGAAACCCTGCCCGAGACCCTCCGCGCTGACCTACACGCCGCTTGGGGCACGCCCGACACCGATCCACTTTTCAAAGATGGCGCCTTCCATTTCCCCGCCATCGATGCTGCCAACGCGCTGGTCGCCCTCCAGCCCGAACGCGGCGATGTGCAGACCCGCGACGACGACTACCACGACCTGTCGCGCACCCCGCGCCATAGTTACGTCGCCTTCTACCTCTGGCTCTGCGCCCAAGCCGACGCGCTGGTGCACATCGGCGCCCACGGCACGCTGGAATGGCTGCCGGGCAAATCCGTCGCCCTGTCGGATGACTGCTGGCCTGAGGCGCTGATCCGCGACCTGCCCGTCATCTACCCGTTCATCGTCAACGATCCGGGCGAAGCCGCCCAAGCCAAGCGCCGCATCGCCGCCATCACCATCGGCCACCTGCCGCCCCCCATGGCGCAGACCAAGCTGCCCGCTGGCATGGGCCGCCTCGAACATCTGCTGGACGAATACTCGACCGCAGACGGCCTTGACCCCGCCCGCCGCGACCGCCTGATCGCCGACATCCGCGCCGAAGCCCAAGGCACCGGCGTCGAAGCCGACCTTGGCATCCCATCGGACGCCTCCGCTGCCGAAGCCATCACCCGCATCGACCGCTTTGTCTGCGACATCAAGGAAAGCCAATACGGCGAGGGCCTGCACATCTTTGGCGCAGGGGATTATGGCGCGCAGGAAAACGCCGGCCTTCACGCCGCCCTGAACGGCCGCTTCGTCCCCGCTGGCCCCTCCGGCTCCCCGTACCGAGGCCGCTCGGACGTGCTGCCCACAGGCCGGAACCTGTTCACAACCGATCCCCGCTCGGTCCCCTCCCGCGCCGCCCACGCCCAAGGCGTCAAGCTGGCCGAGGAACTCTTGCGCCGCCACCTTCAGGACCACGGCGACTGGCCGTGCGGCCTCGTGATCGACCTTTGGGGCAGCGCCACCATGCGCACCGCAGGCGAGGAATTCGCCATGGCCCTACACCTTGCTGGCCTTGCCCCGAAATGGGATGACGGGTCCGAACGCGTCAGCGGGTTCGAAATCATCCCGCTCGCGCTGCTCAACCGCCCCCGCATCGACGTGACCCTGCGCGTGTCTGGCCTGTTCCGCGACGTCTTCCCCGGCCTGGCACAGATGTTCGAAGGCGCCGCCGACAAGCTGGCCGAACGCGAAGAGGCCACCGAGGACAACCCCTACGCCGCCCGCACCCCCCGCGTCTTTGGCCCCAAACCGGGCCAATACGGCCTGAACATGGGCGCAGCACTAGACGACTACAGCGACGAAGCCCGCGCCGCCGCTGGCGAAGCATGGCTCGCCGCCAGTTCCCACGCCATCGACGCCAAGGGCGAGGTTCACGAGGCCCGCAAAGCCCTCGAAACCCGCCTGCAAACCGCCGACAGCTTTGTCCACCTACAGGACTTGCCCGAAACCGACGTGCTGATGGCCAGCGACTATGCCGCCCACGAGGCCGGTTTCGCCGCCGCTATGAAACGCCTTGGGCAACAGGCCCCCGCGCTCTACCACATGGACGCGACCCAACCGGACCGCCCCCGCGCACGCAGCCTGAACGAGGAAATCGCCCGCACCGTCCGCGCCCGCGCCGCCAACCCTGACTGGGCCAACGGCATGATGAACCACGGCTTCCGCGGCGCGGCCGAAATCGCCGCAACGCTCGACCACATGGCCGCCTTTGCTCATCTGGCAGGGGTCGTCGGCCCGCACCTGTTCGACCAGTATTTCGAGGCCACCTTGGGCCGCGCCGACCTGACAGAGTTCATGGCGGACGCCAACCCCCAAGCCCTTCAGGCGCTCAAGGACCGTTTCCGCGCGCTGATGGACGCGGGCCTTTGGGTCACGCGCCGCAACTCGATCATCGCCGAGCTGGAGGCCCTGTCATGAGCGCCCCGATCATCCAAGGCTGGTGCCCTGGTGCCCTGCGCCCCATGCAATCGGGCGACGGTCTGGTGGTGCGCGTGCGTGCCCCTCTCAGCCGCTTGGCGCAGGACAAGGCCGCCCAAATCGCCGACCTCGCGCAGATCTACGGAAACGGGCTGATCGACATCTCGAACCGCGCGAACCTGCAAATCCGAGGGGTCACCGACGCCACTCACGCCCCCCTGATCGACGGTCTGCGCATGCTCGGGGTGATCGACCGCGACATCGCGACCGAGACCCGCCGGAATATCGTCCTGACCCCCTACTGGACCGCTGGCGATGACAGCCACCGCATCGCGACCGCGCTGATGCTGGCCCTGTCGTCCGACAACGCCCCCGCCACGCCGGGCAAGTTCGGCTATGCGGTCGATTGCGGCGACACGCCCGTAATGACCGATATCAGCGCCGATATCCGCATCGAACGGGGCGCAAACGGCCTGATCGTCCGCGCGGACACCTGCGACATGGGCATCCCCGTGACCGTGGACTCCGCTGCCGAAACCGCGCTGGAAATCGCCCGCTGGTTCCTATCCTCCGGCGGCGCACCGGATGGCCGAGGCCGCATGGCCCGCCACCTGAAAACCACCGAATTGCCCACGGAATACCGGACCGCTCCGGCGCAGCCCGCGCAGCACTGCCCGCAGATCGGGCGCACCACCAACGGCACACTGGTTGGCCTCGAGTTCGGCCAGATGCAGGCGCAAACCCTTGCCGCGCTGGCGAAACTGGCCCCGATCCGCCTGACCCCCTGGCGGATGCTGCTGCTCGAGAACCTGACCACCGTGCCCGAGATCGACGGCCTGATCACCGACCCCACCGATCCGCGCCTGAATGTCGTGGCCTGCACCGGTGCCCCCGGTTGCCCGCAGGCCCTCAGCGACACGCGCACCTTGGCCCGCCAACTGGCCCCGCACACGCCGCAGCTCCTGCACGTGTCCGGCTGCGCCAAGGGCTGCGCCCACCCGTCGCCTGCGCCGATCACCCTGGCGGCAACGGCCCCCGATACCTTTGACCTGATCCACAATGGCACAGCCAGCGCTAACAGCACCGCCACCGGCCTTGCATCCGATGCGCTGATCCGCCATCCCGACCTTCTGACGACCAAGAGAGCCTGAATGCCCCACGTTTACGAGACCAACGGCGCCGCCATCTACAAGGAAAGCTTTGCGACCATCCGGTCCGAGGCCAACCTCGCCCGCTTCAACAAGGATGAAGAGCCCGTTGTCGTGCGCATGATCCACGCCCTTGGCTTTGTGGGTCTGGAAGAGCATGTCCGGTTCAGCGAAGGCATGGCCGAAACCGCCCGCGCCGCGCTGGCCAACGGTGCGCCGATCCTGTGCGACGTCCGCATGGTGTCCGAGGGCATCACTCGTCCGCGCCTGCCCGCCGATAACCAGATCATCTGCACCCTGCAAGACCCCCGCGTCCCCGAAATGGCCGCCGAGATGCAGAACACCCGCTCCGCCGCCGCGGTCGAGCTGTGGCGCCCCCATATGGAGGGCGCTCTGGTTGCCATCGGCAACGCCCCCACCGCGCTGTTCCACCTGCTGAACATGCTGCAGGACCCATCCTGCCCGCGCCCTGCGGCCATCATCGGCTGCCCCGTCGGCTTTGTCGGCGCGCGGGAATCCAAGGATGCTCTCATGGCCGATCTGCCGGTCCCTTCGATGATCGTCGAAGGGCGTCTGGGGGGCTCTGCCATCACCGTGGCCGCCGTGAACGCGCTGGCCAGCTGGAAGGAATAACGATGGGCAAGGTCATCTGCGTCGGCCTCGGCCCCGGCGACCGCGAACTCATGAGCGTGAAGTCGGATCGCCTGATCCGCACCGCCACCCACGTGGCCTATTTCCGCAAGGAAGGCCGTCAGGGCCAAGCCCGCCGCATCGTCGAGGGCATGTTGCAGGGCGACGTGACAGAGCACGCCATGGAGTATCCGGTCACCACCGAGATCCACTTCAGCGACCCCGAATACAACCGCGTTCTGGCCGAATTCTATGACGACTGGGCTGACCGCCTGCACGCCCTGACCGCCACCGACGATGTGGTCGTCCTGTGCGAGGGTGATCCGTTTTTCTATGGCAGTTTCATGCACTTATACACGCGCCTTAAACCGCGCTGCGAAGTGGACGTGATCCCCGCGATCACCGGTATGTCCGGCTGCTGGACCGCCACAGGCCAGCCGATCACATGGGGCGACGACGTGCTGACCGTCTGCATGGCGACCCTGCCCGAAGACGAGCTGACCCGCCGCGCCAAAGACTCCGACGCGCTGGTGTTCATGAAGATCGGCCGCAACCTGCCCAAGGTCAAACGCGCCCTCGAGGCCGCTGGCAAACTGCAGGACGCGTGGCTGGTGGAACGGGGCACCATGCCCGACCAGACCGTCCAGAAACTGACCGAAGTGGGTGACACCGTCCCCTATTTCAGCATCGCCATCGTCCACGGCAACGGGAGACGCCCATGACCGGTTCCGTCGTTATCGCAGGCCTCGGGCCGGGCGCCGAAGACCTCGTGACCCCCGAAGTGCGCGCCGCGCTGGACGTGGCGACCGACATCGTCGGCTACTTCCCCTATGTCGCCCGCGTCGAGCCCCGCGAAGGGCTGACCCTGCACGGGTCCGACAACCGCGTCGAGGTGGACCGCGCCACCCACGCCCTGCAAATGGCCGCCGAAGGGCGCCATGTAGTCGTTGTCAGCAGCGGCGATCCGGGCGTTTTCGCCATGGCCTCTGCCGTGTTCGAGGCGCTGGAAAGCCACCCCGAATACCACAACTTGGATATCCGCGTTCTGCCCGGCATCACCGCGATGCTGGCGGCGGCCTCGAAACTCGGCGCGCCCTTGGGCCACGATTTCGCGGCGATCAACCTCAGCGATAATCTGAAGCCGTGGAGCCTGATCGAACACCGCCTGCGCCTTGCCGCCCAAGCCGGTTTCGCCATGGCCTTCTACAACCCGCGCAGCAAATCGCGCCCCTTCCAGTTCGGTCAGGCCCTGACCATTCTACGTGAAGAACTGGGGGATAACGTCCTGATTTCGTTCTGCAAAGACGTGACCAAAGACGGCCAAAACCTGCTGACCGTTCCCTTGGGAGAGGCCACCGAAGATATGGCCGACATGCGCACCGTTGTCATCGTAGGGAACGCCGACACGCGCCGCGTCGGCCCCCACGTCTATACCCCGCGTTACGCGCCCACTTCGTCTGAGAGCGCATGATCCAGCCAGTCCATCACATCGGTGACGGTCCGCATAATGGGGCGCGTCGGGATATGGGGACGGTCGATCAGAATGACCGGAATACCCAGCTCCCGCGCGGCATCCAGCTTGGCGCGCGCGCCAACGCCGCCCGAGTTCTTGGCGACGATCAGATCAATCTTGTGCTCTTGCAGCAGCGCCTTGTCGCCCGCCACGGTGAACGGCCCGCGCGCCTGCACGGCCACCGCGTTCGGCAAGGGCAGTTCGCCCTCCGGCGCATCGACCAGACGCAGCAGGTAGAAATGCTGGGGCTTTCCGGCAAAGTCACTCAGGTACTGGCGGCCGATGGCCAGAAAAATCCGGCTCGGGCTCTCGGGCAGCGCCTCGACCGCGCCCGCCATATCCTCCACATGGCTCCAGCTGTCACCGGGCTTGTTGCGCCATGGGCCACGCTCCAACGCACACAGTTCAACACCCGCCTCTTCGCAGGCCACGACCGCATTATTGCTCATCTGCGCGGCAAAGGGGTGCGTAGCGTCGACCACATGAGTGATGCCTTCGTCCCGCAAGTACTGGACCAACCCCGGCACCCCGCCAAAGCCGCCCATCCGCACGGGCAGCGCGGGCATGGTCGGATTATTCGTGCGACCCGCATAGCTGAACACCGCATCCACGCCCCAATCGGAAAGCGTCGCGGCGAGTTTCATGGCTTCGGTCGTTCCACCGAGAACAAGGATGCGTGTCATGTCTGAACCTTGGGTAAGCATTCTGGGTCTGGGGGAAAATGGACTGGATGGCCTGACAGAGACAAGCCGGAAATTACTGGCGGACGCAGAGGCGATCTTTGGCGGCCCGCGCCATCTGGAACTGGTTGAGGCCGGCACCAAAGGCCACCCGTGGCCCGTCCCCTTCAGCGTTGATCCCGTTCTGGCCATGCGCGGCAAACCCGTTGTGGTGCTGGCCTCGGGCGATCCCTTCTGGTTCGGCGCGGGCGCTTCCCTCGCAAGGCATCTGGAACCCCACGAATGGACCAGCGTGCCCGCGCCTTCCACCTTCGCCTTGGCGGCAAATACCCAAGGTTGGCGCCTCGAAGAAACGCTGTGCTTCGGGCTTCATGCGGCCCCGTTCGAACGCCTCACCCCCACACTTGGCCGCGGCGTCCGCGCCATCTGTACCGTGCGCGATGGCGACGCCCCCGCGAAACTGGCAGCCTATCTGACCGAGAACGGCTTTGGCGCGTCCCAATTAACGGTCATGGAATGCCTCGGCGGCCCCCGCCAGCGCGTGCGCCACACAACCGCCCAAGCCTTCGACCTAACCGATATCCACGCCCCCGTCGCCGTCGCCATCGACTGCGCGGGCGCCAAGGGGATGCCCCGCGCCTCGGGCCTGCCCGACTCTATGTTCCTGTCCGACGGCCAAATGACGAAACGCCCCGTCCGCGCTCTGACCCTCTCGGCCCTCGCGCCCCGCTACGGCGAGCATCTGTGGGACATAGGCGGCGGATCTGGCTCCATCGCGCTGGAATGGTGTCTGGCGGCCCCGAACACCACCGCCACCAGTTTTGAGCCCAAGGACACCCGCTGCGCCAACATCCGCCACAACGCGGAACGTTTCGGCCTGTCCCACCGCCTGCAAACCGTCCACGGCGCCGCCCCCGACATCCTGAAGGGCCACGCCAAACCCGATGCGGTCTTCATCGGCGGCGGCAACAGCGCCATGCTGATGACGGAACTCTGGCAAACCCTGCCCGAAGGCACCCGCATCGTCGCCAACGCCGTCACGCTGGAAACCGAATGCCTGCTGATAAACTGGCACGCGGCCAAGGGCGGGCACCTCTTGCGCGCCGAGCTTTCGGAAACCGCGCCTTTGGGCCGGATGCGCGGCTGGAACGCCGCCCGCCCGATCCTGCAATGGAGCGTCACCCGATGAAAATCGCTGGCATAGGCTTCCGCGCCGAGGCCCCCACTGCATCCCTGCAGGACGCGCTCAACCAGACGGGCCACGCGGTAGACGCCATCGCCACCGCCACCGACAAGGCCGATGCGCCCCAGATCAAGGAACTCGCCGAAATCCTCGGCGTGCCGCTGATTGCCGTCCCGCTCGACGAGCTGAAACAAGAAATCACCCTCACCCAATCCCCCCGCGTGGCGGAACGCTACGGCACCGGCTCTTTGGCCGAAGCTGCCGCGCTTGCCGCTGTCGGAGAGAACGCGCATCTGCTAGACCGCCGCGTAACTTCGACCGATGGCATGGCCACCGCCGCAATTGCTGAAGGACCAGACGCATGACCGTTCACTTTATCGGCGCAGGCCCCGGCGCTGCCGACCTGATCACACTGCGCGGCCGCGACCTGATCGCGTCCTGCCCTGTCTGCCTATACGCAGGTTCATTGGTGCCCGAAGCCCTGCTGGACCACTGCCCCGAGGGTGCGCGGATCATCAACACCGCCCCCATGTCGCTGGACGACATCATCGCCGAGATCAAAGCCGCCCATGACGCGGGCCAAGACGTCGCCCGCCTGCACTCGGGTGATCTGTCGGTCTGGTCGGCGATGGGCGAACAGCTGCGCCGCCTGCGGGCCGAGGGCATCCCCTATGACGTCACCCCCGGCGTGCCGTCCTTTGCCGCCGCAGCCGCTGCATTGGGCGCGGAACTGACCCTGCCGGGCGTCGCGCAATCGCTGGTCCTGACCCGCACCTCGGGCCGCGCCAGCTCTATGCCCGATGGCGAAACCCTTGAAAACTTCGCCAAAACCGGCGCGACCCTCGCCGTACACCTCTCGGTCCACGTGCTGGAAGAAGTCGTCGCGCGCCTCTCCCCGTCCTATGGCTCGGATTGCCCTGTCGCGATCATCTGGCGCGCCACTTGGCCGGACCAGAAGATCATCAAAGCTACACTCGGCACCGTGATCGAAGCCACCGAAGGCGAACGCGGCCGCACGGCCCTGATCATGGTCGGCCACGCGCTGGGGGCCACGGATTTCGACGAATCCTGCCTTTATGCCGCTGACTACGACCGCCGCTACCGCCCCATCGGCACCGATCCCCGCTTCCCCGAGGGGACCGAGTGATGCTGCCCAAGGGCCTTCTGATCTCTGCCCCTGCGTCCGGCACCGGCAAGACGACCCTGATGCTGGGCCTTTGCCGAGCGCTGACGCAGGCTGGGATCACCGTCCAGCCCTTCAAAAGTGGCCCCGACTATATCGACCCCGGTTTCCACAGCGCCGCGGCGGGCCGCGTGTCGGTGAACCTTGATTCATGGGCGATGCCCCGCGGTCTGCTGGCCGATCTGGTCCAAGCGGCCGACGGCGCTGACATGGTTCTTGCCGAAGGCTCCATGGGTCTGTTCGACGGCGTCGCAAGCCCCGGCGAAACCGGCACCGGCGCCAGCGCCGACATGGCCGCGTTGATGGGTTGGCCCGTGGTGCTGGTGATCGACGTGTCCGGCCAAGCGCAATCGGCTGCCGCCGTCGCCGCAGGCTTTGCCGCCATGCGCCCCGATGTGCAGCTGGCTGGCGTGGTCCTGAACCGCGTCGCCTCGCCCCGTCACGAGGCGCTCGTCCGCGTCGGAATGCAACAGGTCGGCATCCCCGTCCTTGGCGCGCTGCCCCGCATGAAAGAGATCGAGATGCCCGAGCGGCACCTCGGCCTTGTCCAAGCCGAGGAGCACAGCGAACTCACCCGCATCCTCGACGCCGCCGCGGCCTTTGTGGCCGAGCATGTGGACCTTAACGCCCTGCGCGCCGCCGCCGCCCAAACCACGCCCCCCGCGATTGACCCGAACCCCTGTCCGCCCCCCGGCCAGCGGATCGCCCTCGCGCGCGATGCGGCCTTCAGCTTCGTCTACCCGCACCAGCTGAACGCATGGCGCAAAGCGGGGGCCGAGATCCTGCCATTCAGCCCCCTGAACGACGAAGCCCCCGACGACACAGCCGATGTCGCATGGCTCCCCGGCGGCTACCCAGAGCTGCACGCAGGCAAGATCGCCGCTGCAACAACCTTCCGCAACGGACTGAAATCATTTGCGGAAACGCGCCCCGTCCACGGCGAGTGCGGCGGCTACATGGCCATGGGCACCGCCCTGATCGACAAAGCCGGAGAGCGTCACGAAATGGCTGGCCTCCTTGGCCTCGTGACCAGCTATGAAAAGCGCAAGATGCATCTGGGCTACCGTCTGGCCGACCTGACTGCCCCCATGCCCGGCTATTCCGCCGCCGCCCGCCTGCGCGGCCACGAGTTCCACTATTCCACCATTCTCGACCAGCCCGACGCGCCCTTGGCCCGCGTCACCGATGCCAACGGCGCTGACGTGCCCGAAACCGGCTCGGTGCGCGGCAACGCGACCGGCACATTCTTTCACCTGATTTCGGAGGCCACATGAGCGGCTTTGTTTACTTTGTGTCCTCTGGCCCCGGCGATCCGGAACTCCTGACGCTGAAGGCCGCCCGCCTGATCAAAGAGGCCGACGCGATCCTATACGACGACCTCGGCGCAGCGCCCATTCTGGACGACCTGAAGCCCGAGGCCGAACTCGTCGGCGTCGGCAAACGCGCAGGCCGCCCGAGCCCGAAACAGGAACACGTCAGTCAGCTCTTGGTCGATTACGCCGCCCAAGGGCTAAAAGTCGTCCGCCTAAAATCGGGCGACAGCGGCATCTATGGCCGGTTGGAAGAGGAAATCACCGCCCTCCGCGCCGCCAATATCCCCTATGAAATCGTCCCCGGCGTAACCACCGCCTCGGCCGCAGCCGCCTGCGCCGGCATCCCGCTGACACGCCGCCAAACCGCCCGCCGCCTGCAATTCGTCACCGGCCACGACGTGACCGGCGCACTCCCCGAGCAACTGAACCTCGCCGCCCTCGCCGACCCGACCTGCACCACGGCGGTCTACATGGGCAAGCGCACCTTCTCGAAGATGGTGGACCGTCTGGTCAGCGCCGGAATGCCCCCCGAGACCCCCGCGATGCTCTGCGAAGGGGTGTCGAAGCCCGAACAACAGTTCACCCGCAGCACGATCCGCGAGTTGGCCGACAGCCTCGAAGGGGCCGATAGCACCCAGCCCGCGCTGATCCTCTATGGGCCTTTGGCGGACTGACCGATGTATCACCTGAAACTCGTCGGCATCGGCACGGGCAACCCCAAGCATCTGACGCTCCAAGCGATCGACGCCCTGAACAGCGTCGACGCGATCCTGATCCCGACCAAAGGCGCGGGCAAAGACGATCTCGCGGGCCTTCGCCACGAAATCTGCACCCGAATCCTGACGACCCAGCCCAAAATCGCCGAATTCGCGCTGCCCACCCGCGACGAATCCACAAGCGATTACGGGCAAAAGGTCAACGACTGGCACGACGCCATCGCGGACATCTGGCTGCAAACCATGCAAGCGACCCTGCCGCAGGGGGGCACCGTCGGCTTCCTCGTCTGGGGCGACCCATCGCTCTACGACTCAACCCTCCGAATCGCCGACCGCCTGACCAAAACCACCGAAGTCACGGTCGAGGTCATCCCCGGCATCACCTCGATCCAGACCCTGACCGCTGGCCACGCGATCCCGCTCAACGAAATCAACGGCCCCGTGACCATCACCACCGGCCGCCAGATCCGCGATAATGGCTTCCCTGCGGGCTCTGACACGGCCGTCGTCATGCTCGACGGCGCCTGTTCTTTCCAGCACCTCGACCCCACGGGCCTCCACATCTACTGGACAGCCTATGCGGGGATGGAGAACGAAATCCGCCGCTCCGGCCCCCTCGCCGACATCCAACAGGACATCATCGACACCCGCGCCGCCGCCCGCGCCGCCCACGGCTGGTGCATGGACATCTACCTGCTGCGCCGCACGCCGCACTAACGCGACCTTGCTTCATCTTGGCAAAAATACCCAAGTCACCAACGCCAACCAAACACCCCACACACAAATAAGGGCGCCCCGCAGGACGCCCTCACCCATTCCAAGAACCCAAAGTCTTATTCGCAGGCCACAGCCGTCTGCTCTTGCTCGCCCAAACCTTCGATCCGCACGGTCATCTTGTCGCCGGGCTTCAGGAAGCGCTGGGGCTTCATGCCCATCCCCACACCCGAAGGCGTGCCGGTCGCGATGATATCACCGGGCTGCAGCTTCATGAACTGGCTCATGTAGCTGACGATCTCTTTGACGCTAAAGATCATGTCGTCGGTGTTCGAATCCTGCACAGTCTCGCCGTTCAGATCCAAGGACAGCGCCAATTTCTGAGGATCACTCACCTCGTCGGCGGTCACCAGATAGGGGCCGGTCGGGCCGAATGTGGGGGCCGATTTGCCCTTGATCCACTGGCCACCCTTTTCGATCTGGAACTCGCGCTCGGACATGTCGTTGATCACGCAGTAGCCCGCAACATAGGACAGCGCGTCCTCTTCAGAGACGTAGCTCGCCTCTTTGCCGATCACGACACCCAGCTCGACTTCCCAGTCCGACTTCACCGAGTTGCGCGGAATCACGACATCATCGAACGGACCCGACAGGGCCGAGGTCGCCTTGTTAAAGATGATCGGCTCTTTGGGCGGCTCGGCGCCGGTTTCGGCGGCGTGCTTGGCATAGTTCAGACCGATGCAGAAGAAGTTTGGCACCGATGCCACGCAGGAGCCGATACGGCCCGGCTCTGCCACGACCGGCAGGCTGTCCACATCGATGGCGCGAATTGCATCCAACGCTTCCAGAGACACGCCTGCACCCGCGAAATCGGGGCACTTGCCCGACAGGTCACGCACATTGCCATCAGCGTCCAGAATGCCGGGCTTTTCCTGACCTGCGGGGCCAAAACGTAGAAGTTTCATTGATTTCTCCTCCAAATCATTTGGTGACCAGAGCGGCCTCGGCTTCTTGGGCGAGGACGTTCCGAATATCTCTGTCCAGATGGCCCAAGTGGGCCTCGATCGCGATCAGCGCGGCGGCGCGGTCACGGGCACGCAGGGCATCCACGATGGCGCCGTGTTGCACGATCACCCGCTCGCGGTTGCGGCGGCGGCGCGCGGCCATGTAACGGGCACGCCAAAGACGCTCCAGCAAGGTCTGGTGCAGTTCGGCGATGACGTCGTTGTGGGACATGACCGCCAGCGCATGGTGAAAGCCCATATCGACCTCGAACATGTCCAAGGGATCGGCGCTCTCGAAATTCTTGTCCATATAATCAAGGGTTGCGGTCAGATCATTAATCTCGCTGTCAGACGCGTTCTTACAGGCCAGTTCGAGTGACAGTTTCTCGAGTGCAATCAGAACCTCGACCTGATCGGAAATCTCCTTGATCGAAGGCTGCGCAACGATGGGACTGCGCGCGGGCCGCAGGATCACCAGACCCTCTTGGGCCAGAATGCGGATCGCCTCGCGCATGGGGGTCCGGCTGACACCCAGTTCCGCCGCATTGTCACGCTCTTTGATCGTCGTTCCCGGAGGCAGTTTCCCCCTCAGAATATCGCGGCGCAGCTGGCGCGCGATCTGTTCCGGTAAAGTTTCCTCAGCCATCCCCACTTTAAAACCCTTATTATTCAGACTCTTACTAGACCTATTCTTAGGGCTGTAACCACATTAGATCATTTTTTTGAATTTGGTATACCAAAAATGATTGAAAGTGAAGAACGCTTTGAGTAGCGTCGATTCAGGATGGTATACCATCTGTTCGCTGGTCGGGTGGAGCCGACCAAACGAAAGCAAGGCGGCAAGAGGAGGCCGCTTAGGGAGGACAATGAATATGAAAATCGGCAAGTTTCTTGCGACTGCTGCGCTGACCGCTATGGCGGCATCGGCAGCATCGGCAGCAGACGTTACCCTGCGTATCCAGACGCACTACGCGACCGAGCACCCCTCGGGCAAACTGGCAGCGCAGTTCATCGACGACATCCAGACCATGTCGGGCGGCGAGATCGCGATCGAAATGTTCTACAGCTCGTCGGTCGTTGCGACCACCGAGACTTGGGATGCGGCCGTCAACGGCATTCTGGACTGTGACATGACCGGCGGTGCTTACCAGACCGGTAAGAACCCTGCGTTCCAGTTCGTCGGCGACATCATGGGCGGTTACGACACCCCCTGGCAGCAGATCTCGTGGCTGTACTACGGCGGCGGTTATGACGCGGCTCAGGAACTGTACAACGCGAACGGCATGCAGCTGATCGGCTGGTGGCTCTACGGTCAGGAATCCCTGTCCTCGTCCAAGCCCATCGCAGGCCCCGAAGATCTGAAGGGCTGGAAGTTCCGTTCGCCCCCGGGTCTGGAAACCGAAATCTTCACCGAAATGGGCGCGTCGCCCATCGTGATGGACTTCACCGAAATCTTTACCGCGCTGGAAACCGGCATCATCGACGGTGCAGACGCCTCGGGCATCTACAACAACGTTGGTCTGGGTCTTTATGACATCGTGAAGCACGCGACCTACCCCGGCTTCCACTCGATGCCGTCGGACCACCTGGCGTGTAACAAGGACGTTTGGGACGGCCTGAGCGAGCAGCACCGCCGCATCATCGACACCGCAATGCAGAAACTGACCCTGCACACCGCTCTGTCGAACGAGAAGAAGAACGCCGAAGCTGCTGCTGAGCTGGCTGCAAACGGTGTGACCCTGCACGACTGGTCCGAGCAGGACCGTGCAGACTTCCGCAAAGCAGCTCAGAAGGCTTGGGACGGCTGGGCCGCCAAGACCCCCGAAGCCGCTGCGCTGGTTGCAAGCCACCGCGAATACCTGGGCTCGCTGGGTCTGATCGCGAAGTAATCACGTCACGTGAACATAGCCTGACATTCGGGCGGGCCAATTCCATATGGCCCGCCTTTTTTCCACCCGCTCTCAACCGTAACGGGATTCAGGCAAGGAGTTTTCAACAATGGAGAACCAGAGCGTTTGGCTCGGGCGTCTCAGGGGACCGGTGCGTCTGGGTATGATCGGTTTTACCGGTTTGGCCCTTCTGACTTTCGCCATCCTGATCGTCAGCCAGTTTGTTTCTGCCGAGCCCCTCGGCATGTACGAGATGATCCGCCCCTCGGGCCATCCTCTTGCCATGCTGATGCTCTTTTCGCTGGCCGCAGCCCTGCTGTTTGCTTCGGTCTATCTGTCCGACACCGTCGGCCCGATCGAAGAGCGCCCCAGTGGTTTCTTTGACTATATTTCACTGGTTGCCTCGCGTCTGGCCATGATCTCGATCGCATTTGTGGTGCTTGTCATGTTCTACGAGGTGGTCTCGCGCTACGCCTTCAACCGCCCGACCCTGTGGGCGAACGAGTTGTCCCTGTGGATCGCGTCGTTCATCTTCTTGCTCGCGGGTCTCTATGCGATGCAGCAGCGCAGCCACATCCGCATCTATGTGATCTACGACATGATGCCCCGCGCGTTTCAAAAGGTGGCAGACGTCATCTCGGTCCTCTTGATCCTGCTCTTCACCTTCACCCTCGTCTGGGGCGGCTTTAACGACGCTTGGACCCGGATGCTGCGGATGGAGACCTTTGGCACCGCGTGGGATCCGCCCCTTCCGGGCACCGTGAAACCCGCGATCCTGATCATCATCGTTCTTGTGGCAGTTCAGGCCGTATCCAACCTGATCGCCGACTGGAACAAAGCCCCCGAACACCACGGCCACGACGATATCGACGAAGTTGAGATCGAAAACATCCGTCGTACGCTGGAGGACAAATAAGTTATGGTTGATATCGGTACACTCAGCCTGATCCTGCTGCTCGGCATGTTTGCCTTGCTCGCGATCGGCATGCCGCTGGGGTTTGCGTCCGCCTTCCTTGCGGTGGTGACGCTGGTCCTCAAATTCGACGTGGACATCCTGTTCCGCACCTTCGGCAAGGGGCCGTTCTCGGTCCTCGGCCAAGCCGTCTACCGGCAGATGACGAACTATGTTCTGATCTCGGTGCCACTCTTTATCTTTATGGCCGCCTTGTTAGAACGATCAGGCATCGCCAAGGATATGTACTCGGCCCTGAACCAGCTCTTGTCGCGCACCCGTGGCGGTATCGCTCTGGTGACCTCGCTTATGGCGGTGATCATGGCGGCCATGTCCGGCATCATCGGCGGCGAAGTGGTTCTCTTGGGCCTGATCGCCCTGCCCCAGATGCTGCGCCTTGGCTATAACCAGAACCTCGCCATCGGCACCATCTGTGCGTCGGGCTCGCTCGGCACCATGATCCCGCCGTCGATCGTTCTGATCTTCTACGGTCTGGTCACCGAAACCTCGATCAAGGCGCTCTTCACCGCGTCCTTCCTGCCCGGTTTCATGCTGGCATCGTTCTTCATGCTCTACATCATCTTCCGGACCGTCACGAACCCGGAAATGGCCCCCCTGCCGCCCGAAGATCCCACCGATCCCAAAGGCAAGGAAAAAGGCCTGATGTTCCTTGGCTTCCTTGGTCGCCTGTTCATGTGGATCACCGGTGTTCTGATCGCCCGCAACCTGTTCTTCACCGTCACTGGCGACAACGCTGTGACCGAAGGGGTCGAGCCGATCTTCCTCGGGATGGTCTCTGACCTGCCCTACATCATCGGCGCCTTCGTGATCTGTGCTCTGGTCGTCTATCTGGTTGTCGGCAAAGACCGCTCCAAAGAAGGCTGGGACATGTCCAAAGGCCTCGTGGCGCCTATCATCGTGATCGGTGTGGTTCTGGGCTCGATCTACGGTGGCATCACCGGCATCACCGAAGCCGCTGGTATGGGTGTGGTTGCCGTGTTCGTCATCGGCCTTGTCCGCCGCGAGATGACCTTTGATATCGTTTGGGACAGCCTCATGCGGACCCTGAAGTCGACCGGTACCATCATCTGGGTGACCATCGGTGCCGCCGCTCTGGCAGCTGCCTACACTCTGGCCGGTGGTCCGACCTATGTGGCGAACATGATCGTGGGCTCTGACCTGCCGACCATGGGTGTCATTCTGGTGATGATGTTCATCTTCCTGATCATGGGGATGTTCATGGACTGGGTTGGCATCGTGCTGCTGATCATGCCCGTGTTCCTGCCGATCGTTCTGCGTCTTCCGGTCGAAGAGCTTGGCGTCCTGGGCCAGCTCGAGCCCAACCAAGTCGCGATCTGGTTCGGTGTGGTGTTCTGTATGAACATGCAGGTCAGCTTCCTGTCGCCGCCCTTTGGCCCCGCGGCCTTCTACCTGAAATCGGTTGCCCCGCCGCACATCTCGCTGACGGATATCTTCAAGGGCTTCCTTCCTTTCATCGCGATCCAGCTCATTGCGCTGTCGGTCCTCCTGATATGGCCCCCGATCGTGACTTTGTTCCTCTAGGAAGGAGCGCTTGATACCCGGCCGGGGCGGACATGCTGCCGCCCCGGTCCCTACCCCCGGATCGGGTATATGATCCCCAGATTTCCAGCTCGGCCCGACCATCCGGCTCGCCCCGAGCGCCCCATTTCACACCCGCGCTGCGTCATGACGTTTGCCATACGTGAACCAGACGCCTGCCATACCCCGATTTTCGCGCTGATTTGCGCTCCGAAGGTCAAGGAAACGCCCATGAAAACCGTCCGCCTGTCCGAAGCCGACAACGTCGTGACCGCCAAATCCCCCCTCGAAATCGGCGAAGACGGCGCCATCCAGGTGATCCCGCGCGGGCATAAAATGGCCACTTGTGATATCCCAGCAGGAGCGCCCGTTCTGAAATACGCGCAACTGATTGGCTATGCTGCGACCGACATCAAAACCGGCGAACATGTGCACACCCACAACCTCGAATTCCGCAACGTGGACATGGAATACGAGTTTTCGACGAACCTGCGCCCTGTTGCTCCGGCGACCCAGCAGGACACCTTTATGGGCTACCGGCGCGCCACGGGCCGCGTTGGCACCCGCAACTATATTGCGGTCCTGACCTCGGTGAACTGCTCGGCCACAGCGGCCCGTATGATCGCAAGCCATTTCACCCCCGAGGTGATGGCTGATTACCCCAATGTCAATGGCGTCGTGGCCTTTGTCCACGGCACCGGCTGCGCCATGGGCGGCGACGGCACCGGCTTTGAACTTTTGCAGAGAACCCTCTGGGGATACGCGAAAAATCCGAATGTGGGCGGCGTGTTGATGGCGGGTTTGGGCTGCGAGATGATGCAGATCGACTGGCTCATCGAAGCCTACGGCCTGACCCCCGGCCCGCTGTTCCAGACCATGAACATCCAAGACCACGGCGGCCTGCGCAAAACGGTTGAGAATGGCATCGAACAAATCACCGCCATGCTGCCCGAAGTGAACAAGGCGCAGCGCGAGGAATGCCCCGCCTCCGAGCTGATGGTCGCCCTGCAATGCGGCGGCTCGGACGCGTGGTCGGGCATCACCGCCAACCCCGCCGTCGGTTACGCCTGTGACCTTCTGGTGGCCCAAGGCGGCACCGGCGTTCTGGCAGAAACCCCCGAAATCTACGGGGCTGAGCACCTGCTGACCGCCCGCTGCGTTGATCGCGCAACCGGCGACAAGCTGATCGATCTGATCAAATGGTGGGAGGGCTACACAGAGCGCAACGGCGGTTCCATGGACAACAACCCCAGCCCCGGCAACAAAAAGGGCGGCTTAACGACGATCCTAGAAAAATCCCTAGGCGCCGCAGCCAAGGGCGGCACCACCCCGTTAACCGGCGTCTACAAATACGCCGAGCCCGTCACCGCCAAGGGTTTCACCTTTATGGACAGCCCCGGCTACGACCCCGCGTCCGTCACCGGACAGATCGCAAGTGGCTGTAATCTTGTGTGTTTCACCACCGGACGCGGCTCGGCTTTTGGCGCAAAGCCCTCGCCCTCGATGAAGGTCGCGACGAACACCGAGATGTACAACCGCCTCCACGAGGACATGGATATTAACGCTGGCACCATCATCACCGACGGCAAAACCGTCGAGGAAGTCGGCCGTGAAATTTACGAAATGTGGCTCCGCATGGCCTCGGGCGAGGCGTCGAAATCGGAAAAACTGGGCCTTGGCGACTATGAGTTCGTTCCATGGCAGGTTGGCGCGGTGATGTAATGGCCCGTTTACCACTTTGCGTCATTGGTGGAGGCTCGATCGGCATGCGTCACGTCGAAGTGGCGCAAAAGTCGGACAAGGTTTCCCTGACCTGCGTGGTCGAACCTGTCGAGGCGCGCCGCGCAGAGTTAACGGCCATGGGCCTGACCGCCGTCGCCACCTTGGACGACGCGCCCGCGGAAACCGCCGCCGCAATCTCGGCCACCCCAACGCAAGTGCATTTCGCCAGCGCGACGGACACCTTGTCGCGCGGTTGGCCAACCCTTGTCGAAAAGCCGATCACTGGCACATTAGCCGACGCCCAAACCCTGCTGCAAACCGCTGAAAAGGCTGGACTTCCCCTGATCACAGGCCACCACCGTCGCTGCCATCCCTTCAGCATCACCGCGCGGAAATTGCTGCAGGAAATTGGCGAGATCGTCGCCATCCAAGGCCTCTGGTCCCTGCGAAAACACGCGACCTACTACGACACTCCGTGGCGCACCCAACCCGGGGCGGGCGTCTTGATGACCAACCTCAGCCACGAACTGGACCTCATCCGCTACCTTGTTGGAGAGATTGACGCCGTGCAGGCCATGACCTCGAACCACCAACGCCAGCTTCAGGTTGAGGACACCGCCGCCATTAACCTCGTTTTCCAGAACGGCGCGATGGGCCAGTTCCTGATGTCCGACGCGGGTGCGTCGCCTTGGTCGTTCGAAACCGCCACCGCCGAGAACCCCGCCATCGCCCCCTCGGGTCAGGACTACCTGCGCATCATCGGCACCGAAGGCGCGCTGGCGTTTCCTTCGCTCACCCTCTGGGGTCGCAGCGATGATGGCGAGATCGAGTGGTCCAAACCGCTGACCCAACACACGCCCCTGACCTTTGACAAAATCGACCCGCTGCTGGCGCAGATCGACCGGTTCGCGGACCTGATCGCGGGCAAAGACGACGACGTTCTGTGCACAGGCGCGGACGGTCTAGCGGCGCTCGAATGGACGCTGGCCGCGAAATTTTCAGCTGCCACTCAGCGGATCATCAAACAGGGGGAAACCCCTTTGGATTACACCGGCGCCTGAGCGGCGCAAACAGGAGAACCTCATGAGATTACAAGGCAAAACCGCCTTTGTGACCGCGGCAGGTCAAGGCATCGGCCGCGCCATCGCCGAACACTACACCCGCGAGGGTGCCACCGTCATCGCCACCGACCTGAAGGGTGATCTGCTGGCCGATCTAGAGGTCGCCAAGATCATGGCGCTGGACGTCACAGACAAAGACGCCCTGACCGCCGCGATCCAAGATGCGCAGCCGGACATCTTGGTAAACTGTGCCGGTTTCGTGCACGGCGGCACCATCCTCGAGGCGCAGGATGACGAGTTCGATTTTGCGTTTACCCTGAACGTCAAATCGCAATTCCACGCCATGCAAGCCGCCATTCCGGGTATGCTTGAGCGTGGCGGTGGCTCCATCGTCAACATCGCCTCGGTGGCCAGCAGCATCATCGCCGCGCCGAACCGTTGCATCTATGGCGCCTCCAAAGCCGCCGTAATCGGCCTAACGAAATCGGTCGCCGTGGACTTTGTTAAGCAAGGGATCCGCGTGAACTGCATCTGCCCCGGCACGGTCGACAGCCCGTCCCTGCATGACCGCCTGCGCGCCATGGGCAACTACGAAGAGGCCCGCGCCGCGTTCGAGGCCCGGCAGCCCATGGGCCGCATCGGCACCGCCGAAGAGATCGCCCATCTGGCCGTTTACCTTGGCTCGGACGAGAGCAGCTTTACCACCGGTCAGGCGCACATCATCGACGGCGGTTGGGCGGCCGGCTAAAGGAGCCGCGCGTTGGGCACCTCGGTCCCTCGCGAAGAACGGACTACCGCCGGCCTTCTGCTGATGTGCGCGGCGGTGGGGTTCTTTACCTGCATCGACACCTCGGCCAAGTGGCTCATCCTTTTCGGCTTGCCGACCCTACAGGTGGTTTTTGCTCGCTATTTCGGGCACTTCGTTCTGGCGCTGCTGTTCTATGTCCCGCGCGAAGGCCGCGCGGCGCTGGTCTCGAACGCCCCCGCAAAACAGGCGCTCCGCAGCGTCTTCCTGCTGGGATCGACCGTCATGAACTTCATGGCGCTCAAGCATTTGCCGATCACCATCACCACCACCATCTTCTTTGCCGGTCCCATCGTGACCAGCATTTTGGCCATCCCGATCCTTGGGGAAAAGGTCGGCCTGCGCCGCCTGATCGCGATCTGTGTGGGCTTTAGCGGCGTGATCGTGGTCGTCCAGCCATGGGGCACAGCGTTCCATCCGGCGATGTTTTTCAGCCTTGCAGGGCTGATGTGTGCCTCGCTCTATTTCATCATGACGAGGATGCTGTCGGGGGTCGAGGCGAACGCCACCCAGCAGATCTGGTCGAGCGGGATCGCGATGACTGCCCTCTTGCCGTTTGCCCTGCAAAACTGGGTCTGGCCGGACACCACGCAAGCGTGGATCATCTTTTGCCTGATCGGATTCTTTGGTGCCTCTGGGCACACCATCGCGACGATTGCGCACCGGTGGGCGGATGCGTCTTTGCTGGCGCCGGTGGTCTATATCCAGGTCTTCATGGCGTCCTTGGCCGGCGTGCTGGTCTTTAACACATGGCCGACGATCTGGACGCTGGTGGGCGGCGCGATCATCATCAGCTCTGGCCTTTACATCTGGCAGCGAGAGCGCAGCCTGAAGCGGTAACGCACGCTGCCTTTAGCAAACCATAAACCTGTCGCGCATAAAAAAGCCGCCGACCACGAGGGCCGGCGGGTAAGTCCGGGTTTGCACCCAACAGGAAGCATAGTTTCGGTTAACGCACGGTTAACCGCGCCCGATATAGGGCATATTTGTCGCCATCACGGTCATGAACTGCACGTTCGCGTCCAGCGGCAGCTCTGCCATATGCAGAACAGAGCTCGCGACATGGGCCACGTCCATCACAGGCTCGACCGCGATTGAGCCGTCCGCTTGGGGCACCCCTTGGGTCATCGCCTGCGCCATGTCGGTCAGCGCGTTGCCGATGTCGATCTGCCCGCAAGCAATGTTAAATGGGCGCCCGTCTAGCGAGATGCTGCGCGTCAGGCCGGTGATCGCGTGTTTTGAGGCCGAATACGGCGCAGAGCCCCAACGCGGCACATAGGCGGACACCGAGCCATTGTTGATGATCCGGCCCCCTCGTGGATCCTGCGCGCGCATCCGCGCAAAGGCAGCCCGCGCGCAGATGAAGCTGCCGGTGACGTTCACGTTGATCAGATCGCGCCAAGCAGCCACATCGACAGTGTCGATGGTTGTGCCCTTCATCGCGACGCCAGCGTTGTTGAATAGGGCGTCGATCCGCCCCCATTCCGCCAACGCTTTGTCAAAGGCCGCGTCGACCTCGACCTCGTTTGTCACGTCGCAAGGCAAGGCCAGCGCATTCTCGTGGCTGTCCGCCATTTCCTGAACAGTGGCGGGGGTCCGGCCGACAATGCCGACCTTCCACCCGTTGTCCAAAAAATGCTGCGCGCAGGCTTTGCCCACACCGCGTGCGGCGCCGGTAATGATGATTGTCTTTGCCATCGGGCCTCCCCTCCCTTTGGGTCAGTGATTGTCGCGCGGCAGGTCTTGGCAGACCTTGTGATACGCGGTCGCCAATTCCAGACAGCCGCCCTTGTCAAGTTGTCCGACATGGGTGCGATAGATTTCCTGCCACGGGGTCTGGTGCTTGATCTCGGGCGGGGTCCAGTCGGCTTTGCGCTGGGCCCATTCTTCGTCCGGAACCAAGGCATTCATTGTCGAGGCATTCAAATCCAAGCGCACCATGTCACCGGTCTGCAAGTAGGCCAATCCGCCACCCACAACCGACTCGGGCGAGGCGTTCAGGATCGACGGGCTTTCAGACGTACCCGACTGACGGCCATCACCCACGGTGGGCAGGTGGTTGATCCCCTGTTTCAGCAGAGCATCCGGCGGCTGCATATTCACCACCTCGGCGCTGCCGGGATAGCCCACGCAGCCCACGCCGCGAATGAACAGGATGCACTGTTCGTCGATATTCAGGGACGGGTCGTTGATCCGGTCGTGATAATCCTCAGGGCCTTCGAAAACGATGGCACGGGCCTCGTGCACGCCCTCTTCGCCCGGACGGGACAGGAAGCGTTTCTGGAAGTCCGGCGAAATCACCGAGGTCTTCATCAGCGCGCTGTCAAAGAGGTTCCCCGACAGCACCTTGAAGCCCGCGTTTTTGCGCAGGGGCGCATCATAGGTGGTGATCACGTCGTCGTCTTCGGTACCAAGGCCGGTCAGGTTCTCGCCCATGGTTTTGCCTGTGGCGGTCATGCACCCTTCGTGGATGTGACCGGCCTTTTGCAGTTCGGCCATGACCGCAGGAACACCGCCCGCACGGAAGAAGCTTTCGCCAAGGTACTTGCCCGCAGGCTGCATGTTCACCATCAGCGGGATTTCGAAACCGACGGTCTCCCAATCCTTGACGTCCAGCTCGACGCCCGCATGGCGCGCGATGGCCTGCAGGTGCGGCGGAGCGTTGGTGGAGCCCCCAATAGCAGCATTTACTTTGATCGCGTTTTCAAAGGCTTCTCGGGTCAGGATGTCAGAGGGCTTCAGGTCCTCGTAGACCATTTCCACGATCCGCTTGCCGGTCTGATAGGCCATCTCCATCCGCTCGCGGAAGGGCGCGGGGATCGCCGAGTTACCGGTCAGGGACATGCCCAAAGCCTCGGCCATGGCGTTCATGGTCGACGCGGTGCCCATGGTGTTGCAGTGCCCCAGAGAGGGCGCGGACGAACACACACGGCTGATGAATTCTTCGTAGTCGATCTCGCCTTCGGAGAGCAGTCGGCGGCTTTCCCAGACGATGGTGCCCGAGCCTGCGCGCTTGCCCTTCCACCAGCCGTCCAGCATGGGCCCGCCGTTCAAAGCAATCGCGGGCAGATCGGCCGTTGCCGCACCCATCAGCATCGCAGGGGTGGTTTTATCGCAACCCGTCGTGATCACGACGCCATCCAGCGGATAGCCATGCAGCACCTCAACCAGACCCAGATAGGACAGGTTGCGATCCAAAGCTGCCGTGGGGCGCTTGCCGGTTTCCTGAATGGGGTGCACGGGGAATTCCATCGGAACCCCGCCCGCCGCGCGGATGCCTGCCTTGATCCGGTCCATCAGGAACACGTGGATCTTGTTGCAGGGCGCGATGTCAGAGCCGGTGTTCGCGATGCCGATGATCGGCTTTTCGCCCTGCAATTCCTCGCGGGTGTATTCCTGGTTCAGATAGCGCTCTAGATAGAGCGCGGTCATTCCCGGATTGTTGGGATTGTCGAACCACTCTTGCGAGCGGAACCGCTTGTTCGCGCGGGTGTTGGACATGGTTTCCTCCCAGAAAATTCATGTGGCGTCGCGAATCTTGTTGCTCGCCGCCGGTCGTTCTAGAAAACTCAAATGGTATACCAAACGCAAGTTTATTTTGGTATACCAGAATCAAACGGCTGGGGAGAGTCGTGAGGGAGGAAACCTATGAAACGTGACATTGGCGCGATTGGCGCCCTGTGTCTGCTGCTGTCCGAACCCGCAATGGCTCAGATGTCCATGGAAACCGTGGACGCCTGCTTGACCGATGCATTCAGTGCGCAAACAAGCCCGAATGCCTGTGTGGATCTGGCCCATTCAGAGTGTGGCGGCATGCCCGAGGAAATGCACGCGGCCTCTGCCCTGTGCTTTACCAAGACCCAAGAGGTCTGGAATGCCGCCATCGCCGAACAAATGGAAGTGATCCGCGCCCGCGGTGATGACCAGTTGTCTGCAATCGCTGGAATCGAAACCAAGTATGACGTGCTGTCTGCCCTGCTCCAGTGCGACCGGATGGAGGAACTGAACCGCCTAACCGACCAGAGCGCCGAACTGGTTGCGCGGCAAAAAGCGGGCTGTGTGTCGACCGCTGCGGGTCTGGCCTATGTGCGTCTGAACTGGCGGGCAAGGTCGCTGGAATGACCGCTCTGACGCCGCGCAAAGCGTTCTGGCGCGGGTATCTGGACTGCGCGCCATTTATCCTAATCGTGATCCCCTATTCCATGCTCTTTGGCGTGGTGGCGCGGGATGCGGGGCTGGACCTGTTTCAGACCATGAGCATGACCGTGCTGGTGATCGCAGGGGCCGCGCAGTTCACCGCGCTGGCGCTGCTGCAAGACAACGCGCCCGTGTTTATCGCTTTGCTGACGTCATTGGCGGTGAACCTGCGGATGGCCATGTATTCGGCGGCACTGGTGCCCCATATCGGCCATGCGCGGTTTAGCGTTCGGGCATTGATGGCCTATCTCATGGTGGACCAAGCCTTTGCCGTCTGCGTCAAAACCTACGAAGAGCGTCCCGACATGCCGCCTGCGGCCAAGGTCGCGTATTACTTTGGCTGCATGATGCTAATCTGTCCGTTCTGGTACGGGTTCAGCTTTGTGGGCGCCTACGTGGGTCAGGCGATCCCTGCGTCACTGTCGCTCGATTTCGCGCTGCCGATCTGTTTCATCGCCCTGACGGGGCCTCTGCTCCGGTCCGTGCCGCACTACGTGGCCGCGCTGGTATCGGGCGTCAGCATCCTGCTGTTTTCGTGGGTGCCGTGGAACCTCGGGATCATGGTCGCGGCGAGCCTCGCTATGATCAGCGGAGCGCAAACGGAACTCTACCTGCGCCGCCGCGCGGCAAAGGGGGCCGCATGATCTCTGATCTCGATTTCTGGGTGCTCACCCTGCTCTTGGGTTTAGGAACCTTCCTGATCCGCTTCTCGTTTCTAGGGATTTTCGGGGGCAAGGAGATGCCCGAATGGGCGCTTTTGCACCTGCGCTATGTGGGGGTCGCGGTGTTTCCCGCGATCTTCATGCCGCTGGTGGTCTGGCCCCCTGCCACCGACGGCACCGTTGATCCCATCCGCATTACCGCCGCCCTTGCCGCTCTGGTCGTGGGGCTGCGGGTGAACGTCATTTTCTCAATCATCGCGGGCATGGCGACCTTCTATGCCCTGCGCTTTATCTTCTAACCGAAAGGCCGAACCATGCTCGAAGAACCGCCCATCCTGCGCATCCGCCGTAATTTCCCGCGCCCGACCGCCGCACAGATCGACGCATTTCGCGGGGTACCCACTGGCTTTGTCTGTGATGCCATGAACGGCGCGGGTTCGCTGGACACCGCCATCGCCCCGATCGGCGCGGCGCAGACCAGCGGCCCCATTGTCGGCACAGCGGTCGTCGCGGAGAACGGCCCTGCCGAAATCCTAGCGACCATGGCGGCGCTGTCCTTGGTGCAGGCGGGCGACATCCTGCTGTCCGCTGTGCACGGGCACCAAGGCACCTCGGCCTGCGGCGACCTGATCCTCGGGATGATGAAGAACAACGGTCTGGCTGGGTTCGTGACCGACGGCCCCATGCGCGATGTCGAAGGGATCGAAGAGGTTGGCCTGCCCGCATGGTGCACCGGTCTAAACCCGAACTCGCCCTATTCCAAAGGTCCGGGCGCCGTGGGTGACGGCGCAATGATCGGCGGGCAGTACGTGTGCAGTGGCGACATCATTGTGGCCGACCGCAGCGGGGTGGTCGTGATCCCGCACGCTAAGATCGACGCGACCATCAAAGCGCTGGAAGAGGTGAAAGCCGCCGAAGCGGCCTTTGAGGCCAAAGTCAAAGGTGGTGAAACCGCTTTCTTTGACCTCGACGCGATGGTCGCCGAAGGCAAGGCAGTCTGGATCGACTAAGCCCTGCCACCAGCAATGGGAGGGGCTCAGCCCTCTCCCTTTTTCACTTCCTCGGCCATGTTCAAGCCGTTCATCTCGGCCACGATATCACCGAGCATGGGCACATAGTCCCCGCCACGTCCGATCGCTTCGGCGTGGGTGTAGTACTGCTTGACTGCCGCAGCCATGATCCCCACGACCCCCGCATCCGAGGCCATGTTGTTCCCGTAGCGCACGTCCTTGGACGCATTCGTAATGGTGAACAGATGCGCGTTGCGATCGCGGTCCACGGTGTACTTCATAAAGGTGTCGAAGAACCCGTTGCCCAAGCGGCTGGAGCCAATGACCTGCCGCACGGTCTGAGGCGCGATGCCAACCTTGGCCCCCAGCACAGTCGCCTCGGCATAGAGTGCGGCATACCCCATCCCGATGAAGTTCATCAAAAGCTTCATCTTGTGGCCCGTGCCCTGTCCGCCGGTGCGCGTGATGTTCCCCGCCCAACACTGGATCACGGGCTCGACCTTGGCGTAGGTCTCGTCATCTGCGCCGACCATCGCATCTAGGTTGCCCTCTTCGGCCTCTTTCGGGGTCCGGCCCAAAGGCGCATCAACCAGCGTTCCGCCCTTCTCCGCCAGTTCCGCCGCCAGCGCCATGGTCGAGGTCGGATCAGCGGTCGAGGTTTCGATCACGATCAACCCGTCACGTGCACCGGCCAGAATGCCGTCCTCGTCTCGGAAGATCGCCTCGACCTGCGTGGAGTTCGATAGGCAGATATGGATGATATCGCACTTCTCAGCCATCTCGCGGGCATTGCTGACCTCGGTCGCGCCCATGCCCTTCAGGCTTTCGACGGGGTCTCGGTTGCGGTTGCCCTTGATGTAGAGCGTATAGCCCTTTTGCAGGATATTCTTGGCCATGCCGTGGCCCATATAGCCCACGCCGATGAACCCGATAACCGGTTTGTCACTCATGTCTTTTCCTCCCCAGTAAAGACAGTTTTACAGGCTGGCGGTGATCCCGCCGTCCACGAACAATGTGTGCCCGTTCACAAAGGATGCCCCGTTAGACGACAGGAAGATGCAGGCGCCGACCAGTTCCTCGACCTTGCCCCAGCGGCCAGCGGGGGTGCGTTTTTCAAGCCAAGCGCTGAATTCAGGGTCCGCAACCAAGGCCGCGTTCAAGGGCGTATCAAAGTAGCCCGGCGCGATCGCATTGCAGTTTAGACCATGTTGGGCCCAGTCCGTCGCCATGCCTTTGGTCAAGTTCGTGATTGCACCTTTGGACGCTGTGTAGGGCGCGATTCCCGGACGGGCGAGCATCGACTGCACCGAGGCGATGTTCACGATCTTGCCCGCGCCGCGCTTGATCATGTGGCGGGCCACAGCCTGCCCCACGTAGAACGCCGAATTCACGTTGGTCCGCATCAGGCGGTCAAAGGCATCGACCGGAAAATCCTCCAGCGGCGTGCGGTGCTGCATGCCTGCGTTATTCACAAGAATGTCGATTCCGCGCCCCATTTCATAGGCATCCACGGCATCAGCGACCGCTTTGGCATCGGTCACATCGAACACCAGCGTGTCCACCTGCGCCCCCGTCGCGCGCAAGGCCTTGGCGGCCTCTTCCAAACGCTCGGGGTTGCGCGCGTTCAATACGATCCGTGCTCCGGCCTGCGCCAGACCCAGCGCCAAGGCATAGCCGATCCCCATAGACGAGCCGGTGATCAGCGCCGTCTTTCCGCTCAGATTGAACAGTTCCATAATTCCTCCCTTGCTGCGGAAAATGGGTGGTTGACTTTCCTCCCGATCCCGCATTTTTTGAAATGGTATACCATTTTGGCGGTGATGCAACCGCCTACGGTTCGGGGAGGAGACCAACCGTGAAAGCGTTATTTGCCCATGGCGCAAAGGACCTGCGCCTGTCCGATTGTGCTGCCGAAGCCCTTGGCCCCACGGACGTCCGCATCCGGATGGAGCGTGGTGGGATCTGCGGATCGGACCTGCACTATTTCAACCACGGCGGATTTGGCACCGTGCGTCTGAAAGAGCCGATGGTTCTGGGCCACGAGGTTGCCGGACGGGTGGCCGAGGTCGGCGCTGACGTCACTGGCCTGACCGTTGGCGATCTGGTGGCTGTGTCCCCGTCCCGCCCCTGCGGTAGTTGCGTGGAATGCCATCGTGGGCTGCCAAACGAGTGTCTGAATATGCGGTTCTACGGCTCGGCGATGCCCTTTCCACACATCCAAGGCGCCTTCCGCGAAGAGATCACGGTCATGGCCAGCCAGTGCCATCCGGCCAACAACCTGACACCGGCAGAGGCCGCGATGGCCGAACCACTTTCAGTCGCTTTGCACGCTGTCCGCCGCGCTGGAAACCTGATGGGCGCGAAGGTTCTTGTGACCGGATGCGGGCCCATCGGCTTGCTTGCGATCCTAGCGGCCCGCCGCGCAGGCGCCGCACAGATCATCGCCGTAGACATCACAGACACGTCGCTCGCCATGGCGGCCAAGGTCGGCGCCGACGTCACCCTGAACACCATGACCAACCCCGACGCTCTAGCCGATTACACCGTAGGCAAGGGCAGCTTGGACGTGCTGTTCGAATGCTCGGGCGCGGCCCCCGCCTTGGCAGGCGCGATCCCTGCCCTGCGCCCCCGCGGCGTGATCGTGCAACTTGGTCTCTCGGGCGACATGCCCCTGCCCATGATGCAGATCACCGCCAAAGAGCTGGAACTGCGCGGGTCCTTCCGTTTCCACGAAGAGTTCGCGGTGGCCGTTCAGCTCATGTCCGCGGGGCTCATCGACGTGAAGCCCCTGCTGACCCACACCTTTCCATTGACCGAATTCCAGACCGCCTTCGAGACCGCAAATGACCGGACCCAAGCGGTCAAAGTGCAGCTGTCCTTTGGCGCCTGAGGAGGATTTCATGACCAAACCCTATACCGGCATCTGGCCCGTCGCCCCGACGCCCTTCAACCCCGATGGCACCCTTGATCTGGAGGGCATGAAGCGCGTCCTGGACTGCATGATCGACCAAGGCGTGGACGGCATCTGTATTCTCGCCAACTTCTCGGAACAGTTCCTGATTTCCGATGCCGAGCGCGAAACCCTAACCCGCCTCTGTCTGGAACACGTCGCCGGCCGCGTGCCGGTGATCGTGACCATCAGCCACTATGCGACACCGATTGTGGTGGAACGCGCGCAGTTTGCCAAAGACCTAGGCGCGTCGATCGTGATGATGATGCCCCCCTACCATGGCGCCCTGCTCAAGGGCACTGCCGAGCAGACCTTTGAACAGTTCCGCGCGGTGGGCGAAGTTGGTATCCCGATCATGCTGCAAGACGCCCCCCTGTCTGGCGTCGATCTACCCGTCCCGCTCTTGGTCAAGATGGCCCAAGAGATCGAGATGCTGAAGCTGTTCAAGATCGAATGCCCGCAGGCCGCGATGAAACTCCGCGCGCTGATCGAGCAAGGCGGCGACGCCATAGAAGGCCCCTTTGACGGCGAAGAGGCGATCACTCTCTTGGCGGACTTGGACGCAGGCTGCACCGGCACCATGACCAGCGCGATGATCCCCGATCTGATCGGGCCGATTGTGCGCGATTTCCTAGCAGGCAACCGTCAGGCCGCGATCGACGACTACGCCCGTGTCCTGCCCGCCGTGAACCACGAAAACCGCCAGTGCGGCTTCCGCTCGGCCAAGGCTGCGATGGTCGAAGGCGGCGTGATCAAGTCCGACTTCTGCCGTCATCCTATCGCGCCCCTGCACCCGGCAACCCGCGCGATGCTGATGGAGCTGCTCCAGCCCCTTGATCCGCTGGTCCTGAAGTGGGGCAAATGATGCACGCGGCTGCGATTTCCGAACTGCAAACATTGCTCGGCGACCGTCTGGTCACCACGCAGGCCGACCGCGACCTGCACGGCCAGAACGAGACGTGGTATCCGCTGACCCCACCCGACGCCGTCGCCTATCCCGAGACCACGCAAGAGGTCTCGGACATTTTGAAAATCTGTCACGCCCATGATTGCCCCGTGGTGGCCTATGGCGCGGCAAGTTCTTTGGAAGGCCAGCATCTAGCGACCCGTGGGGGCATCAGCCTTGATATGAACCGGATGAACCGGGTTCTGGAAGTGAACGCAGAGGATCTGAATTGCGTCGTCCAGCCCGGCATCTCCCGCATCGCCCTGAACGAAGAGCTGCGCGCCACAGGCCTGTTCTTTCCCGTGGACCCTGGCGCCAATGCCAGCATCGGCGGCATGACCGCAACCCGCGCCAGTGGCACCACCGCCGTCCGTTATGGCACCATGCGCGAAAACATTCTGGCGCTCGAAGCTGTGATGGCCGACGGCACCATTGTCCGCACCGGCACGCAGGCGCGCAAGTCGAGCACCGGCTACGACCTGACGCACTTGCTGGTCGGCTCCGAAGGGACGCTGGGGATCATCACCGAACTGACCGTCAAACTGCAGGGCATCCCCGAGGCGATCAGCGCCGCCACCTGCCGCTTTCCCACCATCGAGGATGCGGTCAACTGCGTGATCCTGACCATCCAGACCGGCATTCCCATGGCGCGGATCGAGCTTGTAGACGAGATGATGGTGCGCGGGTTCAACAACTATGCGGACGCGGGCCTGCCCGAAGTCCCGCACCTGTTCCTCGAATTCCACGGATCGGAAAACGGCGTGGCCGAACAGGCCGAGATGTTCGGTGCCATCGCCGAGGATTTCGGGGTCGAGGCCTATCAAACCGCCACCAAGACCGAGGATCGCAACGCCCTCTGGGCCATGCGTCACAAGTCGCACTATGCCTCGGCGTCGCTTGGGAAAACCGGCCACCTGATGCCCACTGACGTGTGCGTGCCGATCAGCAAACTGGCCGAAGCCGTCGTGCAGGCTCAGAATGATGCAAAGCGGCTGGGGCTGACCTCGACCATCGTGGGGCATGTGGGGGACGGGAATTTCCATTCCGGCCTCGCGATCGATCCCACCGACCCGGACCAGATGAAAGCCGCCGAAGAGTTCACCGACGCGCTGGCCAAAACCGCCCTGCGTCTTGGGGGCACGGTCAGCGGCGAGCACGGCATCGGCCTTGGCAAGATGAAATACATGACCGCCGAACATGGCGCCGCCGTGGCGCTGATGCGCTCGATCAAGGCCGCGCTTGATCCGAAAAACATCCTCAATCCGGGCAAAATGCTGCCCCCCACCGAATAAGGAGCCCCCATGCTGCCGTTCGAGAACACCGATCCGAATGCCACCTTGGTGGGCCGCGTTTGGCGCCCCGAGGTTGGCCCCTGTCTGATCACCCTGCGCGGGGACGAGGTGATCGACATCACCTCTAAAACCGCGCCGACCATGCGGGACCTCTTGGAACTGGACAACCCCGCGGCCTATGTGCGCGAGGCTAAAGGCGAAAGCCTTGGCTCCCTGACCGACCTTGCGCATCTAAGCACCGAGGGCACTGGCGAGGACGTCATGCACTTCCTTGCCCCCTGCGATCTGCAAGCGGTCAAGGCCTGCGGCGTGACCTTTGCCGAGTCCATGGTCGAGCGCGTGATCGAGGAACAAGCCGCCGGCGACGCTGACCGCGCCGAGGAAATCCGTGCCAAGGTTAAAGACAAGATCGGCGACAGCCTGTCCGGCATTATCCCCGGCAGCGACAAGGCGATGGAGGTCAAGAAGGTCCTAATCTCCGAAGGCCTCTGGTCCCAGTATCTGGAGGTTGGCATTGGCCCCGACGCCGAGGTGTTCTCCAAGGCCCAACCCATGAGCGCCGTGGGTTTCGGCGCCTCTGTCGGCCTGCACCCCGTCAGCAACTGGAACAACCCCGAGCCCGAAATCGTGCTAGCCGTGAACAGCCGCGGGCAGATCGTCGGCGCAACCCTTGGTAACGACGTGAACCTGCGCGACGTGGAGGGACGCAGCGCCCTGTTGCTCGGCAAGGCCAAAGACAACAACGCCAGCTGTTCCATCGGCCCGTTCGTTCGTCTGTTCGATGACAGCTATGGGATGGAGCAGGTCGAAACAGCGGAGCTTACCCTGAAAGTCACGGGCGAGGATGGCTTCGTTCTGGACGGTCATTCCTCGATGACCAAAATCAGCCGCCATCCCGCCGATCTGGCGGCGCAAACATGCGGGCGGCATCACCAATATCCCGACGGGTTCTTCCTGTTCCTCGGGACTCTTTTTGCCCCCATTCAGGACCGCGACAATCCCGGTCAAGGTTTCACCCACAAGGTTGGCGATGTGGTCAGCATCTCGGAACCCCATCTGGGAGAGTTGCGGAACACCGTGCGCCTGTCGACCGAATGCCCCGAATGGACCTTTGGCACCGCTGCGTTGATGCGCAATCTGGCGGGCCGTGGGTTGCTGTAATTTTCTCTGGGAGGAGATTTTGATGAAAGTACTTATTATCGGAGGCGGTGGCCTCGTCGGTCAGAAACTGGCCAAATCGCTGGCCGCCCGCGGGGAACTGCGCGGCCAAGCCATCGACAGCCTTGTGCTGGCCGATGTGGTGGACCCCGCGCAGATCGATGCGCCCTTTGCGGTCGAGACCGTCACCTGTGACATCGCCGATCCGGCTAGCGTTGGTGCTGTGATCGATGCAGAGACAGACGTGATTTACCTGCTGGCTGCCATCGTCTCGGGCCAAGCCGAAGAAGACATGGATCTGGGCTACAAGATCAACATGATGGGCACGATGAACGTGCTGGAGCGGTGCCGCGAGTTGGGCACCAAGCCGGTCGTGGTCTTTACCTCGTCCATCGCCGTATACGGCGGTGAGGTTGCGGACCCCATCATCGACGATAGCTTCCTGAACCCCCAGACCAGCTATGGCGCGCAAAAGGCCATCGGCGAGCTGCTGCTCAACGACTACAGCCGCAAGGGAATCGTGGACGGGCGCGGGTTCCGGCTTCCGACGATTTCGGTCCGTCCGGGCAAACCGAACCGTGCGGCCAGCAGCTTTATGTCGTCGATCATTCGCGAGCCCTTGAACGGCCAAGAGGCGGTGTGCCCGGTCGATCCCAGCTTCGCGCACTTTTACCTGAGCCCGCGCAAGTGCATCGAGAACCTGATCAAGGGCGCAGAGATTCCCGAAGAGGATTTGGGCCAGAACCGCTGCATGATGATGCCGGGCAGAACTTGGACCATCGGCGAGATTGTCGAGGCGCTGCGCAACGTCTGCGGGCCCGAGCCTGAAAAACTGATCCGTTGGGAGGAGCAGCCCGACATCCTCGCGATCGTGCGGGGTTGGCGGTACGACATCCAGCCGTCCAAGGCGCTGAAACTGGGGCTGACTGCGGATGAGAGCTTCGAGGATAATATCCGCTACTACCTAGAAGACGACAAACCCGCTGCCTAAGAAAAAGGCCCGCCAGAGGAATGGCGGGCCGCACTCGTTACGCCAGACCGATGATGCAGGACCCTGTGTAACCTTGTTGGGGAGAGCCGCTCAGTTGCATCATCTGTTGCTCTTTCTGGGCATCGGTGTTGTCCGCGAAAATCATGTCGCGGTCGTAATCTTGACGTCCCAGATTACTGATGCCGTTCGTGTAGACATCGCTTTCGGCGCTATACACGGCGGCACAGTCCTCTTCAGGCAGGGCGATTTGCGACGTCAAAAGACTGTCCCGCCCCGTTAAAATTTCATCAGCGCTATCAAACACTTCGAAGTGGAAGTGCGGCCAGCGGCCATCGTAGCACCCCGGAAAGATCGTAGTGAACTTGATCTCGCCGTTCGCGTCCGAAACGCCAACGCCGCGCAAGTTGTTCCGATCGTCGTAGTCATAAAGGGAGTATTTGCCGACGGCGTCGCAGTGCCAGAGGTAGAGCGCCTTGCCCTCGAGCGGAGTGCAGCCGTCATTGGCATCGACCAAGGTCAGAGTGACCTCTAGCGGAACACCCTCTGCCGTGGGGCTCATGCCGTTGAAACTGGGTCGCAGATCCTCTCGGATAATGCCTTCTTGGGTCAGGACGTTGATCGTGCCGCCGCGTCCGTTGGTGCCGTCTGCGGGGTATGGGCCCGCGGTCTCGCTGCTGTTGACGACGCATTGCAGGGCGGCTGCGGGATTGGCGGCCAAAGCCCCTGCTCCGAACAAGAACCCGAGTGCGCTCCGGCGGCCAATCAGCCGTGGCAAATCGTGGCGGAGCCCCAGATCGTGTTCGTCGTGGTGGTCTTCTGCTGCGGTATGTTTATGTGCCATGAAAAATTCCTTTCATGGCTTCAACGCAGCAGACGTGATTTTCAGTCTCTGAATTTCTTCACAGAGAGGTCACGATTGACGCACATAAGCGTCACGGGCCGAGGACAGACGCTCGCGCAGGTAGCGTTGCAGGGCGACCATATCCACATCGACCGCGGTAAAGAGACTGCCTGCCTCAACCGCCATCGCCGTCAACTCATCGTCCAGCGACAGGAAGCCCGCCGGTTTGCCATGGCCCCGAATGCGCTGTGTTGCATCGGTTATCGCGGCACGCACATCGGGATGGCGCGCATTCCCCGCATGGCCGAGCGAGGCCGACAGGTCTGCAGGTCCGATAAACACTCCGTCAATCCCGTCCAGCGACGCGATCTCGTCCAGATTATCGAGCCCCTTCTGGGTTTCGATCTGGACCAGCAAGCAAATCTCTTCGCGGGCACGGGTGAAGTACTCGGGCACCGTCCCGAACCTGTTCGCCCTGGTCGAGCCCCCCATCCCGCGGAAGCCCCGAGGGGCATAATCCACAGCCTCAACCGCAAGCTTAGCCTCTTCGACGGTCTGGACATACGGAATCAGAATGGTCTGCGCACCGATATCCAGTAGGCGCTTGATCTCGGCAGCGTTTAGCTCGGTTGGGCGAACCACTGGATGCGTGCCATAGGCCGACATGGCCTGCAGCATCGACAGAACGCTGTTCAGGTCATTCGGCGTATGCTCGCAATCCAGCAGCATCCAGTCAAAGCCAAGGCCAGTCAGCATCTCGGTCGCGGCATTGTCGCGGATGGTGGACCAGAGGCCGATCTGTTGCTGACCGGCCATGATCGCGCGTTTGAACGGGTTGGCGATCTGCTCCATCAGTTCACCGGAGTGACGAGCGCATCGCCGTTAAAGAACGCGGTGACGTTGGACAGCTGCACTTCGGCCATGGCGCGGCGCGTTTCGTGGGTGCCAGACCCTTGGTGCGGCTGAAGGACCACGTTGGTCAGCTCGTAGAAGCGTTCGTTGATGTGCGGCTCGTTGATGAACACATCAAGGCCCGCGCCCGCAATCGCACCGCTTTCCAGTGCATCCAGCATCGCTTCTTCGTCAATGGTTGTACCTCGGCTGATGTTGATGATCACACCATTGGGGCCAAGCGCGTTGATTACGTCGCGGCTGACGTAGCCTTCGGTTTCCTTGCCACCGACCAGCGCGACGACGAACCAATCCACAGCTTCGGCCAAGCTCTTGGCGTCCGCATGATAGGTCCAGCCGGGGGTCTCTTTCTCACTGCGCGAATGGTAGTGGATGTCCATCTTGAACGCCGCCAGACGGTCCGCGATCTCGCGTCCGATGCGCCCAAGACCGCAGATGCCAACTGTGCCGCCAGTCATTTTGCGATTGAGAGGCAGGCTGCCGCCACCAGCCCAACGGCCAGAGCGGGTCAGGTTGTCGCCTTCGATCATGTTGCGGGTCTGGGTCAGCACCAGAGCCACCGCCAGATCCGCCACATCGTCGTTCAGGACATCGGGGGTGTTGGTGACTTTGACGCCGCGTTCACTGGCCGCATCCACGTCGATCGCGTCATAGCCAACACCAAAGTTCGCAATCAGGCCAAGGTTCGACAACGGGTCCATCGCCGCGCCGCCAAAGGGGGCGTGGCCCTTAAACACAACCGCGGTGATCCCATCGCGCACAGCCGCGTCCAGCGCCGCGATATCAGCGGGGGTCGCGGCATAGGTGTTGGGGTAATTCGCGTCGAACCGCGCGCGCTCTTCCTCGTTGAAGGCACCACAGACAAGCAGTTTCACATCGGACATTTCAAATTTCCTTTCCGTGGTTTAGAGCAATTTCTTGATGCGGCTGATCGCTTCAAGAATATTCTCGGTCGAATTCGCGTAAGAGAAGCGCAGATACCCTTCGCCCCACGCGCCAAAGGACGTCCCGGCAACGGTCGCAACCCCTGCCTCGTCCAGAAATTTATCCTGCGCCTGTTTCGCGGTCAGGCCGGTTCCTTCGATATTCGGGAAGGCATAGAAGGCCCCCGCCGCATCGGCGCAGCGCACACCGGGCAGGCCGTTCAGGGCGTCCACGATCACTTGGCGGCGCGCGTCAAACTGGGCCACCATCTCGGTCACGCAATCCTGCGGTCCGGTCAGGGCGGCGAGCCCCGCGAACTGGGTCGGCGCGTTCACGCAAGAGTGGTCGTTGATGCACAGACGCGTCACGTGATCCACCGCCGCATCGGGCCAGACCGCATAGCCCAGACGCCAGCCGGTCATGGCATAGGTCTTGGACCAGCCATCCAACATGATCAGACGATCGCGGATTTCGGGGTATTGCAGCAGGCTGACGTGCTCGCGCCCACCATAGAGCATGTTGCTATAGATCTCGTCCGACATCAGGGCCACGTGGGGGTGATCCATCAGACCCGCCACCAGCTTGTCGATTTCCGCTTTGGGCGTGACGCCGCCCGTGGGGTTCGCGGGGCTGTTGATGATGATCAGGCGGGTGCGTTCGGTGATCTGGGACAGCACCTTTTCAGCGCTGAAGGCAAAGCCGTTCTTTTCTTCCAAGGCGATCGGCACGGGCGTCGCGCCGCTGTACTTGATCACGGACTCATAGATCGGGAAGCCCGGATTGGGGTACATAATCTCGGCGCCCGGTTGACCGAACATCATCACCGCAAAGAACATCGTCGGTTTGCCGCCCGGCACGACGACCACGTTATCAGGGTTTACCTCGACTCCGTGGCGGCGGTTCAGGTCAGCGGCAACAGCTTCGCGCAGCACCGGCAGACCATTCGCAGGCGTGTAACCGTGGTGGCCGTCGCGGATCGCCTGGATCGCCGCCTCCGAGATATGTTCGGGCGTTTTGAAGTCCGGCTGCCCGATCCCGAGGTTGATGATATCTTTGCCCTGCTGCGCCAGAGCCTGCGCCCGCGCCAGCACCACAAAGGCGGACTCGGTTCCCAGACGCGACAGACTGTCGGCGAAAATCATGCCTGACATGGTCCCTCCCCATAGGCTGATTAAAGTGCCGGAGCGGGCCCCTCCTTCCCGCTCCGACTGGGTTTGGAAATTTGGTATACCAAAATTTCCAACCTGAAAAGCCCCGAGTTTCGGGAATTTGTCAGAGGTACTTTTTCAGCCAGCCAAGGGTCTGCTCTGTGGGTTTGACCGGCTTGTATTCGGCCCCGATGGGAGCGGAATATCCAAGATCGGCAATCAGTTGCAGGACATAGCTGTAGTCCAGCTCACCATGATCGGGCTGCGCGCGATCAGGCACCGAGGCGATCTGGATGTGGCCGATCTTGGGCAGCAGGTCGCGCAGGGTGTTGCTCAGATCGCCCTGCATCAGCTGCATGTGATAGCAGTCGAACATGATCTTGATGTTCGGCTCGTCCACCATGTCGATGATCCGCTGCGCCTCGGCGGTCGAGGTCAGGAAGTACCCCGGCACGTCATAGGTGTTCAGGGGTTCGATCAGGATGGTGATGCCAAACGGCGCTGCCCGCTCGCAGGCATAGCGCAGGTTTGTGACAAAGGCTTTGGCGGCCTCTGCGCCCTTGGATTTGCCCGCCATGACATGGATGCACTTAGTGCCGGTGGCGTTGGCATAGGCGACGGCCTGGTCGATGGCGGCGCGCCCTTCTTCCATGCGGTCGGGCAGCGCACAGAGGCCAAAATCCCCGTCATCCAGATCGCCCGGATGGGTGTTCAGCCCCAGCATGGTCATGCCGGTTTCCTTGAGTGCCGCGCGCACCTTTTTGGCGGGGGTGTCATAGGGCCAGTGGCATTCCACATCCGAAAATCCGGCCTTTTTCGCGGCGCGGATGGCGTCGGGCAATTCCAGTTCCCGCCAGAGGAACCCGAGGTTGGCAGAGAATTTCATCAGTCCCACTCCACATCATATTTGGTGACGATCTGCTGGACCATTTCGGGGCTCAGCATCTTGGCATCATAGCCGCGCATCAGAATGGCCAGACGCGCGGTGTCCTCGAGTTCTTCGATGGCGTTGCAGGCGGATTCCACGTCCTTGGCGGCCACAACGGGGCCGTGATTGGCCAGCATGACCGCGCTGCGTTTCCCCGCCAGCCCGCGCACCGCATCGCCCATCGCCGGATCACCGGGGATGAAGAATGGCAGCAGCTTGACCTTGCCCAGTTTCATGATCGCATAGGGGGTCAGGGGCGGCAGGAAATTATCCTCATCGACTTCGGGCATCAGGGACCACGCGACCGAATGGCACGAGTGCAGGTGCACCACCGCGCCGGTCTTGTTCCGCGTCTCGTAGAAGGCCGAATGCAGGGGCATTTCCTTGGTCGGTTTGTCGCCCCCGATCAGAGTGCCGCTCGCGTCGAACCGCGACAGCCGCGCCGGATCAAGCCGCCCGAAACTGGTCCCCGTGGGCGACACCAAGAGCCCCCCATCGGGCGTGCGGGCCGAGATATTGCCGGTCGAGCCGCCTGTCAGACCACGGTCAAACAGGGATTTCGCCAGCAAACACATCTCTTCGCGCAGCTTGGTTTCTTCGGTCATTGATCCTCCAGCACCTTTAGCGCGTCGGCAAAGAAGCCCTCTTTGCCAAAGTTGCCGGATTTCAGGGTCAGCGCAATCTTTTCCCCGTCGCTTTCCGCATAGGTCCACGGGACACCGGGGGCGATTTCCTGACCGATGTCCAAGCGGGTGACCCCCAGCGCCTGCGTGACCGCACCGCTGGTTTCGCCACCCGCCACAACGAACCGGCGGGCCCCGGTGCTAAAGGCTGCTTGGGCCAGTTCGGCCAGTGCGTTTTCGATCATCTCGCCCACTTCGGCGACGCCAAAGGCCTCTTGCGCCTTGCGGACGGTGTCAGGCTCGGCGGTGGCGTAGAACAAGGGGGCTTGGCTCAGGTCCTGTTTGGCTAACCACGCCAGCGCGGGGCCGATCCCGCGTTTATCCAGATCGAAGGCATCGAGACGATAGCTGGGGGCATTCACGCTGTATTCGCAGACCTGCGCGCGTGTCATGGCCGAACAACTGCCCGACAGCACGATGGTCTTGTTCGGCAGGTCGGGACGCACGGCGCGTTCGGCATCTGCGGCCAGCACCCCGTCGCGGACGTATAGCGCGGGCAAAGGCATCGCCACCGCGCTGCCTCCGGTCATCAGGGGCATGTCGCGGCACGCCTCGGCGATGGTATACAGATCCTCGTCCGCCACGGCATCGATGACCACGTGGGCTACGCCCTGATCCTGAAGTTCGGTCAGTCGGGCGCGCAGGGCTTCGGTTCCGCGGGCCACGGCCAGACGGTTCGCCAAGCCCACCTGCCCTGTCACCTGCGGCGCAAGCAGGCGCATCAGGTTGCTGTCGCGCATGGGGGTCAGGGGGTGATCCTTCATCGGGCTTTCGGCCAGTGGCAACTCCCCGACAAAGAGGTTCCCCATGAAAATCGCCCGCCCGTTTTCGGGGAAGGCAGGGCAGTACATGGTCTGCGATGCGCCAAGGTCATCCATCAGAGCCTCGGCCACGGGGCCAATGTTGCCCTCGGCCGTACTGTCGAAGGTCGAGCAATATTTCCAGAAGAACCGCTGCGCCCCTGCCCGTTTCAGCCAGTCCAGCGCCATCCGGCATTGGGCCACGGCCTCGTCCACGGGCGCGGTGCGGCATTTCAGGGCAATGACTTCGAAGGGGGCCGTGTCGGTGGGCTCTTCTTCGGGGATGCCCATGCGCAGCGACACGCGGACGCCTGAACGGGCCAAAAGGCCCGCCAAATCGGTTGCACCGGTAAAATCGTCGGCAATACAGCCAAGTACGGTCATGGTTACTCCTGTCCGGGTAATGTCAGGCCCGCCATTGCGGCATAGACCTTGGCGATAGCGGCGTCGTCTTCGGCCCCCAGCCCCATGCCTTGGGCGGCCAGATACATCTGCAGCGCCGCGCCCGAGATCGGCGCGCTGAATTTCGCACTGCGGGCGATGTCCTGCACGATGCCAAGGTCCTTGGGCCAGATGTTGACCTGACTTTTGGGGGAATAGTCGTTGTCGATGATGTGGGGGGTGCGGTTTTCCAGCGCCCACGAGGTTCCCGCCGATTTGGTGATCACCTCGTAAAAGCGCTTGGGATCAACGCCTTGGGTCATGCCAAAGGTCAGCGCCTCGGCCATGGTGGCGATGTGGACTCCGACGAGCAGCTGGTTCACTGCCTTCATTGCGCTGCCAGCTCCGGCGCTATCTCCCATTTCGAAGACGTCGCTGGCCATGCCGTCCAGAGCGGGTTTCAGAGCGGCAAAGGCTTCCGCCGTTCCCGACGCCAACACCGACAACGCACCATCAGCCGCGCGGATTGGGCCGCCAGAGATCGGGGCGTCCAGATAGAGCACTCCGGTTTCGGCGCACTGTGCTTCCATCTTGCGGGCGAAATCGGGGGCGACAGTCGCGCAGCTCATGACCGCCGCGCCTTTGCGCAGCATCGGGACCGCACCGCCATCGCCAAACAGGACAGCCTCGGTTTGGGCAGCGTTAAGGACCACAGTGACCACTGCGTCCAGATCGCCAGCCACATCGGCCAGCGTCCCCTCGGCCCCGCCCAACTCGCGGAACTTGGCCATTTGCGCTTCGTTGATGTCATAGCCGTAGACGGTTAGCCCCGCCCGCAGCAGCGAACTGGCGACACCGTATCCCATCGACCCAAGGCCGATCACGGCCACCTTGTAATCCTGTCCCATTGTCCCTCCTCCGAACATGAGCAACCGGCTTGACGAAATTTCCGTTACCGGTACCGTTGCGCACTAGGGGTAGTGAGCATTGTGGGGTGCGTCAAGCCTGCTTCCCGTGTAGAAAAGCGAAATCGCCCTTGGAAAAGTGAAATCGATGCACAGCAAAGTCACCTTGGCCGACGTGGCCGCCGCTGCAGGCGTGAGCAAGATGACAGCCTCGCGCGCGATGCGAGGGGCCAAGGACGTCTCGCCCAAAACGGTGGAGCGGGTGCGCGAGATCGCGGCCGAACTGGGGTATATGGGGAACCACGTGGCCGCCAGTCTGGCAAACAACCGGACAGACCTGATCGGTGTGGTGGTCCCGTCTTTGTCGAACATCGTCTTTTCCGAAGTCATGTCGGGGATCGAGGACGCAATCGCGGGCACTGGCCTGCAACCCTTCTTCGGCGTGACCGGATATGACCCTGAGCGGGAATATCTGTTGGTCCGGCAAATGCTGTCCTGGAGGCCTGCGGGGCTGATCGTGACGGGTCTGGATCAAGACAGCCAAACGCGCGAACTATTGCAGGCCAGCACGGCGCCCGTTGTTCAGATCATGGATACGGATGGCACCGCAGCGGATATGTGCGTGGGGTTTTCTCAACGCGAGGCCGGCGCGGGCATGGCGGATTTGCTGATTGCACAGGGTCGCAAGCAGTTTGGGTATGTAGGCTGCGCGCTCGACCGCGACACCCGTGCCATTAAACGGCGCGATGGTTATCTGGAGAGTCTGACCAAAAGCGGATTTATCCAAGTGCCGCAACAGACCAGCACCGAGCGGTCTTCTGTCGCGGCGGGTAAAGCAATGACAGCAGAGCTGCTGGCCGCCCATCCCACCCTTGATGCGATCTATTATTCGAACGACGATTTGGCCATCGGCGGGGTCTTTCACTGCATGGAACAAAGCATTCCGGTTCCAGAGCAATTGATCCTTGCCGGGTTCAACGGGCTCGACCTGGTCGCGAGCCTTCCTGCCCCCGTAGCGACAACACGAACCTCACGGCGCGACATCGGGACCGCAGCAGCCAAAGCCATCCTTTCACGTCACGCCGCGGAAGGCTCTAACGATCCTCTCTTGAAAACCGTCCCAATTCAGCATGTTATAGACGCGAGGCGGACGTTCACGGCCAAGTGATGTCGGACGCCTTGTCTTTGAAGCCCGAAGCCTACCTGGTCAAGCCAGACACGCTAACAGATAGGCCCGCCATGAGAGTTAGCCCTTTGCCCCAAACGCCCCGTCCCCACGCAGAGATTTCTGTGGACCGGCTGGACGAAATTGAAGAGCTGAAACAACGCATTGCCGAGCTTGAGGCCGAGAATGCGGAGCAAGCCATGCGCCTGCGGACCAAGCGCACGAAGTTGCTGGAGTTCGAAGCGATGGTGGAAACCGCGCCAGTCGGCATTCTGATTGCCGATGCGAGCGGGCGGATCACGTACGGCAATCACCTCGTCGAAGAGATGCTGCGCCACCCGATCCATTTTTCTGAAAACGTCGACGACTATCATGAATGGACGGCCTTCCACGGTGATGGCAGCAAGGTTGACGTTCAGGAATACCCCCTCGCCCGAGTTCTTGCTGGCGAAACCTATTCCGAATTGGACGTGCAGTATCTGCGCGGGGATGACACACAATTCTGGATGCGGATCATTGGCCGCCCTGTATTTGACGCAGACGATAATAGGATCGGTGCGGCCGTTGCCCTGATCGACATTGACCGCGAGCGCAAGCTGCAGGACACCCAGCAGATCCTGATCCGCGAACTGAACCATCGCGTGAAGAATGCCTTTAGCGTTGTGAAGTCGATTGTAAACCAATCCTTGCGATATAGCTCGGTGGAGCAGCATGTGCGGCGCACTCTGGATCATCGTCTGGATGCTTATGCTGCCGCTCATGGTCGTCTGATGGACACCAAATGGCAGTCCGGCGATTTCAAGCAGGTGGTCACGGACATCGTGGATCACGTAGCACCGGGTCGCGTATCCTACAGCGGGCCGCCTCATGAGATTAACAGCGGTGAAGCCTTGGCTTTCTCCATGGCCTTTTACGAACTGGCAACCAATGCGATCAAATATGGGGCACTCAGCGTCCCCGAGGGACGTGTTACACTGACTTGGGATTTACAGGATATTGATGAGGTCCCGTCATTGATCGTAAATTGGACGGAACTTAATGGGCCTGCGGTCGTTAGGTCAGAGCGGAAGGGCTTCGGGTCGTTCATCACGAACCGGGCCATTGCTCTTGAAACTGGGGGCACCGTTGAGATGGACTTTAAAGAGGCAGGTGTATCATGGACATGTATCGTCCCGATCGAGGAGGAATAACTATGAGCGATGAAAGCCGTCGCGTCCTCGTCGTTGAAGACGAAGTGATCCTGGCGCTCGACCTTACCGAAATTATCGAAGATCACGGCTATGCCGTCGTCGGCCCTTGCTCGCGTCTGAAGCACGCAGAACGCGCCGCCCGTGAGGACAAGATCGACGCGGCCCTGCTCGACGTGAACCTTGGTCACGGCAAAACCACCGAAGGGATCGCGAAAATCCTCCGTGAGCGGAACATCCCGATTGCTTTTATCACCGCTGAAGCGCCGTCATCTGTGGCGTTTCGCAAGTCAGAGGAACCGCTAATCCGCAAGCCCTCTTCGACGACTGCACTGATGAATTGCATCGAACGTCTTGTGGCCTAGATTCTCTACATTGAATTCAAAGGCGGTTCCCTCGGCGAAGGGAACCGCCTTTTTTGTTAGACAATTACCGGCAAAGGTCGGCGCTGCACCCGCGCATTCAGACGCTGCATGTCTTCATCACCGACGCTAGCAATCTTTGCCCACACCGCGCGGAAATACAGTTCCCCGGTCAAACGGCCAAAATCATAGGCCATCTCGGCTGGCGTTGCGCTCGCGGCGACTTTTGCGCGCATGGTCCGCCACCTATCCCGGAGTGCCATCACGCCAGCATCATCCGTCAGCTCTCCGATAAGATCGTCGAACCCGTCCGCCGCGCCGGGCATCTTGAGCCCGCGGGTCGCGATCGTCAGGTCGTGGATGCCGTTCGCCCCCTCGTAAATTGAGGTGATACGGGCATCGCGCCACGTCTGGGACACACGGTATTCGGTCAGGTAACCATAGCCACCCAGCACCTGCATCGCCAGATCGGCACTGCGAATGCCTGCTTCGGTGCAGAAGACTTTGCACACGGGGGTCAGGAAATCGACCAAGGCAGGGCGTTGCCCGAGGTCCATCTCGACCATCGTGATGTGGGTCATCGCCCGCGCCCCAACCGCCAAGGCGCGCTGTTCGTCCAGCATCCGGCGCACATCGGCGTGGTCGGACAGAACGGCGGGGCTGCCATCGGGTTTGCGCCCTTGGGTGCGCTCCGCGGCATAGGCCGAGGCCACCTGATAGGCACGGCTGGCATGGGCCACCCCCTGAAGGGACACGTCAATCCGCGCGTGGTTCATCATGGTGAACATCGCCATGAGGCCCTGCCCCTCGGCCCCGATAAGTTCCGCCCGTGCCCCATCAAACGCCATCTGACAGGTCGGCGAGGCGTGCAGCCCCAGCTTTTCCTCGATCCGCGTGACGGTGATGTCGTTCCGAATGCCGTCATTTTCGGACAGGCACAGGAACAGAGACAGCCCTTTGACGCCGTCCTCCATAGCGCCGCTACGGGCCAGCACCAGATGGAAGATACCTTCGCTCATGTCCTGATCACCGCCGGAGATAAAGATCTTTTCGCCGGTGATTTTCCATTGGCCGTCTTCCTGAACGGCTTTGGTGCGAACGCGGCTCAGGTCACTGCCCGCGCCCGGTTCGGTCAGACACATGGTGGCCAGCCAGCGCCCCTCGGCCAGAGGGGGGATGTAGGCGGCTTTCTGTTCCTCGGTGCCAAAGCGCATCAGGGTAGACACAGCGCCGGGCACCAGATTGCAGACCATCTGCATGGAATGGTTCGCGCCGCTGAAGATCTCGGACACACAGGCGGCCGTGACGTGGTCGGCTTGCATCCCGCCGAATTCCTCGGGGGCGGTCAGGCCCTGCCAGCCACCTTCGGCCAGTTGGGTGAACGCATCGCCAAAGCCGTCGGGCATCCGTACGCGGCCATTCTCCAAACGGCAGCCTTGGGCATCGCCCGGTTCATCCAAGGGGGCAATCACTCCCTCGGCGAAGCTTGCAAAATGGGTGATGATCCCCTCGGCCAGTTCGTCATCCCAGTCGGGCAGACGGGCCACATCGGCGACGTGGCGCAGGCTGAACAGGATATCGTCAACGGGGGCGGCAAAGGGGATCATCAATCTTGCTCCTGATTACTGACAGGTAAAGCTGGAGGCCGACTTGGGGTCGGTTCCGGTATAGTGGGCGGTTTGCGGCGCGGGGCACAGGACGGTTTCGTTGCCTTTCAGGCTTTCGGGAAGTTCCTCGTTGCCTTCGCGGGCATTGGCGGGGATGGCCTCGGGGGCGGTGCCGGTTTCAACCCAATCCACCAGCGCGGTGAACAGATCGAAATCCTCGGTGGCGGGGCCGCCCGAGCAGTGGCTCATGGCCGGAACGGGGTAGAAACGGGCGAAGTCCGCCGCCTTGCCACCGTTGTTCGCGTCCAGTTTGCCGTACCAGTTGGCGGTGTCATTGACCGAGAAGACCGCATCGCTGACCCCGTGGAACACCAGCATCTTGCCGCCCGCATCGCGGAACTGCGCCAGTTCGGGGTTGTCCGAACCCGGAGGTGTCATGACCTCCATCGCGCTTTCGGGGAACTGGTCGGTTGTGGCATAGATGTCCCCTGCCCGCGCCTGCAGGTCAAAGTCCATCAGGAACTGCTCCAGCGCCTCGGGCGAGCCTTCGACATCGGTCGGGGGTGTGGTGAAAATCTGCGCCAGCGAGGCAGAGCCCATCACGCCGATGATCGGACGGTGACCCCACGGCGGGATCGGGCTTTCCAGTTTCCAGAAGCGCCAGTTGCCGCCCTCGATCCCCGTGTCCCAAGCCCAATCGGAGTAAAGCTGTTCGCCATTCGCCCCCTTTGGGCCCGCGTGGATGTTTTGCAGGACGGTGACTTGGGCTTCGGTCAGACACGCGCTGTTCTGGCCTTCGGCGCATTGCAGGGTGGTCACGTCGAAGGCATCCTGACAAGCGGCGGTGTTCTGGACCAGACCGTCCTCCAGCCCATCCAGCGCATCACACGCGGCACGGACGCCGTTGCCGACCAGCTTTAGATCGTCGGGCGTGAACGCGGTTTTTAGCGCGCCATTGATAGACATAAAGTTCTGCACATCATGGGCGTGTTGCAGCGCGGCTTTGGGCAGGTTGAAGCCCGGCGCACCAATCAGCAACCCGTCGAACGCCTCGGGCATCCGAGAGGCCGCGACCATCGCGTGACGGCCACCGTTCGAGCACCCCACGCCGTAAGCATGGTCGATATCCGCGCCATAGAACGCCTGCACCGCCTTACGTGCCACGGGGTCCAGCGTTGCCACGGCCTTGTAGCCGTACATCTGGCGCGCCTCGAAATCGAAGCCGAAATTTGCGCCGCCAGCCAAGCCTTTGTCGGGGTTCGCTTTGCCATCATGGCCCGCATCCGAGGACACCACCGCATAGCCGCGCGCCAAGGGCGTGTCGCTGCCCGTGCCGGACTTCAGACCTCCGGTGGCGGGTTTGACCTCACCATCGTTGCCGCCGTTGAATTGGTGCACGTAATCGCCGTTCCAGTCCTCGGGCAGGTTGAGCTCGAACGACAGCGCATAGGGCTTGCCATCCATGCCGGTGCGCTCCGCCATCACGCCGCGCACACGGCAGGCGTTGACGGGGCTTTCCTCGCCCGCAGGGACAGCGGCCACCTCGGTCAGGCGCACGCCGCTCAGGCCCAAGGCCTCGGCGGTTAGGCCGTCGCAGGCCATCGGGGCGGCAATTGCCCCGGTCGAGACCAGAGATGTGGTCAGACCCAGTATCATTCTCTTCATATCGCGCTTCCTCCAATAAACTCCTGTTCGCAGCAGGGCTCCTCTTCCCCGCTGCGGTCAGGCACGCATCCCCTATCTGGGAATTTCGTCAGGACACGCCGAGCAGGCGCATCGCGTTTTCTTTCAGAATCAGCGGACGAACCTCGTCCTTGAAGTTCTGCTTGTCGAAGGCATCCAGCCACTTCTCGGGCGCGATCATCGGCCAATCCGACCCGAACAGCATCTTCTTCTTCAGAAGCGTGTTCGAATAGCGGATCAGGATCTCGGGGAAGTACTTCGGCGACCAGCCCGACAGGTCGATATAGACGTTGGGCTTGTGGGTCGCGACAGACAACGCCTCTTCCTGCCAAGGGAAGGACGGGTGCGCCAGAATGATCGGCATATCGGGGAAATCAACCGCCAGATCGTCGATATACATCGGGTTGGAATACTTCAGCCGCATCCCGTTGCCGCCCTTCATGCCGCTGCCAACGCCGGTCTGGCCGGTATGGAACAGGGCGGGCTTGCCGGTTTCGGCGATCGCCTCATACAGGTCATAGGCCATGCGATCGTTGGGATAGAACCCCTGCATGGTCGGGTGGAATTTGAAGCCCTGAACCCCGTAGTTCGCCACCAGATCGCGGGCCTCGCGGGCCCCCAGTTTGCCCTTGTGGGGGTCGATGCTGGCAAACGGGATGAGGATGTCGTCTTCCTTGGCGCAGGCCTCGGCGACCTCGTAGTTGCTGTAGCGGCGGTAGCCGGTCTCGCGCTCAGCATCCACGGGGAAGATCACCGCTGCGATGTTCTTCTCGCGGTAGTGGGCCGCGGTTTCGGGGATGGTCGGCGGATGGCTCCACGGGGCGCCAAAGTATTTGGCCATGGCGCTTTGCAGATCATCGTAACCGTCATCGGCGTGACAGCCGCAGCTTTCCTCGGCGTGGGTGTGGAAATCGATCGCGCGAACTTTGGAGAAATCTACCATTGTGTCACCTCACACCCGGATCAGCGCCGGGTCTTCGTTATCGTAGAGCCGCTCGAGCAGGTCGGCGCGGCGGGTAATGATTTTGCGGACGTTCAGGCTGCCCTTGTCCGTAATCTCGTGGTCTTTGACCGAAGGCGGTTCGGACAGGATAATGGCACGGCTGATCCGCTTTGCCGAGCCGGTGGCGTTGTGGGCCATGTCGCGCAGGCGCTCTTCGAGTTCCGCCTGAAGGATCGGGTCGATGACCGCTCCTTCGGAGGTGTTGTCGCCATGAACATGGTCGGGACGCGGGAAGATGAACAGACCGATCTGGTCACGGTCATGGCCGCAGATCACAACGTCCTGCACCAGACCGCGCAGACCTTCCAGCGCCTCAAGACGCAGTTTGCCTGCCTGAACCCAAGTGCCGGTCAGCAGTTTGAAATCCTCGGACACGCGGCCGTCAAAGGTCAGGCCCCGCTCAGCATCATCGTTGTTCACAAAGCGCACAGCGTCGCCGGTGATCAGGAAGCCTTCTTCGTCAAAGGCTTCGGCGGACTTCTTCTCATCGCCCCAGTAGCCAGTCATGACGTTCGGGCCTTTGACGCGGATTTCACAGCGCATCTCGTTGTCGGGCAGCAGTTTCACAACAGTTTCGGGCAGCGGCACACCGATCACGCCAGAGCGGCCAATGGGTTCGTGCACCATGATCGTTGCGGGGGCGGTTTCGGTCATTCCCCAGCTGGAAATCATCAGCGGCAGGCGGCCACGGACTTCCATCGCCATCTCTTCGAGGCGGGTCCAGACGTCTTGGGGCAGCGAGGCGCCGGCATAGAAAATCAGGTCCAGATCGCGGAAATACGCTTGGCGCAGCTCCAGATTGGTTTCCATTTCGTGGACCAGCATCGCAAATCCAACGGGCACGTTGAAGGACAGCGTGCCGGGCTTGTCGATGATGTTCTGGACGGTGTGCTTGAAGCCCGACTTGGTGGGCTTGCCGTTGTCCACATAGAGGCTGCCGCCGTTCGCCAGCATCATATACGCGTTGTGCGAGCCGCCAAACACGTGGTTCCAAGGCAGCCAGTCGGTGATGCTGGGGGCCTTTTCCTTGAGGAAGGGCATGACCGAGGCCATCTGCGCCTGGTTCGCGCACATCATGCGCTGGGTGGTCAGAACGCCCTTGGGGTCCGAGGACGAACCCGAAGTGAACAGGATTTTCGCCAGCGTATCAGGGCCGACGGTTGCGTGCACCGCGTCCAGATCGACGCTGGCATCACCCGCCAGCAGATCGGCAAAGGGGGTCACGGCGACAGGGGCGCCTTCGGTCGCCGAGGCCACAATTTCCACGTCTGCCAGTTCGGGACGCTTCAGCGCCTCGGCGTAGCGGCCCGCGTCATCGACGAACGCCATCGCCGGTTTGACCTTGTTCAGGACATAGACCAAACGGGCGTGGGCCTCGGGGATCAGCGAATACTGCTCGGCCAGCGGCACGGTCGGAACGCCGGCCCACTGTGCGCCCAAGGACAGCCGCGCGTGATCGACACCGTTGCCAGACATGATCACGATCGGGGTCTCTTGGCCCAGACCGCGCGCGGCCAGCGAAGACGCAATCGCTTTGACCTGATCCAGCAGCGCGGCATAGCTGATCTCGCGCCAGCCGTCCCCTGCCCGCTCGGCGATATACACCTGATCGGGAGTCTCGGCGGCCCACTTTTCAATCCAGACACCGGTGTGTTCAACGATCGGATCGCAGGCAACATTCGAGCGCATTTCGAGAGTGCTGTCGCGACGGTCGAGCCGGACAGAGTGCGGGACCATGGTCAGCCCCGTGATCTCATTTTTCATAGTTCCCCCTCTGGGCCCTCCCGCCCTTAGTCGGATTGTTCAGCAGCACCAATGCGCCGCAGCAGATCTTTCAATGTCTTTTGTTCGTCCTCGGTCAAAGCCGAGAGCATCGCCTGTTCGTGCGCATGCACAGCGGCGACCGCCTTTTTCCAAAGCTTCTGCCCCGCGAGCGTGGCCCGCAAAGCATAGGACCGCCGGTCCCCGGGCACGCGGTTGCGCCCGATCAGGTCGGCATTTTCCAATTCGTCCACCAGAACCACCACTCCGGACCGCTCAATGCGCAGGGCCTGCGCCAATTGGGTCTGGGTAATGTCCGGATGAGCGTTGATGATGGCGAGCGCCGAGAACGTTGCAACGCGCAGCCCCAAAGGTTCGATCGTCTGGATCATATCATCGCGGATCAGCAGGTAGCTTTGCTTCATGCTGTAGCCGTAGAACTGACGCAGAACTTCGTCATTCGGAGCGGGTGCCGTCGTTGCAGTCTGTTTCCGTGCCACTTTCGCCATCATCCTTCTCCTAATTACCCGGCCACAATACCGACCAGCCAATAGCTGAGCGCCGGGAAGCTGACCAGTAGAGCGATCCGGCAGAACTCTGCCATGATGAACGGGGTCGTACCGCGGAAGATCTGACCCGTCGGGATATCCTTGGCCATGGCCGAGATAACGAACAGGTTCATACCCACGGGCGGTGTGATAAGGCCCATCTCGACGACCACCAGTGTAATAATCCCGAACCACATGGCCTGCTGTTCCGGCATCAAGCCAAAGTCCAGCGCCATCACGGTCGGAAAGAACACCGGCACGGTCAAGAGGATCATCGACAAGCTGTCCATGACGCAGCCCATGATCAGGTAGAACACGATCATGCCAAGCATCACGGTCATCGGCGCGATATCCGCATTGCGGAAGTAGTCAGCGACTTCGGCAGGCATCTGGCTGAGCGCAAGCGCCACGTTGAAGATATCCGCACCGAACACGATGGCAAAGATCATCGCGGTCGAGCCTGCGGTGTCGATCAAGCAGTCCATCAGTTCACGGAACGTCAGACCCGCTTTGAACAGGCCCACCGCCAGCGTCATGACCACGCCGACAGACGCGCCCTCGGCCGGAGTGAAGAAGCCACCGTAGATACCACCAAGCACCACCACAAAGATCGCGACCACGTGCCAGATTTCACCCAGAGATTTCAGGCGGGTTTTGAAGTCTGCCTTCTCGTGGGTCGGGCCCTCTTCGGGATAGAGACGCACGTAGACCATGATCGCGATGAAGAAGCCGATCACAGCAAGAATACCGGGGATCGTCGCAGCAAGGAAAAGCTTTACGATGTTCTGTTCGGTCAACAGAGCATAGATGATCAGCACCACCGAGGGCGGGATCAGAATACCCAACGTACCACCCGCCGCGAGCGAGCCCGAGGACAGAGCGCCCGAATAGCCATGCTTGCGCATTTCCGGCAGGGCAACCTTGGCCATGGTCGAGGCCGTCGCCAGCGACGAGCCAGAGATCGAGCCGAACATCGCACAGCCTGCCACAGCAGCCATCGCCAGACCGCCTCGGAAGTGACCGATCCATGCGTTGGACGCTTGGAAGATCGCGCCAGAGATGCCGGTGCGGGTTGCCAAGTGGCCCATCAGGATGAACAGCGGCACAATCGCCAGTTCATAGGACATGAACTTGTCGACCCACGCTGTATTGAAGTACGCCATCAGCGCATAAGGGCTGGCCAAAACCGAGTACCCCACAGCGCCCACAGCCCCCATCGCCAGCGCGATAGGCATGCGGATGAAGATCGCCAAAAGCAGGACGACCACCATAATTGTTGCAATTACCGTCGCGTCCATCAGGTCGACTCCATTCCGCGCATGGATTTGAAGATCATCGGCAGGCTCATGGCCAAGGCCACAACCGCCGACAGCGCGGTACCAAAGACGGCAGGGATATAGACCCACCAAACCGGCGCACGCAGGAGCATGGTTTTGTCACCATAGCTGTGGATTTCCTCGAGCCCAATGGACAGACGCCAGCACAGCAGGCCCCAGACCACCGCAAAGAGCAGCGTCCAGATACCGTCAATCCGGCGCTGTGCACGGAAGGGCATCCACGCGGTGAAAAGGTCGACCATCACGTGGCCCTTGTTCAGCTGGCAGAGCGGCAGGAACAAAGACGCACAGGCCGCGCAGACCAATTCCACCAGTTCAAAGTCCCCGCGAATACCGCCGAGACCTAGATTTCGCATGACAACCGACGCGGTCACCACAATCGCCGCCCCGAAGATCGCCAACCCGCCGATACCGGCCGAAGTCCAACAAATGGGGCGCAGGATCTTGAACAAGGGGCCTTGGACCCCTTGCCAGTCCTCGTTTTCGAGGCGTTCTGCCATGACTTATGCGTCCAGCAGTTCGTTTGCGCGGGCCAGAATGGCGGCGCCGTCCAGACCACGATCGTTGAGCTTCTGCACCCAAGCCTCATGGATCGGCATCGCCTTTTCCTGCCATTCCGCGATGGTCTCGGCGGGGATTTCCGCGATGGTGTTGCCCTGCTTTTCGACGACCGATTTGCCAAACGCTTCGAATTCGTCGAACTGCTTGCCGATGCGCTGGGACAGCGCCATGCCCGAATGATCGTCGATCACTTTCTGGACGTCGGGCGACATCTTGTCGTACGAACGCTGGTTCATCACCAGAGAGAAGGTGTTGCAGTACAGACCGCGCGAACCCGCTGCAGGCTGCGACGTGGTGCTGGTCAGTTCCTGCAGTTTGAAGGCAGGCACAACCTCGTAAGGCAGGCAGCAGCCGTCAATCACGCCGTTCGACAGGCCAACAACCATTTCGGTCACAGGGAAGAACACAACCTCGGCCCCCAGAGCGGTCAGCATCTCGCCGGTCGCCTGGTTCGGTGCGCGCAGCTTCAGACCCTGAAGGTCGGCCGTGCTGGTGACCGGACCGCCGCGTGTGTGCAGCTTGCCGCCGTCGTGGGTGTGGAAGGCCAGCGTTTTCATGCCGCTATATTCGCCTTCGCCGAACTCATCCATCAGGGTCTGCATGACAACCGAGGTTTTCTCGGCGTTTTTGACCATGAAGGGCAGCGCCATGGTTTCGGCAACGGGGAAACGGTCGGGGGTGTAAACAGGCAGAGTCCATGCGATGTCGCAAATGCCCTGACGGGTCTGGTCTGCCAGCTGCGGCGGCTTGCCACCCAGCTGCATCGAGGGGAACATCTGCACGTCAATCGCGCCGTTCGACGCTTCTTTCAGCTCTGCCGCCCACGGTTCAAAGAACTTGCTCTGCATCGGTGCCACGGCAGGCAGGAAGTGGTGCAAACGCAGGGTGATTTCGGCAGCGTTGGCGCGCGACAGCAGCGAGGGGGTTGCCAGTGCGGCACCCATGGTTGCCATCATGCTACGGCGGGTAAAGGTCGTCATTCTCAGGGCCTCCCTATCGTCCTGTGGGTCGAATGAAATCTGGGTGTCCGCCCCCTCCTCTTTGGGACGGACAAATCTCGTGGCGTTACCGGAAGACCGGCGCACGCTTCTCGAGGAAGGCTTTCAGGCCCTCTTCGGCGTCCTCGCTGGTCTGGGACACCGCGGCGCACAGGCTCTCGGTGAACAGACCGTCTGCTTTGGACATATCGCCAATCCGGCTGATCGCGTTGATCATCATGTAATTGGAAAGGCTTGCATTCTTCGCAATCTTGGCCGCCAGCTTACGGGCCAGCGGCATCGCCTCGCCTTCGCCGACCGAATAGTGGGTCAGACCAAGGGTGAAGCCCTCGTCCGCGTTGTACTTGCGCCCCGTAAGCATCATTTCACACATCCGATCCGCGCCAAGGATCCGCCCCACGCGCACAGTCGCGCCGCCGCCCACAAAGATGCCACGCATCCCTTCGGGCAGCTGGAAGATGGTGCTGGGTTCAGCAATGCGTACGTGTGTGCTGGTCGCCATTTCCAGGCCGCCGCCGATCACCGCGCCATACATGGCCGAGATCACAGGCAACCCGCTGAATTGGATCAGGTCCATCACACGATGCCAGTTGCGGCTGTGGCGCATGGTGCCTTCGGCGTTGCGGGCCACATGTTCGGACAGATCGAGGCCAGAGCAATAGTGCCCTTCGGTGCCAGTCAGGATGACAACGCGCACCCCTTCGGGCGGGTTCGAGAAAAACGCGTCGATGGCATCCAGCAACTCGTCGCACATGGCGTTGCGCTTGCCGGGGCGGTTCATGGTCAGAGTGGCGATCGCGCCATCAATCTCGACCTTCAGGAATTCGGTGCTCTCGGACATCGGAGTTCTTTCTTCTTACTTGGCTGGCATACGGGCAGAGGCATCCAGACGGATGACGGTGCCGTTCAGCATGGAATTTTCGACGATTTGCTCAACCAGACGTGCGTACTCGTCGGGCATGCCCATCCGGCTCGGGAACGGGATGCTTTTGCAAATCTCGGCGCGAATGTCGTCGGGCAGTCCGGCGCTCATGGCGGTCTCGAACAGACCCGGTGCGATGGCCATCACGCGGATGCCAAACCGCGCCAGTTCACGTGCGGCAGGCAAGGTCATCGAGGCGACGCCACCCTTGGACGCCGAATATGCCGCCTGCCCGATCTGGCCATCCTCGAACGCGACGGACGAAGTATTGATGATCACACCGCGCGAGCCGTCTTCGTCCAGCGGGTTGACCTTGGCCATCTCGCGGGCTGCGATGTTCAGGACGGTGTAGGTGCCCAAGAGGTTGACCTTCAGCGCCAAGGCAAAGCTGTCGATGGTCAGCGATCCGTCCCGCGGCAGGATGCGCGATGCGGTCCCGATGCCTGCGCAACTGACAACAATTGCTGGGGTTGCGCCCAAAACTTCGGACGCTTTGGCAAAGCCTGCCTCAACCTGCTCTGCATTCGAGACGTCCGCCGCGATGCCCACACCGCCGATGCTATTGGCCACAGCGTCAGCACGTTCTTGCGACAGATCGACGACTGCAACTTTGGCGCCTGCGGCGGCCAGACGGCGCGCGGTTGCCTCTCCAAGTCCGCTGCCACCGCCGGTGACAAGCGCTACTTTGCCCTTGATATCCATGAATGTCCTCCCGTTGCCTGAAACGTGTCATGGAATTAATTGTTCTGTCAATGAACAATTATCGCCCCATCACGTCCCTGTCAGCCAACGCACACCCTTCACCTCAGAACGATTTACGAATGACAGACACTCCTCCTGCCACAGAAGGTGGACGAGAAAACATGCATTGAAAATAGATGAACTGAGCGCAGACTGGTACTATTCGTGCATCATCTGGAAGTATGAAAAGAGCCGAGCGATGGGTGGCGTTATCTCGAAATGGCGCCCAACGTCCTGCAACCAAACCGAGAAGTCCTAGCGCGTCCCGTCAAGCTTGCCGTTGGCAAGAGCAGACCGTCAAACCTCTGGCGCAAATCGCGCCTTGTACATCAGCGGGGTCAGCCCCTCTTTCGCTTTGAACCGTTTCGAGAAATAGGAGGGGTCGGAAAACCCAAGCCTGTATCCCACTTCGGAGACCTGCAAACGGGTGAACGCCAGCAGTCGGCGGGCCTCTGCCATCATCGCAGCCTCGATATAGACCGCCGCGCCCTGCCCTGTCGCGTTCCGGCAAAGCCGACTCAGATGTCCCGTCGTGATGGACAAGGCATCGGCGTAGTCCCGCGCGCTCCACCCCTCGGCCATATGCTGCGCGATCAGGGCGTCCAAACGTTTGAGCCGGTCGTCTGCACCGTCGCCCATTTCGACCGGACTCGCCTCGGCCACCAAGGACAGGATGGCCTGCGCGGTCGACACAAGGCTTTGCGCACGATACGCCCCGCGTCCCGCGAATAAGGTCGAGAGCACCGAACAGAGCGCCCCGACTTCCGCTGTGATCTGCCCCAAGAACGGGCGGGACAAGGCGCTGGTGATCTGCCCACCTTCGCCCGCCAGCCCGAGAAATACGCTAGTCGGGAAAGAGATCACGACCCCCTGCGACCCCCGCGCGAAGTTAAATCCGTGCACCACATGCGGCGGAACGAACAGATAGTGTCCCGTGTTCAGGCGTTCGGTTGCCCCATCCAGAGACACCTCGGCCCCGCCTTCGTCCATAACAAACAGCTGCGCCATCTGATCGTGCCGGTGCGCCGAGATCGCCCAATCATGCTGCGCGGCGCGGTCATAATATTGCTCGCAATGGACCACGTCGGGAAAAACCGTGGTCTCTCCGAACAGGTTGAAGCTGGGAATAGGATGCGCGTCGGTCATGCGCGAAATGTGCCAGAGGCGCCGCACTCGGGCAATGCGCGAATCCCGAACGGGCCATACTGCGGCGCAGAAATTATTTTCTCGAATTTTCTTCGCATTAATATGTCTAAAGCGCACGTATCTTCGCAAAATTCAATTACTCACACCGAAATTCGAAACACATGCGCGACAATCGGGCGCATCATTGGGTTAACGCGAATTCAGGAGAATATAATGCGTATCGGTTGCCCCAAAGAAATCAAGAACCACGAGTACCGCGTCGGCCTCACCCCCGAGAGCGCGGCGGATCTGGTTCTTCATGGTCACAGCGTGACGATGGAAGCCGGTGCAGGCGAAGGCATCGGCGCCAGCGACGAAGATTACATCGCGGCGGGCGCGACGATCGTCAGCGTGGATGAGGTTTTCGAGACCGCTGACATCATCGTCAAAGTCAAAGAACCTCAGGAAATCGAGCGCAAACGCCTGCGTGCGGACCAGACCCTGTACACCTATCTGCACCTTGCCCCCGATGCGCCGCAGACCAATGACCTGATCGCCTCTGGCGCGACCTGCATCGCCTACGAGACGGTCACCTCTGCTCGCGGTGGGCTGCCCCTGCTCAAACCAATGTCGCAGGTTGCAGGCCGTATGTCGATCCAAGCGGGCGCTGCCGCGCTGGAGAAGGTCAAAGGCGGCCGCGGTGTCCTGCTTGGTGGTGTGCCTGGTGTGGCGCCCGGCAAGGTGGTCATCATCGGCGGTGGTGTCGTCGGTCGGAACGCGGCGCAGATGGCAGTGGGCCTTGGCGCGGATGTTACCATTCTGGACCGCTCGAACGATGTACTTGAAAGCATTGACCAACAGTTCGGCGGCGCGGTGAAAACCGTCTACTCGAGCGCGGGCCTACTGGAAGCCGCAATCAAAGATGCCGACGTGATCGTGGGCGCGGTCCTGATCCCCGGTGCAGCAGCTCCGAAACTGGTTACCCGCGAGATGCTTAAAACCATGCAGCCCGGCGCGGTCCTGGTGGACGTGGCCATCGACCAAGGCGGCTGCTTCGAGACCTCTCACGCGACCACCCACGCCGACCCGATCTACATCGAAGAAGGCATCGTGCACTACTGCGTCGCCAACATGCCCGGCGCGGTGGCCCGCACCTCGACCTATGCTCTGAACAACGCCACCCTGCCCCACCTGTTGCAGCTGGCTGATCTGGGTGTCGCCGAGGCCCTGCGCCGCGACCCGCACCTACTGAACGGTCTGAACGTGGCCAAGGGCGTCGTCACCTGCGAGCCTGTCTCTGTCGCGCAGAACCTGCCCTATACCCCCGCCGCAGAGATGCTGGCGCAACTCTGACTCAGACTTGGCCCGTGCCGCAAAATGGTGCGGGCCAATTGATCCACATCACTGGTCACGGGCTGAACCCTGTGCAAGTCTTTGGGAAACAACCCAAGAGGCGTACCCCCGTGTTGGACCGCATCAGAGCCCTGTACGAAGGCGACACCCACGCCGCCCACACATTCCGCTACGCATTGCTGATCTTTGATCTGGTGACCATCGGCTTTGTGGTCGTCACGTCATTCTTCACCCACACTACACTGATCGAGATGATCGATGTTGTTTTTGGCGTCCTGATTTTGTTCGACTTTGGCGTCCGCTTCTGGATCGAACGTCAGAAATTCCAGTACCTGACCAGACTGTCCACATGGGCGGATATCGTGTCGGTGGCGTCGTTCTTGGCTCCGATCGCGGGCGAAGGGCTCGGGTTCTTGCGCGTCCTACGCACGCTAAGACTGCTCCACACCTACCAGACACTGGCGCGGCTTCGGCAGGATTTCAGCTACTTTCGCCGGAACGAAGACATCATTCTGTCCTCGATGAACCTTGGCGTGTTCCTGTTCATCATGACAGGCCTGATCTACGCGACCCAGTTCGGCATTAATCCCGAGATCAAGAACTACGTCGACGCCCTGTATTTCACTGTGACAACCCTGACGACGACGGGGTTCGGCGACATTACCTTGAGCGGCCCTTGGGGGCGGCTTCTGTCCGTGCTCGTGATGATCTTTGGGGTCACGCTTTTCTTGCGCCTGCTGCAAGTGCTGTTCCGGCCATCCAAAGTTCGGCAGGAGTGCGAGGTCTGCGGGCTGGTCTTGCACGACGCAGACGCCGTGCACTGCAAGCATTGCGGCACCGTCATCCACATCGAGACCGAAGGAACTGTGTGACCTCGGCCCCTAGCCCCGAACGTGGTCCCGCGCAACAGACATGGATTTCAGGATCACGTGGCAAGGCTGCCCGACCGCCAGTTCCAGATCGCGCGCCGCGCGTCTGGTGATCCGAGCCAGAACCTCGTCCGTGCCAATCGCCAGATGCACCACGACGCCCGGCCCTTCGCCTGGCACGATCCGATCCACAACCGCAGGCAAGATGTTCTGCGCGGACAGGCCAACGGGACGGTCGCGCGACAGTATCACTTCGTGTGCTAGAATACGCACCCGCAAAGAAGAGCCTACTTCGGCCTTCACACGGGGCAGCCAGATCGGGCCGGTCGCTGTCAGCAACTGCGTCAGGCCGTCCTCTTCGTGCTTCACAACGCGCGCGCTGAGCATCGAGGCCAGATCGCGCAACCCCATCGCCCGCAAGGCCGCCGGATCTGACATCACTTCGGCTGTCGCCCCTTGGCGGATCACGCGGCCCTTTTCAATCACAACCATCCGATCGGCAAGCGCCTGCGCCTCGGCCATATCGTGTGTCACCAGAATGACAGGCATTTTCAAATCCGCGCGCAAGGCCAAGAGTTCAGCGTGGAGCCGGTCTCGGGTGGCGCGATCCACCGCCGAAAACGGCTCATCCAAGAGCAAAACATCTGGCGCACGCGCCAAAGCCCGCGCCAAAGCAACACGCTGCTGCTGCCCGCCGGACAACTCAGCGGGCCGACGATCCGCCAGATCCGGCAGGTTCACACGCGCCAACCACTCTTTGGCGGCTTGAGCTTTGTCGCGCACATCCGATGGCAGCGCAGACATGACGTTCCCCAGCGCAGTCATGTGAGGGAAAAGCGCGTAGTTCTGAAAAACCACCCCAACGCGCCGCTGATGGGTGGGGACATTCACTTTGCCCGCGGTATCCAGCCATTTGGCGCCCGCACAAGACACCCGCGCGGCCGACGGCGTCCAAAGCCCCGCAATACTTCGCAAGATCGTGGTTTTACCCGACCCCGAATGCCCTACCAAGGCCAGCACTTCGCCCGCCTTTGCCTCGAACTCTAAGTCTAGCGGGATCGGGGCCACCGCCTGCGCTGCGAACGTCAGGCTCATGACAATCGCCGCCCCACACGCGCAGAGAGCAAATAGGTCACGCCAATGGTGAACAGGGAAATGCCGACCAGAACCGCCGACATCACCGCCGCGCTGTCATAATCAAACGCCTGCACCCGATCATAAATCGCGATCGCGATCGTCCGTGTTTCGCCCGGAATAGACCCACCCACCATGAGCACGATGCCGAACTCCCCCAGCGTGTGGGCAAAGGTCAGCACCATGGCCGTCATCAAACCGGGCCACGCCAGAGGCAGCTCAACCCGCAGCAAACTCCTCCATGGGGACATCCCGCAACACGCGGCGGCCTCTCTGACGTCTTGCGGCACGGCTTCGAACCCACGCTGCGCGGGCTGGATCGCAAAGGGCAGATTGAAGATCACCGAAGCCAGCACCAGTCCTTCGAAGCTGAATACCAAGGGATGCCCGAAAAGGTGATACCACGCCTCTCCCAGAGGCGCACCGCGCCCCATGACCACCAGCAAGTAGTAGCCGAAAACCGTCGGCGGGAGTACAAGTGGCAACATGATCAGCCCCTCGGCCAACGCTTTTCCTCGGAACCGCCGGTAGGCCAACAAGCGCCCAAACAACACCGAGATCGGCAACAGCAAAGCGACCGTCCAACCCGCCAATCGCAAAGACAGAAAAAGGGCGCTCCAATCCATCACTGACCCTGCGGCATTGAAAACCCGTGTGCGCTCAGAATACGGATGCCCTCGGGGGATTGAACATAGGCGTAAAAAGCTTCGGCCACCGGCCCTGCATCAGGCATCAGAACCATCCGCTGCAGCAAGGGCGCATGCCAATCGGACGGGATCAGAGCCGACCGGCCTATTGTCGCCAGATCCGGCGCAAGCGCGAGCGAATGGGCGATAATCCCGCCATCGGTGCTCCCTGAAACAGCAAACTGCGCGGCCTGCGCGACGTTCTCGCCAAGCACGAGATGGGGCTGAATTGCCTCCCACAGGCCCGCATGTTCCAACGCTTCCTGCGCGCGTTGCCCGTATGGCGCATGTTCTGGATTGGCGATCGCAAAGCGACCCAGCGTCCCGCTCTCTAAAGCCGTGCGCAAATCTTCCAAGGTTTGGTCGGGACGAAGGCGGCTGTTCTCCGGTACGATGATCGCCACGCGCCCCTCGGCATACAGCTGGCCGGTATCACGGGTCAGCCCATCACGCGCCAACTCAGAGACAAATCGCTCGTCGGCAGCCATAAACATCTCAAAGGGTGCACCGGCGCGAATTTGACGGGCTAAGTTGCCGGTTGCCCCTAGCGTATAGCGAATTTCAAGACCTGTTGAAGCATGAAAAGCACCCGCCAGCTCACTGATTGCAAATGATAAATCCGAAGCCACTGCAATCACGGGAACGTCCGATGCCCCTGCTGAACTTGCGGCCCCGAAGGTTGCCGCCGCGCAGAGAAATCCGAATTTTCGGCGTGATAGACGCAATGGGGCCTCCGTTTCGGTTTGCGATAGAAATAAGGGCAGTCAGCGACCTTGTCGTCAACCGTTATTTTCCACCGGACATATCCACTCGAAGCCCGTTCAGCCGAGCGAGTTCGGCGTGCCCCGCTTCGGCAGAGGCGGCCTCGACCTGTCGGTAAAGCGCCAGAACCTCTGCCCCTAAGAGCGTGAGCATCGCGCCGCCCCCCTTCGCTCCACCCCGTGCGCTTTCAACAAGAGGTGCATAGAACAAAGCATTTAGCTCACCCACCAAAGACCATGCCCGCTTGTAGCTCATTTCCATGGCGCGTCCCGCTGCCGAGATCGAGCCTGTTTCTTGGATCAGGGCCAGCAAGTCGGCTTTGCCAGGGCCCAAAACCCCACCGTCATCAAAAACAATGCGAATTCTAAGGCGAGAGGTGTGATCAGACATAGCCAGAGCCTAGCATTACAGTTGCGCTTTGTCGTGATCTCTGAATCAATGCCTTACCATGATAATGAGAGGGTCATGGATGGCAGGTTTGGCGATAGAAGAGATGCTGGAACTATGGGCGTCTTCGCTTCGAGA
>JAUILL010000070.1 GCA_030433335.1 Alphaproteobacteria bacterium | reverse complement strand
CCGCGGATCGCTGGGTGGAAATAACTGACATATTCTGCCATCGCCTCGACGGTATCGCGCTCGGGATCGACCGTGATGAAAACCACGTTCAGCTGTTTGGCTTCGTCTCCTAAATCGTCGAGCCAACCTGAAATGTCCGAGAGCGTGGTCGGGCAGACATCGGGGCAGTAAGCGAAACCGAAGAACGCCATCGTCGGTCGCCCGATCAGGGTTTCCGGCCCGACCTCGTTGCCTTCATGGTCAGTCAGGCGGAAATCCATCTCGGTCAGAGCCATAGGCCGCTGCCCGATAGGTTCGGGCGCACCGGGTCCGTCGACCCGCCACCAACCGACGAAGAGCGTCAAGGCAATTGCACCGGCACCGGCCGCGCCGTATCCTGCGATCGTCCTTCGTCGCATTAGTCTTCCGGTCCGCGTGCGCCGATGCCAAGGATCGGCACCTCGACCGTCACCTCGCCCCCGTCGACAAAAAGTAGGGTCAGCGGAAAGGTTTCCCCTTCCGTCATGGGTTGTTGTAGCCGCATCAACATCGCGTGGAGGCCGCCCGGCTCAAGCGCGACGCTCTCGCCCGGGGCGATCGCGATCTCACCTGCCGCGCTCATGGAACTCACACCTTCGGCATTGGTCTTCGTCTCGTGGATCTCGGGCATCATCGCGAGGGCTGTTGAAAGACCAATCAGCGTCACCGGCTCGTCGCCAGTGTTGCGGATCGTCATGTAGGCGGCCCCGGGGCGGTTCATCCCTATGGAGGCGCGGGACCACGCGCTTTCGACGACGACATCCACGGGTCCGGCCAGTGCGGGCACTGAGAACCCTCCAAAGGTCAAGAGCGCGGCCAGTGTGCCCGTCATACTAATCTTTTTCATCGTTTTGGTCCTGCCTTTTCCATTCAGCTTTGCACGGCGGCAACTTCCGCGGCCACTAATCGACGCAGTTCTGCCTCCCCGAATGGATCGAGCGACTTGCCGTTTACAAAGAAAGTAGGAGTCTGGCGAACTCCCACAGTTTCGACGTCCGCACGATCCTGATTCAGGATCGCAACGACATCCGGTGCCAGCATTTGCGTGCGCGCGGCCTCTGCATCGAGTCCGGCAGTGGCGGCGATCTGGAGGATCAGACCGGGCTCAGGCGCGCCGTGCGACGCCCATCTCGGCTGATCCCGCAGAACGGCTTCGAGCACCGGCTCGTAAACGCCTTGCATGCGTGCTGCCTCGAGCACGCGGATCGCTTCCTCGGATGCCTCGCCATGAAACGCGGTGTAGCGGATAACGACGCGGACGGCATCTCCATGCTGTGCCATGATGTCCTTCACGATCGGATGGAAGGCGCGGCAAGCCTCGCAGGCCGGGTCAAAGAATTCGACAATCGTGACGGGCGCGTCGGCAGGTCCGAGGATGGGCGAGTAAGAGCGGATCATCGCGTCCGCGAGTTCCGGCGCAACGGTTTTTGCTTCGGCCGCGGGGCCGGGGCGAGTCGCGTACCAAGTGGCTCCGCCGAAACCGGCAACGCCGAGGGCGAGAACGGACAGGATTAAGCCGCGTCGATTCATGTTTGTGTTTCCTTCAATGAAAGTGCCGACAGGAACCCGATCAGTGCGAAGGCGGCCAGCGCCATCAGCGGGATCGGAATGCCGAAGACCAATTGGTTATCATCGGTGCAAGAGGGGCCGGTGGCCGTGCAGGGCTGGATGCGTTCGGGGATCAGGCCCGCGTAGAGGCCCATGTGCCACAGGGCGACCACGCCACCACCAAGCGCCAGAGCGATGCCATAGCGCCCGACGCTGCCGTCTCGCCACCAAAGGCCGAGGCCGAGAATGATCGCGAGCGGGAACATGAAGGCGCGCTGGAACCAGCACAGCACGCAGGGTGTCTGCCCCATCACTTCGCCGATGAAAAGTACAGCAAGCGAGGCGACGAGGGCAACGATCCATGCCAGCCCGAGGGCGGTTTCTGCGGGTACGCGGTTCATGTCGGTCAGATCCTCTCTTCCAGATCGGCGAGAATCTCTTCAGCGGACGTGCCATAGGGCCATGAGTCTGCAAAGCCTGCCTCGGGGTCGAATAGAAACAGATGTGACGTGTGGCCAATTGTGTAGCCATCCGGAGCTGTAGCCTCTTCGATGCGTTCAAAGAAGATCGGAAACGTTTCGGATGTAGCGGCGATCTGTTCGGGCGTACCTGTCAGCCCGATGATGTTCGCATCGAACAGCGGAACGAATTCGGCGAGTGCCATGGGCGTGTCCCGTTCGGGGTCGATGGTTATGAAAATCGGCTGGACCCTCGCGGCATTGTCGCCCAGACCGTCCATCACCGCCGCGACCTCAGACAGTGTCGTCGGGCAGACATCGGGGCAGTTGCTGAAGCCGAAAAATACCAACATCCAACGCCCCGAAAAGTCTTCTTCTGTGCGAACCATACCTTGGTGGTCCGTCAATTCGAATGCGGCGAGAAACGCCGGATCGGTGTCGGTTCGGGCGCGGTCAGCGCGATAGTCCGACCAGAGCAAAAGCCATACGAAGGCAAGCGCCGCGGCGCCTGCCAAAACCCAAAGAAATTTCTGTGCCGATGTAAGGGACAAACCTGCGCGCCTGATTTTGATTCTTGATTATTGTCGCGTCTACATCCTCTAGCTACTAGAGGTTCAAGCGCGAAATCACGTTGTGGCTTAAACTCACGCGTCTGTGAATCCGGCACTTGTCTATTGGGGCGGCAAAACCTACAAAGACTGTAACTTTTCATGGAGGCGAAGATGCTCACGATCGGCACTCTGTCAAAGAAGACCGGCACAAAGGTGCAGACCATTCGGTACTACGAGCAGATCGGGCTCATGCCCGAACCTGGCCGGACTGAAGGCGGACAGAGGCGCTATGACAATGCACAGCTCGACCGACTGTCCTTCATCCGCCATTCGCGACAACTCGGCTTCTCGCTTGATGCGATCCGCGAGCTGCTCGACCTCAGCGACCAGCCCAATCGGCCCTGCGAAGAAGCCGACGCGATTGCGCGTCGCCAGCTAAAGCAGGTGGAGCAGCGCATGGCCCGTCTGAAGGCGCTGCGCACCGAACTGAAACGCATGGTTCACGAATGCAGCGGTGGACGTACCGCCGATTGCAAGGTGCTTGAGGTGTTGCGGGATCATTCCGAATGTTTGACCGAACATGACGAGATCGGCGCCTGAGATGCCTGCCGCGCTTGCATACCCGCTTGCGGCCTTGGCCGAGATCGCCGGGTGCTTCGCGATCTGGAGCTGGTGGCGCCTCGGCGCATCCGCGGCTTGGCTCGTACCCGGTATTGTAGCCTTGGTGGTATTCGGGTGGCTTCTGGCGCAAGTCGAAACGGTTGCTGCGGGCCGCGCCTTTGCCGCCTATGGCGGAGTCTACATTGCAGCTTCGGTACTGTGGATGTGGCTTGCAGAGGGTCACAGACCGGACAGGTGGGATGCGCTTGGCACAGCCGTTTGCTTGCTCGGCGCAGCTATAATACTGGCCGCGCCACGAACCAATTGAACTTTATGGTTTGAACTTGAAACCGTCTCAAATCGCGATCTCATCGCCCCATAAAAAGGGCTATACTCTACTTTGGTTGAGACGCCTGACTGACAGCTCCCGGCGGTCGTAAATGGAACTGACCATTATTAATCAATCCGGAACTCTGATCTGCCCGAGAGGTTGAAGGATCATAGTCGACCAAGCGGAATGGGAAGTATGACTGCAGGAAAAGGAGCAAGCGAAAGACGCACCCTTTGGATTGTTCTCGGTCTAAACGTGGGTCTTGCCATGGCCTTTTTTGCGACCGGGGCCTTCGGGGATTCCAGTGCCCTGATCGCAAACGGGCTCGACAACCTTTCAGACAGCTTGGTCTACGCAATCAGTCTGTTTGCATTGTCGCGGTCTGCGAAATGGCAACGTGTTGCGGCGAATGTCTCGGGCTGCTTGCTGATCGTGTTCGCCCTCGGGATCCTTTATGATGCTTTGAGCCGCTATGTCGGTGGGTCGGATCCCCTTGGCACCGTTATGATCGTCATGGCGCTGAGCGCGGCGGCCATCAACTCAGTTTGTGTCTGGTTGCTCGCTCGGCTCAAAGATCCGGACGTCAACATCCGCGCGGCCAATACTTTCAGCTGGAACGACTTTGCGGCAAACCTCGGAATCGTAGTCGCAGGTGGCCTCGTTGCCTGGCTGGGAACGAACTGGCCCGACCTTATCGTCGGTGTGATGATCGCCGGGATCGCGGCCTGGGGCGGCGTCAATATCCTACGCGACGCACACGGTGAACACCACAAAGCAGTTCGCACGGACAAGTAGTTGCGAGAGATCGTTTCTCAAAAGAATGGGTTGAAGCTACAGTAACTATAGAGATTAGTCTGTTCCAAGACGATTCGAGGAGTAACTCCGTTGCAGATGACCAACCCCCTACTTGCACCCACCAAACTACTGGATTTTAATGCCGCGCCTATTGCGCATCTAATAGAGAGCCGCAGCTGGCGCGACTTATCCGAATACGATCGGATCGGAGCTGCCTATGATTTCGTTCGAAATGAAATCGCGTTCGGATACAATCGAGCTGACGACATCCCCGCATCCGAGGTACTTTCCGACGGCTACGGGCAGTGCAATACCAAAGGCACGCTCTTAATGGCGCTGCTGCGTGGTGTTGGCGTTCGTTGCCGGTTGCATGGGTTTACGATCCACAAAGGCTTGCAGCGCGGTGTTGTCCCAGAGTTGGTGTATCCGCTTGCTCCAGAGGAAATTCTCCACTCGTGGGTAGAGATCGAATTTCAAGGGGCCTGGATCAACCTTGAAGGCTTCATCCTGGATGACGCTTTCCTCGAAGTCCTGCAAAGATCGTTCTCGGACACGGACAGTGTCTGCGGTTATGGCGCGGGCACGGATTGCCTTGGCGCGCCTCCCGTCGCCTGGAACGGAGAAGATACCTACATTCAGAAAACCGGCATCGTGCAAGATTTCGGCGTGTACGATACGCCCGACGCCTTCTATTTGTCCCATAAGCAATCCTTTGGAAGGCTGCGTGGTGCCCTTTACCGTCATATAATACGCCACTGGATGAATGCGCGCGTACGTGGTTTCCGCAGCGGCCGCCTGAAGACTGACCGACGCGCGACACACGCGCATGAGGAGCCTGCCAATGCCGCATGATCACGGGCACGCGCATATCGATCCGAATTCTGGGGATCGACGGGTTGCGATCGCGATCTGGGCGAATGGGCTACTTACTGTTGCGCAAATCGTCGGGGGCATATTGTCGGGCAGTCTAGCACTTATCGCCGATGCGCTGCACAACTTTTCCGATATGGCCTCGCTTGTCATTGCCTTCGCCGCGCGCAAGATCGCGCGCCGCCCGGCCGATGAGCGCATGACTTTCGGCTATGGCCGGGTCGAAATCGTCGCTGCCCTGATCAACTACACCACCCTGATCGTGATCGGCTTCTACCTGATCTACGAAGGTGGCATGCGCATGATTGATCCACCCGAAGTCATGGGGTGGACCGTCGTCATTCTCGGTGGAATTGCGCTTGTGGTCGACACGCTGACCGCAATGCTGACCTATTCGATGCAGAAGGGGAGCGTGAACATCCGCGCGCTGTTTCTCCACAACCTTTCGGACGCGTTGGCTTCAGTGGCCGTCATAGTCGGCGGGACGCTCATTATACTTTATGATATGCGTTGGGTGGATCCGGCCATCACCATCGGCATCGCGCTCTACATCCTGTATCTGTCCTTCACCGAAATAGGGGCCCCAATTCGAACCCTGATGCTTGGGAGCCCACCAGATATTGATGGAAATGACGTGGTCAGAGCGATCCAGATTGTCGATGGCGTTGTGGACGTGCATCATGTCCACCTGTGGCAAATGCAGGAGAACGCTGCGGCATTGGACTGCCATATTGTTGTCGAACGCGACCGGATGGGTGAGGCCGACAAAATTAAAGAAAACGTCAAATCGGTGCTGCATGAACGTTTCTCAATCGAGCATTCCACGCTTGAATTCGAAGCGACCGACAATGCGCATCAGGAGGCGCAGGTGTTCGGACACCGCTCATGACGATTGCCCAAGGCATACTAGTGGTCGTAGGCCTGCTGTCCGGTCTGGTTTTGATTGGTGCGCTCCTTTGGTCGATCGTCCGCCCGTCCAAGCGCATCTGGCCTCCAAACAGAGAGCATTCAGTCATACCAATCATTGCATGGGGCCTCACATTGGCCGTGTTTGGGGCGGTGATCGGTTTGGGCATCGTGGATTGGAAATCCGCTTCTATGCCCAACGCGCTCCGTTGGGCAGTCGGGCCGTTCTTGATCGCAATCGGAAATCTGATCGCCTGGTGGGGGGCATTCATCATTGGACTGAAAGCCACCAGTGGGGTGAGAGACGAGCTGATCACTTCGGGTCTCTACCGTTTCTCTCGGAATCCGCAGTATCTTGCCGACATGGCCATCCTAATAGGTTTGGGTCTTCTCTTCGCCTCACCTTGGGTTTGGCCTGTCGTCATCGTTGGAGTTGCCGCGCTGGCCCTTGCCCCGCTCGCAGAAGAGCCATGGCTGTGCGAACAATACGGCACCAAGTATCGCAACTATTGCGCTGAAACACGTAGATATCTCTAGTCTCGCCGCCTCACGAGAACGTCATCAATTTTCGGTTGAAGCTCTAGCAGCTAGAGGTCGTATCCGTTCATCAACAAAAGGGCGAGGCAAAGTATATTACTGATTCAAAGAAAACACGGTGCCAGTTCGTCTCGACAACTATGATCGGACTTCTGGGAACACCTTCCCTTCTCCGTGCTCAGGAGCAGGAGCCCTCGGCGGTACGCAGAAATATTTCTGTCCTTCAGTGCGGATCCCTGGCAAGACCACTTCGATAACCTTCAGCACGGTGCAATTATGTGCGACATTGACTCGCGTGCAGTCCAGTACTGGTCGGAAGACGAAAGTGTTTACAAACTCTACCCTTCAAGTGTCCCCGCCTCGGAAGAGCTGACCCGCCGAGGATATACAGAGGTTATAAGGAAGGTGGAGAGGCCCAGTTGGCGGCCCACTCCATCAATGAAAGAGCGCAACCCCGAATGGCCTGACTATTGGCCGCCGGGTCCTGACAACCCGCTTGGAACCCACGTGCTTTATTTGTCGTGGCTGTATTACCGGGTGCACGGGACCGGGGACACACGCAAGATCGGGCGCCAGTCATCAAACGGTTGTGTCGCGTAGCCTTTAATTGGGCTCTGCCTCAATCTGTGTGGCGGAACGGTAGCATTCTCGCCCGCAACAATTCTGGACCGGCTCGGCCGTACATGGCGCGCTTGAGGGTTTTCAGGCGGTTGATCTGACCTTCCGCCTGGCCGTTGTTACAGGGCATCTCGATCGCCTTTTTGACCACATTGAAGTCCCGGTTCAAGGTGCGGGCGAAGCGCACAATGGGCGTCAGGCCGGTTTCGATGGCGTCGTCGATCCATGCAGGGAGCGGACCCGCTTGGCGGCCACGCATGATACCGTTGAAACGCATGGCGAGGCTGCGCATCGTTGTGAAGGCGGGAGAACCGGCTTTGAGCGTGTCGACTTTCCGCGCCTGATCCGAGGTGAGCTTTCCGCTGGGTTTGATGCACAGCGCGGCCGCAATGACCGGAGAGATCGCATGCCCCGTTTCCGGGCCCCGGACCGGCTCCAGGATCTGGTGCTCCACGGCGGGGCCCTTCGTTTGCTTTTCGGCTCTGCGCCCGCCCGCCAGCAGCCGCTTTTAATGCGACTGACTCCCCTCGTAACCACGCTCTTGGATCATACGGTACAGGGCGCTGCCTGTTCGAATGCCGTCCTTCCAGCTTTGGCTCAGGAATTCTTCAAAGTACCACGGCGAAGTCGGTTTCAAAGCGGCCTGTTTGCGGTCCGGTGGCGTCTCGAACTGCAGCCATTTCGCGATGCTGCGGCGCGGGAACCCTGTTCGTCGCCCGATCTCGCTACAGTTAAGCCCCTGATTTCGGAGCGCATGGATGGTGGTGAAAATCTCTTCCCGAGATGTCCTGTGCGCAAGGCGTGACTTCAGAAGGCTGCCGGCTGCGGTGATATTGTCGGCGTCGGCCAGCAGCGCTCTGCCGGTCTCAGGGCCGTGGAGGTTCATTTGCTCCTCAATGGCCTGCCGCAGGTTTTGCACGATATGGAACCGATCAGCGACCTGCTTCGCCTGCGGTGCCCCTTGCCGTGCAGTCTAGGCGTAGAGACCACACCGATCTCTGCTAATCACTTTCACCTCGGGGTGTCGCTTGAGCCAGTTGGTGCAGGTGACGACATCTCGATCCTCAAGAATGTCGATCACCACGCGACGCTCCAGATCCACAATGATCGTGCCGTAGGTTTGCGACTTCCGCCAGCTCCAGTCGTCAATCCCGATGACCGTCGGCGGCTTGGCGGTGCCCTGAGCACGCTTTTTCAACTGCCTGAGCACCGTGTAATCGCTGACCCCAAGGCCCAAACGGTGCAAGAGCCGTTCGGCAGGCCGTCCGCCGGTTGCATGCCCAAGATGACTGACAATCTCCCCGACACGCGAAGTGCTACGTGCAAACGGATGCGCAATCGAGGTGAGTTGGTCTGCGAAAGTCCGGCGTGGGCAAGCGGGTGCCAAACATCGCCAACGGCAAATCGCGAGATCAACCGTTACCTCCTCTCCATGGGCGGGATAATCCTGCAACCGCCGACGCCGCCAGCCGTGACGTCGGCGTGAATGCAATCCACAGTCTGGGCAGATGCCGCTTGGTGTCAGACTGCCCGATACGATCCACCCGCCGAAATCACTTCGCTCAACGCATTGAACCGAAACTTCGGCCCCGGGCGACCAATGCTTCTTCGAGCTCACAACCATCCCTCCTGAATTTTCCTGTTTCAGGATAGTTGCGCCACACAAAGTGAGGCAGAGCCCAATTAAGGGCTACGCGACGCCAGCGCATCGGCGGGCAGATTGGGGTTGCGCGCCTTGCCGTCAGGCTGGTCAGAGACCGCCTCTGCCCGAGCCTGAGCCATTTCTGCCTCTGTGCGATGACGGATAAAGACAGGTTTTCCGCGCCAGTTGACGGTCAATTGCGTTCCAGGCGCGAGATCGGAAATGTCGACAGTGATCTGTGCCAAGGCGCGGACATCGGCGGAAGGGTTCATCTGGTTCACCAGTGGCCAGAGCGCGGCCCCTGCGGCCACGACCCCCGCCCCGGCCGTTGCGTAATACAGGAAATCCCTGCGCGCGGTATCCTCTGACGCTTCCATCACGGGACATGTGTCCATGTCTCCCGCGCGGGAAGGTCAACACGCGAGATGTAACGTTTTGTCAGTGCACCTCTCTACGGATCAACAAACAAGCCGTGTCGGCGCGTCAATGGTGCGGGGCTGCGCCTTTTGCCATCATGAGGTGGTGCTCCTGGTGATGCGCCCCGATGGTCATCAGGCCAAAGAAACCAAGTCCCTGAATCTGAGCGGCATCGCCATCGACACTGAGCGCCACGCCATCTTCGAGTTCCTCCGTGACAACGTCCCAGCCGGTTTCAGCCGCAAGAAAGGGCGCATGGGCGGGCACCATGGCGCGGATGGCTTCGAGAACACGGGGGGTGCCCCGAATCTCGAACCGGGCCCCTTCCGGCCGCAGGGTGCGGGTGACCACGGCCTCTTGGGTCAGAAGATCCATATCGACCAGATGGCGGCGCAATCCGTCGATATCGACCCGCTCCCAATCTGTCTCGGGATCGGCCTGCAGGATCGCAACGATCTCCGCCAGGGCGGCAAAGGCCGATTGCCCGGTTTCCTGCGGTCCACCCATGTCATGGCCAGTCGCGGAATGGGCGTGCTGAGCGGCCACGGGTGCGGCCATCAGTATGGCAAGGAGGAGGGAAATGAGACGCATGGACGGGTCCTTCAATGGGGTGCTGTCATGTTTACGCTAGCAGGGGCGGGCGTATCGCAATATGATTGCAATCATATGTTGCCAGCCCCCTATGATCTTATCCCGAGTTCAGCCCTGCGCCCTTTTTCCGGCGCGGTTGGCGACATCATGTTTCACCAAGGCGGTCCCACCCACGGTCTCTATGTCGTGCAAACCGGGCGCGTGTATCTCGAGCGGGTCGGCCCAGATGGCGAGCGGTTCATCATTCACCGTGCCCAAGCCGGAACAAGCTTTGCCGAAGCTTCCGTGTTTTCAGAGGTCTATCATTGCGATGCTGTTTTCGTTCAGGCAGGGACGCTGATCCGGATCGAAAAGGATGCCGTTTTGGACGCCTTCGCCGACCCTGAGTTTGCGCGCGCTTTTGGTCGCCAGGCGGCTCAGCAGATACAGGCACAAAGACAGATGCTTGAGATCGTGGGTATCCGGCGTGCAGAAGACCGGGTGTTGGCGGGGTTGGTCGCGGGCCTGCTCGACGGCTCCGTGATCGAGTTCGCCGCCCGGTTACAGCTGAGCCATGAGGCGACCTACAGGGCCTTGCGAAAGCTTGTGCAGGACGGGCGGGTCAAAAACCCCGCCCGCGGGATTTATCACCTGCGCCCATGACCCGATCAGCTGTGGCTCGCGAAGACCGAGGTCACCCCGTCGGAGCCGACAAGCAAGGTATCAAAAGTGTCACCAGCCCCGGGACCGCCCATGCCGGGCGAACTCATCGGCATGCCGGGAACCGTCAACCCGCGCGCCACCGGTTGTTCTGCCAGCAGCCGCGTGATGTCCGCGGCAGGCACGTGGCCCTCGATAAAATAGTCACTTATGATCGCCGTGTGACATCCAGCAAGTTCCGGAGCGATTTGTAGCCGGTCTTTGAACGCATAAAGCGCATCCTGATCGACATCCTGCGCCTCGACCGTGAAGCCCGCTTGCCGGACATGATCGACCCAGGCGGTACAGCACCCGCAGGTGGGGGTTTTCAGGACTTTAATGACCGGTTCTGTGTTGGCCAGTGCTCGCAGGGGGAGTGTGGCAGCCGCTCCGGCCAGCAAAAATGTGCGTCTTTTCATCATGTGTTCCTTTTTGAAGTATCCGAGACCGTAGAACTGTGTGTTTGAGAGTCCAGAGGCTGTTCCTGCTCTGTCGGCGAGAGGGCGGGTGCATCCAGGGCGTGCCCGCTTGCCGGCCCGCGAAGGGGCTGGATCAACATCTTGTCGACCCAGAGGTCGCGCGTCGTGCGAAACTGCTCGATGCCGATCGTCATTCCCTCGTGGCCCTTCGCGGGCTGGGCAACGTAAGTACCCATGAGGCGGTCCCACCAC
>JAUILL010000069.1 GCA_030433335.1 Alphaproteobacteria bacterium | reverse complement strand
GCAATGGCCCGACCCGCTGCGCGAGATGAAAGCTCCGAGCGCCGGGCCATTGCCCACACCACCCAAACCAGCGAAAAACCCGCAGGCTCATATTGCCGTTGGATCAACGTTCAGTGGCAGGTCCGCGGCCTTGGTCCGTTCACGGGCTGCTTGATCAACGAACTCAGGGCCGTAACACCTTCGGAATGCCGTTGATTTAGAGGCTATGATCGCCTGCGCAGCCCCCAAATTGCGCAGGCGATCATAGCCGGCGTCAGGTCCCTACAGTGGTTTTGTACGAACCACACCACAAGTGAGACCGACTATGACCACGATCAGTATTACACAGACGAAGACTGTTTTGGCGGCAATCGACATCGCCAAGTCGCGCCATGAGGTTTTGATCGCCATTCCGGGTAAGACGCGCCGCCGAAGATTGACGGTTCTCAATCGGCAGGAAGATTTTGATCGTCTGATTGCTACTTTGACAGCGTATGGCCTACCTGTTCGGGTCGCTTTCGAGGCTACTGGCAATTACCACCGCGCCCTTGCTTACAGGCTTGGCATTGCCGGTTTTGAGGTCAAACTTGTGTCCTCTGTGGCCTTGGCCAGAACCCGAGAGGCCCTCAACAACAGTTGGGATAAAAATGACCCGAAAGACGCGCAGGTCATCCTGCATATGATGCAGATCGGGAATGAGCAATTCTATCACGACCCGCTTCTCAACGGCACGAACGACCTTCAGGAACTGTCTAAAACCCATGACATCGTCTCACGATCAAAAACGGAACTGTGGCACCGAATATTGACACATTATCTGCCCCTCTACTTCCCTGAAGCAGATCGTTTCCACCGCAGCCCTCGGAGCGACTGGTTCTTTGCCTTCCTGGAGCGTTATCCCTCACCACACCTGATTACTGCGATGGACCAAGAGCAGTTTATCTCTGACGCTTGGGATGTCGTCGGGCGAAAGGTGGAAAAAAGCCGTTTCCTCGCAGATGTTTATCAAACAGCCAAAACCTCTGTCGGGCTGCCAATCGCAGCGGATTCCGACGCGGCCCCCATGTTCCGGATGGTCCTCGCAGAGGGCCACAGCTTGATCGCTCAGCGCAAAATTATCGAAGATCGTGCTGTCGAATTACTCAAGGATCATGGTGACTACCGGCTTTTGACATCCATCCCTGGCATTGGCCCGATCCACGCTCTGACCATTCTAGCCGAGGCTGGTGACCTGCGCCGGTTCGGCCACCACCGCCAGTTTTTGAAGTTTTGCGGTATGGATCTGGCGACCATTCGATCTGGTACATTCCGAGGCCAGACCAAGCTATCCAAATATGGGAACGCCAGACTTCGCCGCACGCTGTGGCTCGCAGGACAAGTCGCCATCATGCAAAAGACGAACAGCTTTCGTGACAAGTTTGAGCGCTACATCGCGAAGGATCGGCAGAACCTCCATCTGCGCCATAAAGCTTACACCGCAATTGCCGCCAACCCTGACGTGCCATTGCTGCGCAATGCACTGCCGGGCAGCGGATGGCCCGCACCGCACACGGGATCATCAAACGCGGCGAACCCTATCGCCCCTTCTTCGAGGGGTGATAACAGCGGAAGGACCTTTCTCTGACCTGGCCGTAGGGGCGATCAATCGACCTCGTAGATAATGTTCAGGCCTTCTGTTCAGCGACCCAAAGATCTCGTCTTAAGGACGGTGAGAGCCGCGATCGCGTACTCTGTGTTTGTTATGGGAGAGACAGGCTGTCGTCCGAAACGCCGAGCTGACACAAACTTGACCATGCTGGATCTTTTCAGCATGACACTGACCTGATGCCAAATCAGCAGATCATTCCGCACATAGGACGTTGTCGGAGCATATGAACGACGGGATACTACGCGGGATGAATAGGTCGCTCAAAGCATCGATGACGTTGCCCGAATTCAGCTTTCTATCGGCGCGGATCGTCCCATTGCCCGGCGGGCGATCTGCAGGTCAAATCTGCCGAGAGGGAGCATTCTCGGGTATACTCACCAAATATGTTCAACGTCCTGAATGTCTTTTCATGGTCAGTCCGACAATGCACAATGTCATATGACCAGACGTGATTGCGCTGCTCCGGTCGACGTCGGACACACGATCCGTCATTCAGCCAGAGCCGACCTTTCTTTGGTTGCTTCGCCGGCACTTTCAGCCCCTCTTGCCGCCACAGCCTTTCGACCCGTTTGTCGTTCACCGGCCAGCCAGCATCTCTCAGCGGAGCTACCATCCGGCGATAGCCATGCCGTACATATTGCCGAGCCAACGCTATCACTTCGGCCATCAACAGAACTTCATCATCCTTTTCTCTGGGTGCAGATCGTTGTGTCGACCGATGCTGGCCAAGGACGCGACAGGCGCGACGTTCAGATATGCTGAATTGGCTCCGCACATGCTGGATGCAAGCGCGGCGACGGGACGGGCTCAGTAGTTTCCCCGTACGGCCTCCTTAAGGATCAACTTGTCCAGCGTCAGATCGGAAACGGCTCGTCTCAGCTGCTCGTTTTCTTTCTGTAGCCGCTTGAGTTTCTTCAGTTGCTCTACGCCCATCCCGCCATACTGCTTGCGCCAGCGATAATAGGTCTGTTCGACAATGCCGACCTGCCGGATGGCATCCAGACGGGACATGCCTTGTCCCATCAGCACCTCAACTTGGCGCAGTTTCGTGACAATCTCTTCAGGCTTCGGTCGTTTGTTGGCCATCGGTGGTCCTTCGTTTCATAACTGTAGGGGCGGACCAGTTCAGCGGGGGAGGTTCAATATTCAGATTCGACCGCGGTTCATCCGGCTCCGAGTATGTGGCCGATGCGGCGCTAGTCACACTTCTCCTCGTAGCAACGGCCCAGACAGTCCGCAAACTAGCCAAGATACTCCTCGCACCGCAGAGGGAAGCAATCTTAGGTTGAAATTTTTTCATAAATGCGCTACCAATGGGTGTCTTTTGTGCACGGGGTATTTCGATGATCTTTGAAAACTTGAAGATACTATTCGTTACGTCGGCGATCATCATTTCGATCGTCTCGCTGGGTTCGGAATATCACAAAATAGCCGCCGGTCCGTGTAATCCAGAGGTTCAGGACTGTCCTTGATGTGGATGTCTGAGCGAAAACAATGAACGACTGGATCTATGCCGGTGCAGTCTTCCTAGGTGCCATTTCGCTCCTTATAGAGGCAGATCGTAACTATCGTTCAGCCATCGGCAATACGCCGTTCCCCTATCACGCGATTATCGCGAAGGTCGAGCTTGAGAAGCTCTGCACACCGCGCGAATGGATGCTGGGATTTTTCTTCTATTCGCTTCTTTACCTCTTAGCCTATGCAATCATTCTCAGTTCTACGGAACTGTACCTGTTAGTCAGAAGCGCAAATCTTGCCGACCTCGAAGTGGGTGCGCGTACTGATATCGTCGGCTTGCCTTCCGACCCTCTTGAGCTTGCTGACACGACCTACGGTAAACCCATATTCGTGTCGGCCTTCCTGATTGCATTCCTGTCGGCCGGCATGATGAAGCCGGTCGAAGCCTATGTTCGAGCGCTCGCACACCGGCTCGCCGGTGTGCCGCGCGGCGTCTACCGCGTCCTCGAAAGACTCCAGATAGTAGACTATCAGGAGTTGAGCGAGAATGCTCCGGGTGCGCTGTCGAAAAAATTTGACGCGACAATGCGATTTTCAACCTTCAGCCATGTTGATGGACAAATTTGGGCTGACATCCGCACACAGCTGAGCATCATCGATTGCCTGGCCCCCTCGGTCACCGCTGGCTTCAGCCGCCTCCATTTCCCATTGAGCCATTTCGACGCGTTCCAAGAGGTGCCGACCCAACTCGCCGATGAAGTCAGGGAAGTACAGTCTTTACTTGAGAACCTCGACCCCGATCGGAAGCCGTCCGAGGCGTGGATTCAGGAACTTCACCAAAAGGCGTTTCTGGCTTCGAACAGTGCCAAAGCGGTATTTGCGGTTTTCTACGTACGAAATAATCACGCCATAAAGAACATCGACCCTCAGTCTCCGATCGCAAAAGTCGAAGAGCAAATCGCGAAGGGCTATCAAGTCGAACTCAATTCTTTCGCCATGTCGCTCTTCTTTGGCATTCTGCTGTCAATGTTTGCCGCATTTCTGAGCTACCATTGGAACTGGGTGCAAAAGTTCGAGAGAGACCCAGAGTCGGCGAGCGAGGAAATCGAACTAGCTTGGGAGAAGCTTTCGCCTGAGCGTGTGCTGGCCTTGCCTAACGGCGCAACTGTATCGATCGCATTGCCGAACGACACCCGCGGCACCGTCGAACTTCCATCGGGGACCGAGGTCAATAAATCGGTTCCCGAAACCGGGGCGTCTAAGTCCCTAATACTGCCGCGAAATATTATGGGCGAGGTCGATCTTCCATCACAAGCCATCAAAAAGGTCTCGCTTGACGCCATCGATGCGGTGACGGTCGTAGATTTGCCGCAAGAGGGCCTGACCCCTTTGACAGACCTGCCATTGGAAGCCAACGAACAAGCGGTTATTTTGCCGAAAGAGACGCGCTTGCGCGCCTCTCTGCAAAAGGACCTCCAAATTGTCGTGCAGGTGCCCGAAGACGCCGTGGCTCGGGCCGAGTTGGACGATGCGCCGGTTTCCGCCCGCTTGAAGCCAGAAACCGAGGCCACGATCGAATTAAGCGAGGGTCAGGAGGTGGTTCTGGAACTCCTCGAAAGCACCAAAGCGCAGGTGGGCGCTCATGGAAATGGTGCGCATGAGACCTCCGGCAATCTGACGATGCCGACGCTCTCGAACTGCCGCGCAAATTTAGACAAGATTAATATGGAGGAACTTGGCGAAACAAACGGGGGAAATACCGACCTCGATGACTGCACCCAGGCTGTGCTCAACGGCAAAGAAGCTTGGTTGAACAACCAGTACGAACGTTTCGTGAAATGGTCGTTTTGGGATGTGTTGCAGCGCGGACTCATGGTTTTCTCGACGATTGTTACCACTATTTTCTTACGCGAGGTGCGCGTCGATCAGAACTCTTGGAAGCCATGGTCGTTCAGGCGCATTCCGTTCTTGCGATTGTTATCGATGAGCTTCGCGCCGGCGGTCATTGGTATTTTTGCGCTATCGTCTGCCTTTGTGATCCAACTTGCCTGGGAGGCTGATTTTAACGTCACGCAACGTCAGGTGACCACGCTGTTTCAGGGAAATTGGGCCTATTTTGTCTGGCATCTTATGCCGTGCATAACGCTCAGTATCACGAGTCTTATTCTGATGGACAAACACGACAATTGGATCGCAGAAGCCTCGCTTCTTCTAGCTGTCGTGAGCGCTGGGATCCTTGTTGGAATGTTCTGGCTCATCGCCACAATCAACGACGCTCCGGGCGACTACACCGTGGCGATACCCTGGCTTTTGGGTGAACCGACAGTTTCCATCGATATTTTGCGCAATACAATCATCACCGCGACGCTGCCTGCCATATTTGTTATCTTATTCGCTGTTTTTCTGGAGCTGACCGAAGAAAACAGCCGCCATAATTGGCTGTCGGCTCGGTTGATTTTGGCCGCGCTGAGCCCTATCCGCCGGCTTGTCAGCGCATGGTCGGCAAGGGCGACAGTCAATGTGGTCGGACCGGTTGCCGTGGCGGTCCTCACAACGCTACTTTTTGCGGGTAATCCAGTCTCGGCGGCCTCTCACTCTACCGCCGACAGTGATCAGGCCGTCGCGAGCGGAACAGATGACGGTTTTAGTGACAAGGCCGAACAGAAAATTCTCAGGATCGGTGTGCGCAGCGACGCTCGGCCTTTCTCCTACAAGTCGAAATCTAATCTGGACGTGCTCACCGCCGCGTCGCGGGGGCCGCTTGCCCAGCAGAAATACACGGGATTCATAGTCAAAATCTGCGATGCGGTCCTAACCGATCTTCTGCTTAGCCCCCTCCCTACAGACACCAAGGGGGCCATGATGCGGCTGACGCAAAGCGATATCGAGGTTGTCGATGTCGACGAATTGGTCGCAAAAGACCCCGAGGAGAGCCGATTTCAATATTTTGGCACGGAATTCGACATCTTGTGCGATCCGAGCACGATTACCAATGATCGCCGCGACGGATTAATCCTGTCGCCGCCGCTTTTCCTTAGTGGCATCAGCTTCATCGACTTGCCAAGTCTTTACAAACCGAAGCTAGACGTATGCCCCAAGCTTCCGCTTATTGGTATTGTTGGCAATACGACCGCGGCATCAAGCGGGATTAAGGCGCTCCTTAACGCCAACGAATTGCCGATCTATAAGTCACTGCTCGTCGATTGGCTCGATGACGGCGAAAACAAGTGCGGTAAGGACTCTGAGGATTATAAGGCCGTCAAAATCTACGCATCGCATGCCGCCGCATCGGAGGCCTTCTGCAATAAGGAATTTTACTACTATTTGGGTGATCAAGAGATCATCGACCACAGTGTGCGCCAAATCCCCACTTGTGAATTCGACCGTGCCGCCCGCACCTTCACCATTGACCGCTACGCGATCTACGGCAAGATCGACTATGCCAACCACGAGCGCGCCCTATGGACCGCACGTTTTTTCGAAGTGCTGAGTCAGAAGGTCCCGTTCAGCCCTTCAATTCTTGATACTGCCTTTTCGGATACCTTCGTCGGAACGGAGAAGTCGCGCGCTCTGGAGCTCTTTTTTTGGAGTGTTCGCGGCCCGAAGTAGTTGGGTGGGTGTTGTAACTTGACCGGTCCTGAATTAGGGGCTCGTTGAAATCGGGAGTCGAGCGTTTGAGGCCTGTCCTTCAGCTGCATCATCGTGGCTCCGTGACCGCTTTCGGGAAGCTGCGGCGAGGCTTCCGCTAGTTTTAAACAATGGTCTGTTGTCCCCCGATTTGCGCAACAAAACCATAGAGCATACTTGCTTTTCCCGAGCGCGGGTGCCGCTCATTGGTTTGATCATCGTTACCGTCGACCATTCAATTGCTTCCACGGCAGCTATGAAAGTTCCTTCATCCCCATCCGGACTTTTCGGTTATTGTTCTTTGATAGGATGTATTCACCCAGCGATTTTGCCAATCGCTTGTGGTGGCTGTTTGACGCTCGAAGAAAGAGTTCTTTCTGATAGCGAGGGAAGGTCTTACGTTTCTGGAGCAACCGATAGTAGTCTTTTGAGGTCAGAGTGCCGGAGAGAGCTCCTAAGATAATTGGCGACAGGATGCCCATTTGCTTAAGCGAGGAGCCCAACCGGTGTCCGAGCAATGGTGCGCGTAAGCGTTCGACATTCGTCCCGGTAAACCGTTTCACGTGTTGTGAATCGAGTGGCTCGTAAGGGTCGTACAATAGGAACACTCTGTTCGCAGTCTGGCTTGATGTGGTCGCGTCACCATACGGTCCACTGAAGTCTCGATCCCAAGCGGTCTTATATCGGGTTTCCCATGGCACGAGTGACCTATCCAAAGTGCTCTGAGGGCTGATCGCCACAACGTCTGCCCCGGGGGCTGCTGCCGAAAATGCGCAGGCTGCATAGCCGCCCATTGAAGCGCCGTAAAACACCACGCGCTTGAATTGGTTGAAGAATCCGCTCTCGCGGAGTCCATCAAACTGATCTGAGACCCAAGGGTTTCGATACCAAGTCCAGCCACCAGCTAACACACCAAGCATGGACCATCCTTGATCTTTGATGAACGAATAACCCCATGGGCGTCGATCTTCCCGTCTGTTCATCGCGATGTCGAGGTTATCAAAGGTCACGACGAGTGTCTCTTTGCTCCTCGGCATGTAGAGGAAGGAATGCCCTTCTGGTCCAGGTCGATAGAATCCATCGTTCCCCGCAAGGTCGGTTGCAATCGCGTCCCACGCGTCATCCTCGCTCTGCGCTGAAGGATCCGGTGGGAGCGGTGTCACCATCACGCAGATAACTTGTTTTCCGTCTTCTTTTCGGGTGGCAATTTGCTCATTGGTGCCGAACTTTTTAAGGAAAGGGAAAGAGCCGGATTTCTTTTTGATGTCCATGAAAATACGACTGCTGGAATGCAGGCAGCGTTCGAGGATCACTTTCAGCCCATTAATCTTATATGCGCTTCCAAAGCCATTCAGATTGAGCAGAACATCGACTTGACGAAGTTCTTCTTTGCGGCGGATGATGCGAATGCGCTCGCGGGCTACTCCATTTTTCTCAAGGAAAGCCAGTGTCTCAGCGACCCATGGCTGCGTCCCATTCCCGAATTCACCCATGGGATCGACATCAATCAGATTGATGTCACAATCGTGGATGTGGTGCAGTGTAAGCAAGAGGCCGCGTGCCGCTCCGGATACATCCGCGACGCTGCTAATATCGCTCAGATCGAGATGGTCGAGTAAAGCATCTTTGAAGGTTTCTTTTCCTCGGGATTTTATTGGGGCTAACGCGGGTTCGATCCCATGTTCGTTTACCAGTCTTTCAAGGTAGGAGCCGACCGGCGGAAACCCATGATGCAACCTGCCCAGTTGTTTCTTGTTGGATGCCCAAAGGTGAAGAGCTGTAGTATTTTTAGATATTCGCTCCTCCACCTTGGCAGCGCGTCGCAAGAAATCAGACCGGTCAAGGAAAGTGACAGGATAGAACGCATCAAGCGGCTGCACCTTGTCTTCTAGACCAAGTTTGTGCACGTAGTGGGTGACCATCATTGGTCCCCAAATACCCCAAGGCTGCTGTGTGATATGGACAGGATTTCCTGCCAATGCGCTCAGTCTGTATTCTTCTTGCTTTTGCTTCCAAAGGAAAGGCGCAATGGAGAAACGATCATCAGTAAACGCAATCATCTGTGACAGAATTTCACTGTCTGCAGGTAATCCAAGCACAGCATTGTTCACGCGGTGCTCATCTGGCAATTCATAGCCAAGGACATAGTCGCTGTCGTAGGTCATCGGGCGATGGCAGTAAACGTCAGTGTCTATCCAGATCATACCTGGACATTTTTGAATCATATGAAGCCGAAACCAGTCAGCGAACAGCGCGAAGCTATTCTTCTGCTCGTATTTGATGAAATCATCAGTATCGATGATTTCGCGTCCGTCTCGGCAAATCACTCCAGCTGGTACATTCGGGATGTCTTCGTAGCTGAACAGGGTGATCTTTTGACCCTTGTCCACAAAGGATTTCAGGCAAAGCTGTTCTAGCCAACTCAAAGCTCCGCCTATCCAGAGAGTCCCGACCTCGCGCGTGCGGCTCATATATTCCTCGTGCTCCCAGATCTTGAATGATGCCAGATCGGCCATGATCTTTTGTATCATATTGCAATTTATTTGAGGGACAGTCACCACGTAACGTGCGGAATGGAAGCTTTAATTAACGTTTTCTTAGTGTTTGGCGCGCTCCGGCGGCCATCGCGGCGTCAGAAGTGACCACTTTGCCTGCAAAGATGTGGTGTTCGTTCTGGCTCCCTTTGACGTGCGAAAGAGCAGCTATTTGGGCGGGCAGATTCTGCCGCCCGCCCATTTGCGACAGTTTACTGTGCGTCGCTGTCCGCTCCGTCGGTCGCGCTCATCGCGGCCATTGCCATGAGGAAGTAGGTCGCGGTCAAGGCGGCGGCGATTAGAAAGAAATCCTCTAGCATCGTGCCCAACGCTGCAGGGTCGGGGGCTGTGAAGGCGATGCGCAGGGCAAAGGCGATCATGAAAATCAGAACGGTGCCAGCCCCTACCAGAAGCCATTTTGCTAGACGTGCGGTATGCTCGTTCGAGGGATCTTCTTCCAGATCCTCGGCGTGCTCACGCAGGCGTTTCTCTTCGAAGCGGATCAGGATCGCCTCTCGCTCGGCCTGACGGGCTTCGTCCGAGGGCCAAGTGTCCCGAGCGCCCATCATGCTCGCCGCGATGGGGTACAGGATCAGAGCGATCACATATTCCGGCAGGAAGATGAAGTAGAAGCTCATGGCGCCGGTCACGATCATCAGTACAGCAAAGGCCAGCGCGACGCCCCAAGTGAGCAGGGCTGCAGGGTTCAACGCTTGGCCCAAGTAGCGCGACCAATAGCGTGTCAGGCCGAGTTTCGGCAGTAGGTAATGCTCGGCGATAACGATTGCGCCAACGGGGGACAACAAGATCGCGCCGTAGACCGTCAGAGGCATGACTGACTGAGCGACAAAGGGGAAACATGCTGCAATCACGATGAAAACGCCAACGATCGCGGTGACTTTGCCCCGCGAGTAAGAGGGCATCAAAGTCGCTGCAGCCAGACCCGCGCGGTACAGACAGGCATTGGCGGTGGTCCAACCGGCACAAATCACGGCAAGGACGCCGACATAGCCAAGGACCGAGAAGGCAACGTCAGCCGAGTCCAGCGCCATCAGGGGCGTCGCGAGAACGACAGCCGCGCCAGCGCCCATCAGACCAGCCGAAATCCAGCCGATATAGTGGCCCAAGAACATGCCTACGCCGGAAAAGACGCCGTACCATTTGCGGTGGGCAAAGCGGAAGGTCGCCATATCGATCAGGCCCAGATGCACCATCGCGCCGTTGGCCCATGCAAAAGCGGCGACTTCCCAGACCGAAATACCGGCCTCGCCTTCGGGTGTTGTGCCTTGCCAGATTGAAGCGTCTGCGATGGCCATAAAGCCCGAGAACCCGTCAAACCCCGTCGTGCCGGTCACGTGAAGTGCCAGCATCGGTAAGGCGATCGCGCCTCCGCAAACGAAGCAGGCCAGCATCCAAGGTGCACAAATTGTCGCAAAATTCGCCATGGCTTCGAACCCGCGTGCGGCCACGACAATCACGACCGCTCCGAGCAGAAGTGTAATCAAGATGAACGCGAACGAGGTGGGGTAGGGCGCCAATTGCACCGGAAGGCCAAAGGCGAACCGGACGGCGTAGGCCGATACGGTGATCATCGCCGCTGCCAATGCCCCGTAGAACAACAGGATTGCGCTGTTGTAGATCTTGCTGAAGTAAGACCCCGTGATTTGCTCGAGATAGGCAAATAGTGAGCGGCGGGTTTCGACCGCAATCGGGGTCGTGACCAAAGTCCAGCTGATGACGGCCAGAAGGTTGCCAATCAGAAGCCCGAGCAAAAGCTCCTTCGCGCCAACGCCCATGGTCACAAAGGTGATGCCGATCACGAACTCGGTCGCTGCAATATGCTCTCCTCCGAAGAGGCCGGCAAAATACCTCCAGCCGCGCACATGGCGGGCGGCAGGTGGGATCGCATTGCGGTGGTGTCGGGGTTTTGCTCCGCTGGAGCTGGGAGAAGAGGCTATTGGTTCTGGCGTCGCTAGGGTCAGGACGCATTGATTTCCGTTGTGCTGCGTGATTCACGGCTCGGAAAACGGAGCGGTGACATGAGTGATCTATACTGGTTAAGCGATACGCAGATGGCCAAGCTTGAACCTTTTTT
>JAUILL010000019.1 GCA_030433335.1 Alphaproteobacteria bacterium | reverse complement strand
CCCTAGCGTCGCGAGCGACCTTGCCGCCTCGGCAAAAACATCCGGCGCACTTGCGGCCAGAGCCGTCAGCGCGATCTGCAACCGCACCTGCACCTCCACAAAGGCCGCCCCGTCCCGCGCTAGCGCATGAAATGCGTCGTCAATCAGGTTCTGCCCGGTGATAGGCGGCACGTACACCCTGTCGCAAGCGGGGGTTTCCACGGACACGGGCTCCCAGTGTGACAGGACACGGGCCTGACGCGAGATGACATCAATCGCGGTGCCCGGATCATTAACGGCCGGGGACAATGCCCTCAGCGCGATCTCGGACATGACAACCAAACCGAACCGAGGATCCTGATCAAAGTTGCGCTCTGGCCCGACGGTCACACCTTGGCGCAGGGTGTTCTCTTGTTCTTCATCCAGTCGCCCGCCCGAAACATAGAGGATGGGGTTCGCAGGATGCACAAACTTGCCAGGCGGCTCGGCCACCCAGACTTCTCTTTCCTGATCTTCGACGATCTTTTGTAGGCCCGCCACATCCACATGCTGCACATAGCCCACTTCGACAGGGTAGATCGCCCGGGCATCCGGCGGGATCGCACCAAGTCTGGCAACCCCGCCGAGGCAAGGGTTCTCGACCCTCACTTTGATAGACTGAACCGCTGCTTGCTCGACCCGCGACAGCGTATCGTTCATCCGCCCAAAATTGATCAGATGCGTGATCCACCGCAGGAGGGCCAAGACAACCGTGGCCACAACAAGGACCGTCGCCACGAACAACAGGAATTTCCCATCGTCACTGTAGAGCCCGGCCTCGAGCCCGATGATCGCCATCAGGCTGAACAAAAACGCGCCGAGAAATGTAGCCAGCACGTTCTGCGTGGTGGGATCTTGCTGCAGCAGCGCCGTTGCCCGTGGGGTGGCAGAAGTCGCGGCCGCCGCATAGGCCTGCACCGCGATCGAAAGAGAAAAGGTGGTGACCGCCAACATCGAGGATGCGATGATCTGCAAGACCTCTTCGACGGCCCCGTCGCCCGGATCGAAACGCAGATTTTCCGGCACATACGGAGCGAGCGTTGGCGATACGAGCGCTGCGAGCACGGCCACCAAACCATACCCCAAAACCCGCACCCAGATTTCCTTGAGCACCTGCCGCAGCTTCCAGAGGTATTTTCCAAGCACGGCATCTCTCCTTTTCCGGCCACAAAAGCAACGTTGCCCGAAGCACAACAGTTCCCCAAGCCTGAGGGAATTTAGCCCGCCCCCGCACTGCGGCAATTGCAATTCTCTTGAGCTGTCCTGTAACTATATCCTCAGGACGAAAGACAAAGGCGCCGCGGCGCTTCAGCGGGATGGGCGCATACCCAACCTACCGAAATCAGGAGCAAAACGATCAGCCATCCAACGAAAAGATCATTGGTAGCTACTCTGAGCGACGATCTGCGCGAGCTTATCCAATCCGGCCGCTACAATCCCGGCGACAAGCTCCCTAGCGAGGCGCAACTGACCCGTGAACATGCCGTAAGCCGCACCGTCGTGCGCGAGGCAATAGCCGCTCTGCGCGCTGATGGTCTGGTCGAAGCACGCCAAGGGTCCGGTGTCTATGTTCTGACGCCGACAGAGCAGGTTACAGCCCCCTTCACGAATATCGACAGCGCACGTCTGTCCTCGATGATCGAACTGTTGGAATTGCGCACCGCGGTAGAGGTAGAGGCTGCAGGTCTAGCCGCGCAGCGCCGCAGCCCCTCACAAGAAGAAAATATCCTCGACGCCCTGCGCACTGTGACCCAACTGAACAATGCTTGTGAGCCTTCAACAGAGGCAGATTTCGCGCTGCACCTTGCGATCGCCGAGGCAACGAACAACCCGCGCTTCGGCGAATTTCTCCAGATGATCGGCCCAAACAGCATCCCGCGCCGCGCCTTAGATGCGGCGGACCCCAAGGCTGCCTCGAAGCGCTATATCGAGATGATCAACGGCGAGCATGACAGCATCGTAACAGCGATCACCAATGGCGACGAGGATGGGGCCCGCGCAGCCATGCGCCAACACCTCAAGGGCAGCCAGCAGCGCTACCGCGCCCTTCTGCGGGATGCGCTGTAGGCCTACAGCCCGAGAAGTTCTTTCACCGGTGCGGTCAGAGCATGGCCGATCGCGGCGGTGTCCTCGGCAGGCAAATGCACGCCATCGACCGCAGACGTCGTGGCGACGGTCCCCGCATCAAAGAACGGCAAACCGAGATCCAGCGCCAACTGTTGATACATCGGCGCCAGGCGCTGGGTTTCCGCCACATCGCGCCCGCCGCCAGTCAGGCCGTCCGGCCCCATCAAGCAGGGCGGCGGCGAGACCAACAACACCTTCGGCACCTGCCCAATCCCGTCATAGGGGTGCGTGCGGATGATCTGCGCCAGACGTTTCATGCCAGCGGTTGCACCTTCGGCGCGGCCGCAGATGGTGGGCTTCAAGTCGTTGGTCCCCAGCATCACAATCACCAGATCAAGCGGGCTGTGAGAGTGCAGCAGGATCGGCAGCACCTTGGCCCCGTTCCGGCAGGTCGGGCCGGAGTGGTCGTCAAACACGGTGGTCCGGCCCCCGAGCCCTTCGGAAATCACCTCGATCCCGAGCTCCCTATGAAGCACGTTCGGCCACAGGAACTCTGCGGGATGGCGGGTGCCGTCCTCGGGTTTGTGGCCCCACGTCAGGCTATCGCCAAAGGCAAGAATGCGGGTCATGCGGCGTCCTTTGCGATCTGGTCCATGGGCATCAGGGCGCCGCGGTGGCCGATCACCTGACGGGCGATGCCGTGGGCATAGCGGGCTGCCTCTGGCGCGGGCACCCCTTTCAGACGCGCACTGAAATAAGCGCCGTTAAAGCTGTCGCCAGCGCCGGTGGTGTCGACGGGCTGCACCTTGGGGCCCGGGTCGATCAGGTGGGTCTGACCATCGGCCAGCACCAACATCTCGCCGCCGCCGTTCTTGACCACGATCTCGGTCGCGCCCGCATCGGCATAGCGCTGCAAAGTCGCCTGAGGGTCCGCGTCGCCAAAGTAATCGGCCTCGTCTTCATAGCTTGGCAGGGCGATCCGGCTGATGGCGGCGGCCTGCATAATAGCCTCGCACATGGTCTGGGTGTCGGGCCAGAGGCGCGGGCGCAGGTTGGGGTCGAAGGCCACATTCTGCCCCTTCAAAGCATCCAACAAAGCTGCGCGGCGATCAGCGGTCAGAATACCCAAGGTGATCCCTGAGAAGTACACCAGATCGGCCCCATCCACAGCCGCAGTTAACGCCGCCGGATCATCCGCAAGACAACGCGCAGCCGCCTGATCGCGCCAGTAGGTAAAGCTGCGTTCGCCATCCTTTAACGTGATCATATAAAGGCCCGCCACGCGGGTCGGGTGACGCATCACATGATCGGTGCCAATACCCCCTGCCCCCATGAAATCCAGCATCTGCTGGGACACCGGATCGGTGCCAACGCAGGTCACGTAATCCACTGATCCGGCGGGCAAAGTCGCCCGCGCGTACCAAGCGGTGTTGAACGTGTCCCCCGCAAAACCCGAACGCCAGAGGTTCTCTCCGGCGCCCGACATTTCAATCATACATTCCCCGATAGAAACCAGTCTCATGCCTCACTCCCATTTGGGGAAACCGTAAAGCTCCTGCGGGTTTTCGACCAGTGCCAAATGCAAGGATTTCTCGTCCGGCAGCCAAGACAGAACCGTGTCGGTCAGGGCCGCATCGTCGGGGTAATCCTCGGTCTTTTTGGCAAGGTTGTGGGGCCAGTTCGTGCCCCAGATGATGCGTTCAGGCGCATAGGCGGCAATGTCCCGCGCGACCTCGGCGATATCAGGGTAATCGGGGCCGCCGACCAGAGTGGCCTCGTAGCAGCCCGCGAATTTGAACCAGACATTGCCGGTGTCCAGCAGGCGCTTGATGGTGTCCACATGCGCGGGGGTGACGCCGCCGAAAATTTTGCCGTGATGGTCCAGAACCCAGCGGGATTTGAGGGCCTTCAGCCGCGGTTCCAGATCGGGCAGCGCAGTGCCGTCGAACTGCACGGCGGTCATCCAGCCCGCATCGGCGGCTTTGGCATCGACAGCCTCTAGCTGGTCCAGCCCCACTGCACCACCGGGCAGGTCCATGATCCGCGCTCCGACGATTCCGGCGGCGGTCAGGCGCTCCATCTCGGCGTCGGTGGTGTCTTTGCTGATCACCGCCACACCTTTGGCCAGATCGCCCATCTCGGCGACGCAGGCCAGCAGACAGGCGTTGTCCGCCTGATGGGCGTTGCCTTGGGTGATCACCACGCGGTCGATCCCCAGCCACTCCATCGCTTGGCGGTACATGTCGGGCATTGGTAGGGGCGCGGGCGGCAGGCCCGGTCCGCCATCCACTGCCGGATAGCCCGGCACGTACATGTGCATCTGGGTGTCAATGGTGCCGCGCGGCAGGATGGTTTTCGGCGGCTCGCCGGTTAGCTTGCGGTCAATCATCACGCGTCCTTCATGGCAAATTCACGCAGCGCGTCGCGGTTGATCTCGATCCCCAAGCCAGCGGCGTTCGGGATCTGGACGACGCCGTTCTGGTGTTCGATGGGCGTGGTCAGGACGGCCTGACGGAAGGGGTTGTGGGTCCGGTCGAACTCCATGATCGGATCGACGGGGTTGGGGCGCACGGGGCTGGGGATTTGCGCCGCCATCCACTGAAGCGCCGCCGCGATCTGCACGCCCGTGCCCCAGACATGAGGCACCAGACGGATGCCGCTGGTCGCTGCCATATCGGCCACGCGCCGCATCTCGGTAAAGCCGCCCACCCCGCACAGGTCGGGCTGCGCGATATCCACCAGACGCTTGGCGAACGGCTCGGCAAAGCCCCAGCGGGTGTGCCATGTCTCACCCCCTGCCACGGGGATCGGTTGGCGGGCGCGCACATCGGCATAGGCCCCCAGCTGTTCGGGGACGACGGGCTCTTCGAACCAGTCGATGTCGTAGTCGGCGGCCTTGTTCCCTAGACGCACCGCATCCACCACATCATAGCCGTGGTTGGCGTCGATCATCAGGCGCATGTCGTCGCCCATCACATCGCGAACGGCTCGGATGACGCGCAGGTCTTCGTCCACGTCAAAGCCGATCTTGATCTTGGCGGCGTGGAAACCGGCGGCCTTGTGGGCGGCCATTTCACTGGCGTTATCCTCGACCCGATCCACGCCATCGCGCTTGAAGCTGCCGGTGGCATAGGCGCGAACACTCTCGCGGAAGCGGCCCCCTAGCAGCATCGACACGGACTGCCCAAGCACCTTGCCCTTGATATCCCACAGGGCGATATCGATCCCAGACAATGCCGTGACCGCCAGCCCGCGCTGCCCCTGATCGCGCAGCGCGTTATAGCAGGTGGCCCAGATTTTCTCGGTCTCCATCGGGTTCTGGCCGATCAGCCAGCCCTTGTAGGCCGCGACCACCGACGCGTTGGGGCGCGCAGGCCCCAAACATTCGCCCCACCCGATGGTGCCATCGTCGCAGATGACCTCCACCAGCACATGGGCGCGGCGGTCGAACCGCATCGAGGCGCTCTCGAACGGCGTCTCGAGGCGGTGTTCCAACAGGTGGGTGCGAACGTCGGTGATCTTCATTTTGGGCCTCAGACGGGGTTGGCGTCGATGATCTGCTGCAGGATCTGCTCTTCTTCGGGGGTCAGGTCCGACAAGGGTGACCGCACGGTGCCTGCGTCAAAGCCAACCAGACGGACGCCCGCCTTGATCGCCGAAACCGCATAGCCTTTGCGGCGCGAGCGCAGGTCCATGAACGGATAGAAGAAGCCTTTCAGGATCTCTTCGCAAGTGGCGCGATCCCCTGCCCGCAGCGCGTTGTAGAACTTGTTCGCCAGCGCGGGAACAAAGTTGAACACAGCCGAGGAATAGGTGGTGAAACCGGCCCCCAAGTAGGCCTCGGCGAACAGCTCGGCGGTGGGCATGCCCCCCAGATACATCAGGCGGTCGCCCATCTTGGCAGTGATCTGGCGGACCAGACCGATATCGCCGGTACCGTCCTTGAAGCCGATCAGGTTGGGGCATTCGTCGCACAGACGCGCCAAGGTATCGGGCTGCAGCACCGCGTTGTCACGGTTGTAGACCATTACGCCGAAATCGACCGACTGGCAGACTTTCTTGACGTGCTCGAACAGGCCCTCTTGGGGGGCGTCGATCAGATAGTGGGGCAGCAGCAGGATGCCATCCGCGCCGACCTTCTGCACGGACTGAGCGATCTCGACCGCCATTTCGGTGCCATAGCCGCAGCCCGACACGATGGCGGTTTTGCCCGCGCTTTCTTTGGCCGCCTGCACGATGGTCGGGATTTCCGACGGGGTCAGCGAAAAGAATTCGCCCGTGCCGCCCGCCGCGAACAGAACCGGCGCATCGAAGCCCGCCAGCCAGTCGATATGCTTCTGGTAGCTGTCCTGCTGGAACGCGCCATTTGCGTCGAAATGGGTCACGGGGAAAGACAGCAGGCCCGAACCAAGGGCTGCTTTGATCTCGTTGGGGGTCATTTTTAGTCTCCTTGGATGGTCTTACGCCAAATCGTCCGGCAGGATCGATGCTGGGATGTTCTGGTAGCACACGGGGCGCAGGAAGCGGCGGATGGACAGGGTGCCAACGGATGTGGCGCCAAAGTTGGTGGACGCCGGATAAGGCCCGCCGTGGACCATGCTGTCGCAAACCTCGACCCCCGTGGGGAAGCCGTTCGCGAGGACGCGGCCTGCCTTGCGCTCCAGCACCGGCAGCAGCCGGCGCGCCAGAGTGGCATCGCTGTCGTCCATGTGCAGGGTCGCGGTCAGCTGGCCGACAAAGGACTTGGCGACCTCGATCATCTGGGCCTCGTCCTTGGCCACAACCACCAGCCCGAGGGGGCCAAAGACCTCTTCGCTCAGGGCGTGGTTTCCGATCCAGTCATCAGCGGACACACGGAACAAGAACGGCTTCGCTTCGCGGGTGTCGCACATCGAGGTCAGCATGTTTTGAACACCAGCCGCACCCTGCATCTTGGCCGCGCCATCGCGATATGCCGCCGCGATCCCGTCGGTCAGCATGACCTGCGCGCCGCTCTCGGACAGCGCCGAACGGGCCGCCTCGGCGAACGCCTCGCCTTCGGAGCCTTCCAGAACCACAGCAATCCCGGGGTTGGTGCAGAACTGCCCCGCGCCCATGGTCAGCGATCCGGCCCACGCCTCGCCCAAGGCAGCGCCACGCGCCGCAACGGCGCCGGGCAACATGAACATCGGGTTCACCGACCCAAGCTCGCCAAAGAACGGAATGGGTTCGTCCCGCTGCGCACACAGGTCAAACAGAGCCCGACCGCCGCCGAGCGATCCGGTAAAGCCAACCGCCTTGATCAGCGGGTGCTGGACCAAAGCCTGCCCCACATCGCGCTTGCCGCCCTGGATCAGGCTGAACACACCCTTCGGCATGCCGCACTTTTCAACCGCCGCCGCAATGGCCTCGGCCACAATCTCGCCGGTGCCGGGATGCGCGCCATGGCCCTTGACCACAACAGGACAGCCCGCCGCCAAAGCCGCCGCCGTATCGCCCCCCGCCGTGCTGAACGCCAACGGAAAGTTTGAAGCCCCGAACACCGCCACAGGCCCGATCGGCCGCTGCATCATCCGCAGGTCCGGACGGGGCAAAGGCGCCCGATCCGGCAGAGCCTCATCATACCGGCGGTCCAGATACTCACCAGCCCGAATGTGGCTGGCGAACAAGCGGATCTGCCCGACAGTCCGCCCACGCTCGCCCACCAAACGCGCCTCGGGCAAACCTGTCTCAGCGCAGCCGATCTCTGTGATCGCTTCACCGCGGGCATCAATCTCGTCGGCAATCGCCTCAAGGAACTGCGCCCGCGTCTCCCGGCTCGAATAGCCAAACTCCCAGAACGCCTCTTCGGCGGCCTGACAAGCCTGATCCACCAGCTCGGGCGTGCCAACGCTGAACTCAAACGCAGTCCCGCTCACCGGCTCGTTCTTGAACGTCGCGTCGCCTGCAACCCACTCACCGGCCACCAAATGCTTGCCGTGCGGTTCAAATCCCATCTCTCATCTCCTCCGCGTCCACAGCCAGCTCAACAGCCAACCCGCAAAACGCTCCATCTTTCATCTTTGCAAAAATACTCCCGCCGGAGGCGGAAACGCCGCTAGTCACGATGCACAGGTTCCGCCGCGAACATGCCCCCCTGCCACAAGACATCCGGCGCGTCGGCGGCCTTGCGAGGTTGCTGCTCAATCTCCTCGCGGAACAACTCGCTGTCGTCTTTCGGCTTCCATCCCAGCCACCCGAGATGGCTGTTGTCCCACCACCCGCAGGTGTTGTCCGATGCGCCCCAGATGATCGGGCAACCCAGTTTCGGCACAGCGAACACCCGCTCCATCAGCGATACGAAATCGTCAAAGCTAAGCCATGTCGCCATCATGCGGCGATCCTTGGGCTTTTCGAAACAGGACCCGATGCGCAGCAGCGCCGTCTCTTGGCCGAACTTCGAGTGATACATGCTGGCGACGGACTCGCCGAAGACCTTGGAGATACCGTACCAGCCATCAGGGCGCACCGGCATGTCAGCAGTCAAGCGCTGGTCCTGCGGGTAGTAGCCGATGGTATGGTTCGAACTGGCGAAAACGATCCGAGGCATCCCGTTGGCCCGCGCAGCCTCGTACAGGTTGTAGACGCCGCGAATGTTGGCCGCTTCGATCAGGTTATAGGACTTCTCGACCGACACGCCGCCTAAGTGGATGATCCCGTCGCAATCCTTGACCAGATCAAAGACCGCAGCCTCGTCCGCAAGATCGCAGACGACGTGTTCTTCGTTCGGGGCAGCCTCGCCCATGGGGACCACATCGGACAGGCGCAGGGTTTCAGCCATATGCGCCAGACGGGTGCGGCACATGGTGCCCAAACCGCCTGCAGCGCCGGTGATCAGTAGTCGTTTCATCATGTATCTCACTCCATCAGGCCGGGCAGGAACATCGAGAACGCCGGCACGTAGGTGACGAGCATCAGTGCCACCAGAATTGCGAGGTAGAAGGGCAGGATCGATTTCACCGCCTGCTCAATGCGGATCTTGCCCACGACACAGCCCACAAAGAGGCAAGCGCCGACAGGTGGGGTGCACAGCCCCAATCCAAGGTTCATCATCAAGATCACGCCAAACTGCACTGGATCCATGCCAAGCCCTACTGCCACAGGCAGGAAGATCGGCGTACAGATCAGGATCAGCGCGGCCATGTCCATAATCATTCCCAGAACCAAAAGGATCAAATTGATCAGCAAGAGAATGATTATCGGATTATCGCTGATACCGGTAACGAAATTTCCAAGAAGTTCCGGCACGCGGTACAAAGCCAGAAGGTAACTGAACGCAGAGGCCGTCGCGACCAGCAGCATCACCAGCGCCGTCGTCCGCACCGAGGTCAGCACTGCCAGCTTGAATGCGGGCCATGTGAGTTCGCGGTACACAAGTGTGGTGACGAGAATGGCCCAGATCGCTCCGAATGCGCCGGACTCGGTGACGGTCATCACGCCGGACAGCACACCGCCCACGATGATCACCGCCGTCATCAGACCGGGCAGCGCCACGATGGTCGCCACGCCAAGCGCTTTGAAACCGGGGAAGGTTTCTGCGGGATAGCCTCGGCGCACTGCAACCCAATAGGCAACAATCGCCAGGCACAGGCACATCAGCAGACCCGGAACGATGCCCGCAATGAACAGCTTGGACACGGACATGCCCCCAGCGGCCACCGCGTACAGGATCATGTTGTGTGAGGGCGGGATCACCACGCCCGCCACGGACGAGGTCACCGTCACGTTCACGGCATAGTCGGGGTCGTATCCTTTGTCCTTCATCACAGGGATCAGGATGGACCCAAGCGCCGAGGTATCCGCCACGGCCGATCCCGAGATGCCGCCGAACAGCATCGAAGACAGCACGTTCACCACGCCTAAACCGCCGCGCACCGACCCCACGGCCGAAGACGCCAGACGCACCAGACGGTTCGCAATACCGCCCTGCATCATCAACTCGCCCGCAAAGATAAAGAACGGGATCGCCAGCAGCGAAAAGACCGAGACGCCGGACAGGATGCGCTGGAACCCGATGAAGAGCGGCAGCCCTTCGTAAAGGAACCCGCTGACCGCTGCCAAACCCAGCGCGAATGCTACGGGCATGCCGCAAAACAGACCCAGCCCGAAAATTCCGAAAAGTACCGCGAGGCCCACTAGAGCTCTCCTGTCAGTTTGTACTCACCGCGGGCCAGCTCGCCCAAGTGATAAAGGGAAAACACCACCGTCAGTGCGCCGCAGATTGCCATGGGCATGGCGCGCCAGCCCTCGGCGATCCCGAGCATCGGGATGTTGCGGGGCCATGTCTTGTCGGCCAGAACCCAGCCTTGCCACGCGAGGAACCCGCCGAACACACAGACCGCGATCACGGCGATCCAACGCATGGGGATGCGCAGCGGGTCGGGCATCATCTCGCGGACGAAATCGATCGACAGGTGGCTCTTGTTCCAGACGCCAGCCGCAGCCCCCAGAAAGGTGACCCAGACCACCAGCAGCAGAGCCAACTGCTCTACCCACGTGGGGGTGTCGTTCAGCACATAACGGCCCCAGACCAGCCAGCCGAAAATCGCGATCAGCGTGACCAGCTGCACGCCCGCGATCACCAGACAGGTCTGCGCCAGAGCGCTCAGGACGCGGTAAACCGGACCGCGCGCCACAGGTTCAATGTCGTTTTCCAAGATGGTGTTTCCCGAAAGTCAAAAGTGGGCCGCATGCATTGGGGACATGCGGCCCGTTACGCGATTATTCAGTCGCCTGAATGTCCTTGATCAGCGGCTCGAGGTCGGGATGCGCGCTGATAAAGTCCGCGTAGATCGGCTCCATCGCCGCTTGGAAGGCCGCGGGATCGTCCACTTCGTTCACCATCGAACCGGCTGCGGTCACAACCTCGAGGCTCTTGGCTTCACGCTCGGCCCAAAGCTGACGCTGGAGCTGAGCCGCTTCCATCGCGGCGTCCTTGATCGCGGCTTTGTCCTCGTCCGAAACGTCAGACCAAACCGACTCGGCCACGCACAGGCACTCGGGCAGGATCAGGTGGTTGGTGATAGAGTAGTACTTGGCGACCTCGTAGTGGTTCGAGGATTCGTACGAGGGATAGTTGTTTTCTGCACCGTCGATCACGCCGGTCTGCAGGGACTGATAGACCTCGCCATAGGCCATGGGGGTCGCGTTGCCACCCAACTGGTCGACCATCTGCACATAGAGGTCGTTGTTCATGACGCGGAACTTCATGCCCTCAACATCGGCGGGGGTGTGGATCGGCTTCTTGGTGTTGTAGAAGCTGCGCGAGCCACTATCGAACCACGACAGGGCAACAATGCCCGCCTCGCTGAGCGCATCGCTGAACTGCTGGCCGACTTCACCGTCCATCGCGTGGTGCATCTGCTCGACATCGCGGAAGATAAAGGGCAGCGACAGGACGTTGGTCGCGGGGACAATCTCGCCCATCGGGCCCATGTTGAAGTTCGCCCAAGCCAGTGCGCCGCCGCGCACCTGTTCGATCGCATCGGGCTGGCTGCCCAGAATGCCATTCGCGTAGACGGTGGGGGTGATGCGGCCCTCGGTGACTTCGGCAACTTTGTCCGCGAACGACTGCATCGCGACGGTGTTCGGATAATCCTCGGGGTGGATGGCCCAACCGCGCCACTCTGCCGCCTGCGCAATGGATACCGCACTGGTCAGCGCCACGACCGATACCGAAGCAATCTTCAAAATCTTGTTCATAGTGTCCTCCCTTCGGCGCACCTCCTGCGCCCGACGTCAACTTGTATGACAAATTGTCGGACAAGTTGTCAATACGTATGACAGAATGGTGTTATTGAGTGAAAACAGTAGTTTATCCAAATATCAGGAAACTATCGAGCTTCATGCGTTTTCATTTCTCCAATTTACGTTCCGACTCATCAGACAAGATGCACGCCTAGGCGGCAGGCAGATGCACATCGCCCCTGCCCCCTCTCACAGAAAACCTCGCAGTTTGGCCTGCCCTTTTCCGGTCCGCGCCCCTAAGTTGCCGCTAACGCGTTTGAACAAGAGGATTGAGTATGACCGATACCCCCTACACGCCCCCCGCCGTCTGGACTTGGGAACCTGGCAATGGCGGTCAGTTCGCCAACATCAACCGTCCCATCTCGGGCGCGACCAAAGAGGTCGAGCTGCCCGTGGGCGAGCACGGCCTGCAGCTGTACTCGATGGGCACGCCCAACGGGCAAAAGGTCACGATCATGCTCGAAGAGCTGCTTGAGGCCGGTCATTCCGAGGCCGATTATGACGCATGGCTGATCAAGATCGGGGACGGCGACCAGTTCGGCAGCGGCTTTGTCGACATCAACCCCAACTCGAAAATCCCCGCGCTGATGGACCGCTCGAACGGCCAGCGCGTGTTCGAGAGTGGCTCGATCCTGACCTATCTGGCCGAGAAATTTGGAGCCTTCTTGCCCACCGAAGCTGGCGCCCGCGCGGAAGTGTTCAACTGGCTGTTCTGGCAGATGGGCGCAGGCCCCTACGTAGGCGGTGGTTTCGGCCATTTCTTTGCCTACGCACCCGAGAAAATTCAGTACGCCATCGACCGTTTCACCATGGAGACCAAGCGCCAGCTGCACGTTCTGGACACCAATCTGGCGGACCGCAAATTCGTGGCAGGCGATGATTATTCGATCGCGGATATGGCGATCTACCCGTGGTACGGCGGTCTGGTCGAAGGGCGCCTTTATACTGGCTCGGCCGAGTTCCTGAACGTCGCCGAATACGAAAACGTCCTGCGTTGGGCCGCTGATCTGGCCGCCCGTCCTGCCGTCCAGCGCGGCAACGTGGTAAACCGCACCGGCGAAGGCCAACTGGCTGAACGTCACAGCGCCGACGACTTTAAATCCATCGGCTTTTGATCCTGCTGGCGGGCTGATCCTCGGCCCGCCACATGCGCCCATTGTGATGGTTGCGCTAAACAGACGCGGTGCAACAGCTTTTCTCGATTGCAGAGTTGTTGCATCCCCGATCTATGGCTAGTGTCACACCGATGTTCGGGGCACAGCCACGTGGCCCCTCAAGTCATTTCACGAAGGGTTACGAATGCTGGAATTAACCAACCACACCGCTTGCACCGCTCAGCCGCTGGACGATTATCTGGCCTCGCGCGGCGGTCCCGCCAAAATCATCAAAGCCATCGCGGATTCGCTGATGCCCATCGCCGACCGTCTGGCGGCAGGTGCCCTCTACGGTGATCCGGCGGCAATCGTTGGCGTGAACGAGAGCGGCGACAAGCAGAAGTCGCTGGATTTAGGCACCCACGTCTACATGGTTGATGTCCTGAAAGCGGCAGGCGTGCGCCTGATGCTGTCCGAAGAATCCGAAGAGGTTCTGACCCTGAACGAGGACGGCGCTTACGACGTCGCCATCGACCCCATCGACGGCTCTGGTAGCATCGGAGTCGGCGCGATCCTTGGCATGCTGTTTTCGATCGTACCGGCCTCGGACAAGGGTTTCTTGCAGGACGGTCATTCCATCGTTGCTGCGGGTTACGCATCCTTCGGCCACTCGATGGACTTCGGCTTTGCCATGGACGAAGGCGTGACCATCGCCGTCTACGACCGCGCCAGCGACATGCTACGCGTCACGGTCGAAAACCTGCAACTGCCCGAAGACACCAAGGTCATCGCGTATAATGCTTCGAACGCCCGCCACTGGGGCGCGGGCATGACCGCCTATATCGACGAGATTCTGGCAGGCAAAGACGGCCCGCGCGGCAAGAACTACAACATGCGCTGGCCTGCAGCCGCAGTTGGCGACCTGCACCGCATCCTTCTGCAGGGGGGCATGTTCCTATATCCTGGTGACCGCCGCGAGGGCTATGAAAACGGCCGCCTGCGTCTGGTCTACGAAGCGATGCCAATGGCCTATCTGATGAAGGCAGCAGGCGGTCTGGCCACCGATGGCCACCAGCCGATCCTCGACAAAGTCGCGACTGACGGTCACGAGCATTCGGCCCTGATTTTCGGCGCCAAAGAAGAGGTCGAGGCCTACCTGCGCTGCATGGACGCCGAGAAGTAATCACATCGGCGCGGCCTGAACGCGGGCCGCGCTACTTCCCCGCCCCGACGCGGAACAACGGCGCGCCATCGGAACGGCTGGCCTGCCGGACCCAAACGCGGAGCTGAGCTTCATCAAATCCGCTTTTTTCGAACACATGGTAGTAGCGCACTTTGGGATGCTTTGACCCTTCGGGCGGCATCGGGTCCAGCGCGGCACCGTTGTGAAACGCGACCTTGATATAGCGCGTCAGGCAGTGAAAGCTGGCGAACCACGTCACCCCGTCCATGCCATAGAAGGGCTGGTTCCAGCGCACCGCCTTCTGCACCTCTGGCACCTCATCTACGATCAGCGCATCCAATTGGCGTACCAAGGGGTTCTTCCATTCCGGCACGGCTTCCAGATAGGCGGCGACCACCTCGGGGCCGTCCCCTTTGGCAATCTGCGGGTTTCCCCCGCTCAGAAGTTTAGGCTGTTCGGACATGGCCGCCTCCTGCATGCAGCCTAGCCCCTGCACTGCCCGCACAAAAGAAAAAGAGCGCGGCATCCGTTGGGAAGATGCCGCGCTCTGACGTCCGCAAGCCTTGGGAGTTACTTGCGGTATTTCACGTCCAGATCATTGATCGCGTTGACGTTGCTGGCCGAACGGCCGTTTTCATCAAAGCTGTTGGATAGGAACGCGTCGGCAATCGCCTTGGCCAATTCCGACCCGATCACGCGCGCACCCATGGTGATGATCTGCGCGTTGTTCGACAGGGCTGCGCGCTCGGCCGAGTAGGTGTCGTGGGTCTGCGCGGCGCGGATGCCGGGCACTTTGTTCGCCGACAGACAGACACCGATGCCGGTGCCACAGCACAGGATCGCACGGTCATAGGTGCCATCCAGAACGCCGTTGGCCACGCGGTCCGACAGGTTCGCATAGAAGGCATCGGGGCCTTCGTCGGTGCGCGAAACCTCGGACACTTCGTATGTGTCGCCAAGGTAATCGGCCAGAACTTTGGCCAGACCTTCGCCCGCGCTATCGCCTGCTACTGCAACTTTCATGTGGATCTCTCCTCTGGGATCAAATCTTGGCCGCGCATTTCGCAAGGATGTCGAGGTACCCTTCGACGTTCCACGCGCTGCGGCCGATAAACAGCCCGTCGATATGCGGGCAAGTGATGAGTTCTTCGCAATTGCCGGGGTTCACCGACCCACCATAAAGGCAAGGGATGCGGCGGCCCAGAACGTCCTGCGCGACGGCAATGATTTCGGCCTGACGATCATCCGCATAGTCCGAGGTCGCCGGGATGCCGTTCTCGCCGATGGCCCAGACGGGTTCATAGGCCAGCAGGATCGGTGCTTGCTTCTGCTCGTCCGACAGCTTACCCAAGGCACCGCGAACCTGCGCTTCCAGCACTTCAGCGGCCCGGCCTGCTTCGCGTTCGGGCAGGGTTTCCCCGATGCAGATCAGCGGGATCAGGCCATGACGCACAGCCGCTTCGGTCTTCAGACCAACGGTTTCGTCGGTTTCGCCGAAATGCTCGCGGCGCTCGGAATGACCCAGTTCGACGATGTCGAGGTTACAGTCCTTGAGCATCAAGGGCGACACTTCGCCGGTCCACGCTCCCTGATCGGCCCAGTGCATGTTCTGCGCGCCCACCTTGACCGAAGTGTCTGCCAGCACGTCTTTGACCTGACGGACATTGGTGAACGACGGGATCACAAAGCGCTGAATGCGCTCGTCGCGCCCGCCATCTGTAGCGGCCAGAGCCTCGGCAAAGACCATCGCTTCGGCGAGCGTCTTGTTCATCTTCCAGCTGGTTCCGATCCAGAATGGGGCGGTCATGTCCTCGGGTCCTTTAGTTAGCAACGATCAGGTCCACCCCGCCTGTCGCCATCGCGTCGAGCGCGGCCTGCGGAGGTGTGTCGTCGGTGATAATCGCGGTGTAATCGGTCAGGTCGCACAGCTTGTGCAGCGCGGTGCGTTCGAAACGGGTATGGTTGATCAAAAGGCAGCTCTGCCGCGCCGAGGCTTGCATCGCGCGCTTGGCGCGCACCACCTCGTCATCCATATGGAACGCCTCCATCCCCGCCACAGCAGGTACAGAGATAAAGGCAATATCCGCCCGCAAACGTTCCAGAGCATCTTCGGTGACAACTCCGAAATAGGCGTTAAACTTCGCGGAATAGGTCCCGCCCAAGGCAATCAGCGTGATCCCGCTTTCATCCTTCAGCGCATCCATGATCGCGGCGTTGTTGGTGATCACGGTCAGCGGGCGCTTTTCCACCAGACGCCGCCCCAACACAGCCGCAGTCGAACCATCGTTGACCATCACAGTCATGCCAGGTTCGACCAGCTTCAACGCCTCATCGGTCATCCGGTCCTTGGCCGCACCACTGCGCCGCTCGCGGAATCGGAAGTCGGATTCGAACTGGGTGCCGGCTTCGGTCGTGGCGCCACCACGGATTTTCCGCAGAACGCCCGCCTGTTCCAGCTCATCCAGATCACGGTGGATGGTCATTTTCGAGACAACAAACCGCTGCGCCAGATCTTCCAGATCCACCGATCCCTGCTCGACCAGCAGGTCCATGATCGCTTGTTGGCGCTCGTCGCGTTTCATCTTCCAAACCTTTGTCTGCTTCACTTTGGCTTCAAATACCCCAGCGAAACGGTCAATGCAGTCGTAACATCAAACATAACATGATCAACACAATTTTTGTGATTTTGTGATTTTTTCTTGTTACGAGTCAGTTTGAGCGCTAACACACCCCCAACGAAGGAGGACTGTGATGCCCAAAGACGTTCTGGTGGCCGACAAGGCTGCGATTGATCCCGAAACCTTTGCTCTGGCCAACTGCATTCGCGCCCTGTCGATCGACGCGGTCGAGGCTGCGAACTCCGGCCACCCCGGCGCGCCCATGGGCATGGCCGATGCAGCCACCGTGCTGTTCAAGAATCACCTGAAATTCGATGCAACCAACCCCGACTGGCCCGACCGTGACCGCGTTGTGCTGTCGAACGGCCACGCGTCGATGCTGCTCTATTCGCTGCTGCACCTGACAGGCTATGCGGACATGACGCTGGAGCAGATCAAGAACTTCCGCCAAAAGGGCGCGATCACCGCAGGCCACCCCGAATACGGCCATGCCAAAGGGATCGAAACCACCACCGGCCCCCTTGGCCAAGGCATCGCGAACGCCGTCGGCATGGCCATGGCAGAGCGCCGTCTGGCCGACGAATTCGGCAGCGATGTGGTCGATCACCACACCTACGTTTTCCTTGGTGACGGCTGCCTGCAAGAAGGCATCGGCCAAGAGGCGATTTCGCTAGCCGGTCACCTTGGCCTCGGCAAGCTGATCGTGCTGTACGATGACAACGAGATCACCATCGACGGCCCGACCTCTGTGTCGTTCAGCGAGGACATCCCTGCCCGTCTAGCCGCTTGTGGTTGGCACGTTCAGTCCTGCGACGGCCACAACCCCGCAGAGCTGGACGCGGCCCTGACCGCCGCCAAAGCGGAAACCGCGAAACCCAGCCTGATCGCGATGAAAACCGTGATCGGCTTCGGCTCCCCGAAAAAGGCAGGCACGGCCAGCTCGCACGGCTCGCCCCTTGGCGCGGACGAGGCTGCGGCGACCAAAGCGGCCTTGGGTTGGGACCATGCGCCCTTTGAAATCCCCGCGACCCTGCTGGACCAGTGGCGCGCTATCGGCACCCGCGGCGCCGAGGCCCGTCAGGCGTGGGAAGCCCGCCTTGCCACCAAAGACACCGCGACCCGCACCGAGTTCAGCCGCCGCCTGACCGGCCAGCTGCCCGACGCCTATAAGACCACCATCTCCAAGGCCCGCGCCTCCCTGTTCGCGAACCCCCAAAAGGTCGCGACCCGCAAGGCCAGCCAGATCGCACTAGAAGCCATCACCCCCGTCCTGCCCGAAATGATCGGCGGCTCGGCGGACCTGACTGGCTCGAATCTGACCCGCGTTCCGGCTGTGGACAGCCAATTCACCGCAGCGCAATCGGGCCGCTATGTCGGCTACGGCGTGCGTGAATTCGCGATGGGCGCGGCCATGAACGGCATGCTGGTCCACGGCGGTCTGCGCCCCTATGGCGGCACCTTCATGGTGTTCTCGGATTATGTCCGCAACGCAATCCGCCTGTCCGCCCTGATGGAGATTCCGACCGTCTACGTGATGACACACGACTCGATCGGCCTTGGCGAAGACGGCCCGACCCACCAGCCGGTCGAGCACATGGCTTCACTTCGCGCCATGCCCAACCTCTACAGCTTCCGCCCCGCCGATGTGGTCGAGACGCTGGAATGCTGGGACATCGCCATGCGCAGCGCGAAAACTCCGTCGCTGCTGGCCCTGTCCCGTCAGGGCGTGCCGCAACTGCGCCTAGAGGAAACCGGCGAAAACCTGTCGGAAAAAGGCGCCTACGTCATCCGTCAGTTTGGCGAGGGCCGTGACATCACCCTGCTCGCAACTGGCACCGAAGTATCGCTCGCGGTCGAGGCTGCAGAGGCTCTGCACGCAGATGGTAAATCCGTCGCTGTCGTGTCGATGCCAAGCTGGGAGTTGTTCGAAGCCCAAGATGATGATTATAAGGCCGCGACTCTGGGCAGTGCTCCACGCATCGCAGTCGAGGCCGCTGGCAAGTTCGGATGGACCCGCTATGTGGCCAGCGAAGACGATGTGATCGGCATGACCAGCTTCGGCGCGTCGGCTCCGGCAGAGGAGCTGTATGAACAATTCGGAATTACCAAAGAGGCGATCATCGCACGTGCAAAAGCACTGATGGCCTAATCAGGAGAGACCCCATGAAATTCTTCGTCGATACCGCTGTTGTCGAGGACATCAAAGAACTGAACGACTACGGTCTGCTGGACGGTGTGACCACCAACCCCAGCCTGATCGCCAAGTCGGGCCGTGACTTCAAAGAAGTGATCGCGGAAATCTGCGCGCTGGTCGAAGGCCCCGTATCCGCTGAAGTCGCAGCCATGGACTACGACGGCATGGTTGCCGAAGGTGACCACCTGGCCCAGATCGCCGACAACGTCGTGATCAAGCTTCCGCTGACCCTCGACGGCCTGAAGGCATGCCGCTACTTCTCGCAAAAGGGCATCAAGACCAACGTGACCCTGTGCTTCAGCGCGAACCAGGCTCTGCTGGCCGCCAAAGCGGGCGCGACCTACATCAGCCCCTTCATCGGTCGTCTCGATGACATCAACATCGACGGCATGGAGCTTATCTCGGAAATCCGTGACATCTACGACAACTACGGCTTCGAGACCGAGATTCTGGCCGCGTCGATCCGCACCCCCAACCACGTCAAAGACGCGGCTCTGGTTGGCGCAGACGTTGCGACCATCCCCCCTGCCGTGATCAAGGGTCTGGCCAAGCACGTTCTGACCGACAAAGGTCTGGAGCAGTTCGCCAAGGATTGGGCCGCAACCGGTCAGTCGATCCTGTAATCACAGGCGACAATCAGAATACAGCAAAGCGGCCCTCGGGCCGCTTTTCCTTTTGGTAGCGATGTCGGTTGAGCTCAGATCTTGAGCAGCGCCATTGCTGTCAGCTCATCCGTGATCAAGCCCTTCAGCTTGCCACTGCAGAGCACTGCGTGAATGGCGGTGACTTTGCTTTCACCCCCGGCGATCGCGACGATTTCGTCACCCTCGGCCATGCAGGCCCCAAGAGTCCGCGCCGTCAGGGTCGTCTCCATCACAGCGCCGCTCGCATCAAAGAAATGCCCAAGCATTTCACCGCGCCCGCCAGCTGCTTTGATCTCTTCGATCTCTTCGTGCTCGATCATGCCCGAATGCACCAACTGAGCATCAGGCTCCACCGTCCCGATCCCTACGATCTTTAGATCTGCGTTGTTCGCCATGTCGAACACTTCACCCACACCCTTCTGGTGCAGCATGACCTCGCGGTCCTCGACCGTATTGGCAAAGAAAGGCACCGGCATCATGAACGCTTGCGCGCCTGTTTTCTCCGCCAGCTTGTGCATGACTTCGTGCGGGTTGGCCGAGAAGTTCCGCGCCAAGCCCCCCAGCAACGACACAAACCGCTGCTTTAGTCCGTCCATGCGCGGCAGTTGCTGCACGCTCGCCGCCAAGGTCCGCCCGTGGGCCAGCCCGATCACCGCGTGATCGCCATGCTCCAATTCGCGCCGCAGGTAGCTGGCCCCTGCCAGCCCAAGGGCCCGCAGGGGAAGCCCTTCTTCGCCGATGTCAGGGGCAACTTCGCAAAACTCCAGACCAAAGCGCTCGGACAGCTGCATTTCGAGGTCAACGCATTCGACGATATCGCCCTCGACGGTGACCTTCACCGCGCCTTCGGCCACCGCGCGCGCAATCAGACGGTGGGCTTTCACTGAGGGCACGCCAAGGCGCTTGGCCACAGCCGCTTGGGTCAGGCCGCCCGCGTAATGCAGCCACGCCGCCCGCAGCGACAAGGACATCTCGGAGTCCGCGTTACCGTTCTGTTTGGCCACAGTGCATGTCCGCCTTTGCAAAATCTTATTCAGTCTGAAAAATAATTCACCAAAGGTAAAGTCAACCAACAGAAAAAAGGCGACGCCCCGCGCCGCCTTTCAATGTTGGATCAGAGGTCGATTGCCGCGACCATCCGGACCGCGCTCGCGGCCTCTGCACCCTTCTTGACGAAGTGATCAAAGTAGAAGCCCATGTGCTCTTGGCTGGGCTGGAAGTGGTGGGGGGTCAGCGACACCGAGTAGGTCGGCACGCCGGTCGCCATCTGAGCGTCCATCAGGCCCGACACAACGGCTTGGGCGACGAAATCGTGGCGGTAGATGCCGCCATCAACGACCAGCGCCGCGCAGACGATTGCGTCGTATTTGCCGCTTTCCCCCAGCTTTTTCGCCAGCAGGGGCATTTCAAACGCACCGGGCACGTCGATTGCGGTCACGTCATAATCGACGTCCGACGCATCCATATCGGCTTTGAACCCGACCAGCGCCTGATCGACGATGTCCGAGTGCCAACGTGCTTTGATGAAGGCGATATTCAGTTTTTCAGTCATGGAACCATCCTTGGTATTATCAAATGGTCCCAAGGCGATAGAAGCCACTGGCCCCGCGCATAGCGGCACCACTGACCATCCTCTTCCATCCGGACTTTAACCGTCGGCCCCGGAATTCCACCGGATCTGCTAGACCCTGCCGCTGTGGCAGGCGCTCGCGGGCTATCACCGCCGGTGGGGAATTTCACCCCGCCCTGAGAACAGTACAGATGTGCCCGCGCCGAAAGATAAGTTCAAGCGCCGCAGGCGACTTTTTCGCGACAAATACGGCAAACGTCGTAGCGTCGGGGTTAAATGTGCAGATCCTGCACACCTGTATCGATATGCGGAGCCCAGAATGCGACACTCTCGGCGATCTGGGGGATCACTTCGCGGTCGTTGGGTTCGCGCTCTTTGAAGGATAGCTCCAGGCAGATTTCGTTGTCTTTCGCCCCGCCCTCTTCGAACGCCTTGAGCAGCGGCTCCGGCTGGATGCGGCCTTTGGCGTTGAACTCGGCGGTAAAGGGACGGTGCCCACCCTTATCCATCAGCGACTGTTTAATGTGAATGATCGGGCTAACCTTTGGCACCGCCCGCGCCCAAGCATAGGGATCGAAGTCATCGGGGTTGTCGCTGGTCACATCGCCATGGTCGATGTCCGCCATCATCCACATGGGTATCGCCATATCGGCGGCGGTCAGACGGTCCTGCAGCTTCATACATTCAGAGATGGTCTCGCCGAATTCGCGGCCCACGCTCATCGGCTCCCAGAAGACATAATCGAGCCCTGCGCCCTTGGCATGTTCTGCCACTTCGGCCCAGCAATCGATAGCGATCTGGATCAGGTCTTCACGGCGCTGCGCGTCATCGAAGTCTTGGTATGTGAAGATAGCGAACTGGGTGCCGACCGAGGTGCCACCGAGGTCCCCGATGATATCGGCAAAGGTCTTGAACCAATCCACGTAATAGCGGCGCACATCCGCGTCGGGGTGACCAAAGTGATTGAGACGCCCATAGGGGCCGGTCATCCCGCTGGTCACGCGCACACCGGCGCGGTCCATCGCGGCCTTCATCTGGCGGGTCAGACGGCGGATGGTATTCGCCTGCCAACTGGGATTGATGAACTCATGCGTCAGCTGCAGATCACGGATTTTCAGGTCGCGCGCCACAGTCTCGATCAAGTCATCTGGGTCAGCGTAGCGGTTCACCAAAGGGTTGGTATTCAGAGAAAGTGTCAGAGCCATCGTTACGCCGCCTTTTCGACGTTTGCTTCGAACCACTCGGTAAAGGCGGTCTGTTCGGCCTCGGTCATGTGCAGGCGGTGCTTCGTCCGGCGCCACAGGATATCTTCGGCGGTTTGGGCCCATTCGTTCTGCACCAGATAGGCGACTTCGGCCTCATAAAGGTTGCCGCCGAAGTGCTGACCCAATCCGTCCAGAGCCGTCGCATCGCCGGCGATCTGCGCGATGCGAGTGCCATAGAGGCGGCCGTAATGCTTGCGCAGGGCGCGAGGCATCCATGGGTAGTCAGCCTTCATCTTCTCGCGAAAGGCTTCGTAGTCCGCGTTCGGCATGTCCCCACCGGGCAAGGGCGCGTGTTCGGTCCAGTCGCCCTTCATTTGCGGGAAGTAGTCGGCGATCTTGTGCAGCCCCCGCTCGGCCAACTCGCGGAAGGTGGTGATCTTGCCGCCAAAGATGTTCAGCATCGGCACACCATTCTGGTCGTCGATGTCGAATACATAGTCGCGGGTCACGGCGCTAGGGTTGCCCTGCCCGTCGTCAAACAGCGGACGCACGCCCGAGAAGCTGCGCACCACATCCTCGCGGCGGAGTTTTTCCTTGAAGTAGCGGTTCACGGCCTTGATCAGGTAGTCGATCTCGGACTCGTCGGCGGTCACTTCTTCGGCGCGGCCTTCGTACTGGATGTCGGTGGTGCCGATCAGGGCCTTGTCGCCTTCGTAGGGGTTGATGAAAATCACGCGCTTATCGTGGTTCTGCACCAAGTAGGCCTGCTGCCCCTCCCAGAATTTGGGGACGATAATGTGGCTACCCTTGACCAACCGGACGTTCCGGCTGGAGTTCGAACCGGCCACGTTGTTGATCACCTGCGTGACCCACGGGCCAGCGGCGTTCACGATGCATTTCGCGCGGAAAGTGCGTTCCTCACCGGTCATCGAATTCTTGGTGGTCACGGTCCACCCGCCATCCTCGCGGCGGGCGCTGGTACACGCGGTGCGGGTCAGAACCGTCGCGCCCCGTTCGGCGGCGTCCACGGCGTTCAGCACAACCAGACGCGCATCATCGACCCAGCAGTCCGAATATTCGAAGCCACGGGTGTACTGATCCATGATCGGCGCGCCCTCGGGGTCGCGGCGCAGGTTCAGGGTGCGAGTGCCGGGCAGTTTCTTGCGGCCCCCGAGGTGGTCATAGAGGAACAGGCCCAGACGCACGAGCCACGCGGGCCGGTCATCGGGCGAATGGGGCAGGACAAAGCGCATCGGCCAGATGATATGGGGCGCAGCGTTCATTAGAACCTCGCGCTCGATCAGCGCCTCGCGGACCAAGCGGAACTCGTAATATTCCAGATAGCGCAACCCGCCGTGGACCAGCTTGCCCGAGCGAGACGAGGTGCCTTGAGCCAAGTCATCCTTTTCGCACAGCACCACGGACAGGCCGCGACCGGCCGCATCCCGCGCCACGCCAGCGCCGTTAATGCCGCCGCCGATTACAAACAGATCGACCATTTTATCAGTCATGGCTCGCTCCTTTCGGACACGAGTGTCGCGTCCAAAGTCATTTCAGTGTGTTCATTTTTGGGATCGGTCGCGTTCACCCAAGGCGCACGGGGGTCGCCTTGTAGGGTGTCCCATACGGGCCGCAGGCTCTGACGGGCAGAGACATAGGCGGGGAAGACCTGATCATAAATTCGGGCCAGTTCAGGGTCGGGCTGCTCGGCCTGCCCGAGCAGCGGTGTCACCCATTCCTCGATGCAATCATCCATCGTGTCATAGGCGCCAATAGCAACTGCCGCCATCATGGCACAGCCGGCTGCCCCCGCCTCTTCACGTTGAGACACGCGTACAGGGGCTTTGATGCTAGAGGCCAGAATTTGGCGCAGAGCCTGCGAACGCGCCGCTCCGCCGGTGATCCGCAGTTCCGTCGGATCAGCATCCATCGCGGCGTAGCAGTCGCGCGCCGCCATCCCGAGCCCCTCGATCACGGCCCGCAGCATATCGGGGAACCGGTGATGCGCTGCAAGGCCGGTGAAACCTGCGCGGGCGTTGGCGTTCACGAATGGCCCGCGCTCGCCTGCTTCGGAGATATATGGGTGGTACATGATCGCGCCAGGTTTGGCGCGACTGACCCAGCCTTCGATCCGCCCTACCAGCTCAGAGTAGTCCACGGGTTTCCCCGTGTCGCTCATCAGATCCGCGGCCAGACGCAAGGCCCAGTCGATGTTCAGAGTCGCCGCCATATTGGTCTGCACCTGCGTGACGACATCCGGCACGGGCAGCGCGATCACATAGCCAGTGCCTTCGGCGTTCAGGTGGACATCGCCCGACCGTTTCGCCTGCATGTGCACCCCGGTCGAGCCGATGGTCGAACACGCCGCGCCAGCCGTGCCGGTATGAACCCCTGCCCCAAGGGCCGTCATCACCATATCCACATAGCCGAGCGACACAGGGGTTCCGGCCAGCAGGCCGGTTTGCGCAGCCGCTTCGGCGGACAAAGGGTGGGTCACTTGGGTGCCATCAATGATCTGCGGCAGAAGATGGCGGCGATGGGTCAGCCCCAAAGCCTCGATCACCAAGTCGTCGTACTCGCGGGTCCGGAAGTTGCCAAAGGTAAAGCTGGCTTCGGATGGGTCGGTCACCCGTTCGCCCGTCAAGCAAAGATAAAGCCAATCCTTGCAGTGCAGCGCGACCTTGGCGCCGTCCAGAAGATGCGGCGCGTAGCGGTCCATATGGGCCATCTGCGTGCCTTGCTGACACGTATTCAGGCCCGTGCCGGTCGCTTCGAACCGCGCGCGGTTCAGATCGCCTGCCGCCAGATCCTCGACCGTAGGTGCAGCGCGGGCATCCAGCCAGAGCCACGCATTCGAGACGGGACGATTGCCTGCTCCGACCAACCAAGTGCCGTCGCCTTGAGCCGTGACAGCCACAGCCGCAGTCCGCGCGGCCAAATCCGGAATCTTGTCGCCGAGCCCGCGCAATGCTGTTGCGCAGTCAGTCCATGTCTGGTCCAATGATTGGCACGCAGACCCGTCAGCCCCACTCAGATAGTGGTTCAGGACAGAACTTGTCCCCAACTGGCGGCCACGCAGATCAAAGGCAACCGCCTTGATCACCGAAGTGCCTGCGTCGATGCCGATAATGATATCGGTCATCGGAGCACCCTCGTGTCGTACCTGTTCATAACGTCCTCCCTTGGCGCATCGAGCGGATGATCACTCCCCTGATCTACGGTCCCGCCCGCAACGCTCAAAGTCCACATGCGCCACTAGGGCGCGCTCTTCATATCACAGACATAACGCAAGCATTCGCGGCTGTACATGTAATTTTTTTCTTTCGTCGTAAAAAATTTCATGTACAGTCATCGACACAGGGGACACAGCGCCCCACTCTCCACAAAGCGGGAGAGGTCACATATTCCCTTATTTTAAGGGCTCAAAAGTGAAGCTGACGCGGGAATCCGGTCGCGAATCTGACGAGAACCGAAAGACTGATACCCTTTGGAGTGGGTCACAGACTTCCGGTCAGACTTGACCTCCGAGTTTTGAGCGTGAGAGTGATACCGCATATTTTGTGGTTTATAACTTATTTATATCATCGACCACGGTCGGTGACCCGGATGGTCCAGATGCACAGTGGAGGGTGCGGACCAATCGGCAGAGGGAGGAAAAAGAATGCGCCAGAATGCCCGTTCCATCAGGGATGCGTCCCTGTCGATCTGCACCCAGCAGTCATGACTCTTTTCATGTTCCCCGTCACCGCACGTCGTCTTTCAGTCACAGGAAAGGTCAGACCGATATGAGTTACCAGTCCGAGACCCAGCATCAGATTGCCCAGAAAAACAGACGTCCCGCGATGATCTTTGGGGCGGTGTGTGTGGCCCTGATTGGCGCGATGGCGCTGGATACCACCGTTGTGCGGATCGGCTCCGATCAGGATGTGCGGCAGCAAGGCTTCTCGCCCGAGCGTTTTGGGGCAGAGAAGTTTCCTGAAATCCGCGCCTTTGTGAAGGACAAGGCCGTCGACGCGAAAACCCTGTTCGACGAGGCTACTGCGGACAAGAAAGCTGCCGGCGAGAAGTACGGCGTTATGGCCGGTATCGCACCTGTCATGCCCGTCACGTTCAGCGGCGTTGTGGGCGAAGGCAAGTCCGGCACCTTTTATGTCGCGATCGATGGGATGGAGGACGCCAAGGTTCGCGTGCAAACCGGCCCTGCGGTCAACGGCACCGATCTACGTGATGCGACAGGCACGATTTCGTTCGGCGACTTTACCAACCAGATCGAATACCAGAACGCAGGCGCAGGCATTAACAATGCCATGAAGGCAGAGGTTCTCGCCGACCTGGACCGCGAAAACCTGACCGGCAAAACCATCGAGGTCACAGGCGTGTTCACCATGCTCAGCGCCAAGAACTGGCTGGTCACGCCGGTGGAGCTGTCGGTCCAATGAACGATATCCCTCAGGCAAATCCGGACACCCAAGAGGTCGTCCTCGCGGCGCGGAACGTGGCCAAATCCTATGGCAGCGTCCACGCGCTGAAGGGCGTGAACTTTGACATTCACCGCGGACAGGTCACGACCCTGTTCGGCGAGAACGGCGCCGGCAAGTCCACGCTGATGAAGGTGCTTTCGGGTGTGATCCAGCCCACCACGGGCAAGATTATGCTGGACGGCCAGCCCGTCAGCTTCACGTCGTCCAGCCACGCGCAGTCCTTGGGGATTTCGATCATTCACCAAGAACTGAGCCTCGCGCCGAACATGACCGTACGGGACAACATCTTTTTGGGGCGCGAAATCCGCACCCCCACCGGCGTTGACTATGCCGAAGAAGAGCGGCTGACCCGTCTGCTGATGGAAGAGCTGGAAGAAGACATTGATCCCCTGACCCCGGTCGAGGAATTGCGTCTGGGCCAGCAGCAGATCGTCGAAATCGCCCGCGCTCTGTCCGTCAAATCGCGCATCCTGATCATGGACGAGCCGACCTCGGCCCTGTCCGCAACCGAAGTGGAAGTGCTGTTCAAGGTTATCCGTGACCTGACCAGCCGCGGCGTGTCGATCGTCTACATCTCGCACCACCTCGAAGAGGCGCTGACCATCACCGACCACGCCGTGGTTCTGCGCGATGGCAACATGACCGCCTATGCCCCCCGTGCCGAGATCGATCTGGAATGGATCGTCCGCAACATGGTCGGCGAGAATTTCGATCTGGGCTCCCCGCCCGAGGGCTATGATTTCGGCGCCCCTGCCCTGTCGATCCAGAACCTGACCGTGATGGACGAGGCTGGCGCAGGCTTTGCTGTCGTCGACAACCTGTCGCTGGACATCAAAGCGGGCGAGATCGTTTGCATCTACGGCCTCATGGGCGCCGGACGGACCGAACTGATGGAAACCGTCGCGGGTCGCCTGAGCAAAGCCGGCGGCGAAGTGCGGCTGCATGGGCACGAGGTCAGCCACCTGACCATCGCGCAACGCATTGAATCGGGACTGTGTCTAGTTCCCGAGGATCGCCAGCGCGACGGGTTGGTGCAGACGATGAGCGTGGGGCAGAACCTGTCTCTGGCGAGCATCCGCAAATTCACGCGCGGAATTTTCACGTCGCGCAAGGATGAGAACCAGCTGATCGAAGACTCGATCCGCGACGTGACCGTCAAAACCGATGGTGGCGACGCGGCGATTGGTTCGCTGTCGGGCGGGAACCAGCAGAAGGTCGTGATCGGCAAGATGCTGGCCACTCATCCCACAGTCATCATGCTGGACGAACCTAGCCGCGGCATCGACATCGGCGCCAAGGCCGAGGTGTTCCGCCTGCTTGCCGAGCGTGCCCGCGACGGGCTCGCCGTGCTCTATTCGACCTCCGAAGTCAGCGAATGCCTGTCCATCGCCCACCGCATCATCGTGATGCACAAGGGCCATATCAGCGCCGAATTCGGTCCCGACGCCACCAAAGAACAGATCATGGCCGCCTCTGGCGAGTCCGTGGCCGCTTAACCAATACGGAGTCCCCAGATCATGTCTGCACTCAGTTCCTCTTCGAAATCCTCGCGCTCGGGTCTGTTCTGCGAAGGCTTTGACCTTGGCCGCCTGCTTCTAGAAGGCCGCGCGTTTTTTGCCCTGATCGCGATTATCGTGATCTTCTCGATGCTGTCGCCGTTCTATTTCTCGGTCAGCAACTTTCTGACGATGTCCAGCCACGTGGCGATCTTTGGCTTTCTGGCCATCGGGATGCTGCTGGTGATCCTGAACGGCGGGATTGACCTGTCGGTCGGCTCGACCCTTGGCCTGTGCGGCGTCGTCGCGGGCTGGCTGATGCAAGGCGTCACGGTCGAAGCTGCTGGCGTCATCCTGTATCCGCCTGTCTGGGCAGTTGTTCTGCTGACACTGGTCCTGGGGGCGTTTGTCGGCGCGATCAACGGCGTGCTGATCGCCTACTTCAAGGTGCCTGCCTTTGTTGCAACCCTTGGCGTGATGTACGTGGCCCGCGGCGTGGCGCTGCTGATGACCAACGGCCTGACCTTCAACAACCTCGCGGGCAAGCCCGAACTCGGCAACACCGGCTTTGACTGGCTGGGTTTCAACCGCATCGCCAATGTGCCGATCGGTGTGATCATTCTGGCTGTCTTGGCAATCTCGGTTGGCCTGATGCTCTCGCGCTCGTCCTTTGGCCGCTGGCTCTATGCGTCTGGTGGCAACGCCCGCGCCGCTGAACTGTCCGGCGTCCCGGTCAAGCGTGTGCAGATCGCCGTCTATATGATGTCCGGTGTCTGTGCAGCGATTGCAGGTCTGGTACTTTCTTCGCAACTGACCTCGGCTGGCCCCACCGCAGGCACCACCTACGAATTGACAGCGATCGCAGCCGTTGTGATTGGCGGCGCAGCCCTGACGGGTGGTCGCGGCACAATTCGCGGTACCATGTTGGGTGCCTTTGTTATCGGCTTCCTGTCTGACGGCCTCGTTATCATCGGTGTAAGTGCTTACTGGCAGACCGTTTTCACCGGCGCCGTGATCGTTCTGGCCGTGCTTCTGAACAGCATCCAGTACAAAGCCAAGCCCAAGAAATCCTGAATTCTTCGCAGGGACAACCGGCCAAAGGAGGAGCCGCCCCTGCGAGAGTACCGCCGGCCCACCGGCACAGTTTCCACGTATCACCAAATCCAAAGGGAGAGACCACCATGTTCACCAAAGGTAAGCAGATCCTGCTCGCAGCCGTCGCAGCCGCACCCCTGATGGCGTCGGGCGCCTGGGCCGAAGGCCTGATGACCATCATCGTTAATGACCCCTCGAACCCCTACTGGTTCACCGAAGGCGCAGTTGCCAAAGCGACCGCAGAAGAGCTGGGTTACACCACCACCGTTGGCGCGCACAAAGGCGACACAAACACCGAAAGCACCCTGATCGACACCGCGATCACCAACCAGGCCAAGGCGATCATCCTTGACCCCGCGAACGCGGATGGCTCGATCGGCGCGGTGAAGAAGGCTGTTGATGCGGGCATCCCCGTGTTCCTCGTAAACGCAGAGATCAACCAGTCGGGTCTGGCCAAGGCACAGCTGGTATCGAACAACGCGCAGGGCGCAGCTCTGGGTGCGATGCAGTGGGTTGAGGTTGTCGGCGACGCTGGCAAGTACGTCGAACTCTTTGGCGCGCCTTCGGATAACAACGCGCAGACTCGCTCGAACGGCTACGAAACCGTTCTGACCCAGTACCCCGATCTGGAAAAAGCGGCGATGGAAGTGGCCGACTGGGACCGCACCAAAGGCTACAACAAGATGCAGTCGATGCTGCAGGCGAACTCGGACATCAACGCTGTAATCTCGGGCAACGACGAGATGGCGCTGGGTGCGATCGCGGCCCTGAAAGAAGCAGGCAAGCTGGACGGCGTGACCGTCGGTGGCTTTGATGGCTCGCCCGATGCGGTCGAAGCGGTGAAAGCAGGCGAAATGGCCTACACCGTTCTGCAGCCCGTCGCGATCTTCTCGGAAGAAGCGGTGCGTCAGGCAGACCACTTTATCAGCACCGGCGAACTGAAGGTTGCAGAAGAAAAGCAGCTGTTCGACTGCCTGATCATCACCGCAGACAACGCAGCCAACTACTCGGCACCGTTCGTCCTGTCGGAGTAAATCCAAAGCATCAAGACCTATCGAAGGGGCGTTTTTGCGCCCCTTCTTTTTTGCCGAAAGTCAGACTCAAGAGGTCGTCTGAGGTGGAAAACGCAAATAAGTGTTTGCAAAATATGTGTTTTCCCACCCGAGTGCATTCCTTCCCTTATTCCGGATCAAGTTCACCAAAAGATACACTAACGATGCCGCCGCTGTGTCGTTGATAAGTATGTGAAATTGTTGAACGGCGGGATGGAAGATGAGCTATTTAAAACCAGAGACTTGCTTGGCATTGGACATTCTCTCCAATCCCATCATGATTGCGCATTCGGACATGACTGTGCGTTTCGTAAACAAAGCAGCCTACGCTATGTTCGCGGATCTCGAAGGTGCCATCCGGCAGGATCTTCCGAATTTCGACGTAAATCAGGTTGTCGGGAAATCGATCGACCAGTTTCACAAGACCCCGTCCCGTCAGCGCAACCTGATCAAGGGCATGACCGGCGCGCACAAAGCGGGGTTTGTCCTTGGGGGGCGCACACTTCACTTCACGGCGACGCCGCAAGTTGACGAAAACGGTGACTTGCAGTGCGTGTATGTCGAGTGGACCGACCGCACCGAAGCAATCCATGCCGAAACTCAGGTTAAAGCGCTGATCAGCGGCGTCTCGACCATGTCTGACGCGCAGGCCAAGGGCCAGTTCTCCGCACGGATCAACGATCCTTCGCTGGACGAGACCTACGCCAAGGTCGCCGACGGCGTAAACCGCATGATCGCGCACCACATCGACATCAAGAACACAGTCGTTTCCGCAATGAAGGCCATCGCGAACGGCAACACAGAGATCGATATTCCTGAGCTTCAGGGCGAAGGCGTCCAGATCGCCGAAGCGATTGCGCAGGCCCGTCAAAGCCTGATCGACGTATCGCAGGAAATTTCGCGTCTGACAGAGGCGATGACGGGCGGGAACCTGTCTGTGGACATCCACCCCGAGCGTCATGTCGGCGTCTACCAGTCCATCGTTCAGGAGTTCTCCAAGGCCTTTACCGGCCTGAATGCCAAGATGTCCGAGGTCGATCATCAGGTCCACAACCTGAGCGCTGGCATCTCGGACGTGGCATCGAGCGCGAGCAACCTGAACAAAAACACCCAGCTCCAGTCCGAAAATGTCGAGCGTATCGCCGCAAGCGTGGAGCAGACCGACTCTATGGTTCAAGCCAACGCCGAAGCGACCAAAGGCTCGACCGATCTGGTCCGTAATGCAATGGCCGTAGTCACTGGCGGCAAGGGCAAGATCACTGAAATGGTCACCGCGATGGAGGACATCCAGAAGTCCTCGAACGACATCAGCCGCATCATCAAGGCGATTGACGACATCGCGTTCCAAACCAACCTGCTGGCCCTGAATGCCGCGGTCGAAGCGGCGCGCGCAGGCAATCACGGTCGCGGATTTGCGGTGGTTGCCCAAGAAGTGCGGAACCTTGCCGGGCGCTCGGCCAAGGCCGCCCGCGAGACCGCAGATCTGATCGAAGACTCCACCAAACGCGTTTCGCTGGGGGCCGAACTGGCGGCGGAAACAGAGGTTTCTTTTGCCACGATCGCCGAGAATATTGCCCAGATCGAAGCTGAAACGCAGCGTATCGAACAGTCCAGCCAAGAGCAGTCTCGCGGAACCGCGCAGATCAATCAGGCCCTTGGCGCGTTCACCACGACGACCATGGAAAATTCGAAACAATCCGAAACGATGTCCGAGTCGGCACAGAACATGCAGAGCTCGATCCGCGAAGTTCAGGAAGTGCTGCGCCAGTTCACCTTGCGGCCCGTGGCCCAAGGCTCTGCAAAGCCCGATCTCAGCAACGTGTCGCCCGACATGATGGCTCGGATCCAAGAGTATATCGCCGCCAATTCCGGCGCTTGAGTTAGAAACGACGGTCCGAAAGACTGAAGGAGAGTTTGCACCATGCCCGGAGATTTTCCCGCACCGCTGGTGACTTCTGCATCCAAGCTGATGATGGGCGCGAGCCTTGTTATGCAAGTGCGCGCCAAGGATGGCATGATTGTCAGCGCCAACGATGTCGCCGACACCATCCTGACACCCGGCGGGCACGACGTCGCTGGCACGCCGATCATGAATTATGTCCGCGAGGGCGAGTATCTGCTCGGGTCACTCAGGAAGGCTGCCGAAGAAGGCGGGCACAAAATGCTGCACCTTCACCTGAAGGATGACAAGCAGGGCGTGACCTTTCTGGTGCTGCATGGTCGAGGCGATCTGAACGACGGCTCGCTCTTGATCATCGGCAATCTGGTGCCCCAAGACACCGATCTGGTCGGGCAGATTGCGGCGATCGACCGGGCACAGGCGGTCATTGAATTCGATCTCGAAGGCCGTGTGCAATACGCCAACGAGAACTTCCTGAGGCTGATGAACTACACCCTCGAGGACGTGATTGGCCGTCATCACCGGATGTTCTGCCACAAATCCTATGCGGACAGCCCTGAATACACCAAGTTATGGCAGGCACTGCGCGAAGGCGAAGTGCGCGACGGGGAATTCGAACGCATCACCCGCAATGGACGCTCTGTCTGGATTCGCGCGAACTACAACCCGATCATCGGCCCCGATGGCAAGATCGTCCGCATCGTCAAATATGCGATGGACGTCACCGCCGTCAAAGAGGCCGCCGCAGAAAACACGGGCCGTCTTCGTGCGATGGGCAAGGCGATGGCCGTCATCGAATTCGAATTGAACGGCACGATCATCGGCGCGAACTCGAACTTCTGCAATCTGATGGGCTATCGCAAAGAAGAGATCGTGGGCAAACACCACAAGATCTTTGTCGACAACGAAGAGCGCGAAAGCCCCGCCTACAAGCAGTTCTGGCAGAAACTGGGCCGCGGCGAGTTCGATTCCGGCGAATACAAGCGCTTTACCAAAGAAGGCGAACCTGTCTGGATTCAGGCCACCTACAACCCGATCACGGGGCCGGACGGCACTATCGTCAAGGTCATCAAGATCGCGATGGATGTGACGGAAACCAAGGTCCAGACCAACGAGCTTGAGGGCGTGTTGGGGGCCGTGCAGAAGCACCACATGATGGTCGAATATGCACCAGACGGCCGCATTCTAAAGGCGAACGGCAAGTTCTACGAGATGACCGGCTACACCAAGGGCGATCTTACAGACCTGTCGGCAGCGGCACTGTGGTCGCCTGAAGGCACACCTACGCTCGCCTTTAACCGTTTCTGGAACGAGGTTGCCGCAGGGCGCCCCACATCCGGGGAATTCCGGAAGTATGGCGCAGGCGGGCTGAGCTTCTTTGTGCAGTCGACATTTGCGCCGGTTCTGGACCTGAACGGGCGTATCGCCAAGATCGTCGAAGTGGCACAGGACATCACCACCAACCGCATGCGCAATGCGGACTTTGAGGGCAAGGTCACGGCGCTCAATCGCTCGCAGAGTGTGGTTGAATTCGACACCGACGGCCGCATCATCCACGCCAACAAGAATTTCCTGGCGCTGATGGGCTACCAGCCCGAAGACGTGATCGGCCAACATCACAGAATGTTCGTCGAGCCCGAAGAGGCCGAAAGCGCGGCCTACGCAGAATTCTGGGCAAAGCTGGCACGGGGCGAATATCACACAGGTGAATATGTCCGCGTCGGGAACGATGACAAAGAGGTCTTTATCTCGGCCAACTACAACCCGATTTTCGATATCGACGGAAACGTGGTCAAGGTCGTGAAGTTCGCATCGGACATCACCATGCGCCGCCGACGCAATGCGGAGTTCGAGTCGAAATTCGAAGCGCTGGACCGCTCGCAGGGCGTGGTAGAGTTCGACCTCGAGGGCAATATCATCAAGGCGAATGACAACTTCCTGCGGATCATCGGATACTCTATGCGCGAGGTTCAGGACCAGCATCATTCAATGCTGTGTTCGCCTGACTATATCCGGTCGAGGGAATACAGGGATTTCTGGATCTCGCTTGCCAAGGGTGACACGCGGGGTGGCAGGTTCCACCGAGTGGGCAAGTTTGGCCGCGACGTCTGGATCCATGCAACCTACTCGCCGCTCTTGGACGCAAAGGACAACATCGTCGGGGTGATCAAATACGCCCACGACATCACCGAAAAGGTGCAGTTGGAAGAAGCGATCAACGACAAAACGCTGGCGATGACCCAAGCGGTCGCCCGTCTGGCGGGCTCGATCGAGGCGATCAACGGCTCGACAACCGATGCTCTATCACGGTCCAAGGACACCAAGCAGAGCGCAGCCGCCGGGAACGATGCACTGGACAACGCCATCGAGAGCATCGAGCTGATCGCAAAATCGTCGAACGAGATTTCCGAGATGGTCCGTGTCGTCAGCGACATCGCGAACCAGACCAATCTGCTTGCGTTCAACGCGGCCATCGAAGCAGCCCGTGCAGGCGAGTACGGCGTAGGCTTCTCGGTCGTGGCCGAAGAGGTCCGCAAACTGGCCGAGCGCAGTTCTGACGCTGCGATGGAAATCACCAAACTGATTTCCGAGAGCACCAGCCGCGTCACCCTGGGCACGGAACGGTCGCAATCGGCTAGCAAGGCCTTTGGCAGCATCGTCGATGCGGTGGATAGCACAGCGAGTTCGATCTCGACTATTTCGGAACTGGCCAAGGATCAGGAAGCCGTCTCCAAAGAGGTTGTCGAACTGATCGAGGCCCTTTCTTCGGTGAACAGCGAAAAGGTGTAAACCATGGCGACCGCGACCACCAACGGAACGACATCCAAGCCCTCTTCGGCCAAAAACGCCGGAGAGGATACGTTGGCGGTCATTGACCTTGGTGAATTCAGTGTCGCGGTACCCGTCACGCAGGTACGCGAAGTCGTGCCCTGCCCGGTCGAATTCGATCCTCTTCCCTCGATCGAACAGGGCGTTCTGGGGTGTTTCGCCCTGCGCAGCCAGATTGTGCCTGTGCTGGACCTGCCGCGTTTTCTCGAGTTGAGTGCCGGGGCCGAAGCCTCCAACCGGAGCGTGGTTGTTATTCTGACCCACGAGCAGATGCTCTTGGGAATCGTGGCCCAATCCGCAGTGAAACTCGTGAAGCGCGCGGATTGCGATGCCCACGATATGCGTCACAACAACGGGGCCAAGCCCTCTCGGATCGTCGGCAAGATGGCCACGGACAAAGAGATGGTTTTCCCACTGCTGGACATCAAAGAGCTGTACGCAGAGAGCGTTCCGCTGGTCAAAGACACCCGCGAGGCCAAGCGCAATCTGGACCACAGCGATCGTTTCTTGCTGTTTGAAACCGATGGCATTCAGATGTGCCTGCCGATCACCCAGATCGAGACGACGATCCCTTCGTCCGAAGTCAACGGCTGGAGTGCGCGTAGCGACATCTGCTGCGGCACGATCAAGTCGCACTGGTATGAACTGGCCCTATTGGACCCGCTCGCACTTCTGGGCCTGTCCTCGGGGAGTTCGGAAACCAAGCGGACCTCGGCTGTTGTTGTGCGTCTCAAGGACGGAGACAGGTTCGCGATCCGTGTTGACCGCGTGGTCGATATCATCCGGATTAGCGAAACCGACCTTGGCGCCGTGCCCGACACTATCTACGCGTGCCCCCATCTGATCCAAGGCGTTGTTGCTCGGGACGACCAAGTCAACTTCATTGTCCTGCACTATGCCGCAATGCTCGAAGAGTCCCGCATCACCGACCTTGGCAAAGTCGTGATCAAGAACACCAATGCCGAAGACAAGGCCGCCAATAGCGGTCGCCAGATACAGTGTCTGCTCCTTGATGCCGAAAAGCCCTGTGCCATCGATCTTGATCAGGTGGTCGAGATCATCCCATGGCGCGAGGATATCGGCGGACCGGGCAGCGACGGGTTCGTTCGCAGCATCAGCAACCGAAACGAAATGCTGCCGATCTACTGCCTTGCGTCGATCTTTGGCCTGCAACCCGGGACATTCACCAAACGGTCGGCAGTGATCGTTGTTCGGCGCAACGGCAAACGGGTGGGACTGCTGATCAAAGAGTTGATCGCTGTCGAAATGTTGGCGCTCTACCAGCAGAACAGTACTGTCATGACTGCGATGGCGCGACGTCTCACGCGCTCGACCGTCAACCTGTTCGAGATGGTGGATACAGAAACGCTGCCGTTGACTGCCTCGTCTGCCGCGATGTCCGCCTAGCAGCTTACGGCAGCGATTTGCCAGTTGCTTTGAGCCGACCCGCGAGGTCGCTTAGGTCTTGGTAAACGCGCCCTGCCTCCGGATGCCACACACTGACCTCTTTTGCCTGAGCATCCAACACAGCCCGATCGCCCCGCGCGGCGGGCCCTGTCAGAGCTTCCTGCGGTCCCAGCTTCTCGACATTCGCGGCCGCCCCACCAAGGAGCTTGTTCCGTAGCGCGGTCGCGACGTCGTCTGGAACGCCAGCCTCGGCCCAAGCATCTGCCGCGATCGCCTGCAAAACTACCGCAAAGTTATTCGAGAACACAGCCGCCGCATGGTAGAGAGCCTTTTTCTCTGCATTCACTGGAAACGGCTGCCCGCCCACGCGGGTGACGATTTCAGATACCAACGCCCCAGCCTCAGCATTCCCCTCGACCGCGCAATAGGTGCCTGAAAATTGATCCCGCGCGCTCTCCGGATCGGCGAAGCTGAGCACCGGATGACAACTGGCCACCTGCCATCCTGCTTCTGCCAGCGGCGCTAGAACCGATGACGACAGAAACCCGCTGCAATGCACGACCGCAGAGGGCACCACTCCAGACGCAGCCAGCTCTGTCGCTGCCCCCCCGATCTGGTCATCCGGCACGGTCAAAAGCCACAGGTCCGCCGGTCGCATCTGCGCCGGCTCTGCGACGACCGTCCCGCCAGCCAAACCAACAGCAGCCTCGGCGGACGACGCAGACCGGCTGAAAACATCCTGCGTCTCGACGCCCTCTGCCCCCTGAAACAAGAGCATGAAGGTCCGTGCAACTTTGCCTGCCCCGATGACGTTGACTCGCAGCATATTCGCTCCAATTCGATTGACGTGGGGGAATGCTTCGCGCTTGCCCCAAGGTCGCGTTAGCCTTGTTCTACTAGCACAGATGCTCAATTTCCACGCGGCATGAATGGCTTAGTAAAAAAATTTTACCAGTAGAAAAATTTTTGTTGTCTTTATTGATCAGGTGGTCAAATACTCGCGATCATGCAGAGTGAAGCACCCACAATTCTGGACAAACCCGCAGGGCCAAAGCTTGGCGCGCTGATCCGAAAGCGGCGCAAAGGGCTGGGGATGACCCTGCAGGGCCTGAGCGAAGCGGCTGGCGTTTCGGTCGGGTATGTCAGCCAGATCGAACGGGATCTGGCGGTGCCAACACTCGGAACTCTGGCGCAATTGGCCGAAGGGCTGGATGTGCGGCTGGAGTATTTCATCAAAACACACAAACCGACTGATGCGATCAGCCGCGCCAGCCAGCGCGAGCAATTTTCGCTGGCAGGGTCCTCGATCACCTACGAGGCCCTGAGCAACGATTACCCCGGGTCGGAAATGTCGTCCTACATCATGCACGTTCCCGCGGGCTACCAGTCCGAGACCGTGTCCCATGAAGGCGAGGAGATCATCTATATTCTCGAGGGACAGATCGAACAGTCCCTCGACGGTCAGACCTTTACCATGCGGCCGGGGGACAGCCTGCACTACAGCGGCACCGTTCCCCATGCATGGGCCAATCTGACCGACCATCCGGCGCGCATTCTCTGGACCGGAACACTGAGCGTTCTGGCCGTCAACGACCAGCGCCGGCTCCCCCCCGCCACCGTCGAGGGCGAGGGTTAAGTTTCCGGCCAACGGCGGCCGGAGAGCAGATCCGCATCAAGCGGGCAAACGGTGCATCAGACACCGGAACATCCACACCAATAGATCCACATGGAGGTTGATCTAATGTTACTGAAAGCAAAGATGCTTGGCATGGCTGCGGCTATGGCACTGACCGCTGGCGCAGCCCACGCGCAGGCGCTCGTGTATTGCTCCGAAGGCTCGCCCGAGGGTTTTGACCCCGCGCTGTACACCGCTGGCACCACCTTTGACGCGTCCAGCCACCCGATCTACAACCAGCTGGTCGAATTCAAGGTTGGCACAACCGAGACCCTGCCCGGTCTGGCCGAAAGCTACGAAGTGTCCGAAGATGGCATGACCGTGACCTTCAACCTGCGTCAGGGCGTGAAATTCCACTCGAACGACATGTTCACCCCGACCCGTGACTTCAACGCGGACGACGTGATCTTTACCTTTGATCGTCAAGGCAACCCCGACAACCCGTACAACCAGGTATCCGGCGGCACTTGGGAATACTTCTCGGGTATGTCCATGCCCGACCTGATCGAAAGCATGGAAAAGGTTGACGACTACACCGTTGTCTTCCACCTGACCCGCCCCGAAGCGCCCTTTATTGCGAACATGGCGATGGACTTTGCTTCGATCGTGTCCAAGGAATACGCGGATGCCATGCTCGAGGCAGGCACCCCCGAGATGCTGAACCAGGCGCCCATCGGCACCGGTCCGTTCACCTTCCAAGCCTACCAGAAAGACGCCGTTGTCCGTTACGTGCGCAACGACGACTACTGGGGTGATCCTGCAAAAGTCGAAGCACTGATCTTTGCGATCACACCCGATGCGTCGGTCCGCTACCAGAAACTGCAGGCGGGCGAGTGCCACGTCATGGCCTACCCGAACCCCGCCGACATCGAAGCGATGAAATCTGACGATGCGGTCGAAGTGCTGGAGCAAGAGGGCCTGAACGTCGGCTATCTGGCCTACAACACTCAGGTTGCCCCCTACGACAACCCCACCGTCCGCAAAGCGCTGAACATGGCGATCGACAAGCAAGCGATCATCGACGTGGTCTTCCAAGGCTCGGGTCAGATCGCCAAGAACCCGATCCCGCCGACCATGTGGTCCTACAGCGATGCGACCGTAGACGACGCCTATGATCCCGAAGCAGCCAAAGCGATGCTCGAAGAAGCGGGCGTCAGCGATCTGTCGATGAAGATCTGGGCCATGCCCGTTCAGCGTCCCTACAACCCCAACGCCCGCCGTATGGCCGAACTGATGCAGTCGGACTTTGCCAAGGTTGGTGTGGACGTCGAGATCGTGTCCTACGAATGGGGCGAGTATCTGGAGCGTTCGAAAGACACCGCACGTGACGGCGCAGTCCTGCTGGGCTGGACCGGCGACAACGGCGATCCGGACAACTTCCTTGCCGTTCTGCTGGGCTGTGACGCTGTCGGCGGCTCGAACCGCGCGCAGTGGTGCAACGAAGAGTTCGACGAAGTTGTAAAGGCCGCCAAGGTCACCAGTGACCAAGCCGAACGCACCAAGCTCTATGAAGAAGCTCAGGCCATCTTCAAGGATCAGGCTCCTTGGGCCACCATCGCGCACTCGGTTGTGTACATGGTCACCCGCCCCGAGGTTGACGGTTACGTTGTGCACCCGCTGGGTGGTCACATCTTCAACCAGGTTGGCCTGAAGTAAGCGAACGTTTGACAATCGGGATCGGCGCGCACTCCTGCGCCGGTCCCTTTTTTGCATTATTCCCGAGGGACACATGACTGGCACACTCTCTGACAGGCTGGCCGATTACTCCGCCGTGGCGCGCAGCCTTGGCGTCGACGCAGTCGCGCTGGTCCCCGGCCCGAATTTCACTCGCGTGGTCCACCACCCGTTCATGAGCCACGAGCGCCCTTTTGTTTTGGCCGCGTGCGCCGATGGCCGCGCCGCCGCGATCGTTCCCAATCTGGAGCTGCAGAGCTGGGGCTTGGTCGGCTTTGACGGTCCGGTCTTCGACTGGCGCGATCAGACCGGCTATGCGGACGCGTTCACCGGCTTCATGGATTACCTGAATCCGGGTAGCATCGCGGTCGAAGGTCAGGTCATGCGGGTCTTTGTGCACCACGCCATGACCACCGCCCGCGCGGGCGTTCAGATCGTGGATGCCGAGCGCGAAATCTCTGCCCTGCGGATGATCAAAACGCCCGAAGACATCGAGGCCATGCGTACCGCGATCCAGATTTCCGAGCGCGCTTTGGAACGCACGCTTGAGACGATCCAGATGGGCGACACCGAAAAACAGATCGAGCAGGCGCTGATCCTGAACCTGTTCGCCGAGGGCGCGTCTGACCACGCCTTCCGCCCCATCGTCGCCGCCGCCGAAAATTCCGCCCGCCCCCATGCCGAGGCCCGCGATGTCCCGATCAAATCTGGCGACGCGCTGCTTTTTGATTTCGGCGCCCGCTGGGGCGGCTTCTGTGCGGACATCACGCGCACCTTCTTTGTTGGCCATGTCGCGGACGAAGACGCCGAGATCTATGACACCGTCCGCCGCGCCAACAATCGCGGTCACGAGATCGCCCGCGATGGCGTCACCGCCCACGAAATCGACGATGCCGTCACCGGCGTGCTCGAAGCCTCGCCCTTTGCCGAATACATCCGAACCAAAACTGGCCACGGCCTAGGCCGCGAAGTCCACGAAGCGCCCTACATTATGCGCGGCAACCACATGACCCTGCCCGCTGGCACCGTCTTTACCAACGAGCCCGGCCTCTACGTCCCTGGTCGCCTCGGGGTGCGCATCGAGGATGACGTGCTGATCACCGACGCAGGGTGCACATCCCTCACAACCTTCCCGACCGAACTACGGGTGCTGGAATGCTGAAATATTTCGCCTCGCGTCTTCTGACGTTTATCCCGACCTTTATTGGCGTCACGCTGATTTCGTTTGCCTTTATCCGCCTGCTGCCCGGTGATCCGATCATCGTGATGGCAGGCGAACGCGGTATGTCCCCCGAACGCCACGCAGAGCTGACCGCCCAATACGGGTTTGACCAGCCGATGTACGTGCAGTTCTGGAACTACCTTAGCGGCGTCGTCCAAGGCGATCTGGGCAATTCGTTCGTCACCAAAAAACCGGTGTGGGACGAGTTCTTTGCCCTCTTCCCCGCGACTTTGGAGCTGTCGATCTGCGCCATGATCTTTGCGGTGGCCTTGGGCCTACCCGCAGGTGTGATCGCCGCCGTGAACCGCGGCAAGTTCTTTGACCGGACGCTGATGTCCACCGCCCTGATCGGCTATTCGATGCCAATCTTCTGGTGGGCGCTGCTGCTCATCATCGTCTTCTCGGGTATCCTGAAATGGACGCCTGTGTCGGGCCGGATCGACCTGATCTACTACTTCCCGAACGCATCGGGCTTCATGATCTATGACGCGCTGATGTCCGGCCAATCGGGCGCGCTGTGGTCCGCCATCCGCCACCTGATCCTGCCGACCATCGTTCTGGGCACCATCCCGCTAGCGGTGATCGCCCGCCAGACCCGATCCGCGATGCTCGAGGTTTTGGGCGAGGATTACATCCGCACCGCCCGCGCCAAGGGCATGTCCCCGTCCCGCGTCAACGCCGTCCACGCCCTGCGCAACGCGTTGATCCCTGTGATCACCGTGATCGGCCTGTCCGTCGGCACCCTGTTGGCTGGCGCGATCCTGACCGAAACGATCTTTAGCTGGCCGGGCATCGGTAAGTGGATGGTCGATAGCATCTTCCGCCGCGACTACCCCGTGGTCCAAGGCGGCCTGCTGCTGATCGCCGTGATGGTGATGATCGTGAACCTGACTGTCGATGTCCTCTATGGCATCATCAACCCCAAGATTAGGAAACGCTGATGACCGAGATGTCGAACACTCCGTCCCGTCCCAGCGCCTTGCGTGAATTCTGGTACTACTTCCGCGAAAACCGTGGGGCCGTCATGGGCCTGTGGGTTTTCGGAGCCTTCCTGATCGTCGCGGCCTTCGCCCCGTTCATCGCGCCCCACGACCCGACCATGCAGTACCGCGAACACATCCTGCAGCCCCCGTTCTGGCAAGAAGGCGGCAGCTGGACCTTCCCCTTGGGCACCGACCCCTTGGGCCGCGATATGCTGTCCCGCCTGATTGTGGGGGCGCGCTTTAGTTTCTTTGTGGGCATCGTGGTGGTGTCAATTGCGTCGGTTGGCGGGATCGTCATCGGGGTGCTGGCGGGCTTTGCGCCGCGCTGGCTGGACACGATCATCATGCGCCTGATGGACATCATTCTGGCGTTCCCCTCGCTGCTGCTGGCCCTCGTGCTGGTGGCCGTTCTGGGGCCGTCGCTGACCAACGCCATGATCGCCATCGCCATTGTCTTGCAACCCCATTACGTGCGCCTCACTCGCGCTTCGGTCATGTCCGAGAGGCAAAAGGATTACGTGACCTCGGCCCGTGTGGCGGGTGCTGGACTGATGCGCCTAATGTTCATCACCGTCCTGCCCAACTGTCTGGCCCCGATCATCGTGCAGGCAGCGCTGTCGTTCTCGACCGCCATTCTGGACGCGGCGGCTCTGGGCTTTCTGGGGATGGGCGCACAGCCCCCGACCCCCGAATGGGGCACCATGCTGGCGGAAGCGCGAGAGTTCATTCTGCGCGCGTGGTGGGTCGTCACCTTCCCCGGTGTGGCCATTCTGATCACCGTTCTGGCGATCAACCTGATGGGCGACGGTCTGCGCGACGCCCTTGATCCCAAGCTGAAAAGGAGCTGAGACATGAGCCTCCTCCGTATTCGAAATCTGAGCGTTGAGTTCTCGACCTCGACCGGCATGTTCCGCGCTGTGGACAGTGTGGATCAGGACGTGGCGAGCGGTGAGATTCTGGCCATCGTGGGCGAGAGTGGATCGGGCAAATCCGTGTCCATGCTGGCGCTGATGGGCCTGCTGCCGTGGACCGCCAAGGTGACCGCCGACGAACTGTCGTTCAACGGCCACGATCTGCTGACCATGAACGCCAAGGACCGCCGCAAGATCATCGGCAAAGACCTTGCCATGATCTTTCAGGAGCCGATGTCGTCCTTGAACCCGTGCTTCACCGTGGGCTGGCAGATCAAGGAAGCCCTGCGCAAACATCTGGGCATGGGCCGCGCTGAACGGCACAAACGGGCGATCGAACTGTTTGAACAAGTCGGCATCCCCGCGCCGGAAAAGCGTCTGTCGTCCTTTCCCCACCAGCTGTCGGGGGGCATGAACCAGCGCGTGATGATCGCGATGGCGATTGCGTGCAAACCCAAGTTGCTGATTGCTGACGAACCCACCACCGCGCTCGACGTGACCATTCAGGCGCAGATCCTCGACCTGCTGACGTCCCTGCGCGAAGAGAGCGGCATGGGTTTGGTCCTGATCACCCACGATATGGGTGTGGTCGCCGAAACCGCTCACCGCGTCAGTGTTCAATACGCGGGTCAAAAGATCGAGGAACGCCCCGTGCGCGACCTGTTCCGCGCCCCGCACCACCCCTATTCGGATGCGCTGCTGCGTGCCCTGCCCGAACGCGCCACGGAAAAGCGTCTGCCCACCATCCCCGGCGTCGTCCCCGGCCAGTTCGACCGGCCTGCAGGGTGCCTCTTCAGCCCGCGCTGCCAGTTCGCGAACGACCACTGCCGCACCGTGCCCCCTGCCCCGCTGGGGGCTGATCTGGGCTACGCCCGCTGCCACACCCCGCTGAACACCGACCAGAGGATCGCGTCATGACCCAAGCCCCCGTAATGACCGCCAGCCATCTGGCCCGCCATTATGCGGTGGGTGGCGGGCTCTTCAGCAAACCCCAGACCCTGCGCGCGGTGCAGGACGTGGATTTCGAACTCTACGCGGGCAAGACGCTGGCCGTGGTCGGCGAATCCGGCTGCGGGAAATCGACCCTTGCCCGGATGGTCACCATGATCGAGGAGCCGACCAGCGGCACCCTGACCCTTGATGGCCAAGCGGTGACGCCCGACCAATGGGCCTCGGTCCGTCAGTCGGTGCAGATCGTGTTCCAAGACCCCTACGGATCGCTAAACCCGCGTCAGCGGATCGGTCAGATCTTGATGGAGCCCTTGGTGATCAACCGCCCCGATCTGTCCAAGGCAGAGAAAGAAGATCGCGCCCGCCAGATGCTGAACATGGTCGGCCTGCGCCCCGAACATTTCGACCGCTATCCGCACATGTTCTCGGGCGGGCAGCGCCAGCGGATCGCGATTGCCCGCGCCCTGATGCTGGACCCCAAAGTGCTGGTGCTGGACGAACCTGTGTCTGCGCTGGACCTGTCGATCCAGTCCTCGGTGCTGAACCTGCTGACCGACCTGCAGGAACGTCTGGGGCTGGCCTACCTGTTCATCTCGCACGACCTAAGTGTAGTGCGCCACGTGGCCGACGATGTGATCGTGATGTATCTGGGCCGCGCCGTGGAAAAGGGATCGAAAGAGAACGTCTTCCAGAACCCCTCGCACCCCTACACCCAGGCGCTGCTGTCCGCGACACCCATCGCAGACCCCGAGCACCACAAGGAACGGATCAAGCTGACGGGCGAGTTACCGTCCCCGCTGAACGTTCCTCCCGGTTGCGCCTTTGCGCCGCGCTGTTGGAAGGCCACCGACAAATGCCGTGCTGAACGGCCCTCTTTGATGGGAGAGGCGCATCAGGCCGCGTGTTTCTACGCCTGAGCGCCACCAGAAAATTGCGATCCAAAGCCCCTGCGCAGCCGACCTGCGCGGGGGCTTTTTCATACTGCAGTGCAGGATGCTGACGCAGAATTTTTCATAACCTCAAATTATCACAACAAGAAAAACATACGATTATGTTTTATCGACTCCGATGCATACTGTCCCCATCAAGGCCTTTCGAAAACGATTCTAAAGTTCTGGAACTTTGCGCGACCGAGGCCACTTTATTTGGAAACCAACGTGAATGACTCGGAGGAAAAACAATGGACGGCAACGCACCGATGACTGGCAAATGCCCGGTGATGCACGGGGGACAGACCTCGAACGAGAATTCCGTCACCAGTTGGTGGCCGAACGCCCTGAACCTCGACATCCTGCACCAGCATGACACCAAGGTTCAGCCCTTTGGCCCAACCTACAACTACCGCGAAGAGCTGGAAAAGCTGGACGTCGAAGCGCTTAAGCAAGACCTTCGTGATCTGATGAAGGACAGCCAGGACTGGTGGCCCGCGGACTGGGGCAGCTACGTCGGCATGTTCGCCCGTGTGGCGTGGCACGCAGCAGGCTCGTACCGTCTGGCCGATGGCCGCGGTGGCGGCGGCACCGGCAACCAGCGCTTCGCGCCGCTGAACAGCTGGCCCGACAACGTGAACACTGACAAGGGCCGCCGTCTGCTGTGGCCGATAAAGAAGAAGTACGGCAACAAGATTTCCTGGGCCGACCTGATGATCCTGTCGGGCACCATTGCTTATGAAGTTGCAGGCCTGAAGACCTTTGGCTTTGCCTTTGGCCGCGAAGACATCTGGCACCCCGAAAAAGACGTGTACTGGGGCGCAGAGCGTGAATGGCTCGCTCCGTCGGACAACCGCTACGACGACGTGACCAAGCCCAGCACCATGGAAAACCCACTGGCTGCTGTGCAGATGGGTCTGATCTATGTGAACCCCGAGGGCGTGAACGGTCAGCCTGACCCCATGGCCACCGCAGCACAGGTCCGCGAGACCTTTGCCCGCATGGCGATGAACGACGAGGAAACCGCAGCTCTGACCGCAGGCGGCCACACCATCGGCAAGTGCCACGGCAACGGCGATGCGGCAGACCTGAGCGCAGACCCCGAATCGGCTGATGTCGAATACCAAGGCATCGGCTGGATGAACACCAAAGGCCGCGGCATCGGCCGTGACACTGTCGTATCCGGCATCGAAGGCGCGTGGACCAAAAACCCCACCCAGTGGGATATGGGTTGGTTCGACATGCTGTTTGGCCACGAGTGGGAACTGAAAAAGAGCCCCGCAGGCGCTTGGCAGTGGGAACCCATCGACATCAAAGAAGAGGACATGCCGGTTGACGTCGAGGACCCCTCGATCCGCCGTATGCCCATCATGACCGACGCCGACATGGCGATGAAGGTGGACCCCGCCTACAACGCAATCTGCCAGAAGTTCATGGCGGACCCGCAGTACTTTGCAGACACCTTTGCCCGCGCTTGGTTCAAGCTGACTCATCGCGACATGGGCCCCAAGGCACGCTTCTTTGGCCCCGATGTGCCCAGCGAAGACCTGATCTGGATGGACCCCATCCCCGAAGGCACCTCTGGCTACGACATTGCTGGCCTGAAGGCCGCCATCGCCGCCAGCGGTCTGACCGTTGCGGACATGGTGAACACCGCTTGGGACAGCGCACGCACCTATCGCGGGTCTGACATGCGCGGCGGTGCAAATGGCGCCCGCATCCGTCTGGCTCCGCAAAAGGACTGGGAAGGCAACGAGCCCGAGCGTCTGGCGCGTGTTCTGTCGGTGCTGGAGCCCTTGGCCGAGCAGTTCGGCGCAAGTGTCGCGGACACCATTGTTCTGGCCGGTAGCGTCGGCGTCGAGATGGCGGCAAAAGCGGCTGGTCACGACATCGAAGTGCCCTTTGCCCCCGGCCGCGGTGACGCGACCGCAGAGCAGACCGACGAGGACAGCTTCGAGCCGCTGGAGCCCATCCACGACGGTTACCGCAACTGGCTGAAGAAGGACTACATCGTCTCGGCCGAAGAGATGATGCTGGACCGCACGCAGCTGCTGGGTCTGACCGCGCACGAGATGACCGTTCTGGTCGGCGGCATGCGCGCCATGGGCACCAACTATGGCGGCTCCAAGCACGGTGTCTTCACCGACCGCGAAGGCGCACTGACCACGGACTTCTTTGTGAACCTGACCGATATGGCCAACACGTGGCACCCGTTTGGCGACGGCACCTATGAAATCCGTGACCGTAAAACCGGCGAGACCAAGTGGACCGCCAGCCGCGTGGATCTGGTGTTCGGCTCGAACTCTGTCCTGCGCGCCTATGCGGAAATCTACGCTCAGGACGATGGCACCGAGCCCTTCCTCAAGGCGTTCGTTGACGCTTGGACCAAAGTCATGAACGCAGATCGCTTTGATCTGAAGGTCTAAAACCTGCTCTGCCCGCACAGTCGGGCAGCGAAATCATCCAAGGGCGCGGCTTCTGCTGCGCCCTTTTTGTTTCAAACTCCCTCCTGCGGGCAGTGGAAAATCCGGAAAATACCCGCGAAAACCCCCGATTTCTGTAACACCCATCACGGAACACCCATCAGCCATAACGGGGGTGTGAGCGGCGTAACGAAGGGCCGCCTCTCTGCGAACTGATGAGTGAAGGGCAACGGAGAACGCCCTTTGATTTAGTGATGGAGAGCTAAAATGACCGCATTGAAAACCAATCTTGTTCTGGGTGCTTCGCTGGCTTGTACTCTGGGTGCCATGGCAGCCATTCCCGCACACGCGGCGGATGACATGGAGAAATGCTTTGGCGTGGCGCTGGCCGGCCAGAACGACTGCGCCGCAGGCCCCGGCACCACCTGCGCCGGCACCTCCAAGGTCGATTATCAGGGCAACGCATGGAAGCTTGTCCCCGCAGGCACCTGCACCAGCATGGAACTGCCGTCAGATGACATGGGCAAATCGCGCATGGGCTCGCTTGAGGCGCTGACCCGCGACATCCCTGCCTAAGACGCCCTTGGGGGCGCCACCCCAACGGCGCCCCCTCTTTTCCATTTGCCCCAAAGGTATTGCCATGACCGGACTTCCTGCATCTGTCGGCGTCGGCTTCAAGCCCGACCATTTCACCGCCATCCGCAACGACGCGCGGCGCGTGGACTTCTTTGAGATTCATGCCGAGAACTACATGGGCGCGGGTGGCCTGCCGCATGCACAACTGACGGCCCTGCGAGAAGACTATGCCCTGTCCGTGCACGGGGTCGGCCTGTCCATCGGCGGGCAACGCGGTCTGGATGGTGATCACCTGCAGCGACTGAAAACCGTGTGCGACCGATACCAGCCCGACAGCTTTTCCGAGCATCTGGCGTGGTCCAGCCATGGGGCCGAATATCTGAACGACCTGCTCCCCCTGCCCTACACGCCCGAGACCTTGCAAACCGTGTGTGACCACATCGATCAGGTCCAAGAGGTTCTGGGCCGCAAGATACTGCTCGAGAACCCCTCGACCTACGTGCTGTTCGAGCAGTCTACGATCAGCGAGACCGATTTCCTGAAAGCCATCGTCCAGCGCACCGGCTGCGGCCTCTTGCTGGATGTGAACAACGTCTTTGTGTCCTGCACCAACCACGGCCAAGACCCCTATGACTACATTGCCGCGTTCCCGCTGACTTCGGTCGGGGAAATCCACCTCGGCGGTCACAGCACCGAAGAGCTGCCCTCTGGCCCCCTGCTGATCGACGCCCACAGCTCGCCAGTCGCCGATCCGGTGTGGAGCCTGTTTGCCCATGTGATCACCCGCACCGGCGCGCTGCCGACGCTGGTGGAATGGGACAACGACCTCCCCGATTGGCCCGTTCTGGCCGCAGAGGCCCGCGCCGCCGCCGACATTCTGGCCAAAGGAGGCGCGCGCCTTGACCTCGCATCATGACACCCTCGCGGCCTTTGACCGCGCTCTGAATGGCGGGCCGCTGCCCCACGGCATCACCGCGCTCGACCCGTCCGAGGCCGAGCAGCGCTTCAACATCTACCGCAACAACGTGATGGTCAGCCTGTCAGAAGCGCTGACTGCCCGCTACCCCGTGATCCGCCGCTTGGTCGGCGACGATTTCTTCGGCGCGATGGCGCGGGTGTTCATTGAGCATCACAAGCCGACATCCCCCGTCCTGCAGGAATGGGGCAAGGAGTTCGCGATCTTCCTCGACCGGTTTTCGCCGCTCAAGGAATACCCCTATCTCGGCGACGTAGCGCGGATCGAGTACGCGCGCGGCGTGGCATTCCACGCGGCCGACGCTGCCCCGATCGAGGCCAGCACCCTGAGCAGCGCCAACCCGGAGACCCTGCGCATGGGTCTGCACCCGTCGGTCCAAGTGCTGAAGCTGCGCTATGCGGCGGTGTCGATCTGGCAACGGAACCAGCCGGGCTTCGAAACGCACCCCATCGGGCGCAGCGCTGAGATCGCCTTGATCCTTCGGGACCGCATTTTCGACGTGCCAGTTCAGGTTATCACCCCCGCCGAAGCCGAGATGCTGAAAGCCCTGCGCGAAGGCCGCCCGCTGGCCTCTGCCGCTGCGTCGGGTTCCCTACAGGACCCGATGTTCAATCCACAACCGTTGCTGGTCAATCTGATGCAGGCCGGCGTGCTGACTGAAGGGAGCATTCAGCCATGACACCCATCGCCAAACTGAACGCCCTCGGGGATCGCATTCCTGCAGCCTTCACCGCTCTGGCCCTGCGCATCTTTCCAGCCGCCGTGTTCCTGCAGTCAGGCCGCACCAAGGTCGAGGGCCTGTCGATCAAGGACAGCACGTTCTTCCTGTTCGAACACGAATATGCCCTGCCCCTCGTGCCTCACGAAGTGGCTGCCGTCTTGGCAACACTGGCCGAACACATCCTGCCCGCCCTGATGATCATCGGCCTCTTTACCCGCCTGTCAGCACTTGGTCTGCTGATGATGACCGCAACCATCCAGATCTTTGTCTACCCCGGTGCGTGGATCACCCATGGGCTCTGGGCCTCGGCCCTGATCGCTTTGATCGCCATGGGGCCGGGCCGCATCTCGGTCGATCACAAACTGGGGCTGGATCACGCGTGACACAGACAGCCATGCTTGCCCTCTCTGCCAATTGCGCCGCACGGCCCGCGCCGTATACTCGGACCAAGCGAGGCGACACGCGCGCGGAGGAGAAAGTGTCCCAACCGGATGAACTTGCAGAGCTGCTGGGACGCGCGAATGCTGGCGACGGTCAGGCCTTCGCCCACTTCCTGCGCCGCATCACCCCCGCGATCCGCACTGTGATCCGCGCCAAAGGCGGCAGCCTGCCCGAGGACCAGCACGAAGACATCTTGCAAGAGGTGTTGCTGGCCATCCACCTCAAGCGTGGCACCTGGAAAGAGGACACGCCGGTCAAACCGTGGGTCTACGCGATCACCCGCTACAAGGTTGTGGATGCCTTTCGCCGCCGCGGCGCTATCATCCATGTGCCGATCGAGCCTTTCTCGGAAACGCTCGAAGACCTGTCTGCCGCTGTCCCCTTGGCTGGCAAGGACGCTGAATACATGCTGAGCCATCTGGACGGACGTGGCGCCGCCTTGGTGCGCTCGATGACCCTCGAAGGCGAAAGCGCCGAGGACGCGGGCGAAAAGGTGGGGCTCTCGGCCTCTTCGGCGCGGGTGGCCCTGCACCGCGCTCTGAAACAACTGGCACGCATTGCCGAAAGGACCAAGAATTGACGACCCCTCAGGACACCGACGCGTTCATCGCCGCCCTTGCTGCGCGCCCCGCGCCAGAACCGCTGGACCTGTCCCGCGCGGCAGGCTGGATCGGCGTGGCTTTTGCCGCGGGCCTTGGGGGCGTTCTGGCGATGCTCGGCATTCGCCCTGATTTGGGGGCTGCGCTCCAAGAGCCTGTCACGCTGGCGAAAAATGTTGTGCCTTTGATGCTCGCTTGCCTCGCCCTGCCCTTTGCCTTGGCCACGACGCGGCCGACGAGCTCGCCGCGCATGTGGATGTTGATCCCACCTGTGCTATTCGCGGTCGCGCTGTTTCTGATGAGGCTGGTGAACACAGCACCTGCAGATTTGGGGGCCGAGATTATGGGGCAAACCGCAGCAGCCTGCCTTGTGTCAATCACAGCGATTTCCGCTCTGCCTCTCATTGCAGGCATTCGAATGCTGCGCCAAGGGGCGACCACCCGCCCCATACGAACCGGCGCATTGCTGGGCTTGGCCATCGGCGCACTGGCTGCTGCCGGTTACGCCCTCCATTGCGACGAGGATTCCCCGATGTTCTACGTCACGTGGTACGGCGCGGGGATCCTGATCGCGACAGGAATAGGCGCATTTGCAGGTCACCGATATCTGAGGTGGTGACCCGCAGCCGCGTCATCCGCTGAATGCGCGACTTGTGCCGCGTTCCAAATACACACCGTCCGTCGGAGCGCCGAGCACATCGCCGTCCAAAGCGATGGTTTCGCCGCGCAGGATGGTACGCACAGGCCAGCCTTTAACGGCCAGCCCTTCGTAAGGGGTGTAGTCGCAGTCGTGGTGCATCAAGGACTGGGAAATCGTGACCTCGCGTTCGGGGTCCCAGAAGGTCAGGTCCGCGTCCGCGCCCACGGCAATGGTGCCCTTTTTCGGATAGAGACCGAAAAGCTTCGCGGGGTTGGTCGCAGTCAGTTCGACGAACCGCTCGATGGAAATGCGGCGCTTGCTGACCCCTTCGGAGAACAAGATCGGCAGGCGCGTTTCGACGCCGGGAATGCCGTTCGGCACCCATTTGAAGTTCGTCCGCGCACCGGGGGCATCCTTGCCCTGCGCATCCTCGAACCGGAAGGGGCAGTGATCGGATGAGAAAATGTCGAAGGTGCCGTCGCGCAGCCCCTCCCAGATCGCTTTCTGGCTGTCCAGATCGCGGGGCGGCGGCGAGCAGACGTATTTCGCGCCCTCAAAGTCCATGTTCAGCCCCTTTAGGTCATCGGCGGTCAGGGCGATGTATTGCGGGCAGGTTTCGGCATAGACGTTCATGCCGCGCTTCTTGGCCCATTGGATCTGCTCCATCGGATCGCGGCCCGAGACGTGGACGATGGTGATCGGCACATCGGTCAGTTCGGCGTGGGAAATGGCGCGGTGGGTGGCCTCGCGCTCGACACTCTGGGGGCGGCTTTCGGCGTGGTAGTAGGGCGCGGTTTTGCCGGCTTCTTCCAGACGGCGGGCCATGTATTTGATGGCATCGTAACCCTCGGCGTGGACCATGACCATCGCCTTTTCGCGGCGGGCCACGTCGAAAACTACGATCAGTTCGCGGTCGTTCAGGACCATATCGTCATAGGTCATAAAGACCTTGAAGGACGTGTAGCCAGCCTTGACTAGCGCGGGCAGTTCCTGCCCCAGAACCTGTGGGGTTGGGTCGGTGATGATCAGGTGGAACGAGGTATCGACGTAGCATTTCCCCTTGGCCGCAGCGTGATAAGCATCCACAGCCTCGCGCAAGGACTGCCCCTTCTGCTGGAGGGCGAAGGGCATGACAGTGGTGTTGCCGCCCGCCGCCGCAGATCGCGTGCCGCTTTCAAACCCGTCGGCCATAACAACGCCGCCACCTTGGGGCTGCTCTAGGTGCACATGAGCGTCGATCCCACCGGGCAAGACCAGCAGGCCCTTGGCATCGATATCCTGCCGTGCCAGTCCGACATTCTCGGCGATCGAAACGATGCGCCCCTGCCGGATGCCGATCTCGGCGTGAATACGGTCACCGGCGGTAACGATTTCGGCGTTGCGGATTGCGATATCGAGCATTGCTGTTCTTCCAGAAAAAAACGTCGGGGCCTGCTGACGAACGGAGGGGGGTGCAGGCCCCGACTGGGGGTAACTTAGTTGGTGAGCGCTTCGAACAGCGCCTTCTGGCCATCAGTGGTCAGCTCGGATTCATAGAGGGGCTTCGACGCCTCGATGAACGGAGCGGTATCGGGTTCGGTGATGTTCACGCCCTTTTCGCGGAAGCTATCCAGCAGGGGCTGTTCCTGATCGACAACGTACTGACGCTGCCATGTTGCCGCTTCGGAGCCCGCTTCCAGAAGAGCGGTCTGGATATCCTCGGGCAGTGCGTCGAACTTGGACTTCTGCATGGTGATCGGCGCGGTCATGTTCAGCCAGCCAACCAGAGCGAAGTTGGGTGCAACTTCATAGAACTTCATGCCGTCGTAACCGGTCGAGGCACCTTCGGCACCATCAACAACGCCCGACTGCAGCGCGCCATAAAGCTCCGAGTAGGACATCGGGGTGGGGTTCGCGTCGTACTCGCGGAAAGCACTAACGTGCACAGGGTTCTGCATGGTGCGGATTTTCATGCCCTCGAGGTCTTCGATCGAGTTCACGGGGTTCGCGGTCATCAGGTGACGGATGCCCGACGAGAAGACTGCCAGCAATTCGAAACCGGACTCGTTCGCCGACTCTTCCATCATGCCCCAGTTTGCGTCGACCTTCTCACCCAGCGCGGGGATCGAGGGGAACAGGAAGGGCAGATCGAACACTTTGTAGTCTTCGACGTAGTTCGACAGCATCGCGTTCGAGGTCATGGCAATGTCCACAGTGCCCATCATGACGCCTTCGACGGTTTGCTGTTCGTCACCCAGCTGGCCACCAGCGTAGATTTCGATGGTCGCCGCGCCATCAGTTTTCTCTTCGAGCAGGTCTTTCATCTTTTGCAGACCCATGTCCTGCACTTCGCCCGCGGCGTTGGTATGCGCGGCCTTGAAGGTGTAGTCGGCAGCGAATGCAGGCACGGCAGCAGCCAGAGCGGCGACAGCAGCAAAGGTGGTGAATACGGTTTTCATAGGAGTTCCCTGTTGATGTTTTGGTTGGAGGAGAAGGAGTTGGCGTCCGGCGGTCACATCAAGACCGACGGCAACCAGAGAGAAACGGCAGGCACAAAGGTCACGAGCACGAGCGCAACCAGCATGCACAGAAGGGGCAGCCATACCTTGCGAGAGACCTGCTCGATCCGGCGGCCCGCAACGGTCGCGGCGACGTAAAGGCAAATACCGTAGGGCGGTGTGATCAGGCCGATTGATAGGTTCAACGCGGTGATGACGCCGAACTGAACAGGGTCGATGCCATAGCTACGCGCGATGGGCAGCAGGATCGGGAGCAGGATCAAGACGGCCGAAATGCTCTCCATGAACATGCCGACAATCAGCAGCAGGATGTTCACGATCAGCAAGAAAACAAAGGGGCTGTCGGTCACGCCGGTCAACCAGTCGCGCAAGAGGGCAGGCAGACCTTGGGTCGCGATGAACCAGGTAAAGACCGAAGCCGTGGCGACGATGATCAGAACGGTGGCGGACAGACTGATCGCCTTGAGGCAGATGCGCGGCAGATCCTTGAAGGTCAGTTCGCGGTAGATGCCCATGGTGACCAGCAGCGTGGTAAACAGCGCCACGCAGGCCGCTTCGGTCGCGGTGAACACGCCGCCGATGATGCCGCCAATGATCACGACGGGGACGATCATGCCGGGCAGTGCAGCGATGAAGGCTTTGACCAGCTTGTCGAAGCTAAAATCCTCGCGGTCGGTTTGGACTGCGGGGTCCTGACGGGCATGCAACCAGCAGCCGCCCATCAGACCAGCGACAACCAATAGCCCGGGCACGATCCCACCAAGGAACATGGCACCAATCGATTGGTTCGCAGTGATTGCGATCACGATCATGACGATCGACGGCGGAATGATAGAGGCCAGCGAGCCAGACGCCGCGATCACAGCCGAAGCCAAATCGATGTCATAGCGACGCTTGCGCATCTCGGGCGTCATAACCGCGCTGATGGCCGCTGTATCCGCCGAACCAGAACCGGAAATCGCCGCCAGACCCGTGCCTGTCACGATCGACACCAGATAGAGCGAGCCCGTGATCCAGCCAACCAACGCACTCGCTAGGTTCACAAACCGGCGCGCGATGCCGCCCGCCTCCATCAGCAGACCAGAGGCGACAAAGAACGGAATGGCCATCAAGGTAAACGAGCTGATCCCGCCATAGACCCGTTGCGCCACAATCGACAGAGGCACGGTGGTGGTGAGTTCAATCGCCACCAGAGCGGCGATCCCAAGCGCCAGCACGATCGGCACGCCCGACACAAGAAGAAGAAGGAAACCTCCGCCAGCGAAAATCATGCGGGCACCTCGGCGTTGTCGGTTTCGGGACGCAGAACTTTGGGTGCGAAGGTCACGGCAAATTCGATCAGAAAATAGCCAAAACCCACGGGCAGCGCCATGTAGGGCCACGCCATCGGAATGCGAAGCGCAGGCGATTTCACGATCAAGCCAATGGCCACCATCGAGAATGATCCAACCACGACAACGGCCAAGAACCAGACCCCGAGCGCCAGCCCCGCCGCGTTACAGACGCGCTGAACAGGCAGTGGCGCTTTGCGGATCAAAACGTCGACGCCGACGTGTTGGTTGTACCGCATCGCGATCCCCGCCCCCAGCAGCGTGAGCCACACTTGGGCGAACGTGGCGGTCTCTTCACTCCATGCGATTGAGTAGTTGAAGAAGTACCGGCCGATGATCTGCGCAAGGATTGCGCCCGCCATGTAGGCCAGCAGCAGAAGCGCGACGCCGTCGACGACGCGGCGCAGAACGGTCAGCGCGCCACATCCAAATCTGATCAAATTTTCAAAGGCACTTGATCGCGCTTTGCCGGACGCATCCGTAACAGGGGTTGCAGGGGTTGGCATAGCGGACCTCTCGTTCACTCGGCACAATCCGAAAGCGATAAAGCTCTGGATCACTTGGTATTTCGTTGCCTTTTCTCGATGCTGCGCAGTGGTGCGGCGTCAGGCAAGGGCAGCGACTATTAATATCGCGGCGCAAAGTATTTATTGCCATCGAAAGCGCGAATTACTTGAAAACTGTGATCCAAGATGATCAAGATTTAGGCAATATGAGATCAGAAAGCTCTTGTAAAATGAAAATTGGATCATCAAAATCCGAGAATTCCCGTCAAAGCAGATCACATTTTGGCCTCGCCCTGTGCCTGCTCGGACGATCAGAATCGGTGCTGCTCGCGCGTGGTGCAGGTTTTGACTTTGTCGTTGTCGATATGGAGCACGGGCCCTTGGGCATCAGCGAACTTGGACAGGTCGCTAGCGCGGGCATCGCCGTCGGCGTCACAGTGTACGGACGTGTGACCGGCCCGACGTCGGGCGACATCGCGCGGGTTCTGGACTGTGGTGCGAGCGGGGTGATCGTGCCTCACGTCGACACCCCAGAGCAGGCCGCACACATCGCATCCATCTGCAAATTCGCCCCGAATGGACGACGTGCGCTGCCCGGCCCTTTGCCTGCGCTCGACTATGGAATCGTGCCGGCGGCGGAACTGTGCCAGCGGGCGGAGCAGAACACGAAAGTCATCGCAATGATCGAAAGTGCAGAGGCTTTGCAAAATGTCGATCAGATCGCAGCAACGTCGGGCATCGACATGCTGATAATCGGATCGAACGATCTGGCGGACGGGATTGGACGTCGCGGGCAGTTGGAACACGAGGACGTTCGCAATGCTTTTTCACGCATCGCAATTGCGGCGCGGGACAATGGCTGCGACCTCGGCGTGATGGGTCTGCCACCTGCATTGGTCCGACCCTATGCTCTGGATCTTGGAGCAACCAGAATCGTGGTGACCAATGACACCAACCTGATCATCGAAGGCGGCGCTGCCGCGTTAACCAAGGTTAGACGATAGGACGCTGGCTTTCCTCGCGCACTTCGGCGAGTCGTAATTCGACCCGTTCGCGGAACACCTCGATGAAACGGCGGGTCTGGCGCGAGGGGACTTTGGTTTTTTGCATCGCCGCGCAGAGGTCGAAACTCTGGTCCGAGCCATAGGGGCGGATCACCAGACCGGGGCGCAATTCGGTGTGCGCGGATAGTTCGTCGACCAAGGCCACGCCCCAACCATCGCGCACAATCCGCACGGCGGCGTTCATAAACCGCGTCTCGATAGAGGGGCGATATTCCAGCCCCTGCGCGCGGAAACTGTCGGCCAACATCAGGCCGATCCGGGTGGAGACCTGCGGTCCGATCAGGGCGGCGCCCATCAGGTCTTTGGCTGTGATCACGTCCAGCTTTGCCAGCGGATCACTTTCTTGCAGCAGGCAAACGGGGCGTAAGACCGCGATCTGTTCATAGTTCATCGCCTGCCGTTCATAGGGTGCCATGGCAAAGGCCACGTCGGCCACACCATTCTCGACCACTTGCAGAACGCTGTCCAAAGGGCGGGTTTCCAGCGAAAGCTGAATGCGGGGGTAATCGCGGGCATAGTCGGCGATCACTCGAGGCAGGACGGACTCGCTGAGTTCGGCGGTGGCCGCGATGCGAATGCGCCCGATCCGGCCCGTGCGCAGGTCCCCTGCCCTTTGGTTAACCGCGTCACGCAGGTGGAACAGAGGCTCAGCCTCTTCGAGCAGGATCATCGCCTCGTCCGTGGGGGACAGGCGGTTGCTGACTCGCTCGAACAAGGGAAATCCCAGAACCGTTTCAATGTGCCGGATCGTGTTAGAGATCGAGGGCTGGGACATCCCCAGCCGCTCGGCCGCGCCGACCGTCGTGCGATAGGTCACAACGGCGCGCAGAATTTCCAACTGGCGAAGGTTCAGGATATCGGGAATGGCTCTAACCCCTTGGTTCTCAGGACTTTGTCAGGCGGATGCGTTTGAAGTTCTTTACCTTGTCGGTAAAGGGTCCGAAGCCTTTGATAGCCTCGAATTCGGGGGTTTCATAGGCTTCGGGGCCGGTGATCGTGTAGATCGCAACGTGGCGCGGGCCGCCCTCGAGGCATTTCTCGCGGCGGGCATCGAGCCAACCGGGACAGGCCAGAATGTCGGGCAGATGGGTGTTTTCGTACCAGTCGTCAAAGGCGGCTTCGTCCTCGGGGGCGACGTCGACGAACACGATATGGGTTTGCAGGGCGGTCATGCGGAAAGCTCCAGACAGGGGCGCAGAGCGGCCATGAGGGCATCAAGTTCTGCGTCGGGAATGCGGGGGGTTGGGGCGCGGCAGGCGGGGCTGTCGATCCGGCCCATCGCGGCAAGGCAGGCCTTGAGCCGTGCGGCGGCCAGATGGCCGGGGCGGGCATAGACCAGACGCGCCAGATCATAGAGTGCGGTGTGGATTTGCAGAGCGTCGGGGATGCGGCCTTCGCGCACATTGGTGTCCAGCGCCGTGATCAGGTCGGGCACCAAGGCGGACAGGCTAACAGCAGATCCATCGCTGCCAAGCATGTAGCAGCCGAACAGATGTTCATCGCCCGAGGCCATGACCGCCACATCGGGCCGCATCGCGCGGGCGGTGCGCAGGGTGGTCTCATAGGCTTTGACCTCCCAGCTGCCCTCTTTGATGCCTGCGACGGCGTCGATTTCAAGCAGCTGTTGCAGGAGGTCCGTTTCGTAGTGCAGACCGCCAGAGGCGACCGAGCCTTGGAACAGGTAGATCGGGGCGCCTGTGGCTTCGGCGATGCCGCGGTGGTGGGCCACGACCGCGCGCGGGTCTACGCCCAATCCCCACGAAAACGGCGCGAAAACCATGATCGCATCGGCACCCGCCTTGAGCGCGGCTTGCGCGTCGGCGGCTGCGAATTCGGTGTTCTCGGCGCTGACGGCGGCGAGGATGCGGCGCTTGCCAGCGACCTCGCGGGCGATGCGGACCACGTCGGCTTGCTCTGAGCGAGACATGTGGATGCCCTCGCCCGCGTGGCCGTTAAGCAAGAGGCCCGTCTGACCGGGATCGGACAGAACCTGAGCGAAGTGCCGTTCCAAGCTGGTGAAATCCAGCCCGCCCGTGTCGTGCATCGGGCAGATGGTCGCCGCATAAAGACCGCCGTTCAGCGCCGCTGTCATCACAACACCTCGGCTTTGATCAGGGCCTGACGGACGCCGTCGCGAACCGCTTCGGACTGGGGAAGCAGGGGCAGACGGGGGGCCGCGTTCTTGATCACGCCCATCATCTGAAGGCCATCTTTCATGCGGGTGTGCATGTCGACCACGGGCGCAGGGCCATAGATCGCGCGGACCACGGGATACAGACGATCATTCGCCGCGCGCATCGCCGCCAAGTCCATGTTTTCCGACGCATCCCACAGGTCCTTGAGCAGGCCGGGGACAAGACTGGCCAGTCCCGACAGAATGCCATCGCCCCCCAGTGCCACTTGGGCAAAGAACCAGTGGAAGTTCGAGGGCAAGATCGCGGTGTTGTCGTCTGCCGCTTTGATCGCGCGGCGGTTTTCGTCATAGGCCAACAAGGTGGCAGAGCCCTCTTTCACCGCGATAACCTCGGGGATTTTCGCGATTTCGGCCAGCACGTCGGTCGCCAGCCCGAAGCCCGAAGCGATCGGGAACTGGAAGTGCGACAACGGCATCTGCAGTTCCTTGGCCAGCAGTTCGTACATTTTGACCGCGGCCATGGTGTTGGCGTTGCCGCCGCCAAGGGCTTCGGGCGGGAAGATCACGGCCACATCGGCGCCCGCTTCGCGCACCGCTTCGGCCTGACGCAGGGCGTCGGGGATGCCGGTGGGGACAACGCCCGCCAGCAGCGGCTGGTCGGGCGAAATCTGTTCGCGGGTGCGCTTGATGACCTCTGTCTTTTCGGCGTCGGTCAGGGCGGTCGCTTCGCCCGCGTGGCCGTTAACGAAGACGCAATCGGTGGTCTCGGGCTTGGCGCAGTGGTCCAGAACGGCGCTGTAGCCATCCCAGTCAATCGCACCAGCGTCGTCAAAGGGCAGAACGGTCGCGACGGTGATGCCACGCAGGTCTTTGGCGGAAATGGTCATTGGGTCACTCGTTTTCTCGGGAATTTCAGGGTGGCATCGGCTTTGAGGACTTCGACGCCCTCTTCGTTGCGGGCGCTGGCCTGCCAATCGACGGTGCGGTTTTCCTCGTCCTTCGAGGAAATCCAGATGTCGAAGGTGATTGTGTCGCCGTAGCGGACTGCGCCGGTGAACCAGAAGCTGTCGCGGATCGACACGCCCACAGTGCCCACCAGTTCTGCCGTCAGGACCGAGGTGCAGATTCCCGCGACCAGAATTCCAGGGGCAAGGCGTTCGCCGAACCGTGTGGTGCTGGCATAGCCTTCGTCCACATGGACGGGGCCGAAATCGCCGGTCGCGGCGATATACATAGCGCCGTCTGCCTCGGTCACGGTTTTCGAGACGCTCACTCGGTCGCCCACGGTCAACTCGTCGATGTTGCGGATGTTATACATGGCTTAGCCCTTCAGCGGGACCATGCGGGCAGTGCCGGTGATGGTCTCTGTCCCTTCGACCGCGATGGTCAGGCTGCAGTCGATGGCCTGATCGGTGGCTTCGGTCACGGATGCAGTCGCGGACAGCGACGAACCCACAGGGAACGACGCGCCGAACGCCACGTTGAACGTGCAGATCCGCCAGTCTGCTCCGCAGAGGCGCCCGAGGGCAGTGGTCAACAGGCCAGCGGCGGCCAGTTCGAAGACCGACATGTCAGGCAGGTCCACGGATTTAGCATAGGCGCGGTCCACATGGGACTTGGTCATGTTGCCGGTGATGCCGGTAAAGAACCCCTGCTCGGCCACGGTCATGGTCTTGCGAAAGGTGATGCTGTCGCCGATGGCGGGAAGCGTGGTCATGGGAAGTCCTTTCGATTACAGGGTCAGGCCGCGCTTGATCACCGAGCGGGCGATCAGCATGCGGTGCACTTCGGAGGTGCCGTCGTAGATGCGGGTGACACGGGCATCGCGGTAGATGCGCTCCAGCGGCAGTTCCTTGGTAAAGCCGTAGCCGCCAAAGACCTGAATGCCCCGATCCGCCACACGCCCCAGCATTTCCGAGGCCTGAACCTTGACCATCGAGACCTTGTCGCGCGGGTCCATGCCCTGATCTTCTTCCCAAGCGGTGTTCAGCACCATCATGCGGGTGGCAAAAATCTCCATCGCGCTGTCGGCGATCATCTGTTGCACCATCTGGAAGTCGCCGATGGGCTGGCCGAACTGTTTGCGGGTGGCCGCGTGTTCGCGCATCATTTCCAGCACACGGGACGCCATGCCGACCGCGCGGGCCCCGATGTGCCCCAGACGGATACCGCCCACATTGGCCATCATCACCTTGAAGCCGTTGCCGACCTCTCCCAGCACGTTGCCCTTGGGGATGCGGACGTTATCGAAGTAGAGTTCCGCGTGGCCATACCCGCGGTGCCCCATCATGGGCTGGTTGCGAGTGACCTGAAAACCGGGGGTGCCCTTGTCAACGATCAGCAAGGTGATGCCGCCGCGCGCGCCCTTTTCAGCGTCAGTCACGGCCATGACGATCACGTAATCCGCGATATCCCCGTCCGAGATAAAGTGTTTGGTCCCGTTCAGAACCCACTCATCCCCGTCCAGATGCGCGTTGGTCTTGATCGCCGCCGCGTCAGAACCTGCGCCCGGCTCGGTGATTGCCATGGCGCAGACTTTGTCGCCTTTGACAGTGGGATAGAGGTACTTTTCACGCAGCGCCTCATCCTCGAACTGTTCCAGCATCGGGTAAACCTGCCCGAAAATCCGGCGGATCAAAGCGTCCGAGGTCTGACCCAATTGCTCTTCGACCAAGCACATGTCCATCACGCCAAGGCCAGCGCCGCCGACCTCTTCGGACATGTTCATCGCATAGAAGCCCAATGCCTGCGCCTCGGCGCGTACAGCGGCCAGCTTGTCGGCGGGAATTTTGGCGTTCTCTTCGGTCTCGATCTCGAGGGGCTGAACCTTTTCGCGGACGAACTTGCCCACCGCTTCGGTGACCATCTTCATCTCGTCGGAAATCGTAAAATCCATAACTTACTCCAAGTCTCGGGGCGCAGGCTTAGCTGCGCATCTTGTTGGTTTGCACGACGACGCCAGCTTCGATCAGGCGGTCGATCTCGGCGGCGTCAAAGCCGGCCTCGGCCAGAACCTCGCGGCTCTGCTCGCCCAAGGCGGGGGGCATCGTGCGGATGGGGGGCACCTCGCCGTCGTAGCGGACGGGGTGGGACAGCATTTTGAAGGTCGAGCCCTGAGAGCCCGTGGTATCCGTGAACGCCTGCAGGTGCTCGACCTGAGGGTTTTCGAGCAACCCGTCATAGTCCCGGACAACCTCGTGCCAGACGCCGGCTTCGGTTAGCTTTTCGACGGCCTCGTCGGTGGTCAGCGTGGCCATACCCGTCGCGACCAAACGCGAGATTTCACCGCGCTTGCTGAACCCTTCGTCTGCTGACAGCTCTGCCAATTGCGGCAGATTCAAAGCACCCGACAGCTGCGGCGGCGTGGACATCGAAATCATCACATGCCCGTCCTTGGTCGCGTAAATGCCGTAGGGCGCGGGGCTGAACCAGTTGGCCATGCCGTCCTGACCACGAGGGCCAGCCTTGTCCGCGCCGTTCATCCATGCGGTGATCGATTCACCCTGCAAGTCCATGGCGGCCTGCAACATGTTCACGTCCACACGACGGGCGACGCCGGTGCGCTCACGTTCAAAGAGCGCCGCGATGATACCCGCGACGGTCAGCGCTGCGGCGTGGTGGTCAATCGGGACAGATCCCACAGCAACAGGCCCGCTCTCCATGCTGCCGGTGTGCGCCGCCAGACCGCACATGGCCTGCAGCAGAACGTCCTGACCGGGGCGCTTGGCATAGGGACCGTCGACGCCATATCCGGTGGTCGTCGCGATGATGATACGCGGGTTCACGGCGCGCATCTCGGCCTCGGACAGGCCGAGTTTGTCCAAGGTGCCGGGGCGGAAATTCTCCATCACCACATCAGCGGTTTCGATCAGTTTCTTGACCGCAGCGATGCCTTCCGGCGACTTCAGATCGACCGCGATCGAGCGTTTGTTCCGCCCCGTGGTGATGTGGTTGACCGAAGTGTCGTCCACGAACCGGTTGGCCACAGCCCAGTTGCGCTGGAACGCGCCGGTCAGGGGCTCGATGGTGATCACATCCGCGCCGATATCGCCCAAATGCTGCGCCGCAGCAGGGCCGGACAGGAAGTGGTTAAAGCTGAGTACCCGGATTCCGTCGAGTGCGCCCATGATGATCCCTTTGTGTTGTCTGAGATCAGGCTAGAGCAATCAAAAGCGGCTGTTAATATAGCCTGCGATAATCATTCATGTGCCTGATATTTGATTTTATAATAGTTGAAGCCGAAGGAGGTTGTCGTTTTACTTCAATATCTTCGGCGGGTTTCTCGGAGTGTGGATTGGCGCCTTAGGCGTCAGCCTTTATCTCTGCCCATTCCGCGGCGCAGGCCTTGCGGCGGATCTTGCCGAACCCGTCGCGGGGCAGCGCGTCCAGCACGGAAATGTCCTTGGGCACCTCTTGGGGGCTCAGCTTTTCTGCGCAGAATTTCCGCAATGCAGCATGGTCGATTTCTGCACCTGCTTTGGGCTCCAGACAGGCCACGATGCGCTGCCCCCACTCGCGGTCAGCTGCCCCGAAAACGACCGCATCGGCGACCTCGGGGAACTGGAGCAGCACGGCTTCGATAGTTTCAGGGTGCACCTTGACGCCGCCCGTGTTGATCACGTCATCACGCCGACCGCCGAGGTAGAGGTAGCCCTCTTCGTCCTGCCAACCGACATCGCCGATGCTCTGGTATCCATCCGCGTCCCGCTCGGGCTGCGGCGCGTTCGGGCCCGCGTAGTGGCTGCGCCCGCCAAGGTCATCGGGACGCATGAAAATCTCTCCGGCCTCGCCAGCTGGCAGCAGGGTGCCATCGGGGCCATAGATCCGGATGTCCGTCTCAAACCCGCGCCCAACCGACCCGCGATGGACCAGCCACTCGGCGCCGGTGATCGTAGTCTGGCCGGTGTTCTCGCCAGAGCCATACATCTCGGTCACCCGCTCGGGGCCGAGGACGTTGATCCACGCCTCTTTCAGCCACGCGGCGCAGGGCGCGCCGGTGTGGTACATGGCGTGAAGGCTGCTCAGCGACGCGCCGCTTTCGGCCAGCCGATCGTACATCCGCACCATCATGGTCGGCACCACCATCGCAAAGCCGACCTGATATTCGTCAATGACTTGCAGGGCGCGGACAGCGTCGAACCGCTCCATCAGGACCAGCGTGTTGCCTTCGAAGAGGCCGTTCTGCGCCCAAGTGAAAGGCGCGTTGTGAGACATCGCCCCGCAGACCAGTTGCACCTGAACGCACCGGAACCCCAAGCGCGGAGCTACACGGCCCCAACTTGCCCCCGGCACGCGGGTGAATGGGCGTTCGTCGCACATCATCTTCGGCAGGCCGGTCGAGCCACCGGACAAAACGATCTTACCGGGGGTCGAGACGCGGTCCGCGACCTCGCTCTCTGGCAGGCTGTTCACCAATGCTTCGAAGTCGCACTGGGTCATGTCGCCGACGCCCGTGCGCTGGGACACGACCAAAGCCGCGCCGCTGCGCTCTTTCATGGCGGCGGCGGTTTCGGGTTTGATGCCGGGGTCCAGCACCATCGTCGTCGCGCCGACGCGCCAGACCGCAATGGCCAGCGTGATGTGGGCGGGCACGTTGCCTAGGGCAAAACCCACCACATCCCCCTGCCCCACGCCGCGCGCCATCAGCGCACGGGCAAAGCGGTCGGCCATCGCGTTCAGGTCACGCCACGAATAGGTCTGCGCCTCCCCCACGCCCGGCAGGAACACCAAGGCGGTCTGATCGCCGCGCTCGGCGGCCAACTGGCGCAGACGGGCGCCAAAGCTGATGGGGGATGCGGTCATGGCGTGCCTTTCTGTCGCTTAAACTTCTTCGAACAGGATGTCCTGCGCGCCTTCCCACAGAACCTTGGGCCCGATCTCCTTCAGCTTGTCGAGGTTCGACGTCAGGGTGATGAAGTGGTTGCCCGCCAGTTGCCCCATTTTAGAGGCGAAGTTCACGCCGCCATAGGCCAGCAGGATCTCGGTTTCCGAAATGCCACCGGGGTACAGGACGAACTGACCGGGCGCGGGATAGGTGGTGTGGTTCTCATAATCGACGCCGAAATCTGTGTCGCCAAGGGGGATCCAAACGCCCTCGCCCGACCAACGCACGTGGACGACCTGGCTTTTGTAGGGGAGTTGCGCGCGGAAGGCGGCGACGGTTTTGGGGGCGGCCTCTTCGAACTTAGCGTCGAATTCGATGCCCGCGATGGTGACTTTGAGTTTGGTCATGAGTGGTGGTCTTTCTGGTTAATCAATCAGGCCGAACATGCGGGGCATGAACAGGGTGAGTTCGGGAATAAAGGTCACGGCGATCAGCATGACGAACAGGCCCGCGAGCGGCCACGCAAGGCGGCGGGAGACCTGCATCACGGACCGTCCGGCGACGGACGAAGCCACGAACAGGGACACGCCATAGGGCGGAGTCACGGTGCCAATCGCGCAGTTCAGGATGACGAGCAGCGAGAAGTGTAGCGGGTCGACCCCCATGGTCACAGCGATCGGGGCCAGTACGGGCACCATGATCAGGATCGCCGCAATGGTTTCGAGGAACATGCCGACGAACAGGAACAACAGGTTCGCGATGATCAGGAACACGACTTGGCTGGACGAGACGCTCTTGATCCATTCGCCTAGGATTTGCGGGACGTTCGCGTTCGCAATCAGCCAAGAGAAGACGCTCGCGGTGCCGATGATCAGCATGACGGCGGCGGACAGGGACGCGGTCTTCAGGATCAGACCGGGCAGCGCCGAGAGCTTCAGATCACGGTAAACAAACGCGCCAACCAGCAGGCCATAGAAGCCAGAGACAGCCGCTGCTTCGGTCGGGGTGAAGACCCCGCCAAGGATGCCGCCAAGGATCAGGAAGGGCATGCCGGCGGCGGGCAGCGCGGACCATGCGGCGCGGCCGAGGCGCGGCAGGGTGAAGGGTTCGCTATCGCGGTAGGCGTCGCCACCGTTCTTGGCCTTGAAGTAGGAGATGACCATCAGCATCAGGATGCACATCACGCCCGGCAGGATGCCCGAGATGAAAAGCGCGCCGATGGACACGTTGGACACGACCGCAAGGATAACCATGGTCAGGCTTGGGGGGATGACCTGCGCGATAGAGCCTGCGCAGGCAATCAGGGCCGCGCCATAGTCGACGTCATAGCCTTTACGGCGCAGCTGAGGCTGCATGATCGCCGAGATCGCTGCAGTGTCCGCCGAGCCGGAGCCCGAGATCGCCGCCAGACCAGCCGCCGCAACGCAGCTCACTTGGTAAAGGCTGCCGACGACCCAGCCGATCAAAGCCGAGGCGAACTGGACGATCCGGCGAGAGATGCCGCCTGCGTCCATGATCACGCCAGCGAACACAAAGAACGGGATCGCCATCAGGGTAAACGAGTTCAGTCCGGCAAAGACGCGCTGACTGACGATGGCGACGGGCACGTCGGTCGTGGTGACCAGCGCCAGCACCGCCGAGGCCCCAAGAACAAAGACAACAGGGACGCCGAGAGCGAGAAGAAACAGGAAGGCGAGTGCGATAACCAGCATCAGATGGCCTCCTCGGGGTCTGGGTCAGCTTCGGGCGGGGGGAACGGATTGTCCCAGCGCTGGATCACGGCGAGCAGCAGCTCGAGCGTCATGTATCCGGCGCCGATGGGCAGGCAGAGGTAGATATACTTCATCGGGACGCGCAGGGCGGGCGACAGCTGGAACGCGCCCATCTTGATCAGGGGCTGTGTGCCATAGGCTAGAACCCAGAGGAAACTTGCGACGACCACCGCGATCAGACCCAGCGCGGCGCGGGCGTAGGGCAGTGGCAGCTTGGCAGGCAGCATGTCGATCGCCACGTGCTGGCCGCGGGCCAAAGCCACACCGGAGCCCAGAAGCACCAGCCAAATCTGACTGAAGGTCGCGATCTCTGACGCGGCTGCGATGGAGTAGTTGAAGACGTATCGCCCACCGATCTGCACCAGAACCGCCACCATCATCACGGTGAACAAGATAACCACCGCAGCAGAGGCGATTGCGCGCAAAAACAGACAAAGGCGCTCGAGAAGGGCGAACATGGGCGAAACTTTCCGATCTTAAAGCCCCGGCCGCACAGGAAGCGACACGGCCGGGGAAGTTGGGTCAAGTAAGAAGGGTTACTCGACCGATTTCAGAAGTTCGAAGATTTTCTTCTGGCCTTCGGTTTCCAGATATTTCTGCTGGACGGGGGCTGCGGCTTCGCGGAACTCGGTGGTGTCAGGACGGGTCATTTTCACGCCGACCTCTTCCAGATCTGCAAAGCGTGCGTTGTCGCTGGCCAGATAGGTGGCACGCTCGAACTTGCCGGCTTCGAGGCCCGCTTCGTCCAATGCCGCCTGAACGTCTTCGGGCAGAGCGTCATAGGCCGCTTTGCCCATGATCACGGGCGCGACCAGCTCCAGCCAACCAACAACGGCCCAGTCGGGTGCCACTTCGTAGAACTTCTGCGAGAAGAAGTTGGTGTTCGCTGCCTCTGCGCCATCAACAACGCCGGTTTCCAGCGCGCCGTAAAGTTCGGTGTAGGCAATCGGGGTCGCGTTCGCGCCGAATGCGTTGAAGGTATCTACGTGCGCAGGGTTCTGCATGGTGCGGATCTTCAGGCCTTCCATGTCGGCCAGCGACTCAATCGGCTTCTTGGTCATGATGTGACGGGTGCCTGCCGAGAAGACGGCCAGCAGGTGGAAGCCCTGCTTTTCAAGCTCTGCCTGAATGGCGTCGCGAACGGCAGGATCGCTGAGGGCGCGGTCCATTTGCTCGGCGTTTTCGAACATGAAGGGCAGCGAGAAGACAGACAGATCAGGGACAAAGTTCGACAGGGTCGAGTTTGCGGTTACCGCGATGTCCACGGTGCCCATCTGAGTGCCCTGAATGCTCTCCATCTCGTCGCCGAGGGTCGCGTTGTCGAACACGTTGATGGTGGCCGCGCCGTCGGTCTTGGCTTCCAGAACTTCGGCCATTTTGCGCAGGCCGACGCCATAGGGCTCGTCTGCGTTGGCGTTATGGCTGGCTTTCAGGGTGATGTCCTGAGCAAAGGCAGGTGCGGCGACAGCGGTGATCGCCATGGCGGCGCAAAGTGCAATGTTGGTCAGTTTCATCATGCGTTTCCTTGTTAAACTCACTGTTGGGGAGGGGGTCTTTGTTGTTGTGGCGCGTGGCGCCTTTCGCTCAGGCGATGAACCCGAGTGTTCGTAGAATTCCTTCAAGCTCCGCGCGCTTTGCCTCGGGCAAAGGCAGACGCGGCGGGCGGGGATCGCCCATCGAGCGACCGATCATTTTCATCGCGGCCTTGGTGGCCGACACATACAGGTCACCGGCCAGCGCGTTGATCAGCGGCAGGCTCTGGACATAGAGGTCACGCCCCTGCCCCGAGCCATCGACGGTCTTGTCGAACATCTCGGCCGACAGTTTCGGCGCGATGTTGGACATGACCGAACTGTAGCCCTCGGCGCCCGCCAGATAGCTTTCCCACGGGTAGTAGCCCGCGAAAACAGTCATCCGGCCCTGGCACGCCTCGAGTAGTTCGGTGACGCGGTGCACGTTTTTCGACGTGTCCTTGATGTAAGAGATATTGTCCACTTCGGACAGGCGCCCGACCAGATCCGCCGACAGGTCCACGTTCGCGGTGAACGGGTTGTTGTACAGCATCACGGGGATCGAAATCTCCTCGGCCACGCGGGTGAAGTGGGCCACCAATTCCGCGTCGGTGGGCGACGAGTAATAGGGTGGCACCAGCATCACCCCGTCCGCGCCAAGGGTCTCTGCTTCTTTGCTCAAGGACACTGCTTCGTCTGTCCATTCAGCGGCGGTGCCGATCAGGACGGGCACGCGGCCATCGGCCTGACGGATCACGGTTTCGGCGACAGCGGTGCGTTCATCGCGGGTCAGGGACAGGAATTCGCCGGTGCTGCCAAGGGGGATCAGGCCGTGCACACCCTCTTCGATCTGCCAATCGACATAGGACTTCAGCGCCTCCAGATCGACTGCACCCTCGGCGGTGAAGGGGGTCACGCACACTGTATAGCTGCCCTTGAACGTCATCTTGGTCTTTCCTTCCGCGGCCCGATCCGAACCTGTTCGCAAATCTGTTGCACTCAGCCTTCTTCTGATCAGATAATAAGTCAACGCCCGTTATTCGTATCTAATGCGGCACATGCACAACCAACAGGAGACCCCGCATGCCTTTCATCGAAATCATCGACAACGACTGTTCCCAAGAAATACGGGAGGTTGCGACGGAATCCATGACCAAAGGGCTCTGTGATGCCTATGGGATCAGCGCCGATATCGTGACCTGCTATTATTTTTCGGCCCCTGAAAATTCCTACGGGCATGCTGGAAAATTTGGCAAACGTGCTGAAATTTACCGCATTTTCATAAAGGTTCACGCCTTTCCGAGACCCCAGAAGGCGAAAGAAGAGGCCGCTCGTGCAATCACAGCGGCAACTGTACAGGCCTATTCGGCCGATCCGAAGCACGTGATCGTCTATTTTTGCGACAGAGAGCCCTCGGATGCCTTTCACGCGGGCATTGCCTCGGCTTGACCGAAGCGAGTCGCAGAGTTAGCTCTTGATCAGATCGTATCAGTTTTCGGAATTTGGAGATCACATTGGATCAGTTCTACAGCGAAGAGCAGCGCATGGTGCGGGACACCGCGCGCAAGCTTTCGGAAAACGTGGTCGCCCCTGCGGCCGCCATCATCGACCGCGAGGATGAATTCCCCCGCGAAATCTACAACGCGCTGGCTGAACAGGGTCTGTTCGGCGTTGCACTCAGCGAAGACGCGGGCGGCGTGGGCCTTGATGCAATGGCCGCCTGCATCGTGATGGAAGAGATCGCGCGCGGCTCTGGCGCGGTCGGCAACGCATTCGCCATTCCGGTCGAGGCCGCGATTTTCCTGGATCACCACGGGTCGGAGACCACCAAGGGCTGGATCCCGGGCATCCTTGACGGCTCTGTCATTCCGGCCACTGCAGTCACCGAGCCCGACACCGGATCGGACGTTGCGGCTATGAAAACAACGGCGATCCGCGACGGCGACGAGTATGTGATCAAGGGCACCAAAGCGTGGGTAACCTTTGGCCAGATTGCCGACGTGATCATGGTGTTCGCGAAAACTGACCCCGAGGCGGGCCACAAAGGCATCTCTTGTATCCTTGTCGAAACCGACCGCGCGGGCGTGATCAAAGGCAAGTCCGAAGACCTGCTGGGGATGCACGGTTTGGCCGAGTGCATGGTCACTTTTGATGAGGTCCGCGTGCCCGTCACCAACCTGATCGGCCCCGAAGGCGGCGCGTTCAAGATGGCCATGGGGAACTTCAACTTTGCCCGTTTGATGATGTCGTCGATGGCGTTGGGCATGGCGCAGGCCGCGATGGAAGACGCCATCACCTACGCCAACGACCGCAAGCAGTTCGGCAAGCCCATCTTCGAACACCAAGCGATCCAGTTCATGATCGCCGATATGGCCAAGGATATCTCGGCTGCGCGCCTGCTGATCCACAATGCGGCCAAGCTTTATGATGCGGGCCATTCCATCGCGATGGAGGCCGCGCAGGCCAAGCTGTTCACCACCGATATGGCGCAGGTTCACATCTCGAACGCGCTGCAAATCCATGGCGGCAACGGCTATTCCCGCGAGTTCCGCATCGAGCGCCTGTTCCGCGATGTGCGACTCAGCCAGATCTACGAGGGCACCAACCAGATCCAGCGCATGATCATCGCGCGTCAGGTGCAGAAGGCCTACGCATGAACCTGTTTTACGAAGATGTGGTGGTCGGCACGACGCACACGACCGGAACGCACAAAATTTCAGCACAGGACATTGCAGATTTCTGTCGCCTAACGCGGGATTACCACCCCCTGCACACGGATGAAAACTACGCGAAGAAGGCCGGTTTTCCCGGAATCATCGCCCACGGCCTCTATGGCCTGTCGTTGATGGAGGGGCTGAAGACCGAGCTGAAGCTTTATGAGGATACCTCGATCGCGTCGCTGGGTTGGAATGACGTGCGGTTCAAAACGCCGATCCTGGCGGGGGACGAGGTCTATGTGGAAATGGACTTTACCGCCAAACGCGAGAGCAGCTCGCGCCCCGCAGGCGTTATCACAGAGGCCGTGCGCCTGTGTCGCAATGACGGGACGATCCTGATCGACGCCGAACATATCTCCTTGATCCGCAAGGCGGGTTGATCAACATTCTGCGCATGGAAGATGAAGCAACTTTGCCAGCCGATAGTGCCGTAAACTCAGTGGATCAGGTGACCAACCTGATCCGAGAAGACATCCTTGCCGGTCGGGTGACCCCCGGCGAGCGCCTAAAAACCAGCGAACTGGCCAAGCGGCTGGGGTTCTCGACCATGCCCCTGCGCGAGGCTTTGCGAAAGCTGGAGGGCGAAGGGCTGGTCAGCATCGAACCCAATCGCGGCGCGACCGTGCGCAAGCTGGACAGCAGCTATGTCACGGACCTGTTCGAGCTGAACACCGAGTTGCGTATCTTTGCCGTCCGCAGCGGAATGCGAAAACTGACGCTGGAGCGGATCCGCGAACTGGAAGCCTTGGCCGAGGATTATCGGAATCAAATCGACGCGGGCAGTGACACAGAGGCGATCGAGAGCAACCGTCGCTTCAACGCCCGCATCATGGAGTTCGGCGGGAACCAAGAGGCCCTGCGCGTCTTCTTGCGCGGCTGGGACACTATATTCGCCTTCCGCCGGAATTATGGATATGGCGCGGGCCGACGCAAGATCATGGCCGAAGAGATGACACTCCTGATTGACGCAATGCGTCGACACGACATGACCGCTGCGGAATCAATCCTACGCATGCAAAACGCCGCTGTAATGGATGACCTGATCGCAAGACTGTCTCACGAGGCCCAGTGAAAACCCACCCACTGCAGTCTCTCCTTTTGGGTGGAAAGGCAGGCGCGCTGACGCCTTCCACCCGTTAGAAGACAGGTGGCAACTGTGACGGATCGGCGTGACGGGAAATGGGCAGGCAGTTGGCATCACCGGCCGCCTCCAGGCATTCAAGAGGCAATGCGTCCCTTGATGCCCTCCAATCAGGGACATCACGAGAAGTCTTTTGCAAGGGATTGACGAACCTCTAGAAGAGCCAGCACGACGACCGAACCACACGTCGCGCAAC
>JAUILL010000018.1 GCA_030433335.1 Alphaproteobacteria bacterium | reverse complement strand
GGAAAAAAGGTTCAAGCTTGGCCATCTGCGTATCGCTTAACCAGTATAGATCACTCATGTCACCGCTCCGTTTTCCGAGCCGTGAATCACGCAGCACAACGGAAATCAATGCGTCCTGACCCTAGTCGTGGCAACTCCTCGGCTCATTGGAATACTTTGGAACTCTCGAACTGTATTGAAATGTTCAAGAAACGCTTTCCATTCCTTCTTCTCTCGGGAAATGAACTGCTCTACTTGGCTTTTTCGGGCAAATGAAACGTTATCAATCCCACTATACTGAACAATGTATTCCATTCGGTTCCTTCACACCTTCAAAGCGAGCGGAAAGCACTTACGCATTCAGTCCGTAAATCTACTCTTGTGCAATATGCTCTAGATAATCTGCGTACCATTGAGCCATTTTTACTCTATCCTCAACATACTTTGCTCGATTGTAAACTGCACGAACTCCGCTTGGCACATGGGCAAGAGAAACCTCAATCCAGTCAGCATTCCATCCATTCTCGTTAAGAATTGTACTGGCAGTGGAGCGAAACCCATGTGGAACGTGCTCGGAGGGTGGGACACCAATGGTTTTCAAAGCCTTGGAAAGTGTGTTCTCCGAGAGCATTCCCGAATGCGTGCGCGTGGAGTGAGACACATAAGGGTTGCGTGAACGAAGTGCTTTCATTGCCTCGAGCATATGGACCACTTGTCTCGAGAGCGGGACAAGAAGTGGACGCTTCATTTTCATTGTCTCGGCAGGCGCGTTCCAAACCGCAGATTCCAAGTCTATCTCAGACCAGCGGACTTGCCGCAATTCGCCGGGTCTAGGATACACAAGTAAAGCAAATCGCAGCGCATTCGCTACAATAGGATCGCCTTGGTACGCTAGAATTTGCTTGATAAGCCATTTTAACCGAGAAAGTTCAGTTATCGCAGGTAGGTGCTTTCTCGGAGCCTTTGGGATCGCCGATGAGACCAATGCGGCAGGATCATTCTCGATATACCCAAGGCCAACAGCGAACCTAAATACTTGGCTAAGAAGCGTCCTTTGATGTTCGGCAGAAGGCAACTTGCGAGCGTCGACCCACGTTCTGCAAATCGTCAAGACATCTGTCGCGCGGACTTCGTTGATTGGCGTATTGCCAACAAACTTTGCCGCCGACGCGATGTGTCTCTCAATCCTGTGGCGGGTGCGCGGCCTGATCCCTTCGAGTTCCCGCTTCCTCAAGAACTCTGCCGCAACATCTGAAAACGTCGGTATAACCACGACCGGCTCAAGTTCGGACAGATCTGCTCTTTGTAGCGAATACGTAACGCTCTCGCCCTGTTCAACTGGCTGCACCGAAAGAGAGTTCGGTTCCTCACCCATTTTTACATGCAGTAGAAACTCCTGCGCCACAAGACGCGCCTCTCGAAGTCCTACGTAGGGAAACTCACCAAGCGTCTTCGTGGTATTCTTCGATCCAACACGATACGCCAGACGCCAGATTTTTCTACCGTTTGGCTCGACTGAAATGGTTAATCCTCGGCCATCAGACAGCCGGTAGCGCTTATTTTTCGACTTTGCAGATTTGATGATTTGAGCTGAAAGCTTCATGCTTGCTCCTTCCTTGGCCGCCGAGCGACTAGCAATAGCCTCCACGCCTTGCGCGGCTTGAAGCCGAGCGAGGTTGCGCTGATAGCTTAGCTAGATCAAGAAATCGCAGTACTCGTACTACGGCGCCATCGTTGGACAACAACAAGCGTGGTATGGGCGTAGTACGAAATCAGTCGGCTCGACTGGTTTTATCTTAAGATACTGATTTTATGATGTTTTTATATCGCACTACGCGTAGTACAAAACGAAGTACGACGTACGATCCCGTACGACAAATCGGTGTCCATGTTTGGCCCGATTTGTCCCCATCTGGCTCCGTGAAGACTTCAACTTTGTCATGTTTTCTCCTTCCATATCAGACATTTGTCCTCAAATGTCCCTGTATGTCGAAGTAAGAAAGACTGGGTACTCGCCTCCACTCTTCCTGACATGAACAGCCTTCGAATTCTGCGCCAGCGGCGCAGGTCTGAGGTGTGCGTTTGCCACCTTTTCAGTGATCCCGCACAGCGCCATATTTCGCAATCAATCAAATCTCAAAGCGCCTTACTGTTTTGCAAAGCGCAACAGCCATCCTTGTCTTCAGAAATAATATCTACGGTATAGAAACAGCCGTGACACATTGCAAAGATTGTCCCCGTTCAGAAAGGGCGTTCACCTATCGCGGGAACCAGGGATCAATCCGAATCTGCGAAAAGAATCACGCCGGTCCGATGCAAAATGACGACGATTTTCGCGGCGTTCTGCGTAAAAAATGTGAGGATGACGGCTTTTTGGCGGTGCACAAAAAATTGACCTAGTGCAACAGAGTGACAACCGGCGATATCTGCAGCGCAGCATGCGCGTCAGAATGGCTTACATAAATGGTAAATTGACACCTTCACCGACGCGTTTCGGGGGGCTCACAATCTCAGGAACCCCTTATAAACCATAGAGATTAAAGAATAAACTTTGCCATTCTTTTGAGCACACCAGCTAAGAGATCACTCTATCACGCGGAGTGACGCCGCTTTGTGCAAATCCGCCGATAAGCAAATTTCTGCCATGCAGCGACAACTTTATCTCTTGCGAACAGTGCGCCGTGATTAAAATAAGGGAAGAAGTACTAACCCTGATTTTTGCTGGAGTCGCTATTGTTTAAGATGCAGCAGCTTACTACCCCTACCTTCCAAGACCCCGCGTTCAACCGGCGCTCTTTCCTAGCCGGCCTTGCATGCTCCGCTGCCGCTTTTGCATTGACATCTGCAACCTATGCGAATGCTCAGGAAACCTTGGGCGAACCCTTCTCCTTCGACATTCTGTCGGAGCGTATGAAAAAGGCCGCCGAAGCCCCCCTTCCCGAACCGGAAACAATCGGCGGCTTTCTGGCCGACCTGAACTATGATGCCTATCAGCGCATCCGCTTCTTGCCCGAGCGCGCGCGCTGGCACGATCAGGGCCAGCATTTCCGGATGCATGCCTTCCATCTGGGATGGCTGTTCAAGCAGCCTGTCCACATCAATGAAGTGGTCGGCGGCGAAGCCCGTCCCATGACCTTCTCGACCAAGGATTTCTACTACCCCGAGAGCCTTGGTGTCCCCGAAGATGCAGAGATGCCCGGCATTGCCGGCTTCCGCATCCATGCGCCGATGAACCGCGCAGACATCTTTGACGAGCTGATTGTTTTCCTCGGCGCGAGCTACTTCCGCGCACTGGGTCGCGACAACGTTTACGGACTGAGCGCCCGTGGTCTGGCCGTAAACACCGGTCTGTCCGGATCAGAAGAATTCCCGCGCTTCTCAGAGTTCTGGCTTGAGCGTCCCGAGCCCTATTCGGACACCGTCACAATCTGCGCGGCACTGACCAGCAAGTCCGTGACCGGGGCCTACCGCTTTGTCGTGAATCCTGGCGACGCGACCGTGGTGGATGTGACTGCACGCCTCTACATGCGCAACGATGTCGAGCAACTCGGCATCGCGCCCCTGACCTCGATGTTCCTGTTTGCGGGCAACGACAAAGGCGCGTTCGATGACTTCCGCGCTGCGGTGCACGACAGCGAAGCACTGGTGCTGAACACCCGCAGCGGCGAGACATTCTATCGCCCGCTCAAGAACCCCACACGCCTCGCCAGTTCCTATCTTGGTGCTGAGAACCCGAAATCCTTTGGTCTCGTGCAGCGCAGCCGTGACTTCGACAGCTATCTCGATGCACAGGCGCATTACGAAAAGCGCCCATCACTCATGATCGAGCCCTTGGGTGATTGGGGCAAAGGCTCTGTCCGTCTAGTCGAAATCCCCTCGGACATGGAGACCAACGACAATATCGTGGCATTCTGGATTCCCGAGGCGCCGGCCGAGGCGGGTCAATCCATCGAACTTTCCTACCGGATGCATTGGGGCTTTACCCCCGAAGGTGACGGGTCCGCGACCCGTGCCCGCGTACTGCGCACCCGCGTAGGTGAAGGCGGCGTCGCTGGCGTCGAAGAAAAAGCCGACACTCGCAAATTCGTCGTCGATTTTCAGGGCGGCACTTTGTCGGAACTTCCAGCGGATGCAGACGTTGAACCTGCAGTAACAGTGAACCGGGGCGAAGTCGCCGAAGCCATCCTGAGCAAGATTAGCGGAACGGATATCTGGCGTTTGGTGATTGAAGTCAAAGCGACCTCGGACTCTGTCGTTGAACTGAAGGCAGCCGTTGAGGGCTACGAGCAAACTCTGACCGAAACATGGCTATATCAATGGATGAAGGAATGACCACTCAGACCCGCACCATGACCTCCCCGGACGCAACCGCCATGGGTATGGACAACTTCGCAACGCCCCCCGCCGCACCTCTGGATATGCCCCAGCAGGTCGTGGAAACACGTGGCGAAGGCCTCTCTATTTTAAACATGATCCGCCTTCTGGTCCCGCGCCAGTGGGCCTGACCCTTTAAACCTGACACACTATGAAACGCCTGCCACCGTTAGACAGTCGCACTGTATTTTACCGTATCGCGACATTGGCGTTCGCCGCCGCAGCGGCAACAATCGCGACAGTGCTGATGGTGGACGCAACCATACAGGACGGCGTCGACATTTGGGACGTGCTCAGGGGCTTTCTGATCCTGATCACGACCGCATGGTTGGCGTGGGGCGCTGCACAGGCGTGTCTGGGCCTTGGGGCGCGTCGGCGCCCCCTTCCCAATCCTGAGTTAACGTTGCCAGCACCCGCAACCGTGGTGCTGGTCCCCATCTGCAACGAAGATCCTGTCTCGACCTTCGCCCGCATCGCGGCAATGGACCGGTCTTTGATTGCCGCGAACATGCCTGCGGACATTGCCATCCTATCGGACACGCGCGACCCCGAAAACGCGGCAATTGAAGAGCAGGTCTACCTGCGACTTCTTGAGGAAACGCTCGGGCGCGGCCGTATCTTCTACCGTCGCCGTACAGACAATCGTGGCCGCAAAGCTGGCAATATCGAGGATTTTATTCGCAAATCCGGCGGTGCCTATGAGCTAGCCGTCATTCTGGACGCAGATAGCCTGATGGAAGGCGCCACGATCCGCCGGATGGTCGCACGCATGCAGGCAGACACCGATATCGGGCTTCTTCAGACGCTTCCGAAAATCGTCAACGGCAACTCCTTTTTCGGCCGCGCGATGCAGTTCGCCGCCAGCTTTCACAGCCCGATTTTCAGCCGGGGTCTTGCCCGCATGCAGGGCTCGACCGGACCGTTCTGGGGTCACAACGCGATCATTCGCGTCAAAGCGTTTGCCGAAAGCTGCGGCCTGCCTGAACTGGCCGGACCTCCTCCCTTTGGCGGTCACATCCTGAGCCATGACTACGTCGAGGCCGCGCTCCTGGCCCGCAACGGCTGGAAAGTTCTGGTGGACGAGACCATCGAAGGCTCGTTCGAAGAAGGTCCAGAGAACATCCTGTCTTATGCGCGCCGAGACCGCCGCTGGTGTCAGGGGAACTTGCAGCACAGCCGCCTGATCCTCGCCCCCGGTTTGGCTGGCTGGAGCCGCTTTGTCTTCTTGCAGGGCATCTTTGCCTACATCGTCTCGCTCATCTGGGCCTGCTTTCTGGTGGCGTCCGTTCTGGCGACCATCATGGCGCCCTTGCCCGACTATTTCCCCGAGCCCTACCAACTCTTCCCTGTATTCCCCGACGACCGGACCAAGGAAATCACAGCGCTCTTCTTGGGCATCGTCGGTCTTCTGATCGTCCCGAAGTTTCTAATTCTGACTGCTGTGGTACGCGAAAAGCGGATCGAAGGGTTCGGAGGCACGGTACGCGCGGCGTTTTCTGTCGCGACAGAAATTCTGCTCTCGTCCTTCCTCGCGCCACTCATGCTGATGTACCAGAGCCGTGCTGTTGTTCAGGTTTTGCTTGGTAAAGACGGCGGCTGGCCTGCCAACCAACGCGGCGAAGGCAAACTGAGCCTCTGGCAAGGGATTGGCGCAGGGATGTGGATCACAGGCACAGGTGCCATTGCCCTGACCGTTGTGCATTACATCGCGCCTGATCTGACGCTCTGGTTGCTGCCTGTATGCGTGCCCATGCTTCTAGCGCCCGCCTTGATCGCGATCACCTCGCGCCCTTTGACACACGCGCTATTTGTGACCCCCGAAGAGCGCGTGCCCTCACCCGTGGTGAGCGCCTATCATTCTATTCACACCCGCTGGCAGGAAGAGAACGTCTTTGACGCCGCCGCCCGCGAAGGAAAACCGGAACATGCCACAGCCTGAAGCCAAGCTGGTGCCTTTCCCAAAGGCATCCGCCAGCCAAATTGTATCCGGCGCTCGCCGCCCCCGTGACCCAAGGCTCGACGTCTTTCGGGGCCTCGCGCTCGTGATGATCTTTATCAACCACGTGCCGGGCAACCCGTTCGAAGACTACACGAACCGCAATTTCGGCTTCTCTGACGCCGCAGAGGCCTTCTTTGTGCTGTCGGGTATGGCGGCGGGTCTTGCCTATTCCGGGCGATTCATGGCCGCTCAGCGCGAAGCCAACGGGCTCTGGGCAGCTGTGCGCCCCATGTGGGCGCGGGCTTGGACGCTGTACATGACGCAGATCCTGCTGACCGCGTGGGCTATCGCGATCTTCAGCGCAGGTGCGCTCTGGTTCGGTGTTCCGGAGATGGTGACCAAGATTAACCTGACCCGTGTGTTCGGGCAGACCGCAGAAGCTTTGGTCGGCCTACCGACGCTCGGTCACCAGTTGGGCTACGTGAACATTCTGCCTGCCTATTCGGTCCTGTTAATCACGGCCCCTATTGCGATTTTGGTTGGCTTGCGCAGTCCCGCGCTGATGATGGCCTTGTCTGTTGGGTTCTGGTTCCTGACCGGCCTCTACCGGTGGAATCTGCCAGCCTTTCCGAACCCCGGTGGCTGGTTCTTTAACCCGCTGGCCTGGCAGGTTCTCTTTGTTGCGGGCCTGATGACCGGCCTTAGTAAACGCCAAGGCAAACAGTTTATTCCCTACAAACCGATCCTGTTCTGGGGCTGCATCGCGTTCCTGTTCTTTGTGCTGGCTTGGATGAAGATCCCGCCCCTCGGCACCGCTATGAACAAGATGATGCTGACCATGGGCCGTGCAGGCGCTCCGTTTCATCTGGTCGCCCATGACAAAACCTTCGTGTCGTTGCCGCGCATGCTGCACATCATGGCGCTTGCCTATGTCTTGTCCCATGCAAAAATTGTGCTGACGCTTTGCGCTCAGAACTGGACCAAGCCGCTCGCGCTCATGGGGCGTCAGGGTTTGCTGGTCTTCTCGTCTGGCACCCTGATGTCGCTCTCGGCGCAGGTTCTGATGGCGGCCATGGACAAACCTGACTGGTTGGCCTGGAGCCTGCCTCCGCTCGGAATCGCGCTGATGATTTTAATCGCTTGGGTGTCAGAAGCGATCAGCGGTCGCCCCACGAAACCCGGCGGCGTCGTTTCTGCACCGCAAGAGCCATCCCCCAAGGTTGAGCCGCCCGCGACCAAAACCACTTCTGCAACCTGATCGTCCAAGGCAACGCCCGCAATTGGGTTGAAATCCACACTTACGTGTGGGTCACCCATCCTTGCATCCCCGAATTGCTTAGGCGAGTAGCCCAGAGGACACCTCCTTAATTGCAGCCATCTCTGGCAGGAGTGGGATATCGCCGAAAGGCTCCCCTTTCCAATGGATGGCCAATTTGCACCTGCCGCAGTGTTTCACTCTTTCGCAACCGCAGCTTCCGGCCTACGTGGCGATCGGAACGCTGGCCGGTGTGTGTCTCGCGGGCCTTTGGGTGCTGCGCCGACGCAAATTCCACGGACAGTCGTTTTTCCTGATCGGCTATCTGGCGACGCAAGGCTGGCTGCTCTTTGTGCTGATGGAGTTGCTCAGTAGTACCGCGTCCTGCAAGATGTGGTGGGCCGAGGTCAGTTTCATATTCATCTCTACGCTGGCCACGGCTTGGTGTTACTTCCTCTACGATTTTGCCCATGCCAGATCGGTCACAATCAGCCTGCCGCGGTTGGCCTCTCTTCTGATCGCGCCGACGGTGATCGTGCTGATGAGCACCACAAACAAATACCACGGGCTGTTTTACCTGCCCGAGACAGGCTTTATCGAAACCCCCCAAGGTCCTGCGCTGGAATACGTCCACGGCCCGCTGTTCTATGTCGCAGTATCTTATCTCTACGCCTTCATGGCAGGTGGCATCCTGATCGCTGCCCGCAGTTTCCTTCGGGCGCGCCCCGCCTATCGAGGATTCTTTCTGACACTGCTGCTGATCACGATCATCCCGTCAGCGGGCAATATCGCCTATGTGGGGTTCGGGATTGCCTTCTTTGGCTTTGATCCGACACCCTTCCTGTTTTCCTTTGCCATCGTGCTGATCGTCCGGATGATCTTGTCCAACCGGATGTTTGACGTGGCTTCTGTGGCCAAGGGCGCGCTCTTCTACGATGCAGAGCAACCCGTCGCCGTCATTGACGAAACCGGCGAATTCACAATCAAGAACCCCTCTTTCCGCATACTTCTCGAGGAGAGTGGGAACGCTGACGCGAAATGTCTGGCGGATTGGGAAGAGCTCAGAGCATTGGCGTTTGACGCCACCTTGCCCGGCGGGACTCTTCTTGAAGTCGCCGGCCGTGCCTTTGAGCTGCGCGTCATGCCCATCGAGAAGCCGCTTGAGGGCGCCACAAGCTGCATGGGATGGACACTGGTTCTCAAGGATGTAACGGACATCCGCAGTTCCAACGCAGAGCTGAGCCGCGCGGTTCACAAGGCCGAAAGTGCCAACCGCATGAAGTCCCAATTCATCGCCAACATGAGCCATGAAATCCGGACGCCCCTGAATGGCATTCTGGGTATGGCCGAAGTCCTGTCCCACGAGGTGACCTCGCCACGCCACGCCGAGATGGTAGAGACCATCCGCCAATCCGGTGATGTGCTGCTGAACGTGCTGAATGACATCTTGGACCTCTCCAAGATCGAGGCAGGCAAATTGGCGCTGATGCCAGAGGATTTCGATCTGAACGAGATCATTCGCCGCGCCTCTGGCCTGCACCGCCTATCGGCCGAAGCCAAACGCATCGACCTGATTATTGACGTCAAAGACAATGGCCCGCAGCGTGTGGGCGACCCGATGCGGTTGATGCAGGTGCTGAACAACCTGCTCAGCAATGCGATCAAGTTCACGGAAACCGGCAGCGTCACCCTAGAGATGTCCAACCCCGACAGCGGCGATGTGGTCTTTTCCGTCGTCGACACCGGTATTGGCATGAATGAAGAGCAGATTCAGCGAATCTTCGAGGATTTCGAGCAAGCGGATGGCGCAATCACCCGTCGCTACGGTGGAACCGGTCTGGGGATGTCGATTGTCCGCCGTCTGGTCTCGATGATGAATGGCAAGATTTCCGTCACCAGCCGCAAAGGCGCTGGCACGCGGGTGGAATTGCGCCTGCCCCTTCCGGTCGTCGTTCAAGAAGCCCCAGTCGACGTCCCTGCTCCTGCCAACGAGCCCGACAGGCCTGCGTCTGCGCTGGCTGGACTGCGTGTGTTGGCGGCAGACGACAACGGCACAAACCGGTTGGTCCTGGGCAGCTTGCTAAAACGGGCCGGAATCAAGGCGGTTTTGGTTGCCAATGGCCGAGAAGCCGTGGAGCGTTTTTCCGAGATGGAGTGGGATGCGGTATTGCTGGATATCTCTATGCCTGAAATGGACGGCATGGCCGCGTTGGGCGCAATCGATGCGATTGCCCGCAAAACGGGCAAGACCCGCCCCCCCTGCATCGTCATTTCCGCGAACGTGATGGCCGATCAAATCCGCGAATACCGCGCAGCCGGTTTCGACGCCTGCATTGGTAAACCCTTCCGAGGAACGGACGTCCTGCAAACCCTGTCCAAAGAGTTGGGCATCCCAGCCTAGTAGGGCATCTCTTCTTTAATCGGCAGCCGAATTTCAAAGGTGGTTCCGCGCCCTTCTTCGCTGTCTACCGTGATAGCCCCGCCTGCCCTTCGCAGAATATCGCGGGTGATGGATAGACCCAGCCCCGTGCCCTTTGCCCCTTTGGTCGAGAAGAACGGATCAAAGATTTTGGCCCGCACCTCCTCGGGCATCCCTGCCCCGCTGTCACTCACCTCGATCACAATCATTGGGCGTGCCCACCCGTCATCGCGATGGCTGCGCACGTGAATGTTTCCGCCCGAGGGCATGGCCTGAACGCCATTTGTGATCAAATTGACGATGACCTGCTGCAGTTCGGTTTCATTAATCGCGACCTCTCCTTCGGCCTTCAGATCGAGATGCAAACGGACACCGGAACGCGACAGAATATGATGGACCAAGGGGACGCTGGCATGAATAACGTCATCCGGACTTGCGCCACCAAGAGGTTGGTCGAACTCTTCGGGACGCGAGAAGCTGAGCAGTTTCGTGACCAAAATACTGATCGCCTGTATCTGCTCTTGAATCAGCTTGAACTCGGTCCGGTATTCCAATGCGCCCTCGCCCATCAGGTCCTGAATGACGTCCAGATTTCCCTGAATGACGGCGAGCGGGTTGTTGATCTCATGCGCGACACCAGCCGTGATCTCGCCCAATGCGGCCAGCTTCTCGGACAGGATCAACTGCCGCGTTGTGATCTCGAGCTGCCGGTTCGCCTCTTGCAGGTCAGAGGTCCGTTCGGTCACGCGCGTCTCCAGATCCTCGGCCCAATTTCGCAGGCGGCGGTCGCGCTCTTGTATCTGGTCGAGCAGGCTATCAAGGTGCGCTGCCAAACGCGCAATCTCGTCATCTCGGCCAGAGATTTCAGAGCGCGCGCTCAGATCGCCCCCTTCGACGCGAGCGATGGCGTGGTTCATCCGTTCCAACGGCAAAAAGATTGACCGTGCAAAGAACAGCAGCACCGGCACTGTCACCGCGATCACTGCGAAGAAGCTGAACCAGATCACCATCTGCGACCGCTGCTCGGCTTGGCGAAAGGGCTCCTCTAAGAAGCCCACATAGAGCATCCCGATCCGGCGGTTGAAGCTATCGCGGATCGGCTCGTAGGCCGAGATATACCAGTCATTCACCACAAAGGCGCGCGCGGTCCAGACATCGCCGGTTTGCAAGACACGGTCGCGGACTTCGGCGGACACACGGGTGCCAAGGGCGCGCTGCCCTTCGAACAGTCGGACGTTGGTGCTGACCCGCACGTCATCCAGAAAGAGCGTCGCGGTCCCATCGGTGCCGCCGGTCAGGCTGCCCTCCGGGTAGACCAGATCGTTGATCTCGTCGATGAAGCCAAGGTTTCGGTTTAGCAAAACACCGCCCACCAAGGCGCCACCAGGCGCAGGCGCGGCGGCGTGAACGACCATGCCGCGGGACTCGACGGCGCGATCCGTGGGCACGGCGCCTTGGGTGGCCAACAGCTCAATCCGTGCGCGGGATGCCAAATCGGGGGACAAAGACTCCAGATCACTTTCAGAGAAAACGTCGATCGCCGCCCCGCTGCGCCCGTTCAACGCTGCATTCACCACCGGCCAGTTGCGCGGATCGGCGACGCCGCCTTTGCCGCCCGCCATAATCACATAGGCCCGCGGCGTCACGTAATACAGAAAATCGAGCCCCATCTGCCGACGCTGGCGCTCCAGAAACTCGCCCATGTCGGTGCGCGCTTGATCGCGGAACATCGCCGACCGCCCCAATGCGTCAATCGCTGCGCTGCGGTCCTCGACCAGCCCTTCCAGATGCTGGCGGGCCACGGTCAATTCGCCGGACACTTTGGCGGTCAATACCTCGTTCAAACGGTCGGACCAGCTTTTGACAGCCGTGACCAAGAGCAAAGGCAGCAGGATCAGAATAGGCAAGAGCGCGATCACCAAGAGGCGCGCGCGGACTGTGTTACGTAGACTTACAGGATTTCTGAGTCGGTCAGACATTCCACATGCTGCATTTTCGGTCGATCGTCTTGCGGCTGACCCCAAGACGCCGCGCCGCCTCGGCACGGTTGCCGCCACAGGCTTCCAGCACGCTTAGGATGTGCCGACGCTCGACCGCATGCAAGCTTTCAACAGGCTCATTGTCACTGTCTTCGGTGTTGCCCGCGAATTCCGGAGGAAATTCTCCAAGGATCAGAGAGCGTTCGATCAAGTTCTTCAGCTCTCTGACGTTGCCCTGCCAGTCATAGCGGGCCGTGTTCAAAAGTACGTGATCTGTAAGAGTGAGTGGCTCCACCCCCAGCTGGCGCGAGAATTTCCCCATAAAGAGCTCCGCTAATTCTGGGATATCCCCGACCCGTTCCCGCAGGGGCGGCATCTGGATGTTGACCACGTTGATGCGGTGATAGAGGTCGCGGCGGAAGCGACCCTCGTCCATCGCCTTGTCCAGATTGGCGTTGGTCGCGAAAACGAACCGCAGATTCAAGGGCATCTCGCGTTCGGACCCATGGGGGCGCAGGCTGCCATCCTCGAGCACGCGAAGGAGTTCGCCCTGCATCGGCAGGGGCAGCTCTGCCACTTCATCAAGGAAGATTGTGCCGCCCGAGGCATGGACCAACAGCCCGTCCGATCCGGGCTGGTTGGGATCGCCGAAAAGGTCTTTGGACAAGCGTTCGGGGGAAATGCTGGCGCAGTTGATCGGCACGAAAGGCGCGTTGGCCCGGTCCGACATGGCGTGCAGAGTGCGGGCGCAGATTTCCTTGCCAGTGCCGCTTTCGCCAGTGAACAGAACCGGCGTGGGCATTGGGGCCACACGTTCCAGTGTTTTACGGACGCTCTCAATGCCCGGAGAGGTGCCGATTAAACGACCGCGAGCGGCCAGACTGTCCGCCTGTAGTTCGTATTTCAGCAGGAAGTTCTCGCGACGCAGGTACTTCTGCACCATGCAGCGATTGACCGCGTTCAGGATTTGATTGGACCGGAACGGTTTCAAAACGAAATCCGAGGCCCCGACCCGCATGGCGTGGATCGCTGTTTCCAGATCCGCATAGGCCGTCATCAGGATCGCTTCGGCAAACAGACCCACGCGGCGCTGCTCGGCCAACCAGTCCAGACCGGATTGACCGGGCATCACGTTGTCCAAGAGCACCAGATCAAAGTGATGCGCATCCAGCAATGCACTTGCCTCTTCCGCGCTGGCGGCGGCCATGACTTTCTTGCAGCGGGGCTCCAGCGTGCGGGTCAGGTAATTCCGCATCCCCGGCTCGTCATCCACGACCAGAATGGACACATGCCGGATCGCACGGTCGATATGAGACTGAGCAGCCCCCTCGGTGGGGGGCTGCACGGTGGGTTGAGGATTGCTGGTCATCTCGCCCTGCTCTGACTGTTCGGCTTAGTCTAACCGAACCGACGGGGCGGATGTAACCTCGTCAATCGCGAAACCGGCGCGGTGCAGGATCTGGTCCGCCGCAATGGCGATTACGAAGATCCCGACAAAGGCAATGAACATCGCTTTCATACTGTGTGCTCCTTGCTCTTATTCCGCCGGATGGGCGTCTTTGTAGGCGGGCTTGCCGGTGACTTCTTCGTACCACAGGCCGTGGTGTTCCTTGGCCCATTGTTCGTCCACCTGCCCGCTGCCCATGGCGTCAAACGCGCCTTCCATGCCGATCGAGCCGATGTAGATGTGCCCGATGATCAGCGCCATGAACAGGAACGCCACAATGGCGTGCCATGCCTGCGAGAGCTGCATTTCCGTGTGCGGCGCCAAGTCGGTGGGCAGTGCGTCCATGCCGAACAGCTTCGGCAGGCCAAGATCGTTCATGTGGGCAAAGGTCGCCGCAAACATCGGCAGTTCGAACGGGAACAGCAGCGACAGACCGGATACCGAGATTGACACGCCAAGGAAGATGACGCCCCAGAAGATGATCTTCTGACCGGCGTTGAACTTCTTGGCGGGCGGGTGCACGCCCTTGGAAAAGAGACCGCCGCCAACCGCGAACCACTTCAGGTCCAGCTTGTTGGGAATGTTGTGTTTGACCCACATGACAGTGACCATCACCAGACCCAGCATGAAGGCCCACGAGACGTTGTTGTGGATCCACTTGCCGCCAATGGCGACGGGGGCAAAAGCCTCATGCCCGATCAGCGGAATGATGAAAAAGCGGCCGAACAGCTGTACCAGCGCCGTGATCGCCAGCAGCAAGAAGCTGCCCGCAAGGGTCCAGTGGGCGAAACGCTCAATCGCTTTGAAGCGGGTGATGGTTTTTCCCGATTTCTCGCCGTCGATGCGGATGCGGCCTCGGAACAGGAAAAAGATCACGAGGATAGCCATGGTCCCGAGCAGCAGGTAGCCGCCATAATCCTTGAGCGGGCCGCGGCGGAATTGCAGCCAGGTCATGCCGGTGTCCTGAATGACCACTTTGGTCACAGAGGTATCGCCCGACGGCCCCTTGGCCGAGGCTTTCACATTCCCGAGCTCGTCCAGCTCGTTATAGCGGTAGGCCCGCCAGAATTCTGCGTCCGACACACCGCCCAAAGTGCCAAGCTGCCCGGTCGAGGGCGCGGCAGCGGCGGGATTGCCGATGGCTTCACTGCGGAAGCTGTCGTCGATCTTTTGGTTTTCCTGCCGGCGCAGGATGTCTTCTAGGGTCTGGGCCCCGCCTGTTTCAGCGCGGGGCTCCCCCTCTGCCGGTACGGTCTGGGCCGAAGCCGCGCTGGTCAGCGTCATAAAGGCCGCCACCAGAAGGGTTAGAAATCTGATAGAAATGCGCGCCATTCCCGAAGGTCCCTGAATTCAGAAGATGCGCCCGCGGACGTTGGTCATCCGCGGGCACTTAGTTTCACATCCCGCGCCACAGCATATTGGGCGCGGATCAATCGGATCAGTTGCCAGCTTTCTGGTCGTAAGCGGTGCCCCAACCCCAAGCGCCGGAACCGAAGCCACGGGCCACAACACGCTCGCGGTAGATCGCAGAGACGATGTCGCCATCACCGGCCAGAAGTGCCTTGGTCGAGCACATTTCGGCGCAGATCGGCAATTTGCCCTCGGCGATACGGTTGCGACCGTATTTCTGGAACTCCTCGACCGAGTTGTCGGCCTCGGGGCCACCGGCGCAGAAGGTACACTTGTCCATCTTGCCGCGGGTGCCGAAGTTGCCTGCCTGCGGGTACTGCGGTGCGCCGAAGGGGCACGCGTAGAAGCAGTAGCCACAGCCGATGCACAGGTCCTTGGAGTGCAGCACCACACCGTCTTCGGTCTGGTAGAAGCAGTCAGTCGGACAGACGGCCATACAGGGTGCGTCCGAACAGTGCATACAAGCGACTGACACGGACCGCTCGCCGGGTTTGCCGTCGTTGATGGTGATCACACGGCGGCGGTTGATGCCCCACGGCACTTCGTGCTCGTTCTTACAGGCGGTGACGCAGGCGTTACACTCGATGCAGCGCTCGGCGTCGCAGAGAAATTTTGCTCTTGCCATATCCTTGTCTCCTTAGGCTGCGCTGATCTTGCAGAGGGTGGCTTTAGTTTCCTGCATGAGGGTCACCGAGTCATAGCCATATGTCTGCGCGGTGTTGGTGGATTCACCCAAGACATAGGGGTCTGCACCATCGGGGTATTTGTCCCGCAGATCCTCGCCTTGGAAGTGACCGCCGAAGTGGAACGGCATGAACGCCACGCCACTGCCCACACGTTCGGTGATCATGGCTTTCACCTTGACCTTGCCGCCCTCGGGGCCTTCGACCCAGACCATGCTGCCGTCCCGCACACCAAGGTTGTTGGCGTCGCGCGGGTTCATTTCGACAAACATTTCCTGCTGGAGTTCAGCCAGCCACGGGTTCGAGCGTGTCTCGTCGCCGCCGCCTTCGTATTCCACCAGACGACCCGAGGTCAGGATAATCGGGTAATCCTGGCTGAAGTCGTTCTTCTGGATCGAGGCATACATGGTCGGCAGACGGTACAGTTTCCGGTCGTCATAGGTCGGGTAGTCATCGACCAGATCACGGCGGCTGGTGTACAGAGGCTCGCGGTGCAGCGGGACCGGATCGGGGAAGGTCCAGACCACGCAGCGGGCCTTGGCGTTGCCGTAGGGCGCACAGCCATGAGCGATCGCGACGCGCTGGATGCCGCCCGACAGGTCGGTCTTCCAGTTGGTCTTCTCGCCCGCGATACCCATGATGGTGTCACGCTCTTCGGCGGTCAGATCGCCATCCCAGCCCAGATCCATCAGCATCTGCATGGTGAACTCGGGATACCCGTCCTGAATTTCGGACCCCACAGTGTAGGTGCCTTCGGCCAAGAGGTTCTCGCCATTACGCTCGACACCGTAGCGGGCGCGGAACGGCAGACCGCCATCCTTCACGTGCTTGGAGATGTCATAGAGGTTGGGCGAGCCCGGGTGCTTCATCTCAGCGGTGCCCCAGCAAGGCCACGGCAGACCGTAGTAGTCCCCATCACAAGGCCCACCGTTCGCACGGAGCGTGGTCTTGTCAAAGGTGTGCTGGTTGGCCATGTGCGATTTGATCCGCTCGGGCGACTGACCGGTGTAGCCAACGGTCCACATGCCCGAGTTGAACTCGCGAGTGATGGATTCGATGTTGGGCGTTTCCGCGTCTTCCATCTCGATGTTGCGGAACAGGCGGTCGGCAAAGCCGAACTTGTTCGCGAACTTCGCGATGATCACGTGGTCAGGCTTCGATTCAAACAGCGGGTCTACAACCTGATCGCGCCACTGGATCGAGCGGTTCGAAGCGGTCACAGAGCCACGGGTCTCGAACTGGGTGGTCGCAGGCAGCAGGTAGACGCCATCAGTACGGTCATGCAGCACGGCCGAAACGGTGGGGAACGGATCGATCACGACCAGCATGTCGAGCTTTTCCATCGCCGTTTTCATCTCGGTCATACGGGTCTGAGAGTTGGGCGCGTGGCCCCACAGAACCATCGCACGCACGTTGTCGGGCTGGTCGATGTTTTCCTTGTCTTCCAGAACACCGTCGATCCAGCGCGAGACCGGAATACCCGAGAAGTTCATCAGGTTGATGTCTTTGCCGTCGGCATCTTTGGACTGCTGGAAGCGGCCCTTAAGCCAATCCAGATCCTCACCCCAGACGCGGCTCCAGTGACCCCAAGAGCCTTCGGTCAGGCCGTAATAGCCCGGAAGGTCGTGGGACAGAACGCCAAGGTCGGTCGCGCCCTGCACGTTGTCGTGGCCGCGGAAGATGTTGGTGCCGCCGCCCGAAACGCCCATGTTGCCAAGGGCCAGCTGCAGGATGCAGTACGCACGGGTGTTGTTGTTACCGTTGGTGTGCTGTGTGCCACCCATACACCAGATCACGGTGCCGGGACGGCTGTTGACCAAGGTCCGTGCTACGCGCTCCAGCTGCGAGCCGGGAACGCCGGTGACGCGCTCGGTCTCTTCGGGGTTCCACTTGGCGACTTCTTCCTTGATCTGGTCCATGCCCCAGACGCGGGTGCGGATGAACTCTTTGTCTTCCCAACCGTTCTCGAAGATGTGCCAGAGCAGGCCCCAAACCAACGCAACGTCGGTGCCGGGACGCATACGGACATACTCGTCCGCGTGGGCCGCAGTACGGGTGAAGCGCGGATCGCAGACGATCAGAGGTGCGTTGTTTTCCTCTTTGGCTTTCAGCACATGCAGCAGCGAGACGGGGTGCGCCTCGGCAGGGTTGCCGCCGATGATGAAGATCGCCTTGGAGTTATGGATGTCGTTGTAGCTGTTGGTCATGGCGCCGTAGCCCCATGTGTTCGCAACGCCCGCAACAGTGGTCGAGTGACAGATACGTGCCTGGTGGTCGACGTTGTTCGTGCCCCAATAGGCTGCGAACTTACGGAACAGGTAGGCCTGTTCGTTGTTATGCTTGGCCGAGCCCAGCCAGTAGACGCTGTCGGGACCGCTTTCTTCGCGGATCGACATCATCTTGTCGCCGATCTCATCAATCGCCTGTTCCCAAGTGATGCGGGTCCACTCGCCGTTGACCTTTTTCATGGGATACTTCAGGCGGCGTTCCCCGTGGGCGTGCTCGCGCACGGCAGCGCCTTTGGCGCAGTGCGAACCCAAGTTGAACGGGCTGTCGTAACCGGGCTCCTGACCGATCCAGACACCGTTGTCCACTTCTGCCACGACGGTACAGCCGACCGAGCAGTGGGTACATACGGTTTTGACGGTATCAACCGCGCGCGCGACGCTCTCTTGCGCTTCGGCTTTGGTCACGGTGCCACCAGTGACACCCAAGGCGGTCAGACCGCCAATCGCCAGACCGGACCCACGCAGGAATGCGCGCCGGTCGACGGATTTCTCCGCAACTGCGGACAGGAGTGATGCGCGCTGTGTAGAGCGGGCGACTCCGTTCGTCTTTTTTCTTAGCATTTTTGCCTCCCCTTGCTTGCTAGGGCCGGTGGCCCGTCGCTCGTGCTAGGTATTTCCAATCCGTTTAGACGGACCGTCCTTAGAAGCGGGCGGTCTGGTAGTAGGCGCGGGTCTGCGCGGTATCTTTCATGCCCGAAGCGGGCTTGGCATCCGTGGCGGCCTCTGCGCTGGTTGCGCTCGTTGCCACGACGGCCACGGCAGCAGGCGCGCTGGTCGCTGCCAGTTTCAGAAAGTCTCGACGGCTGGACCCTTGATCCTTGCGCGTGTCTGACATCGTTGGTGTCCTCCTGGTTCGCGGCCCCGTGGGGCCAGATGATGCCGCGGGCCAGACCGGCCCGAAGCGGTGGTGAGAGGGCTTAATTCCCGGCGAGCCGGAATGCCTCGGTTTCAATCTGCATGAACACTTTGCCCACGGTGCCGACCGGCGCGTAGAACACAGAGTTCTGCGCCTTTTCCAGATCCGCAAAGAACGGACCTGCCCAAGGCGCGATGTGACGATTAAAGAAGGTCTGCTGCTGGCCGATGGTCGCGGGCGTGCCAAAGCGTCCCTCGATGAGGCCGGCCATCATCTCCATCAAACTGGCGATGTTATCTTCGGGTTCATAGACGTTGGGCGCGCGGCGGATTTGCTGCTCTGCCATGTCGCGGCGCAGGGTGGCCAGCGGCTTTTCGTTCAGGAAACCGGTCATATAGTAGCTGGCGTAGGGCAGCAGTTCCCCGCGCCCAATTCCGATGAACAGCGTATTGAACTCGCGCTCGGCGGCCGCAGCGCTGGTTTTGCCCGCAAGCGTTGACAGCGTCCGGATGCCCTGCCCTAGATCGGTCTCGTCGCCGGTCAGCTTTGCTGTCTGACGCAGCAGACCATCCGAAGGTGGATTTGCCAGCAATGCGGCCAGAAAGTCATAGAGTTCAGCGCGAAGTTTGTCTTCGGGCGTAACTTGCGGGGTTTGTACAGCGGCCTGCGTCATGAGCGTCCTCAGTGGCTATCGGCGAAAACGAAGCGCATGTGACGTCGCGGCATGGGCTGCGGCTCGTCCTCTTGCGTGATGTCGGATTGAACGGTGATGGGGGCGGCGTCCTCGGCCTCGGCGCTAGTCTCAGGCGCCTCTTCAGGCTCAGGCTCTCGCGCAACCTCGGGCTCTGGGTTCGCCAAGGCCTCGGCCTGACGGGCTAGCTCCTGAACGTGGGCGAGCATGCCTTTGCCGACTTGATAGGCAGTCTTCATGTCGGGCATCACGGTGGCCACATCGCGGTAATCTTCGCCGTGATCGACTAGTCCGTCCAGATTGGCGAGCACGGGGTTCGAAACCCACAGCTTGCGCAAAGCGCGGTTCCGCAGGCGCGCAGGCACTGCCCGCGACATGAAGGCGGAAAAATCGTCGCCCGCCTGAAGTGTATCCGGATCAGGCAGGCCTAGTTCGACCAGCAGTTCCTCGTCGGTCTTCTCGGCTTCGGTCTTAGCACGCTCGGCTTCGGCCTGAACTTCGGCGATACGGGCGGCCTCGGCGACCTCTGCCTCGGTTTCTGCACGCACGGCTGCGCGGCGGCGGCTCCAGAAATCAGCGCCCATCAGTTGACCCTCCCCGAGGAATTGCGGGGCGCGCGGAACACGTCGGATGTCTGGCGGATGCGGATATCGCCCTTGCCATCCTCGACCAGATCGATCCGCTTCTTGTCGCGGCGACGCTTGATGAACTCTTCTTCAACGTGATGCTGCTCAACAAAGTCTCGCAACCACGCGATCATGGGAACGGGCATGGGCACCAGTTCGACCAGACTTTCGCCGCTCTCGTTATACCCCTGCCCCTCATAGGCATTGGCCGTGATCAGCTTCGGCGTCCAAGGGCATCCAGTGGCCGCATCCTCGCCTTCACGCATCACGACATAGAGGCTCGGGGTCCGTGAGTTCAGTGTTGCGCGGTAAGCATCGGTGTCGGACGAAAAGATGGTCAAGTTGAGGGTTGCGGCATGAAACTCGACCGTTTCGCCGTCGCGGCGCAACTCGCGCCAGTTCGCATCACCTGCACCGGGGATCAGACCGACGGGCTGCCAAATCCACTTCACCCAGCGCGTCACGCCGGGTTGTTTGCGAATGATCAAGCCGACAGGCATGGTGTCAGTGATCAGTGCCATCGTGGATATGTTCCCCCCTCGTCTCGGTGTACCGTCGCACACTCTTGCTTACTTTGATGCCCCCGCGCATCGGCCCCTGTCCAATCGAAACCGCATCCAGCTTACCAGTTTCCATTTTCGAAATAGCGCGAAGGACAAAATGTCCAGTTTTGCCAAACGGTCGAAAAATTGGCCTAGACGATTTGTCCAGATTTGCCTTTCCGCCTTTTTTAGTCGGGAATTTTGATGTGGAAATCCGCTCGAATCACCACATTTCGCGCTTTACGGAGACGGGCGAAACATGCCTAGCTGCCCCCTGCGCCGACAGGCCGTGCCACCCAGCCAGTATCAGCCCGGGGAGAGGATGATGACTAAGCAACTGATTTTGTGCGATTGTTCAGGGTCTCAGACCATAGACCCCAAGGTAATCGAAGGCGCGACCGGCCTGACATGCTCCAAAATCCACACTGCCCTATGTACCCGAGAGGCCGAGGCCGCAGCCAAGGCCATTTCGTCCGGCGAGGTCGTCATCGCCTGTCAGCAAGAGGCCCAAAGGTTTGAAGAACTGGCAACTGAATTGTCAGCTGAGGTGCCTCTTTTCGTCGATATTCGGGATCGCGCCGGCTGGAATGATGAAAAAGACGCCAGCCCCAAAATGGCCGCTCTGGTCGCCGACGCGCTCATTCCCGCCCCTGCGGAAAAGACCATCGACGTCACATCCGAGGGCATGTGCCTGATCATTGGCGCGGGTGCGGTCGCCCTGCCCGCCGCTGAAAAGCTGGCCGATGCGCTGGCCGTGACCGTGCTTCTGACCGATGACGCGGACCTGTCCCTGACCCGCGCCTATGAGGTGGTGCGCGGCAAGCTGACCAAAGCGACTGGCACCTTTGGTGACTTCAAACTGCGGATCGACGGGTTCCAGATGCTGAACCCTGCGGGCCGCGGCGAGTTCTCCTTGACCGCCCCGCGTGACGGGGCAGAAACCCGCTGCGATGTGATCGTCGACCTCAACGGCGCGACATCCCTGTTCCCCGCGCCCCACAAGCGCGATGGCTACCTGCGCGCCGATCCGGGCAGCCAGCCCGCTGTGGCCGAGGTGGTCGCTCAGGCCCGCGAGATGGTCGGCACCTTTGAAAAGACCTTATATCTGTCACTGGAAACGCACCTGTGCGCCCATTCCCGCGCGGAACAAACCGGCTGCACCCGCTGCTTGGACATCTGCCCCACCGGTGCGATCTTCCCTGCGGGCGAGCATGTGGACGTAGACCCGATGGTCTGCGCGGGTTGCGGGGCCTGCGCGTCCCTGTGCCCCTCGGGCTCAATCAAGTACGACGCCCCGCCCGTCAGCCACATCCTGACCCGCATTCGCACCCTGGCCGAGACCTATGCCAAGGCGGGCGGCAAAGCGCCCCGTCTCTTGGTCCACGATGATCATGGGGCCGAGATGATCAGCCTATCCGCCCGCTTTGGTCGCGGCCTACCTGCGGATGTCATCCCCCTGTCGATCTCTGCTCTGGCCGAGTTCGGGCACGCGGAAATGCTGGCCGCCTTGGTCAGTGAGTTCGCCAGCGTCCAGATCCTGCCGAGCCCCCGCACCGAGCGTGACCCCATCAACCGCGAGATCGCCCTCGCGAACGCGATGGGCGGCGGTGCGCGCCTGTCGTTGATTGATATCGACACGCCCGATGCCCTGAGCGACGCGCTCTATGGCGCTGAAATCACGCCGATCACCGTCGCGCCTAAGTTGATGATGGGTGACCGCCGCCAAGTGGCCCGTGTAGCTGCCAAAGCCCTTCTGCCCGACGATCAGCCCGTGGCCCTGCCCGCCGGTGCGCCCTATGGCGCGACCGTGGTGAACAAGGACGCCTGCACCCTGTGCCTGTCCTGTGTGTCCCTCTGCCCCTCGGGCGCGCTGGTCGATAACCCTGACAAGCCCGAGCTGCGCTTCCAAGAGGATGCCTGCCTGCAATGCGGCATCTGCACCACCATCTGTCCCGAGCAAGCGATCACCCTGGAGCCGCGCTTCAACCCCTCGGACGAGGCGATGAAGCTGGTCACCCTGAACGAAGAAGAGCCCTTCTGCTGTATCGAATGCGGTAAGCCCTTTGGCGTGAAATCCACGGTCGAAAAAATCATGGAGAAACTTGCGGGCAAGCATTCCATGTTCGAAGGGAACGGCGCGGGCCGTCTGATCCAGATGTGCGACACCTGCCGCATTCAGGCCCAGTATCACAACCAGTCGAACCCGTTCGCCTCGGCAGATCGTCCGATGGTGCGCACCACCGACGACTACCTAAAGCGCCGCGATCACTGATGCTGCACCTCTGCCCCAAGGTCCGCAGGCTGAACCGTCTGCACATAGGCCAGCAGGTCGTTGAACTCGTCCACGGTGATCTCTACCGGCACGAGGGATGGCGGCCTGCGCGGATCGAACGGGGCGGTCATATCCTCGATCTGGATAAAGGACGGGTGCGGGTTCAAGAGGTAGAACTGCGCGAACCGGTCCACCCAGTCGGGTATCGCTTTGAGGGCCATGAAGGACGGGGTCGAGCCGATGGAACTGCGATCCTCGGGCGCGATTTTGTGGCAACGGGTGCAGTGGCTGCCTGCCACCGCGCGGCCCTTTTCAACATCACCCTCGAAGGCGACCGCTTTGGTTTCGGCCTGCACAGCAACAGCCGCGAACGGCTCCCCGCTCTGCTCGGCATAGGTCAGTACCGTGTTGATCCCGACGTCAGACCGCAACCAATCCACAAACTTCGCCGCCGGATCGCTGTCCGTAAGCATGTCGATGCCGTAAATCGCGTCACCATACTGGAAAACCGGCGCCCCCAGACCCGCCTCCAAGGCCACATCAGAGGCCAAGTCGGGGTCAACGCGCCTTCCGGTCTTGAGGGCAAAGCGCGGCAGGATATAGTCAAGCAAGCCCGAGGATTGCAGCGCCGGATCAGCTTGCAAACCAAAGGTCCGCAGCTCTTGGGCCGTGGCGGGGCGCATCATCAGCGCCGCCAGCATCAGGCCAGCCAGTATTCCAGTGGTCCGTTTCATGGGCCAAGTATGGACTGCCGCGCCCTTGGGTCAACGGAATTTGAAACAAACAGGAGACGCCAATGGATGACGATCTGAACATGTCGATCCGCAAATTTCTCAAGCAGGTCGGTGTGACCTCGCAGCAGGCCATCGAAGAGGCCCTGCGCGCCGAGGGTGTGGATGCGTCCAAGGCCCATGCCGTGAAGATGACCCTGACCATCGAGGATCTGGGTGTCGAACATGTCGTCACCGGCGAAATCAAAGGAAAACAAGCATGAGCGTCACCCGCGAGGACGTTCTGAACGTTCTGAAAACTGTCAAAGACCCCGTGACCGGCAAAGATCTGGTCGAGGCCGGTCTGGTCCGCGCCCTGACCGTAGACGATAACGGCGCCCGCTTTGTGATGGAGATTGATCCCGCCAAAGCATCGGTTCTGGAAACCGCCCGCGCCGAGGCCGAAGCCAAGCTGAAGGGCATGGGGATCGCCAAAGTTTCGGTCGCGATGACCGCGCACTCTGCCGCGCCGAAGCCGCCGGAACTGAAGGGCACCGCCCGCCCCAAACCCGCTGGACCCGAGGCCATTCCAGGTGTGGCCCGCATCATCGCCGTCGCCTCTGGTAAGGGCGGCGTGGGCAAATCGACCGTGTCCGCGAACCTTGCCACCGCCCTGGCCGCCGAGGGTCGCAAGGTCGGCCTGCTGGACGCTGACGTCTACGGCCCCAGCCAGCCGCGGATGCTGGGGGTTACTGGACGCCCCGCGTCCCCCGATAACAAGACCATCCTGCCCCTGCGCAACCACGGCGTCACCATGATGTCGCTGGGTCTGATGATCCAAGAGGACGAAGCGGTTGTGTGGCGCGGCCCCATGCTGATGGGCGCCCTGCAACAGATGCTGTTTCAGGTGCAGTGGAGCGCGTTGGACGTGCTGATCGTCGACCTGCCGCCGGGCACCGGTGACGTGCAGATGACCCTTGCGCAAAAGACCAACCTGAACGGCGCGATCGTGGTCTCGACCCCGCAGGACATCGCCCTGCTCGACGCCCGCAAAGGGATCGACATGTTCAAGAAGCTGAACGTCCCGATCTTTGGCCTGATCGAGAACATGAGCACCCACATCTGTTCGAACTGCGGCCACGAAGAGCATATCTTTGGCCACGGCGGTGTCGCGAAAGAGGCGGCGAAGATGGGCGTGCCCCTCTTGGCCGAGGTTCCGCTGCATCTGGACATCCGCACTGCATCCGACGGCGGCGCGCCCATCGTGGTCAGCCAGCCCGACAGCCCGCAGGCTCAAGTCTTCCGCGGGATCGCCAAGCAACTGATCGCGGACAACCGCGCATGATCCGCGTTGCGCCTCAGTTTCCGCCTTTGATCAAGGGGATGGCCGCTGGTCCGGCCAACCCTCTGACCATCGCCACTGCCGAGGCGCAGCGGGGTACCGACGCGGGCCTTCTGGTCTGGTCCTTGACCGACGACCGGATGCGCGCCGCGCTGGTACTGGCCCCCGAAACGCCCCTGTCCCATGCCGCCTCCGCGCTGGTCGCCTGCGGCGTGGGTCTGCAAAACGCCCTTGGCGTGCTGGTCCCGCCAGAAACCGCTGTCCATCTGGAATGGGCGGGCGGCATCCGTCTGAACGGCGGGCACGCGGGGGGCATGCGTCTTTATTCCAGCACCCAGAACCCTGACGAGACGCCCGATTGGCTGATCATCTCGCTGGAACTGACCATGCGCCTGCCAGACAAGGCCGAGATTGAGCCCGGTGAAACCCCCGACTGGACCGCCCTCGACCAAGAGGGCGCGGGCGAAGTGGACGCCATCGACCTGTTGGAAGGCTGGTCCAAGCATTCCCTGATCTGGCTGAACGAACTTGAGCACCCGAACGGGCTGAAAACGCTCTACCGCGAATGGCGTGGGCTGGTCTGGCAGCTTGGCGACGAGACCGCAGTGACCCTGCCCGGCGAACGGATCGGCGGTCGGTTCCTTGGCGTTGACGAAAACTTCGGGATGATCCTGAAAACAGGCGAGGACACCCGCCTGATCCCCCTGACCACCTTGGCCGAAAGGGTCTGACATGTACCTTGCCCGCGCGATCCACTTTGACGAAAGCGACCGCAACGTCTTCCACTGCCCTGCGCGGACGGGAGAATGGTGCATTTCGGGGGGCTTCGAGTTCTCCAACTGGGGCGAGGGTGATCTGGTCGGCAAAGCGCGCCAAGCCTTTGCGAACGGCTGGCTGGGGCTCGAAACCTTTGGCCGCGTGACATTCGTGGCCGTGACCCAGATCGAGCAGGCCGAATACGACGCGCTGGCCCAGTCACTCGCCGAACATTTCGTACAGGTCTACGGCGCCCCCAGCATTGAGGCCGCCCTGCCCGTGGCTCAGGAAGAGCTATCCCAGATGGCCGAACTCTGCGCGGACCACAGCCCGAATATCGTGCTGACCGTAGCGCGGTCCCTGACAGACGCAGGCGTGCGCGAAGAGTTCCGGTTTATCGAGCCCAACGATGCGGGGCTCGAGCAGTTCGCCATCCACGGATCACTGGACGACGACCACGGACACAGCCACTAAATTCTGCGCACCCACTTGTTTTCACAGCAGAACACAGTCCTGTGTCTTTCCGCACAATCCTTTGCGGAACGAATGCTGCGTGTGCACAGTTGCTCTGACGATAGTGATTTAGATCGGAGCAACGATGCACCTACAGGACACCCCTAGCCGCTATGGCTTGATCAGTCGCGCCCTTCATTGGGGCATGGCTCTTCTTTTCTTGGCACAATTCGCCTCAGCCGCCGCCCATTGGGCGCTGCCCCGCGAGAATGCCCTGCGCGAAACGCTCTGGAGCTACCACGTAGACTTGGGGATTACCCTGTTCATTCTGGTTCTCTTGCGCGGGGTCTGGGGTTTCATCAACCTGCAGCGCCGCCCCGAACACAGCGGAGCCATAGGCGCAGCGGCGCAGGCCGGACATGTGGTGTTGTACGCGCTGATGGTTATCGTGCCCGGCACGCGCATTCTTGCCGCTGCCGGCAGCGACCGTGGGCTGAGCTATTTCGGCATGACCATCTTCCCCGCCCGAGAGTCAGAGATCGCGTGGATGCAGGCCCCTTCTGAATTCCACGGTGAACTGGGTTGGATACTGGCGCTGATCGTCTTGGGCCACATCGCGATGGCTGTGGGGTGGCACCACCTGTGGCGGCGGGATGGCGCACTCCAGCGCATGACCAGCTAAACCAAAAGCAGCGCCCGACAGAGGCGCTGCTTTCATTTCACCAGAGCGGTTTGATCACTCAGCCGCGTTGTAGACGAAGAGTTGCTGGTCCGCGATGGTGTAGGCGTTGATCAACTCTTCGGCTTTGTCGCTGAGCAGCCATGCTTCGAGCTGGTTCACGAGATCCGTTTTCACGTGGGGATGCTTTTCGGGGTTCACAGGCAGGTAGGCGTATTGGTTGAACAGCACCGGATCACCTTCGAAGACGATACCCAGATCGCCCTTGTTCGCGAACTTCAGCCAGCTGGCGCGGTCCGACATGATGTAAGCGTTCATGCCCGACGCGGTGTTCAGCGCCGCGCCCATGCCTTGGCCAACCGCTTTGTACCAGTCGCCCTCGGGGGTCACATCTGCTGCTTTCCACAGACGCAGTTCCATCTTGTGCGTGCCGCTGTCATCGCCGCGGCTGACAAAGGGGGCTTCTGCGCCCGCAATCGCCTGAAGTGCGCCGGTTGCAGTCTCGGCCCCACCAGCTTTCGCCGGATCTTCTTGCGGGCCGACAAAGACAAAATCGTTGTACATGATCTCGGTGCGGTGGGTGCCGTTGCCCTCGGCCAGCCATTTCTCTTCGGCGGCTCTCGAATGCACCAGAACCGCGTCCACGTCACCGGCTGCGCCCAGTGCCAGCGCCTGACCGGTGCCGACGATCAGCAGTTGCACGTCGATGCCGGTGTCCTCTTTGACCTTGGGCAGCAGAACATCCGCCAGACCCGAGTTCGCGAACGACGTGGTGACCGCCATTTTCATTTCCTCGGCCATGGCCGCGGTGGTGGTCAACAGGGCCGCAACAGTGCCCAGAACAATGGACTTGAACGTCATAGTAAAATCTCTCCCTTGAGATAGGCCTTTGCCTCGGCCGTGCGGGGCGACCGGAAAAAGTCGTCCCCGTTTGATTGCTCCACCAGCTTGCCTGCGTGGAGGAAAAGCACATCATCCGCCAGCCTGCGCGCCTGCCCCATATCGTGGGTGGACATCAGGATGCGGGTGCCACCAGCCTTGATCCGGTGGAGGATTTCTTCGATTTCCTTGACCGAGCGGCCATCGAGGTTGGCGCAAGGCTCGTCCAGAAACAGAATGCGCGGGCGGCGCATCAGGGCGCGGGCCAGCGCCATTTTCTGCTTCTCGCCCCCGGACAGGAAAGTCACCGCCTGATCGAGGTTCACGGTCAGCCCGACCTCGGCCGCATGGGCGCGGGCCTGTTCGCGGGCCTGCGTCCGGCTGACGCCGTCCAGCAACAAGGGATAGGCGATACAGTCCAGCACAGAGCGGCGCATCAGCACCGGCGTCTGGAACACAAAGCCCTGACTGCGGCCGTCCGCGTCCTTTGGATCGGTCCAATGGACATCGCCGGTGTTCACGCGCTCCAGCCCGTGCAGGACACGCAAGAGGGTCGTTTTGCCCGCCCCGTTCGGCCCCATCAGAATCGTCAGCCCGCCGCCGTTCAGGGTGGCATCCAGCGGCCCCAGAATGGTGCGGCCACGGCGGCGCACGGTCACGCCGGACAGGGAGACCCAACCGCTCACCAGCGCGCGCCCCGTTCGGTCCGGCTGATGAAATGCAGCCCGAGGTTCACAAGGATCGCCAGCCCGATCAGGACAAAGCCCAAGGCCAACGCCATGTCGAACTCTCCCTTGCCGGTTTCCAGCGCGATGGCGGTGGTCAGGACGCGGGTGGCGTGGTCGATGTTGCCGCCAACGATCATGATCGCGCCGACTTCGCCAATTGCGCGGCCGAAACCGGCGAGAGAGGCCGTCATCAACGCGCGGCGCCCGTCCCAGAGCAGGGTCTTGATCCGTTGCAGGCGGGTGGCTTGCAGCGAAATCAGCAAGTCATGGTAGTCGGCCCACAAATCGCGGATCGCCTGATGGGCGACCGACGCGATGATCGGTGTGATGATGATGACCTGCGCGATGACCATGGCCGTCGGGGTAAACAACAGCCCCAACACGCCCAAAGGGCCAGAGCGCGAGAACAGCACATAGACGATCAGACCCACCACCACCGGCGGCAGCCCCATCAGCGCGTTCAGGATCGCGATTACAAACCGGCGGGCGGGAAAGCGGTTCACCGCCAGCCACGCCCCCAAGGGCAGCCCGATGCAGGACGCCACCAGGGTTGCCCCCAAAGACACGCGCAAGGACAGCGCGGTGATCTCGACCAGATCAGGGTCCAGCGTCACGACGAGTCGCGCCGCCTGCCACAAACCTTCTCCGATCGAATTCATCTTCCGTCACACCATGCGTTGTTAGTCCAAAGGGCGTAACACCCCGAGAAAACCGGAAAAACGGACAAATTGAGGGTCATGGAAAAAGTCAGGGACAAAATGTCCACATCACCCGTTCAACAGGGACTGCACCCATTCCAGCACAACCTCTGGGTCGGCGGGCAGCTCTTGGCCCAGATCATCGGCAAAGGTGCGGAAGCCCTCGACATTGCCCGGTGCCACGGCGGTCAGAACGGGGATGCCTCGGGTCAAAGCCTCGCCGATCACGGGACGGAACCCGCGGCCGTCCAGCTCTTGTTTTCCGAATTTATTCAGGATCATCACCTGCGGATCAGCCTCCAGCGCACTGGCCACCAGCCCCACCGCACGCTCCAGCCCCTCGGGGTCCAGACGGCAGCCCTGAGACAGCGCCCCAAGGTCCTGAGAGATCCGCACCACGTCCGATCCGGTCAGGATGTGCAGGTCCATCTGGCATTTGTAGGCTGGCTCGGTCTCGATATTGAACTGAACCGCTCCCGCCATTTTCACACCGGCTTCGCGCAGCATCTCGGACACTTTGACCAAGCACCGGTCCGCGTCCCCGCGCCCTTGCCCCACAACATATCCCAGCATGCAGGCCTCCCCCTTGCAAAACCCCGACCGGCCATAAATGATGCCCCGAAATCAGAAAAAGCAACCACTTGCTGCGGAACACCGTCTTATGGACCACGATCCCATCCTGCCGAACCCGACAGACCCGCGCCTGACCCGCCGTGTGACGGGCCACGATCATACCGGCGCCGAGGTCGAGGTCTCGGTGGTCGAGGAACGCCCCCTGACCATCTACCTGAACAGTCAGGAAATCGTGACCGCCATGACCATCGGGGACTACCCCGAATATCTGGCTCTAGGGTTCCTGCGCAATCAGGGGATGCTGCGGGACGACGACGAGGTCACTGGCATCGACTACGAGGAAGACATCGAAACGGTCGTGGTCCGCACCACCCGCCAGACCAGCTACGAAGAAAAGGTCAAGAAAAAGACCCGCACCTCGGGCTGCGCCGTGGGCACCGTGTTCGGCGACATGATGGAGGGGCTGGAGGGGCTGACCCTGCCTGAAACGCAGGTGCGCACCTCGTGGCTCTATTCATTGGCCAAAGAAATCAACATCACCCCGTCGCTGTACCTAGAGGCTGGCGCGATCCACGGCACGGTCCTGTGCTGCGGAGACAAGCCCTTGGTTTATATGGAGGATGTGGGGCGACATAATGCCGTCGACAAAATCTCGGGCTACATGTTCCAGCACGGCGTCTCGCCCGATGACAAGATCCTCTACACCACGGGCCGCCTGACCTCTGAAATGGTGATCAAGACCGCGATGATGGGCATTCCGGTGCTGGCCTCTCGGTCCGGTTTCACCGCGTGGGGCGTCGAGATTGCGCGCCAAGTCGGCCTGACCGTGATCGGCCGGATGCGCGGCCAGCGCTTTGTCTGCCTGTCGGGCGAAGAGCGCCTGATCCGCGACGCTGACCTGTCCGCCGTGGGCGACGAAGACCGCAAGCACCGCCGCAAAGGGGCAGACCATGACTAAGCCCCCCGCAGTGATCCTTGCTGGTGGCAAGGCGACCCGCATGGGCGGCGGCGACAAGGGCCTGCGCACCATCGGCGGCAAGCCCCTGTTGGACCACGTATTAGACCGAATGCGCCCCCAGTCCGGCCCCATCGCCCTGAATGCCAACGGCGATCCTGCGCGGTTCGCGGATTATGGCCTGCCGGTTCTGCCCGACACCCTGCCCGACCACCCCGGCCCTTTGGCGGGGGTTCTGGCGGGCCTCGATTGGGCCGCCGCGCAAGGGCACGACGCGATCGTAACCGCCGCCGCCGACACGCCCTTCTTCCCCGCCGATTCGGTCGAGCGTCTACAGCAGGCCGTTGGCCCCAGTGGCCTCGCCCTTGCCGCCACCCGCGAAGGGGACAAAATCTGGCGCCAGCCGACCTTTGGCCTCTGGCCTGTGGCCCTGCGGGACGACCTGCGCGATGCCCTAGAAAACGGTCTGCGCAAGATTGTCATGTGGACCGATCAGCACAACGCGGGCCTTGCTGTTTTCGACACCGATCCCGTTGACCCGTTCTTCAACGTCAACACCCCCGACGACATCACCGAGGCCGAGCGCCTCTTGGAGGCATTGTGAAAGTTTACGGCGTAACCGGCTGGAAAAACTCTGGGAAAACCGGATTGATGGAGCGTCTCGTGGCCGAGTTCACCGCCCGTGGCTACCGTGTCTCGACCATCAAGCACGCCCACCACACCACCGATGTGGACCAGCCGGGCCGCGACAGTTTCCGCCACCGGGAGGCCGGCGCGACCGAGGTCATGCTTGCCTCGCCCAACCGCTGGGCCCTGATGCACGAGCTGCGCGACGAGGGCGAGCCGCCGCTGCACGAACTCTTGGCCCGCATGTCCCCAGTGGACCTGATCCTGATCGAGGGCTTCAAGCTCGACGCCCATCCCAAGGTCGAATGCGTCCGCGCCGAAACGGGCCGCGCGCCCCTTGCGCCTGACAGCACCACGATCCGAGCGATTGCGACCGACACGCCGCTGGACATCGACAAACCCCAGTTCGACCTGAACGACACCGCCGCGATCGCCGATTTCATCGCCGCTGAAACGGGGCTGTAACCCATGTTCGATCGCATCGCCATTCTGGATTGGTCCGCCGCCGGCACGCCCAAAACGGGCAAAGACAGTATCTGGCTGGCGGTCGCAGATGCCTCTGGCGTGCGGTCCGAGAATATTACCACCCGGAGGGAGGCCGAGCAGCGTTTGATGGCGCTGATGGCCGAAGGGGACCGCCTGCTGATCGGTGTGGATTTCTCGCTATCCCTGCCCGCTGAGGCCCTGAACCGGCTCGGAATGGACGCGTTCGGCCTGTGGCAGCACCTCGGGGCACACCACAGCGATAGCGATAAGAACGCCTCGAACTACCGCGAGATTGCGGTAGGACTGAACCAACGGCTAGAGGGCGACGGCCCTTTCTGGGGCAACGGCACCAAGGCCGACATCCCCCACCTGCCCCGCACCAAACCGGCCAGCGCCCTGCCCGAATGGCGCACCTGCGAAGAGGTCGCCCGTGCGAACGGTCTGAACCCCAAATCCTGCTGGCAATTGGCGGGCGCAGGCTCGGTCGGGGCGCAATCTCTGACCGGGATGCCGATGATCCACCGTCTGCGGGAAGGTGGCGCGACCGTCTGGCCCTTTGAGCCGATCAGCCGCGTGACGGTGGCAGAGGTCTACCCCTCGATCCTGAGTGCCGAGGTTCGTGCCCATCTGGCCCGCCACCCCGACATGGTGCCCGATCAGGCGCAGGTCGAACTGCTGGCGCAAGCGTTGTGGGCGATGAATGCGGGCGGAACGCTGCCCCCTCTGTTCGACGTGGAGCCGAGCCAAGAGGGCTATATCCTTGGCCTGAACCACGAACTTGCCCTGCGGGCTGCTGTGCCAACGCAGACCCTGCCCCCGCGCCTGCGGAACGACTGTTTCGCCATGCCTCAAGGGGTAAACTGGGTACCCGTGGACGCGGCGTTGAGCAAACTCAAAGACGCCCTGCACCCGATCAAACCCACCCAGACCATCCAAAGCCACCACGCCCAAGGCCGCATTCTGGCCGCCGATGCGGTGGCAAGGCGGTCCAACCCGCCGCGACCGAATTCGGCTGTGGATGGCTATGGCTTTGCCCATGCGGCCACCGGCGAGGGCCCGCAGAAACTGCCTCTGGTTCAGGGCCGCGCCGCTGCGGGTCAGCCCTTCGCAGGCACCGTCCCCCATGGCGCGGCCGTCCGGATTCTGACCGGCGCGATCCTGCCCGACGGGGTCGACACCGTGGTGCTGGAGGAGGACTGCGCGCTCGACGGGGCCTCGGTGATCTTTGACGGACCGGTCAAGCCCCGCGCCAATACCCGCAAAGCGGGCGAGGATGTCGAGGCGGGCCAAACCGCCATCCGTTCGGGCCACATCCTGCGCGCGCCGGATATCGCGCTGCTCTCGGCCCTCGGGATCGCCGAGGTGCAGGTCTATCAGCCCCTGCGCGTGGGCGTGTTGTCCACGGGGGACGAGATTATCGCCCGCCCCGATATGGATGCCCTGCCCCATCAGATTTTCGACGCGAACCGCCCGATGCTGCTGAGCCTGCTGAATGGTTGGGGATATGCACCCGTCGATCTGGGTCACTGCAAGGACGATCCCAAGCTGATCGAACGCACCCTGAACAAGGCCAATGTTGACGTCATCCTGACCTCGGGCGGGGCCTCGGCGGGGGACGAGGATCATGTGTCCCATCTGCTGCGGACCAAAGGCACCCTGTCCAGCTGGCGCATTGCCTTGAAACCGGGGCGCCCGCTGGCGCTGGCGATGTGGGACGGCACGCCAGTGTTCGGCCTGCCCGGCAACCCTGTAGCGGCGCTGGTCTGCGCGCTGGTGTTTGCGCGCCCTGCTTTGTCCTTGATGGCGGGCAGCGGGTGGGCGGAGCCTGTCGGCTTCACCGTCCCTGCGGCCTTCGAGAAACGCAAAAAGGCGGGTCGCCGTGAATACCTGCGAGCGCGGCTGAACGACCAAGGTCACGCAGAGGTCTTCAAATCCGAAGGGTCAGGCCGGATCAGCGGGCTATCGTGGGCCGACGGGTTGGTGGAACTGCCCGATGAGGCCGCAGAGATCACCCACGGCACGCCAGTCAAATACATCCCCTACACGATGCTCGGCCTGCGTTAGGCCTTGCGGATCAGGTAGATTTGGGTCTCGCCCTCGTCCGACTGGCTAACCAGTTCATTCCCGCTTTCAAAGCAGAAATGCGGCACGTCAATCACCGCCGCCGGATCGGTCGCGATCAAACGCAAGACCTGCCCCGAAGTCATTGACTTCAGGCGCTTACGTGCCTTGAGTACGGGCAGCGGGCAGAGCAGCCCGATGGCGTCGATTTCTTCGTTCCATTCCATATGTGTCGATTTAGGGCCCACTTATGTCGGTGTCCATCTTTATATCGCCGCCGATATGATAGTGTGCGGACAAGAACTTCCATTATTTGGAAGTTGATTTCGTGCCCCTATTCGTGGGCACTTGCGCTGGAAACCCACCGGCTTCGGGAAGGCAAATAGATGGCTCTGGATCACAAGGACGTCCCGTGGACGTCAGGCCGCAGCGGCAACAAGGGACGCGCCCACACCAAGGGGCGTCCGCTGGATGAACTAGCATGGGCCGAGGTCCGCGATTTGCTGGGAGACCGCCCCCGCCGCCGCGACCTGTTGATCGAGCATCTGCACCTGCTTCAGGACCATTTCCGCAACCTGTCTGCGCCCCATCTGCGCGCATTGGCCGAGGAAATGCGCCTGTCCATGGCCGAGGTCTGGGAGGTCGCCAGCTTCTACGCCCATTTCGATCTGGTCAAAGAGGGCGAGGCTCCGCCCCCCGATCTGACCATCCGCGTTTGCGATTCCCTGTCCTGTGAACTGGCAGGGAGCGAGGCGCTGTACGAGGCGCTGGAGTCGGGCATGGACCCCAGCAAGGTCCGCGTGCTGCGGGCGCCCTGCATGGGCCGTTGCGACACCGCGCCTGTGGTCGAACTGGGCCACCGCCACATCCACCAAGCCACCCCCGACAAGATCGACGCCGTGATCGCGAGCGGCGATTTCCACCCCGTCATGCCCGAATACGAGGACCTGCTGTCCTATCGCGGCCGCGGCGGCTACGACAAACTGACCGAGCTGCGCGAAAGCGGCAATTGGGAACAGGTGCAGGACATGCTGCTCGAGGCCGGTCTGCGCGGCCTTGGTGGCGCTGGCTTCCCGTCCGGCAAGAAGTGGGGCTTTGTCCGTTCCGAAGAGGGCCCGCGTTATCTGGCCGTGAACGGGGACGAGGGCGAACCCGGCACCTTCAAGGACCGCGTCCATCTGGAGCGTGAGCCGCACATCTTCCTCGAGGGGATGCTGATCGCCGCGTGGGCGGTCGAGGCGGACAAATGCTTTATCTACATGCGCGATGAATACCCCGCGATCCTCAAGCTACTGCGCAAAGAGATCGCCGCTTTGGAAGAGGCTGGTATCGTCGAGGCCGGCTACATCGACCTGCGCCGCGGTGCAGGCGCCTATATCTGCGGCGAAGAAAGCGCGATGATCGAGAGTATCGAGGGCAAGCGCGGCATTCCCCGTCTGCGTCCCCCTTATGTGGCGCAGGTCGGCATCTTTGACCGCCCCACGCTGGTGCATAACGTCGAGACCCTGCACTGGGTCGCCATGATCTGCCGTGAAGGCCCCGAGGTCATGAACGCCACCGTGCACAATGAACGCACGGGCCTGCGGAACTACTCGGTCTCGGGCCGGGTGGCCAATCCGGGCGTCTATCTGCTGCCCGCCGGTTCGACTATTCTGGATGTCATCGCCGCCGCTGGTGGCATGGCCGAAGGGCATGTGTTCAAGGCCTATCAGCCAGGTGGCCCCTCGTCTGGTCTGCTGCCAGCGCATATGGACCACGTGCCGCTGGACTTTGACACGCTGCAACCCCATGGGACGTTTATCGGGTCCGCCGCGGTGGTCGTGCTTTCGGATCAGGATAGCGCCCGCGATGCCGCTCTGAACATGCTGCGGTTCTTTGAATCCGAAAGCTGCGGGCAGTGTACCCCCTGCCGCGTGGGCTGCGAAAAGGCGGTCAAGCTGATGCAGGCCGAAACATGGGACCGCGAGTTGCTGACCGACCTGTGCCAAGTCATGACCGACGCGTCGATCTGCGGCCTTGGGCAGGCAGCCCCCAACCCCATCAAGCTCGTCATCCAACATTTCAGCGAGGAGGTGTGATCATGGACGGCAACCACATCGATCAAGTCACCTTTACCCTCGACGGGCAGGAAGTCACCGCCGTGGATGGAGAAACCATCTGGGAGGTCGCGCAGCGCCACGGCAAGACGATCCCCCACCTGTGCCACAAGCCCCAGACCGGCTATCGCCCTGATGGCAACTGCCGCGCCTGTGTGGTCGAGATTGACGGAGAGCGGACCTTGGCTGCGTCCTGCTGCCGGAACCCCTCGAACGGGATGACCGTAAAAACCGACAGCGAGCGTGCGGTGAAATCCCGCGCCATGGTTATGGAGCTCTTGCTAGCAGACCAACCCGAACGTGAGGCGGCTCATGACGCAGGTAGCCACCTGTGGGACATGGCCGACGCCCAAGGCGTGACCGAGAGCCGTTTCCCGACGCTCGACGTGGACCGCATCCCCTTGCTGGACGACAGCCACGTTGCAATGCGCGTGAACCTAGATGCCTGCATCCAGTGCGGCCTGTGCGTACGGGCCTGCCGCGAAGTGCAGGTGAACGACGTGATCGGCATGGGGGGCCGTGGGCACGACGCCTATCCCGTGTTCGATCTGGATGACGATATGGGCGCAAGTTCCTGCGTGGCTTGCGGTGAATGCGTGCAAGCCTGCCCCACCGGCGCGCTGATGCCTGCCACCGTTCTGGACGCGGACCAGCAGGGCGACAGCACCGATTTCGACAGCGAAGTGCAGTCCGTCTGCCCCTTCTGCGGGGTCGGCTGTCAGGTCAGCCTCAAGCTGAAGGACGGCAAGGTAAAGTATGTCGAGGGCATCAACGGCCCCGCCAACGAAGGGCGTCTGTGCGTCAAGGGCCGCTTTGGCTATGACTACATCCACCACCCCCACCGCCTGACCAAACCGCTGATCCGTCTGGAAAACGCACCCAAAGAGATGGCCGTGGACCCCGCCAACCCCTTTACCCACTTCCGTGAGGCCACGTGGGAAGAGGCGCTGGATGCCGCCGCGAACGGCCTTGGCGGTCTGCGCGATGCCAGCGGGGGCCGCAGTGTCGCCGGTTTCGGCAGCGCCAAATGCACCAACGAAGAGGCCTATCTGTTCCAGAAGCTGATCCGTCAGGGCTTTGGCCACAACAACGTCGACCACTGCACCCGTCTGTGCCACGCCAGTTCCGTGGCCGCGCTGATGGAGAACGTGGGCAGCGGCGCCGTGACCGCGACGTTCAATGAGATCGAGAATGCGGATGTGGCGATCGTCATCGGCTCCAACCCGACCGAGAACCACCCCGTCGCCGCGACCTACTTCAAGCAGTTCGCCAAGCGCGGCGGCAAGCTGATCATCATGGACCCGCGCGGCACCGCGATGAAGAGGCATGCCGAACACATGGTCCAGTTCCGCCCCGGCACCGACGTGGCCCTACTGAACGCGATCATGTGCGTGATCGTCGAAGAAGGGCTGTACGACCAGACCTACATCGACGCGCACACCGAAAACTGGGAGGCCGAGAAGCAGCACCTCGCTGGCTTTGCCCCCGAGAAAATGGCCGAGATTTGCGGCATTGATGCCGAGACGATCCGCGCCGTGGCCCGTGATTTCGCGGGTGCCGAGGCTGGGATGATCTTCTGGGGCATGGGCGTGTCACAGCACATCCACGGCACCGACAACTCGCGCTGCCTGATTTCGCTGGCCTTGATGACCGGGAACGTGGGCAAACCGGGTGCTGGCCTGCACCCCTTGCGCGGGCAGAACAACGTTCAGGGCGCGTCCGATGCGGGCCTGATCCCGATGTTCCTGCCCGACTATCAGGACGTGACCAACGACAAAATCCGCGGCCATTTCAACAAGATCTGGGGAACAGATGACTTCAGCAACCAAAAGGGTCTGACGGTCACCGAGATCCTCGATGGGGTCCATGCGGGCGACATCAAGGGGATGTATGTGCTGGGGGAAAACCCCGCCATGTCCGACCCCGACGTGACCCACGCCCGCGAGGCGCTGGCCAAGCTGGAGTGCTTGGTCGTTCAGGACATCTTCCTGACCGAAACGGCGAACTATGCGGATGTGGTCCTGCCCGCCGCGGCCTTCTACGAAAAGAACGGCACAGTCACCAACACCAACCGTCAGGTCCAGATGGGCCGCGCGGCCGCCACCCCACCGGGCGAGGCGCGCGAGGATTGGGCGATTACCGTGGCACTGGCGCAGAAGCTGGGGCTCGATTGGACCTACACCCACCCCAGTCAGGTTTTTGCCGAGATGAAGCAGGGTATGCCCAGCCTCGACAACATCACCTGGGACCGGCTTGAGGGCGAGAACGCCGTCACCTATCCCAGCCTGTCCCCAGAAGACCCCGGTCAGGCGATTGTGTTCGGCGATGGCTTCCCCCGTGCGAACAACCGCGCCAAGTTCACCCCCGCCGACGTGATCCCGCCGGACGAGGCACCCGATGCGGCCTACCCGATGATCATGACCACGGGCCGCCAGCTGGAGCATTGGCACACAGGTTCGATGACCCGCCGCAGCACCGTCCTTGACGCGATCGAACCAGAGGCGAACTGCTCGCTCCACCCCTCGACCCTGCGCAAGCTGGGGGTCAAGGTCGGCGACAAGGTCAAACTGGAAACCCGCCGTGGCAGCATCACCCTACTGGCCCGAGAGGACCGCGCAGTCGCGCCCGATATGGTGTTCGTGCCCTTTGCCTATGTGGAAGCGGCGGCCAACGTGCTGACCAACCCTGCCCTCGACCCTTATGGCAAAATCCCCGAATTCAAATTCGCGGCGGTCAAGGTTTCGGCGCTCTAACCAGCGCCGTTCACACAAAATAAAAGGCAGCGCTGGATGGGGGTCCTGCGCTGCCTTCTCTCGGCTCAGCCCAAAAGGTGGGGGCTTGGGCCTAGCCCAGATTGAATTCGAAGGTTTCGGTCTTCTTCGCGCTCTTGCCCTGTTCGGGCGCAGTGTCTTCGGCGGATTCCTCCAGCGCTGCAGTCGCTTCGGGAAGGAAGTCAGAGACATCGACAGGCGCAGCAGTGGTATTTTTGGCATCCTGTGCGCGGACCCAAGCCGCGCCATCCGCCAGCTCGTCATCCTCGCCCGTCTGGAAGAAGGAGATCGCATCGGCGAGCTGCTCTGCCTGGCTGGACAGTTCTGTCGCAGCCGAAGACATCTCTTCGGAAGCCGAACTGGTGGACTGGGTGATGCGGTCAAGCTGCTGTACCGAGTCGGAGATATTCCGCGATCCGCCAGCCAACTCACGCGAGGCAGAGGTGATCTGGGTCACCAGCTCCGAGGTGCGGCCAATGTCAGGCACCAACTCTTCCAACATCTTGCCTGCTGCAGCAGCCGACTGGACCGTGTTCGCGGACAGAGCCGAGATTTCGGAGGCTGCTTTCTGGCTGTTTTCGGCCAGCTTGCGCACTTCGGACGCCACAACTGCAAAGCCGCGACCGTGCTCACCGGCACGCGCCGCTTCGACCGCGGCGTTCAGCGCCAACAGGTCAGTCTGACGGGCGATTTCCTGAACAACCAGAATGCGGTCAGCGATGGCGCGCATGGCTTTTACAGCTTCGGCCACCACTTTGCCGGATTCCGCAGCATCGGCAGCCACTTTGGTCGCGATCTCTTCGGTCAGACCAGCGTTTTCCGAGGTGCTCTCAATGTTACCGGACATTTGCTCAACCGCAGTCGACACGCGCTCGGTCGAGGCAGACTGGCTGTTCGAGTCGGTGGCCAGCTGCTCTGAGGTGTGCGCCATCTGGTTTGCACCTGCGGCCACGTTGCGGACCGCCGAGGACACCTGACCAACGGTTTCGCGCAGTTTTTCGAGCATGTCATTCTGGGCCCGCAGCACGTCACCCACTTCGTCATTGCGTTTGAAAACAGCCTTTTCGCGAAGATCACCAGAGGCCACACGGCTTGCCAGCAGGACGGCTTTTTTCAAACCGCGGTTCATGGAGCTGATGATCAAGGACGCGCAGATCAAGCCGATCAACACCGCGACTGCGCCCGAAACCAAAAGGACCAATCGCGAGCGCTCGTACAGCGCTTGGGAAGCCTCTTCGGACTCTCGCATATGTTCGCGCAAGTGGTCGCGGATTTCGCGGGAGTGTGCGATGACCGCTTCGGTGGCATCCTTGGATGTACCGTGGAAACGAACGTTTGCCTGCGGATCGCCTTTGATTTCCAGAGAAATCGCATTCTTGTTCTGAACCATCATGCGATCGTGCAGAACAATCAGTTCGTGCATCATGATCTGCATGTCTTCATGCGAACGCGAGGTCAGGTCCGAAGCTTGGATGTAAAACTCGTCCGAGAGTGCGATGACGTCCTTGCGAATGCCCTTCACGCGCTCTTCGCCCGTCCCGTCCAGACCCACCAACGCTTCGCCCACTTTCGCGCGGATCGCGACTTCGATCTCTGCCAACATGTCGACGGTTTGCAGGTCTTTTTGCTGCCGATGGATGATGTCCGCGAAGGTGTCGTTAACCTTTTTGAAGTCATAAAGAGCAAGAGCAAGCGATGCTGCCATCATGGCAAAGATCGCGGCGAACGTCGAAATCAGTTTGGCTTTGAGTGTAAAGCGCATGTAGCCCCCAAATTGAAGGTGTCGCCCTGCGCTGCTCCTAGGGTCGGGAATAGGCCGCTGACACGTGTAAGCGCGACCATAGACCGCTTTGCACGGGCCGCGTAGCTACCCCACGGCAAAGGGATGCCTGACCTATACCACTAGGCGTATCCGCTAGCCTCTGGTTGATAGGGGCGATCATTTTCTGCGGCGCGGTCTGTTCTTGCCGCCAAACCCGCAGAAGGGCGCCGATCAGCCCCCGCTGCACGCGGCCCTGTCCAGCGGGGCGGTCAGCCAATCCGCCAATCGGTAGGCAGCAGGCGGCGCATCGGGATGGATGCGGACATAAAAGTCCTTTGGTGTTTCAATGGCTTCTGGCACCAGCGGCACCAGCTTGCCCGTCGCCACGCGATCCCCGAGAAGCTCGGTCCACCCCAGAACAGCCCCCATGTCATCCTGCGCAGCCTCGAGCGCGACCACGTAGTTGTTCACCCAAAAGCCCCGCCCCTCTTGTTCCGGTGCGCCTACCGCCTCGAACCAGTCGGACCATCGGGTCCAGTCGCGATCTTCTGCGCTCAGGTGGATCAAGGGCGCTCGCACAAGATCCTCGAGACATGTGATTCCATGTTGCGATTTAAATGCCTTGCTGCCGAGTGCCAGAATACTGCCATTAAACAACAGCCTGACTGCGTCACCCTCGGGCAAGGGTCCGTATTCTATGCTCAGATCACAGTTGTTCGGAGGCGATGGATCGTCGCTCACGTGCTGTGACACGATCGTGTCGGGGAAGTGCTTCCAGAAGGTAGCGAGCCGCGGGGTCAACCATAGGGCGCTAACCGCAGTGCTCGCGTGGACCACCACGTCCGTCCGCTCTGCCCGCACCCGCAACTGGCTGACGGAATCAGAGATTCCCTCGAACCCGCGCTGCACTGCGATGAATAAATAAGCGCCGCTTTCCGTTAATTCGACACCCCGATGATGGCGGCGGAACAGCTGCCGACCCAAATCCCGCTCCAACCCTTTGATCTGGTGAGAGACCGCCGCAGGGGTCACGTTCAGCTCTGCCGCGGCCAATTTGAAGCTCTGATGTCTCGCTGCCGACTCAAAACAGGCCAAAGACGTCATTGTGGGCATGTCGTAGGGGCGTTTTGCCATAGATTGACTGTTCCAGAAATCCGAAATGTCCCTGCAAGTCAGGGCCCTGAGATACCTAGAGATGAATTTAATTCACCTCAAGCTGAGAATTATTGGTCTTGTCTTTGGCAGGGATTCTGGAAAACGGTCAGTCCAGAATTCAGGTTTACCCCGCACACAGGACCCCTCCCATGGACGGCTCTCTCAACATTACCGACCTGCTGGCCCGTCGCCGCTCCGGTTATTCTCTCGAACGCCCGTTTTATACCGCTCCAGAGATTTTCGATCTGGATATGAAGAACATCTTCTACCGCGAATGGCTCTATGCCATTCCGGCTGCGCAGCTGACCAAGGGCGGCAGCTATGTGGTGCATACGGTTGGTGACTACAGCGTCATCATCATTCGTGGTCAGGACGGCGTCATCCGCGCGCTGCACAACTCTTGCCGTCACCGTGGCTCGGTCCTGTGCAAGGCGGCGGCGGGCCATGTGCCCAAGCTGGTCTGCCCTTACCACCAGTGGACCTACGAGCTGGACGGCAAGCTCCTGTACGCTCGTGACATGGGCGCCGATTTCGACGCCAGCCAGCACGGCCTGAAGCCGGTTCACTGCCGCGAGCTTTGCGGTCTGGTCTACATCTGCCTTGCGGACGAGGCCCCCGACTTTGAGGCCTTCGCCGCTGTGGCACGCCCCTATCTGGAAGTGCATGACCTGAGCGACGCCAAGGTCGCCCACGTGTCGAGCATCATCGAAAAGGGCAACTGGAAGCTGGTCTGGGAGAACAACCGCGAGTGCTATCACTGCAGCGGCAACCACCCTGCCCTGTGCCGGTCTTTCCCCCTCGATCCCGATGTCGCGGGCATTCTGCCCGACGGCAGCGTGCCTCCGCGCCTGCAGGCCCACTATGACCGTTGCGAGGCGGCGGGTGCGCCCTCGCAGTTCACGATTTCCGAGGACGGCCAGTACCGTCTGGCCCGTATGCCCCTGCAAGAGGGCGCGGTCAGCTACACCATGGACACCAAACCCGCGGTGGCCAAAAATCTTGGCCGTGTGGCCTTGCAAGACGCGGGCACTCTGCTGAAGTTCCACTACCCGACGACTTGGAACCATTTCCTGCCTGACCACTCGCTGACTTTCCGCGTGACCCCAGTCAGCGCGACCGAGACCGAAGTCACCACCACCTGGCTGGTGCACAAGGACGCGGTCGAAGGCGTAGACTATGACCTGAAGCGCCTGACCGAGGTTTGGGAGCACACCAACGACGAAGACCGCGTTGTGGTCGAGAACAACCAGAAAGGCATCAACTCGCCCGTCTACCAGCCCGGCCCCTACTCGCCCCGCGAAGAGACCGGCGTGGCCCAGTTCGTCGATTGGTATGCGCAAACGCTGGAACGCTCTTTGAGCCCCACCCGACTGGCAGCGGAGTAACGGATGGCCCTACCTGACAAGCCCACCTTCTGGACGGACAAAGAGCCCCTCGTCTGCGTTTCGGTTCTGGCCGAGACCAAGGACGTCGTGACCTTTTGTTTTCAGGCCCCTTCGGGGGCCCTGTTCCGCTTTGACCCCGGCCAGTTCTTGACCTTTGAACTGCCGGTACCGGGCGGTCCGCTCTATCGGACCTACACGATCTCGTCCTCGCCCTCACGGCCCATGTCGATCACCATCACGGTCAAGGCGCAGGACGCATCGATTGGCACCCGCTGGATGCTGGAAAACCTGAAGGTCGGCACGCAGGTCAAAGCCACTGGCCCCGGCGGCACCTTTACCAATGCGGGCAATCCGGACGGGAAATTCCTGTTCATTTCGGCAGGCACTGGCATCACTCCAATGATGTCGATGACCACCTATCTTTATGACCTTGGCCGTGATCCAGACATCGTGTTCGTGAACTGTGCGCGCCGCCCGTCCGAGATCATCTTCCGCCAGCGCTTGGAGCATATGGCCAGCCGCGTGCAGGGCATCGACCTGAAGTGGGTTGTCTCTGGGTCCGACCCCTACCGCCCGTGGACGGGGTATCAGGGGCGTTTCAACCAGCTGATGCTGGGTCTGATGGCCCCCGACTATCTGGACCGCGACGTCTATTGCTGTGGCCCCGAAGCCTTCATGACCGCTGTGCGCGAAGCGCTGGCTGGTCTGGGTTTCGACATGTCGCGCTACTATCAGGAAAGCTTCCACGCGCCTCTGCCCGAAGCCGAAGACGTTCCAGAAGACGCAGGCCCCGAAGAAGACGCAACGTCGGAACTGGTGTTCGCGTCCTCGGGCGAGCGGATCAAATGTCAGGAAACCGATACGGTTCTGGCGGTCGCGCGTCAGGCCGGTCACAACATCCCCTCGGGCTGTAGCTTCGGCGTGTGCGGAACCTGCAAAACCAAGAAGGTCAGCGGCGAAGTTCACATGGTGCACAACGGCGGCATCACCGAAGAGGACATCGCAGAGGGCTATATCCTAGCCTGTTGCTCACATCCCATCGGAACGGTGGAGATCGACGCCTGAGGTGCAGGCGTTGGTTCCTTTTGTGAGACGTGAGAGAGGGGGCGCTGCCCCCTCTTGCCGTTTTGGGGAACGGCAATTCACCCCCGGGGTATTTTCGCCAAGATGAAGGGCATGTGGGCTTCGCTTGGCTTGCCATGCTGCACAATTTTTAAGCAACTGCGCCATCGGCATCGCTCTGCCCGATGGCCGCTCATAATGTTTTTCCACGGGTTTTGCGAAAAGAATTGACCAGATGGTCAAGACAGCCTTCCACTAGGCTCAGAAGCAAGGCGCGTATTGTGGCGCCTCTCCCGCCCCCACACGGGATTGCCGAAAGAATGAGAAGGACAGAGCCGATGGTCGCCGCCGGAGAGAACCTGAAGATTAACAAGGAACGGCTGTGGGACAGCCTCATGGAGATGGCCAAGATCGGCCCCGGGATCGCGGGGGGCTGCAACCGCCAGACCTTGACCGACGAGGACGCCGAGGGCCGCGCACTGTTCCAGAAATGGTGCGAAGCCGCGGGCATGACCATGGGCGTCGACACCATGGGCAACATGTTCATGACGCGCCCCGGCACCGATCCCGACGCCCTGCCCGTGTATATGGGCAGCCACTTGGACACCCAGCCGACGGGCGGCAAATACGATGGCGTTCTGGGGGTCTTGGGCGCGTTGGAAGCTGTCCGGACCATGAACGATCTGGACATCAAGACCAAGCACCCCATCGTCATCGCCAACTGGTCGAACGAAGAAGGCACGCGCTTTGCTCCCGCCATGCTGGCGTCTGGCGTGTTCGCGGGCATTCACGAACAGGACTGGGCCTATGACCGCGTGGATGCCAAGGGCAAACGCTATGGCGACGAGTTGGAGCGGATCGGCTGGAAGGGCGAAGAACCCGTCGGCGCCCGCAAGATGCACGCCATGCTGGAGCTGCACATCGAACAGGGCCCCATCCTAGAGGCTGAAGGCAAGGATATCGGCGTGGTCACCCACGGTCAGGGCCTGCGCTGGATCCAGTGCACCGTGACGGGCAAGGAAAGCCACACAGGCTCCACCCCCATGCCCATGCGCAAGAACGCGGGGCGTGGATTGGCGCAGATCACCGAGCTGGTCCACGAGATCGCCATGAAGCACCAGCCCAACGCCGTCGGGGCCATCGGGCATATCGACGTCTACCCGAACTCGCGCAACATCATTCCGGGCAAGGTGGTGTTCACCGTGGACCTGCGTTCACATCTGCCCGAGATTATCGAGGCGATGCTCGCGGAATTTTACGAGAAGGCGCCGAAGCTCTGCGAAGAGATCGGGGTTGGTCTGGAGACCGAGGTTGTCGGTCAGTTCGACCCGCCCGCTTTTGACGAAGGCTTGGTCACGTCGATCCGTAACGCGGCAGAAACGCTGGGATATTCCCACATGGACATCGTGTCCGGTGCGGGGCACGACGCCTGCTGGATCAACGACGTTGCCCCCACCGCGATGATCATGTGTCCCTGCGTGGACGGCCTGTCCCACAACGAGGCCGAAGAGATCAGCCCCGAATGGGCCGCCGCCGGAACCGACGTTCTGCTGCACGCCGCACTGGAAACCGCGCAAATTCAGGAGTGAGATACCCCACCGCGTACAGGAAATTCTGCAAGACTACACTGCAACATTGAGCGTTTTATGAGAGCACCGAAGTCTTATCTCTGGTCAGGAAGCGCCGCGCATCACACTCGCGCGGTGCATGTTGACCCGTTTTTGACTGAAAGGAGCGCTCATGCCTCTTATTCGTTTTTATGTTCAGGAAGGCCGCAGCCCCGAAGCCACACGCACCCTGTTGGATGCCGCCCACGAAGTGGTGGTCGACGTCTTTGGTGTGCCCCAGCGCGACCGCTATCAGATCGTGACCGAGCACAAACCCGGTCAGATGATCCTCGAGGATACGGGGCTTGGCTTCGAACGGGACCAATCCGAGCAAATTCTGGTACAGGTGTTCACTTCGCCCCGCGCGCAGGACGCCAAGCTGGCATTCTACGACAAACTCGCGGCGAAACTGCAGGAAGTCTGCGGGCTAGATCCGAAAAACCTCATGATCTCGATCTTCGAGAACACTCAGGCCGACTGGAGCTTTGGCTTTGGTCGCGCCCAATACGTTACCGGCGAATTGGGCTGACCTCTCTGCACTGGATGGGTGCGGACGGATCAGCCCGCGCCCAATCCAGAACAGGGAGATACCAATGACCACAGTCATCAAGGGCGGCACCGTTGTCACCGCCGATCTGACCTACAAGGCAGATGTGAAAATCGACGGGGGCAAGATCATCGAGATTGGCCCCGACCTGAGCGGAGACGAAGTTCTGGACGCCAGCGGCTGCTATGTGATGCCCGGCGGGATCGACCCCCACACCCATCTGGAAATGCCTTTCATGGGCACCTATTCGGCGGATGACTTTGCCAGTGGCACCCGCGCCGCGCTGGCAGGCGGCACCACGATGGTGGTCGATTTCGCCCTGCCCTCGCCCGGTCAGAGCCTGCTCGACGCCCTGCAAATGTGGGACAACAAGTCCTCTCAGGCGGCCTGCGATTACAGCTACCACATGGCGATCACATGGTGGAGCGAGCAGGTCTTTGACGAGATGAAGGCCGTCACCGAAAAGGGCATCAACACCTTCAAGCACTTCATGGCCTACAAGGGTGCGCTGATGGTGAACGATGATGAGCTGTATGCCAGCTTCAAACGCTGCGCTGAACTGGGGGCGACTCCCTTGGTCCACGCAGAGAACGGCGACGTAGTGGCCGAACTGACCGCCAAACTGCTGGCCGAGGGCAACACTGGCCCCGAAGGTCACGCATACTCTCGCCCCCCGCAGGTCGAGGGCGAAGCCACCAACCGCGCCATCATGATCGCCGACATGGCAGGGGCACCCTTGTACGTGGTTCATACGTCCTGCGAAGAGGCTCACGAGGCCATCCGCCGTGCCAAAATGCAGGGCAAGCGCGTCTGGGGCGAGCCGCTGATCCAGCACCTTGTTCTGGATGAAAGCGAATACTTCAACGAGGATTGGGACCACGCCGCCCGCCGCGTGATGTCGCCGCCCTTCCGCAACAAGCAGCATCAGGACAGCCTGTGGGCCGGTCTGGCGTCGGGCACACTGTCCTGCGTGGCGACAGACCACTGTGCCTTTACCACCGACCAGAAACGCTTTGGCGTTGGCGATTTCTCGAAAATCCCGAATGGCACCGGCGGCTTGGAAGACCGCCTGCCCGTTCTGTGGACCTATGGCGTGGACACTGGCCGCATCACCATGAACGAATTTGTGGCCGTCACCTCGACCAACATTGCGAAAATCCTGAACTGCTATCCGAAAAAGGGCGCCATTCTGGTGGGCGCAGACGCGGATATCGTGGTCATGGACCCCTCGATGAAAAAGACCATCAGCGCGGACAAGCAGGCCTCGGCCATCGACTACAACGTCTTTGAAGGGGTCGAGGTCACAGCCCTGCCCCGCTACGTGCTGACCCGCGGGTATGTGGCCGTCGACAACGGTGACTTGAAAGCCAAGGAAGGGCATGGTGAATTCGTTGCACGTGATCCTAACGGAACCGTCAACACCGCCCTGTCCAAGTGGAAGGAACTGACCGCACCGCGCCCTGTCGAGCGCACCGGAATTCCCGCCACCGGCGTCTAAGACACCTTTCGGGGCGGGCCAGTCCGCCTGCCCCAAATCGAAGACCAGCAAAGAAGACCTGATGAAAAAGCCAGTGATCGATGCGTCGGGAGTGAACCTGACCTTCCAGACCAAAGACGCACCCGTCCACGCCCTCAAAGACGTGAACCTGCAGATCGACAAGGGGGACTTCGTGTCCTTTATCGGCCCGTCGGGTTGCGGCAAGACCACTCTGCTGCGCTGTATTGCGGCTTTGGAAACGCCCACGGGCGGGTCGCTGACCGTCAACGGTCTTTCCCCGGACGAAGCCCGCAAGGCGCGCTCCTACGGCTATGTGTTTCAGGCAGCGGGCCTGTACCCTTGGCGTACGATCGAGAAGAACATCAAACTGCCCTTGGAAATCATGGGCTACCCCAAGGCCGAGATGGACGAGCGCGTGAAGCGCGTGCTTGATCTGGTCGACCTCTCCGGTTTCGGCAAGAAATTCCCGTGGCAACTGTCCGGCGGGATGCAGCAACGGGCCTCGATCGCGCGGGCCTTGGCCTTTGACGCGGATATCCTGCTAATGGACGAACCCTTTGGCGCGCTGGACGAGATCGTTCGCGACAAGCTGAACGAAGAACTCCTGAAGCTGTGGGATCGCACCGGCAAAACGATCTGCTTTGTCACCCACTCGATCCCCGAGGCGGTGTATCTGTCGACCAAGATCGTTGTCATGTCCCCCCGCCCCGGCCGCATCACAGACGTGATCGAGAGCCCCTTGCCCCGTGAACGCCCCCTCGAAATCCGCGATACGCCCGAGTTCATCGAGATCGCCCACCGCGTCCGCGAAGGCCTGCGCGAGGGGCACGACGTATGAGGAATATCCTGCCCATCCTGACCGTCCTTCTGGTCATCGTGGCAGTGTGGTACGCCGCCGCGATCAAGATGAACGCGCCATGGACCTATGCCCAGGCGAACCGTGCGGGCACCGAAGTCACGTTCAGCGAGGTTGTCCGAGACACCCTGAACCAAGAGCGCCCCGTCCTGCCCGCGCCCCATCAGGTGGCCGCAGAACTCTGGGCCACCACGGTCGAAAAGAAGATCACATCAAAGCGCAGTCTGGTGTTCCACGGTTGGGTGACCCTGTCCGCGACCCTGCTGGGCTTCGCGATTGGCACCACGGCGGGCATTCTGCTGGCCATCGGGATCACCCATAACCGCGCGATGGAGCTGGGGGTGATGCCTTGGGCGATTGCCTCGCAAACCATCCCGATCCTCGCGATTGCACCCATGATCATCGTGGTTCTGAACAGCATGGGCATCTCGGGCCTGATCCCGAAGTCTATCATCGCGGCTTACCTTAGCTTCTTTCCTGTCGCGGTCGGCATGGTCAAAGGCCTGCGCGCGCCCGACACCATGCAACTGGACCTGATGCGGACCTATAGTGCGTCTGACAACCAGACCTTCTGGAAACTGCGCCTGCCCTCGTCAATGCCTTACCTCTTTGCCTCTCTCAAAGTGGGCGTGGCGGCCTCCTTGGTCGGCACCATCGTGGCCGAGCTCCCTTCTGGCGCGACGCGTGGCCTTGGCGCGCGCCTTCTGAGTGGGTCCTATTACGGGCAAACCGTCCAGATCTGGTCGGCCCTGTTTGCGGCGGCGCTACTGGCGGCATCCCTCGTTATCATCGTCGGCGTGATCGAGAAGATCACCCTGCGCAGGATGGGGATGGCCGCATGAAGATCGCAATCATCCTCTTGGTGTGGATCGGCCTTTGGTGGCTGAACACCCGCCTCACCCGCAGCACCAAAACCGCGTGGTTCGTGCCTGTGCTCTTCGGCATCACCCTTCTGCTGCTGTGGGAGCTGACCGTGCGCCTGTTTGGCGTTAGCCCCGTTATCCTGCCCCCGCCCACGGACATCGCGCTGGCCTTTGGCAGTGAAATCCCCACTCTGTGGGAGGATTTCGTCCAGACCATCATCAAGGGCGCGTTCAGCGGCTATATCATCGGGTGTGGTTCTGCCTTCCTGACCGCGATCATCATCGACCGCTCGCCGTTCCTGCAACGGGGCCTGCTGCCCATCGGGAACTTCGTCGCCGCCCTGCCCATCGTGGGGGTCGCGCCGATCCTCGTGATGTGGTTCGGCTTTGACTGGCAGTCCAAAGCCGCAGTCGTCGTGATCATGGTGTTCTTCCCCATGCTGGTGAACACCGTCGCGGGGCTGCAAGCCAGCGACCACATGCAGCGCGATTTGATGCGCACCTACAATGCGTCCTACGTCCAGACGCTGGCCAAGCTGCGCATCCCCACCGCCATGCCGTTCGTCTTTAACGGCCTGAAAATCGCGACCACCCTGGCGCTGATCGGAGCCATTGTTGCCGAGTTTTTCGGCTCTCCGATCAAGGGCATGGGCTTTCGCATCTCGACCGAGGTCGGACGCTTGAATCTGGACATGGTCTGGGCCGAAATCACGGTAGCTGCGATTGCAGGTTCCGCGCTCTATGGCCTAGTGTCCTACATCGAACAACGGGTGACGTTTTGGCATCCGTCCCAACGCGGGTAATCCCGTCACAAAGAGCCGGAAATCCGGCACCACAACTCGGAGATTGTTCACATGAAAACTCTACTGACCAGTGCTGTATCTCTGGCCGCGATGGCCACCGGCGCGTTTGCCGCCGATGATGTCACCCTGCAGCTGAAGTGGGTCACTCAAGCCCAGTTCGCAGGCTACTACGTGGCGCTGGAAAACGGCTATTACGAAGAGGCCGATCTGGACGTCGAAATCAAGGCAGGCGGCCCCGACATCGCCCCCGTACAGGTGCTGCTGGGTGGCGGCGCGGATGTGATGGTCGACTGGATGCCCTCGGCTCTGGCGGCCCGTGAAAACGGCGCGCCCATCGTGAACATCGCGCAGCCCTTCAAATCGTCGGGCATGATGCTGACCTGTCTCAAAGAGAACGGCGTCGCCTCGCCCGAAGATTTCCCCGGCAAGACCCTCGGCGTCTGGTTCTTTGGCAACGAATACCCCTTCCTGTCGTGGATGTCGAAGCTGGAGATCCCCACCGATGGCGGCGAAGCGGGCGTCGAAGTGCTGAAGCAAGGCTTCAACGTCGATCCGCTGCTGCAGGGTCAGGCGGCGTGTATCTCGACCATGACCTATAATGAATACTGGCAGGTCATCGATGCGGGCATCTCCGAGAATGACCTGATCACCTTCAAATACGAGGACGAAGGCGTCGCGACGCTGGAAGACGGCCTCTATGTGCTGGAAGAGAACCTTGCCGACCCCGCGTTCGAGGACAAAATGGTGCGCTTCGTCGCCGCCTCGATGAAGGGCTGGAAGTGGGCCGAAGAGAACCCCGAAGCGGCCGCCGAAATCGTTCTGGAATACGATGAGACCGGCGCACAGACCTTGAACCATCAGGTCCGCATGATGGGCGAAGTCGCCAAGCTGACCGCCGGTTCGAACGGCGCTCTGGACGAAGCAGACTACCAGCGCACCGTGGACACCCTGATGGGCGGCGGCTCTGATCCCGTGATCACCAAGATGCCCGAAGGCGCCTGGACCCACGCGATCACCGACAAAGCGCTGAACTAATCGTCACAGCCGGCGCATTTTCTGGGTGCGCCGGCTTGCTTTCTCTCTCTGTCGAAAACTAAGGGCTTAGGGAACAAGTTTTGCCTGCTATAGGTTGAGCAGGACACTCCTTCTCGTTCCGAGTTTAAGACATGCAAATTTTTCACTGCCCCGCCTGTTCCCGCCGCGTCTATTTCGACAACCTTGGCTGCACCTGCGGACAACAGCTGGTTTTCAGTCCCGACACCCAGTCGATGACAACAGGCGCCCCCACCTGCGCCAACCGCGAGAAGATCGGGTGCAACTGGGAAGCGACCGACGGTCAATTCTGCCGCTCTTGCGCCATGACCGAAACCGTGCCGGATATCGAACTTCCCAAGAACGTCGACCTCTGGGCCCAGACCGAAGCCGCCAAGCGCTGGATGCTGGCCAATCTGGAGCGGTGGGGATGGTTCGGTGCCTCTGACGGCGGTACGCGTCCGGTGTTCCAACTCTTGGCCGAGAAGACCTCCGAGGGCAAAGAGCAGGTCATCATGGGCCATGCGGACGGCGAAATCACGATCAACGTCTCCGAAGCCAGCCCCGTTATTCTGGCCCGCCGCCGTGCCGCTTTGGGCGAGCTCTATCGGACCATGGTCGGCCACATGCGGCACGAGATGGCACACTTCCTGTTCCTGCGTCTGTCCGAAGACCAGCAGTTCCTGAACGACTTCCGGAATCTCTTTGGGGACGAACGCGCAGACTACGGTGCCGCCCTAGAGCAGCACTACAAGAACCCTCTGCCGGGTGGAGAGACCCACATCACCAGCTACGCGACCTCGCACCCGCACGAGGATTGGGCCGAAACAACCGCGCACCTCTTGCACCTTGTGGACCTGTTGGACAGTGCCCAAGCGGCTGGCATGCGGTTCGAGGGCGGACCCATGGACCCGTTCGACGCCTATGCCTGCGGCGACACGGAAACCCTGATCCGGATGGCAGTAGACGCCACTCTTGCGATTAACCATGTAAACCGCGCTCTTGATTTACCGGACCTCTATCCGTTCATTTTGACCGAACCAGTGAAAACCAAACTCGCGCTGGCCCATCGGTTTTTACGGCGCAACGCGCAGCCGATGACCCAGACAAATCTGGTCGCGTGACGGGACGCGACGCTTCGACTATACCCTCCCCGGAACAATTAAGGACTTCGGAAAATTCATGAGCGGATTGATCGCCCTCCTCGATGATGTGGCAGCCATTGCCAAAGTTGCCTCGGCTTCGGTGGACGACGTGGTGGGACAGGCGGTCAAAGCCTCTTCCAAAACTGCGGGCGCTGTGATCGACGATGCTGCTGTGACCCCGAAATATGTCCATGGGTTCAAGCCCGAGAGGGAACTGCCAATCGTCTGGAAGATCACCAAGGGGTCGCTGTTCAACAAGCTGGTGCTGCTGCTACCTGCCGCGCTACTTTTGTCGATCTTTGCCCCTTGGCTGGTCTACCCCCTGCTGATGCTTGGCGGGTGTTATCTGGCGTATGAGGGCACCGAAAAGGTTTGGCACGCCATCAGCCCCAAGCACCACGACCAAGCCGACGCCATGCAGCAGAAGGCTGCGGGCAAGACGATGGAAGATGAAAAGGTCAAGGGTGCGATCCAGACCGACTTCATCCTGTCAGCCGAGATTATGACCATCGTGCTATCTGGCGTCCCCGCCGAAGAAAGTCTGGTCATGAAAGCCGCCGTTCTGGCAGTTGCCGCCTTGATCATCACAATCGCCGTTTACGGTGTCGTTGCCTTGATTGTGAAAGCTGACGACCTTGGCCTTGCGATGGCGCAGAATGGTCGGCTCGGCGTGACGCGCGCTTTGGGGCGGTTTATCGTACGAGCGATGCCGGTGCTGATGGACGTGCTGATCGTGATCGGCACAGCCGCAATGATCTGGGTAGGTGGCTCTATTTTGATCCACGGCCTGCATGAATTGGGTATTCATGGCCCATACGATTTCATCCACGAAATTGCTGTGAACCTTGCCCATATGGTCGTTCAGTTCCAAGGCGCGGTCGAGTGGTTTGTGACCGCGTTTCTCGATGGAATCGTCGGTCTGGTCGTCGGCGCGATCCTGATCCCGATCGTTGGGTTTGTGTCTGGTCTGTTCGGCAAGAAAGCGCACTGATCCGCGGGAGTTTTGCGGCTCCCCGTCAGGCGCATGCGCGCTGCGATTGCGCGTCTGTCAATCCAAAGTTTGACGGAACCGCCTGAGCGCCAAAAGCGCCAGAACAAGGGCAAAGATCAGCAGGGCCATGAACGATCCCGAGACGGTGGAAAACCCTGCGCCTTTCAGCATCACGGACCGGCTGAGCCTCAGGAAATGGGTCAAAGGGAAAATCTCTCCCAGCACCTGCGCCCACGCGGGCATCCCGCGATAGGGGAACATGAAGCCCGACAGCAGCATCGACGGCAGAAAGAAGAAAAACGTCAACTGCATCGCCTGCATCTGCGTCCGCGCCACCGTGGATATCAGATAGCCCAGGATCACCAGCGCCAGCACGAATACAAAGACCCCCGCCAGCACCACCACCAGCGGGCCGACAAACGGGACGTTGAAAATCAGCTTGGCCGAGGCCAGCACCACCGCCACCTGCACGCCGCCCACCCCAAGATAGGGCAGGATTTTCCCCAGCATAATCTCTAGAGGCGTGGCGGGCATCGCCAGCAGGTTCTCCATCGTGCCGCGCTCGTTTTCCCGCGTCAGCGCCATCGAGGTCATCATCACCATGGTCATCTGCAGGATCACCCCCAAAAGGCCCGGCACGATGTTGTACTGGGTGATCCCCTCGGGGTTATAGCGGCGGTGAACCACAATCTCGACCGGCAGGCTGCTGCTCGTGGCCCCCGTCTCTCGGGTCAGGGCCGAGGAGGCGACCGTTTGCAGCGTCGAAATCGCGCCAGAGGCGACCGAAGGGTCGGTGGCGTCCGCCTCAATCAGGATTTGCGCGGTGTCACCCCGCTCGATCCGCCGCCCGAAATCCGAAGGCACGGTCACTACGAACGCCACATCCCCGCGGGCGATCAACTCTTCGGCGCCTTCGGCAGTGGCGTCGGGCAGGATGAAGCGGTAGTACCCCGTCATCTCCAGCGCGCTGACCATGGCACGGGTAAAGCGGTCCTGCGTGGGGGCGACCAGCGCGGCGGGCAAGGCCTTTGGGTCCGTGTTGATCGCAAAGCCGAACAGGATGAGCTGGAGCAGCGGCATACCCAGCATCATCGCAAAGGTAATGCGGTCGCGCCGCATCTGGATCACCTCTTTGACCAGCAGCACCCAGAGCCGCCCGAACGAGAAATAGCGGTTCATTGCATGTTATCCGTCGCAGCTGACATGAGTTGGATGAAGACGTCTTCGAGGCTGGTTTCGGCAGGGGCGACCACATTTCCCGTCTCTCGCGCGACGCGCGTGGCCGTGGCCCGCAGCCGATCCCCGTCCCGCCCCACCACATGAAGCGTCGCCCCGAACGGCGCGATCTGATCCACGCCATCGGCCCCGCGCAGGCGTTTTTCAGCCTCGCCCGTGTTGGGGCCGGTGATGATCATTGTGGTCAGGCCTGCGTTCTGCACGACCTCGGCCACTGTGCCGGTCGCGATCAGGTGCCCGTAGGAGATATAGGAAATCCGGTGGCAGCGCTCGGCCTCGTCCATGTAGTGGGTCGAGACCAGCACCGTGAGCCCGCCATGGGCAAGCGCATGGATTTCGTCCCAGAACTCGCGCCGCGCCTTTGGATCGACGCCCGCGGTCGGTTCGTCCAGCATCAAGAGGTCGGGTTTGTGCATCACGCAAGCCGCCAGCGCCAAACGCTGCTTCCACCCGCCGGACAGGGACCCAGCAAGTTGGTCTTTGCGGCTGGTCAGCCCCAAATCCTCTAAAGTCTCGCGCACGGCCTCGCGGCGTTTGGGCAACCCGTATAGGCCCGCCACGAAATCAAGGTTCTCTTTGATCGTCAGGTCCTCGTAGAACGAGAATTTCTGGGTCATGTACCCGACCTTGCGCTTGATCGCACCGCGTTCGGTGCGGATGTCGTGGCCCAACACGCGCCCTTCGCCGCTGTCAGGTTCCAGAAGGCCGCACATCAGGCGGATCGTCGTGGTTTTTCCCGACCCGTTGGGGCCGAGAAAGCCCATGATCTCGCCCTTGCGGACGGACAGGGTCACGTTGTTCACCACGGGCTTGCCGCCGAACTGCTTGGTCAGGTTCGAAACCTCGATCGCGGGGGCGGTCATGGCAGGGTCACACTGACGATCTGGCCGGGTTTCAGGGCCTCGCCGGCATCGGGGGTGGCCTCGATCAGGTAGACCAGCTTTTGCCGGTTCTCGAGCGAGTAGATGACCGGCGGGGTGAATTCTGGCTCATCGCTGATGTAGCTGATGGTGGCGGTCTGGGGCGCACAGCCGTCGCAGCCAACGGTCAGGGTGTCGCCCACTTGGACCTGCGCATAGGACGCCTCGGGGATGTAGAGCCGCAGCTTCACCGCCCCTTCGGCGAGGGTGGACAGGACCGGAGCGGACGGGCCCGCGATTTCGCCTGTCTGCCGGACCACGTCCATCACGGTGACGTCCTGCGGCAGGGTCAGGGTGCGTTGGTCCAGCTGCCATTGGGCCTGATCGCGGGCGGCTTCGGCGGCGCGCACGGCGGCTTCGGCCTCAGCGATAGCTTGTGGGCGAGCAGGCAGTTTGGCGACCGCGAGCTCCGCCTCGACCTGAGCGATGGCGGCGCGGGCAACCTCGGCCGAGGTCACAGCATCGTCCCGCTGCGCATCGGTGACCACGCTGCGGGCGTTCAGCTCGACCATGCGGGCCTCGTTGCGGTCAGCTTCGGCCGATTGCAGGCGGGCGGCGGCGAGGTTCGCCTCGATCACGGCGATCTCTTCGGGGCGGGCGCCTTCGGTCAGGTTGGCAAGGGCGCTCTGGCTTTGGGCCAGTTGGGCCTGCGCTTGGGCCAGCGCGATTTCGGCGTCCTGCTGCTCCATCACCGCCAGAACGGTTCCGGCGAGCACATGATCACCTCGGGCGACGTTCACCTGCCGGATCTGGACGGTCTGCACGGGGGCCACAAGGGTATACTCCCCCTCCACATACCCCGTGGCAAAGGGCGCAGGGGTACAGTTGGCAATCGCCGCAATCAGCGGCAGGCTGCAAAGCAGGCTCATGGGGCGGCCTTTCGGTATAAACCGTTGACGTCAGGGGCAAGGTCCCATCCGGCCCCTGCCCCCTGCAAGTATTTATTCGGCCTCAGGTCTTGGCGATGCGATAAATCGCAGGGATCACCAGAACCGTCAGCGCGGTCGACGACAGCAGCCCGAACAAGAGCGAGATCGCCAGCCCTTGGAAGATCGGGTCCACAAGGATCACCGCCGCCCCGATCATCGCCGCCAGAGCGGTCAAGAGGATCGGTTTAAAGCGGGTCGCGCCAGCCTCGATCAGCACATCGACGGTGACTTTGCCCTCGGGGTCCGCGTGGCGGATGAAGTCCACCAGCAGGATCGAGTTGCGCACTATGATCCCCGCGAGGGCGATAAACCCGATCATCGAGGTCGCCGAGAACGGCGCACCGAACAACCAGTGCCCCAGCATGATCCCGAGGAAGGTCAGCGGCACCGGCGTCAGGATCACCAGCGGCAGACGGAAACTACCGAATTGCGCGACCACGAGGATGTATATCCCCAACAGTGCCACGCCAAACGCTGCGCCCATGTCGCGGAAGGTGACCCAAGTGACCTCCCACTCGCCATCCCACAGCAGGACCGGCGTGTCGGGGTTGTTGGGCTGACCGTTCAGGCTGATCTGGGGCTTCATGCCCTCGGGCCAGTCCATCGCGTCCAGTTTGTCAGCCGCGGCGAGCATCCCGTAGAGCGGCGCCTCATAATCACCGGCGAGTTCGGCCATGACCATCACCGCCTCTTGCCCGTTGTGGCGGAAGATGGGGAAGGACGCGTTTTCCTCGGTCAGGGCCACCACATCCCCCAGCTCGACCACACCGCGCCCTCCGGGCAAGGCGTTGGCGGGAACGGGCGTGGACAGGGCTTCGGCATCCATCACACGGTCGCCCCGGTCGCGGGTCACGATGATCGGGATCGGCGCGCGGCCCTCGCCCCGATGGGAATAGCCCACGGTGCTAGAGCCGTTCAGCAGTTGCAGGGTTTGCAGGGCATCCGCCTCTTGGACGTTATAGAATTCAAGGTCGGAGGGCTTCAGCTCGGCTCGCAGGCGGCGGGCTTGAATGCCGTAGTTGTCGTCAGTGTCCACGATGAACGGAACCTCTTCGAAGGCAGCGCGGACCTTCTCGGCCACGGCGCGGCGGGTGTCGCCATCGGGGCCGTAGATTTCAGCGAGAAGGGTCGCGATCACCGGCGGGCCGGGCGGCGGTTCGACCGTTTTCAGGACGGTCCCTTGCGGCAGGTCCAGAGCGGCCAGTCGATCCCGTAGGTCCAGTGCGATGTCATGGCTGGCGCGGTCGCGGTCGGTCTTGGGCAACAGGTTCAGCTGCACCTCGCCCATCTCGGGGTTCTGGCGCAGGTAGTAATGACGCACGAGCCCGTTGAAATTGAACGCCGAGGCCGTGCCCGCGTGGGTCTGGGTGCTGACCACTTCGGGCAGATCCAGCGCGATGCGGGCCACTTGGCGGGCAATGCCGTCCGTTGCCTCGACCGAGGCGCCTTCGGGCAGGTCGATCATCACCGCTAGCTCGGATTTGTTGTCAAAGGGCAGCAGTTTGACCGTCACGTCTTTGGTATAGAGCAGCGAGAGCGAGCCAAAGGACAGCACCGCCACGATCAGCAGGAACAGTGCGCTGCGCCCCTTGCCCGCCAGCAGCGGACGAGCCACACGGGCATACATGCGGCCCATACGGCCACCGGGGGTGCCGTGATCATCGTGGTGCAGTGTCGCGCGGCCTGCGATCTTGTACATCAGCCAGGGGGTGATCATCACCGCCACAAAGAACGAAAAGATCATCGCGGCCGAGGCATTGGCGGGGATTGGGCTCATGTAGGGGCCCATCAGGCCGGACACAAAAAGCATCGGCAGCAGCGCCATCACCACGGTCAGGGTCGCGACGATGGTGGGGTTTCCGACCTCGGCCACGGCGGCGACGGTCGCGCCGAAACGGGTCTGACCTTCGCGCTGGAGGCCCCAGTGGCGGGCGATATTCTCGATCACCACGATGGCGTCATCCACCAGAATCCCGATCGAGAAGATCAGTGCGAACAGGGACACGCGGTTCAGGGTGTAGCCCATGATATAGGCCGCGAACATGGTTAGCAGGATCGTCACGGGGATCACGATGGCGACCACAATCGCCTCGCGCCAACCGATGGTGAACAGGACCAGCGCGACGATGGACACGGTCGCCAGAGCGAGGTGGAAGATCAGCTCGTTCGCCTTTTCATCCGCCGTTTCGCCGTAGTCGCGGGTGATTTCGACCTGCACGGAATGGGGGATCAGGGTGCCTTCCATCTCTTCGACCGAGTGCAGGATTTCCTCGGCTACGGTGACGGCATTGGCCCCTGCCCGCTTGGCCAGGGCCAAGGTCACGGTGGGGGCTTCAACAATGGTGCCATCCTCGGCGCGGCGCTGGGTGCTGACGTATTTATCATCCAACCCGCTGACAAAACCCACATCGGCAACATCGCGGACATAGACTGTGCGACCATCGCGGGCGGTCAGTTCCAGATTGCCGATCTCGTCCGGCGTGGTCAGGGTCTGGCCGATGATCAGGCTGACCTGCTGGCCCGCATCACGGACCAGACCACCGGGCGCGGCCGAGTTCGCCCCTTGGACTTTGGCGACCAATTGCTGGAGGGTCACGCCATAAAGGGACAGCTTTTCGGGGATCGGGGCGACGCGCAGAGCCTCCTCAGTGCCGCCGATCAGGTAGGTCAGGCCGACGTTTTCGATGGTGGACAGGCGCACCTCGACCTCTTGCGCGATGCGGGTCAGGTCGGCGGAGGTGACATCAGGGAAGCCTTCGGTCGGGCTGAAGGTCAGCGAGACGATGGCCACGTCGTTGATCCCGCGCCCCACGACCAGCGGCTGGGGGATGCCCACGGGGATTCGATCCATGTTCGCCAGAATGCGGTCACGCACCCGCAGGATCGCGGTATCCGCCGAGACGCCCACGTCGAAACGGGCGGTCACCATGACGCTGTCGTCGCGGGTGTCCGAATAGACGTGTTCGACCTGATCAATCCCTTTGACAATGGTTTCAAGGGGTTCGGTGATCAACTTCAACGCATCTTCGGCCCGCAACCCGCTGGCATCGACAAAGATATCGACCAAGGGCACGGAAATCTGCGGCTCTTCTTCGCGCGGCAGGCTCATCATCGCTATCAGGCCCACGGCGAGCGAGGCCATGAGCAAAAGCGGCGTCAGGGGCGAGTTCAGGAAGGCGCGGGTCAGACGCCCCGCGATCCCCAATGCGCCAGAGGGGATGTGTTCGTTACTCATGATCGATCACCACTTTGGCGCCCGCGCTCAGGCCGGTGACGATTTCCACCAGCGCAGTATCGCCCTGCCCCACGGTGTCGCCGGGGATCACGACTTGGGCCACGGGTCCGTGGGCGGTTTCGATGGTCACGAAGTCCAGTCCGGCCTCTTGGTGCAGCGCGGCTGGCGGGACCAGCAAGGCCTGACGTTCCGCAACCGGCAAGCGCACCTGCACGCGGCGGCCTACGAAACGGGCGTCCAGCCCCTGAACATCAACGTCAGCCTCGACCCGTCCACCCTCAATCAAAGGATAGACCTTGGCCAAGGTGCCTGTAATCGCGCCGTCCCCGTCAATCTCGATGGTGTCGCCGGTGTGCAGCGCCTCGGCGTGGCGTTCGGGGATCGAGAGACGCAAATAGGTGCCGCCGCCGCCAATCACGGCGACACTCTCGCCGGGGTTAATCACCGAGCCACGAGAGACCGGCACATCCAGTACAACGCCATCCTCGGGGGCCAAGACCTGCCCCTCTTCGATCTGACGCTCCAGCACCAAGCGTTCCGCACCGATAGCCGAAATTTCGCCCTTCAGCACGTCCACAGCGGTTTGCAATTCGTCGTATCGCTGGTTCGAAATCACGCCACGCTCTTTGAGCGCCTCGCCCCGCGTCAGGTCGGTCTGGGCCGTGCCAAGGCGGGCATTCAGCGCCTCAAGCCGAGCATCCAAGGCCGATATCTGGAAATCGATCTTGGTGTCCGATATCCGCGCGAGCAGTTGTCCTGCCTTCACGCGATCCCCTTCGGAGACGTCCAATTCCTCGAGCGTTCCGCTGATGCGGGCGCGCGCTGGCACGCGGTCCCGGGTTTCGATCTGGCCAAAGACGGATTTCCATTCGGTGACCGCGGTTGGTGTCACGGTCAAGGTTTCGGCATGGCTCATGGCCCCGACAGAGGCCACAACCAAAGACAAGAATATCGCGCGCATAACATCACCAGAATCGATTACATTCCTTATTTTGAATGCATAGCGCGGGGATTTCCTTGATCTGGCGCAAGGCAGAGGCGTTATTCAGAACGGCCCTACGCGGGTCACGCGCGGTTTGGTCCGGCGCAGGGTGTAAAGGCCGGACGCGACGATGATTGAAGCCCCGATCACTGTGTAAATGTCCGGAATGTTGCCGAAAATCAGGTAGCCGTATCCTGTGGTCCAGAAGATCATGGTGTACTGCAAGGGCGCGACGACGACCGCTTGGGCGATCTCGAGCGCCTTGATCACCAGAAACTCGCCGAACCCGCTGCAGGCGGCGTAGATGGCGAACAGCAAGATGTCTTCTCTGGCGACGGGCTGCCAGACAAAGGGCTGCACGAGCGCCAACAGGAAAACGCTCGTGATCGCGGTAAAGGCCACCGTGGTTACTGTATTGTCCACCCCGGCCAGCGATCGCGACACGACCTGCCGTGTGGCAAACAAAAACGCCGAGACCACGACGATGAGATAAGCGGGATGGAAGCTGTCAAACCCTGGCCTGATAATCACAAGCGTGCCAACAAAGCCCAATGTGATCGCCACGATCCGCCGAATGCCCACATATTCGCCCAGAAACACCGCGCCTAGGATCGTCACAAAGAATGGCGCGACGAAGGCGATGGAACTGGCATCGGTCAGCGGAATATACCGCAGGCCAAAGACAAATAGCACGCCGGATAGGGTCGCACAGAGCCCACGAAACAGCTGCATCTTGGGCTTTTTCGTGCGCAAGGGGTTCGTGCGGGTCAGCAGGACAAACAGCAAAACCCCGACCAGCAGACCTGACTGGCGAATGCCCGCGATCTGCATGGGGTGGTAGCCGTCTGTCATGAACTTGGCGATCGTGTCAGCAGAGCCAAAGCTGAACATCCCGAGCGTCATGAGGGCGATCCCTTTGACATTCGAGGGCGCGGAAAACTGTGTCATCGAGACCTGTTTGAAATGGAGACTGGCGCGGCCAAGATGGCCACGCTGTAGGCTTTATTTGCGCAGGGCGGGCAGACCGACACCGGTGCTGTCAAAGCCCCCGTCAGAGGCGACCACCTGCCCCGTCACATAGCTGGCACGCTCGGAGCACAGAAAGACGATCACTTCGGCGATCTCGCGCTCTGATCCGTAGCGGTTCAGAGGGATCGCATCGTGATAGGCGTCGATGATCTCTTGGGAATGGACGGCCATGGCCAGTTTGGTGCGCACGGGGCCCGGACAAACACAATTGGCGCGGATGCCGTATTCTCCGAGTTCGGCGGCCTGCTGTTTCGTCAGCTGGATCACCGCCGCTTTGGAGGTGCCATAGGCCACACGCAGGGTAGACGCGCGCAGGCCAGAGATGGACGCAATGTTCAGGAACGCGCCCTTGGTTTCCTTGAGCGCGGGAATGCAGGCCTGCGACACAAGGAAGACGCCGTCAAGGTTCGTCTCCATCACCCGCCGCCACATGGCAAAGTCAGTCTGCTCAATCGGGCCGAATTCGGCAACGCCCGCGTTGTTCACCACCGCGTCGATGCGGCCATAGGCCTCTAGCACAGCTGCGACCATGGCATCCACCTGTTCGGGCTGGGACACATCGTAGACAAAGGGCGCGGCGTCCGTGATCCCTGCAGCGGCAGTGGCGAGTTCGTCGCCGTCGCGGTCAATCATCGCGACATGCCAGCCCTGTTCGATAAAGAGATGCGTTGTAGCCAGCCCGATCCCGCGGGCTGCCCCAGTCACCAAAGCGACTTTTGCTGTCATATCTAGTCCTTGTTCGGAAATCTTGTCAGTATCTGGTCCAGTATCAGAAGAGGCTCGGTCATCTCGGTACCGGTAACGGATTCCAGACAAATCATTCTGGGACGGGGCTAGCGGCGCGCCCCATCTGCGCCATCCGGTCGGTGTCATTGATCCTCTCCTCCTTTGGTGCGGGCACGATGTGCAGGCACCTGACCAACGCAGCGGGTGCGGCAGTCTGGCATAAGATACGCCTGTGCCGCTGGGTCTGTAAATGGAAACCTGCGCCGGCGATTAGCGCATGGGCCAAGCGGGCACCATGTATTCACGCCAGAAGACAGGGGTGAACAGCACCAGAACCGTCAGCATTTCGAGCCGTCCCAAGTACATCCCGAAGGCCAGAACGGACTTCACCGCGTCACTCAGTCCAGAGAAGTTACCAGCGGGACCGATCACCTTGCCCACACCCGGTCCCACATTGGCCAAGGCGGTCAAGGCCCCACTGGTCGCCGTCTCTAAATCCAACCCCAAAAGCGCGAGCACGATGGTCAACGCAAGGAAGGTCGCGAAGTAGAACACGAGAAACACCACAACACCGTTTAAAACATCTTCTTCAACGGGTTGCCCGCGGAACCTGATGCGAGTGACACGGTTCCTAGACTGCAAATTCGCGATCTTGGAGGCCACAGCGCGCCAAGCCAGAAGCCAGCGCATCGCCTTGCCGCCGCCTGAGGTAGATCCGGTACACCCGCCAACCGCCGTCAGGAAGAAAAACGCCATGACAAAGAACGGCCCCCAGAGGGTGTAATCCGTGGTCGCGTAGCCCGTGGTTGTGACGACCGAAACCACGTTAAATGCCACCATCCGCAGGGCGTCGAGCGGCGCGAGATGGGAGGTCGCGGTCAGCCAAGCGGACAGGATCAGGATCACAACAGCAAGACACCAAAGCATCGCGGCCACCTGCTCGCTGTAGAACACACCGCGGTTGATCATGCGGATATACCACGCAAAGGGCAGCGCACCGAGGACCATGAACCCAGTGCAGGCCCACTGCAGAAACGGGCTCTGGAAATGGCCGAAGGACGCGTCATAGCCGGAATAGCCCCCTGTCGAAAGCGTTGTCATGGCATGGGTCACTGCGTCGAACGTATTCATCCCGCCTGCCAGATAGACCAATGCGCAAACCGCGATCAGGCCCAGATACACCTGCAACGTCGCCGAGGCGAAGACAGCGGCGTTGCGCAGCTCTTTGTCGCCTTTGTCAGAGCTTTCTGTGCGGAAGAGCTGCATTCCCCCGACCTTGAGCACCGGTAAAACAGCGATCGCTGTCACAACGAAGCCAACACCTCCGACTGCTTGCAACAATGCACGCCAGAAGATGATCCCGCGCGGGGTGCGGTCGAGCCCGCTCATCACGGTCGAGCCGGTGGTGGTGATCCCTGACATAGCCTCGAAGAATGCATCGGCGGGGGTCATGCCCCACAAAAACAGCGGCACCGCCCCTGCAATCGCCGCGGTCATCCACACCGAGGAGGTCATTACAAAGGCATCCAACCGCTCCATCTTCATCTGCGGACGATGAGAGACAATCGTCAGCAACGCGCCGCCAAAAGCCGTCAGCAATGCGCCAATCAGGAAAATCCGGTATGTCGCGTGAAAGACAAGCGCATCCAGCGCCATGGCGCCACCGAAAAAGATGAGCACAGCGCCGTTGACAAATATGACAAAGTGCATCGCTTGCACCCCAACAGAGCGGACCAAACGGAGCCCACTCGATGTGATTACGCCTCGCCCCCCGCAGGTGCGAGACTGTGCATGGAATTACACGAGGTTGTGATCAACGCCGATCCGGCGCGGGCCGCGTTTGCGCAAATTCGCGCACCAAAGCAACGCGTTTCGGGCGAAAGCTCTCTGTCCCGCGCGCGAGGTCTTCGATCTGCGAGACGTGGAACATCCGGTAGTCCAGCCGCGTCCTGCAATGGCCTAGCAGCATCAGGTTGCCTTCGCCATAGGACATGGCCAGCGGCCAGACCTCGCGCTCGGTGACGCGGCCCTTCAGATCTGTGTAGCGAAAGGTGACGCTGTGCTCGTCCCAAATGGCTTGGCGCATCAGATCCATGTCGATGGTCACGGGCGGGCGGTCGTCGGGCCGGCGAAAGCTACGCAAAGCGGTGTTCATCGCCTGACGCGCCTGCCGGTCGGGCAGTGTTGCGATGATCCGCGCCATAGCGTCCTGTCCTGCCCGCGTCAGCGCCGGGTCCGCCAGTTGATCAAGGCCTGAAAGCGCCAGCACCAGCGCCTCGATCTCCAGCTGGCTAAAGCTCTGCGGTGGCAAGGCGGTGTCCTCGGTCAGGGTGTAGCCGAGCCCCGCCTCGCCATCGATCAAGGCCCCGCCCGCGCGCAGGGTTGCAATGTCCCGATAGAGTTGACGCAAAGAAACCCCCGTCTCTGTCGCCAGCACCTGTGCGGTCACAGGCCCAGCGGTGCGGCGCAAAGCGTCCATCAGGCGCATCAGGCGATCTGTTCGGGCCATGGAATCCTCCTGACAGGAATTGTCAGCAGGGGCAGACTAGAACAGTCCTATCACAACCGAAAGGACACAAACCCATGACCACGCTCTACCACGCCCCGATGTCGCGCTCTTCGTCTGTTCTGGCCCTGATCGAGGAGCTCGGCGCAGATATCAACGTCCGAACCGTTTCGATCCGCCGCGCGGATGGCACAGGCGCAGCGGACCCCGCAAACCCCCACCCCGAAGGCCGCGTGCCTTATCTGGTGGATGGGGATGAACACCTGCGCGAACGCGGGGCCATCATGCTCTATCTGACCGACAAATTCCCCGAAGCCGGTCTGGCCCCCAAAGTCGGCGAACCCGGCCGCGGCGCCTATCTGACTTGGCTCTCCTATTACCAAGGGATCATGGAGCCGGTGTTCATCATGACGATGCTAAATCAGGTCACGCCGGAATCGGCCAAAGCCTATGGCAGCTTTGACGACATGATCGCCGCACTGGACAGCGCTCTGCAAAAAGGCCCCTACCTGCTAGGGGATAAGTTCTCAGCCGCAGATCTGCTCTGCTCCAGCCCGTTCCACTGGATGTCGCACATGATCCCGAACAATCCGCGCATTCAGGATTGGGTCAAGCGCTGCGGCGAGCGCCCGTCGGTCGCCAAAATCGCCGCAGCCGAGATGGCAGAATTGGCCGAGGCTTAACCCAGAACCTCGACCGACTGGATGGTGGGCAGGTGGCGCGCGATTTCGTGCCACGTGTGCCCTTCGTCAAAGCTGGCAAAGACCGATCCGCTGTTGGTGCCAAAGTACACGCCTGCCGGATCGGCCTGATCCACTGCCATCGCCTGCCGCAAAACCGTAAAGAAGCACGCGGTCTGGGGCAGGCCGTCGCGTAGGGCCTGCCAGCTTTGGCCGCCATCGCGGGTGCGCCAGACGGCAGCGGCGGCATCCGGCGGAAAACGCCCCTCCATGTCGCCATTCAGCGGCAGCGTCCATGCAGTATCGCGATCACGCGGGTGCGCGCCAATCGGGAAGCCAAAGGTCGAGGGCAGCCCCTCGGTCAGGTCATCCCAACTGCGCCCCCCATCAACTGACCGCCAAACGCCGTGGTGGTTTTGCTGATACAGCAGATCACCCTGCCCCGCGCCATGCGCGATATTGTGGACACAGTGACCGGTTTCGCCGTCTCTAGGCGCAGCGGGATGGTGGTGATGTTCGCAAGCTGCCGCGTTGGCGAGCCGGTTCCGGCGGTCCCACGTCGCGCCGCCATCCTCGGTCGCGAAGACACCCGCAGCAGAAATACCGACCCACATCTTTTTCGGGTCAACGGGGCTGGGAACAATACTGTGCAGAATCAATCCCGCCGCCCCGCCATTCCAGTCAGGGCGCGAGGGGTGATCGGTCAGGCCCGAGACCCGTTCCCACGTGACGCCGCCATCATGGCTTGCCAGCAACCCCGCCGGTTTGGTGCCCGCATAGACGACGCCATGGGCCACAGCCATCGACCAGACCTGCGAGAATTCATCCCCAAAGGGCAAAGGGTCTGGCGTCCAGCCGATCATCTGCGCAAATTCGGGATCATTCGCGGCCCAGTCATCCATGGTGCCCTTGGTCAGTTTGGCCAGCGTCCACGTCTCGCCCCCATCGGTCGAACGCCATACGCCCGCGCCGAACCACTCGCCTCCTCCACCAGCCCAAAGGTGCCCAGTTTCGGGATCGCCCACCACGTGGTTGATCCCCCAGCCCCCGCAATGGGGTCCTGTCACGGTCCACCCCGTCCGGTCCGCAGCCCCGTTGAGTAGAAAAGCCCCTTTGGTCGTACCGACCAGTACTTGCATCCCGTCCATCGCGCATCCCCCTCGGCAATGTTCAACCCTCAGGGTAGCACGGGCCGCGCCAAACCCTCAGCGCAATTTGCGCCTGTCATTGACGTTGCTGCAGGGGCGCTGTTACCTCGGACCCATGCGCGAAGCCGACCTATATGATCCCGTCAAAGCCTATCTCGAAGGCCAAGGCTACACCGTCAAAGCCGAGATCGGCGCCTGCGATGTGATGGCTGTGCGCGGGGACGAGCCGCCCGTGATTGTCGAGCTGAAAACCACGTTTTCGCTGTCGCTGGTGTTTCAGGGGGTCGAGCGGCAGACGGTCAGCGATACGGTCTATCTGGCGGTGCCGGTGTCCTCTGATCGCGGGTGGAAACTGCGGTACAAGGACATTACCCGCCTGTGCCGCAGGCTTGGGCTCGGGCTTCTGGCCGTGGATGTCAAAAAAGCGCAAGTCACCGCCCATTTGGACCCCGAAGACTACACACTGCGCAAAAACACCAAGCGTCTTGGCCGCCTGCTCAAAGAGTTCGAGCGCCGCGTGGGTGATCCGAACAAGGGCGGCACCACAGGCACCAAACGCATGACTGCTTACCGGCAAGATGCCCTGCGTTGTCTGGCCTACATGGCTGGCAAAGACCCCTGCCCGCCGGCAGAAATCGCCCGTGCTACAGGGGTCAAAACCGCCGGAAATATTCTGCGCGCAGATCACTATGGCTGGTTCGAAAAACCGGAAAGGGGCCGCTATATCGTCACACCCAAAGGTATCGAAGCCTTGGATTTACATGCCGAAGACATCGCTGCCCTCGACGGATGAAGCCTAGGCCCGCGGCCGATCACTCCGCCAACAGATGCTCATAGCGCTGGTCCGTCAGTGTCTTTAGGAACGCCACGATCGCATCGATTTCTCGGTCTTTCAGGGCGGGGCCTTCGGTCAACTCAACCTCAGCCAAGGTCTCTGGCACCGGCGGCGGGCCAAAGGGCTGTCCGGTCTCTGGATTGATCTGGCGCGCTTCGGCCACCGAATTGTATTTGTTGTAGAACAGCACGACCGTCCGCAAATCCTCGAAGACGCCATTGTGCATGTAGGGGGCCGTCACCGCCACGTTCCGCAGGGTCGGGACTTTGAACTTCCCGCGATGGCCGTCCTCTTTGCCTTTGACGTGGGGATGGGCGCCCAAGCCTTCGTCCAGCACGTCCAGTTTGATCCCGTTCAGCGCCCGCAGGTCAGGGTTCTTGGGCACGCCAATGTTGAAATACTGGTAGTTGGTAAATGTCTCGCCCTCTGCCCCCGGCCGCTCATTCAACTGGTGGCACAGATTGCAGTTGGTGAACTGCTGCGAAAAGAACAACGTCTCCCCTAGCAATTCCTGCGAGGTCAGCTTTTCTTCGCCACGCAAATAGCGGTCGTACTTGCTGTCAAAGGTCTGGAACTGCCCGGTGCGCTCGAATGCTGCCAAAGCGGCGGTCATTGCCGCGTAGCCCGCCTGCGGATCATCCAGAGTGTTTTCGGAGAAAAAGGACCCGAACGCTGCCACATAGCTGTCGTTCTCTTTCAGCCGCGCCACAACAGCGGCTTCGTCTTTCATGCCCATTTCGATGGGGTTCAGGGGCGGTCCGCCCGCTTGATCTTCCAATCGTGCCGCGCGCCCCTCCCAGAATTGACCGCCATGCCAGAGGCCATCCTTGTTCCGGCCAAACTCCGGCGTCAGCGCGGCGTAGGTCAGGGTCGGTGCATTGCGATCCCCAAAGGACGCGCCATCATCCCCGATCGAAGCCATCCCGCGCGGATCGGCAAAGCCGCTCTCGGGGTCGTGGCAGGTCGCGCAGGCTTGGGTCCGGTTCGCCGAAAGGTTCGTATCGAAAAACAGCGCCTCGCCCAAATCTTCGAGTGTTTCATAGCTCTCTTGCGCACATGCGGGGCCAGCAAGCCCTCCGACCAAAGCTAGGGTGAGAAAACCATTCCGGAATTGAAACATGGGTAGGCTCCTGCAATTGGCCCGCGGAGTTGCCGAGTCTTTCTATAAGGTACACCGCCGTGCCATGCACCCCCATGCGACAAAACGCAAGAGGCCCCCGTAGGAGCCTCTTTTCCAGTTTCCCCAAATTAGGAGCGACTAAATTAGCCGAAATCAAAACTGTCCGCAGTGAGGGAGGCCGCATCCACATCGGTCAGCGTGATCGTCCCGCCCGAATAGGTCAGAACGGCATCGCTGCCACTCTGGCTCACGCTCAAATCGGCAAAGCTCTCTTCGACATCGGTATCCAGCACGATCAGATCGATGCCGATTTCGAAATCGGTGATGACATCGTCGCCTTCGTTTTCTTTGAAGACAAAGCGGTCCGCGCCCTCGCCTCCGGTCAACGTGTCATTCCCCGCACCGCCAAACAAGCGATCATCCTCGGTGCCGCCATCCAGAACATCATCGCCAGCGCCGCCTTTGATCCGATCCTTGCCTTCGTCGCCAGAGAGGTGATCCCTGCCCTTGTTGCCGAACAGACGTTCGTTGCCTGCCCCACCAGAGACGCTGTCATCCCCAACCCCGCCTTTAATCATGTCGTGGCCGTCTCCGCCCTCGATGGTGTCATCGCCGGCGCCACCAAACAGACGGTCTTTGCCTTCGCCACCGTCCATATCGTCGTCGCCACCGCGCCCGTGGATACGGTCGCGCCCGCCATTGCCGAGCAGATGGTTGTCGTTATCATTGCCTTTGTGAGTGTCGTGATCGTCCGAGCCGTCGTAGCTATCATCATCATCGTACCGCGTGTACGATCCGGGCTCATAGCTCGCGACCAGTGCGTCTATATCCGTGAGATCCGGCGTGCCCTGCCCGACTGCGACCTCACTGTAGTAACCAGTGTCGGCATCCAGCTGATAAACGCTCCATTCTGAGCCATAGCTATAAGTCTCGACCTCGACGATGTAGTCGCCGGAAACCGTGTAGCTTTCGTTGTCCGAGATCGTTTCTTGATCCAGAACCCCATTCTCGACCTCATACATCTCGAGAACGTCGGTCCCAGCCTCGTTCAGGACAAAGCTGTAGAGATCATCAGAGAGGCCGTGATCGCCCGAATGCGGCCCTTCGGTCTCATCGTCGTCATCCTCAACCGTATGCGTGTCGGAAAACTCGTCATCATCGCCGAAGTGACCGCCGTGATCATCATCTGACTCTTCGTCGTCATTGTCACTGGTTGTCGCCACTGTGCCGGACGCAATCTCTGCCAAAAGAGCTGAATCGACAGCGCCCTTGCCATGCGCAATCTCGCGCCAGTAGCCACTGGCGCTGTCCTCTTCGAAAATCTCGTATTCGGTGTGACCACGCTCCGTTTCGGTCTTCACCACGTATCCATCCATCAAGGTATAGGTTTCATCACCGTCGATGTCTTCGAGTTCCAGCGAACCATTGCGGGACACTTCGTAGACAGCAGAGATTTGGTCGTTAGAAAAAACAAAAGAATAAAGATCATTCGAGGACATCGTCGCACTCCATCGGGTCGTTTGATTTGAAACGAGAATGGCCCGAATTTCAGGGCTCAGGTAATCGCCTGAAGGTTAGAATAGCGTGGAAAATCGGATATAGACCTAAAGTTTAGGGCCGATTTTCGTGTAATTTTTGCAAAATCATGGATGGAGATTGAACGCAGCGGCGTCTCATTCCGATGGGGCGAGGGGTAACTCAGCCTGCCTCTCAGGCATACCACTTCAGCAGGTTCTGCTCAGCCCAGCATCTGATTCCGCAGCCTCTGGCGACGCGGCAGGCCGGAGATTAACGACGCCATATCGCTCATGACGACAAGCGGAGAGACATCCGGAGGCAGCGCCACATAGCGCGGTTGCCAGTCAGGTCCGAACCCTTGCTTGAAGGTTCTGAGGGCTTCGAAACTGTCAAAAGCTCCGCCGTGGCGATAGATCAGACGGCCGAATTGGTTCCACGTCCGGCCCACCGTTTTGTCTGAAAGTCCCGCCAGTGGCGCAATACCGAGGCTGAATTGCTGTGCCCCGACGGTTTGCGCGTGGTCCATAGCGTGGGCCAGAAGCGCGTGAATGATCTCGATGCCCTCTTCCGGTCTGTAGCGCAGCAGGTCCACGCCGAACGTCTGTCCGTTCTGGGCAGGCAACATGTTGGCGAAGGCTACGATCCGGCCATCCCAGCGCGCAATGGCGATGTCGAAATGCGAAAGGTAGTCCAGGGCAAAGCGACCGACCGAGAATTTCTTATCTTGCCCAGAGGCTCCTTCGAGCCACGCGTCAGAGACCTCTTGCAGTGCAGCGAAGTGGTGGTCATGGGGCGGGCGCAGGATGTCGAACGTGAGGCCAGTGGCTCTGTTCCACTCGCCCGTACGCGCAGGCAAGCGGATGACGGCTTCGTCGCCAATCCGGTTCATCCCAAAGCCCAAATCCGTCCAGATCGGCAGGTATGCGTCACTCACCCCGTACAGCACAGGCCGTGCATTGGCCCGCGCCGCAAGATCACAGAACTGCGCACCCAGAGCCGCAAAGCGCTCTGGATTGCCGATGGGATCGCCAAAGGCCACCCAGCGGCCGCGATAAATCGCGTACATCAAGAAGGCGTCGTTCTGCTCTGAGAACAGCATCTGCTTGTCGCCGGTCAGGGCCAGCCAGCCTGCGGGATCTTGGGTCGCACGTAGGATGTCGGCAGCGCGTTGCATCGGGTGCGGGGCTTTACCGGACTTCTGTTGCGCCGGTCGCAGGGCCAAGAACAGGCAAAAGAAGAGGAGCATCGCGGATGCGGCGAGCCCTGAGCGCAGGGCCCTAGGGGTATCCGAATTCGGCGCAAACTCGACCCACAAATCGGTCGTGTAGGGCACCGTGCGGTTCACGTAATAGGCAAAGGCGGCCGTCGCGCAGACCACCGCGCTCATCATCAGGAACCAACGGGGGCCAAAGACGCCTTGGGTCAGCGGCCCGTGCCGATCAAAGGAGTTGTGCAACGGCAAGAGCACCAGCACACCAAAGCTCAGGACAATCGCGCTCGGCCAATTGCCGCCATCCAGCAGTGCCCCCACCGCGCCAGCAATCAGGGTCACAATCGCCAGCCAGTACGCCGAAGACACCCGCTGCGCCAACCCGTGGGCGATGATCAGCAGCGTAACCCCCGCCACGGCAGAGGCCAGAGTTCCCCCTTCGCGCAAGAGCGTGCCGATCAGGTCGCCTTCGGCCAGCGCCTCTGACCGGACAGAGGGGATCATCGTGATCGCCAGCAAGTAGATGCCATAACCGAACGCCACCAGCCCCGTCAAAGACGGCACCAAGCCATGGAGCGTCGACAAAGCAGGCTGCATAGGCGCAGGCAGGCGCGAGAGCAGCCGACCCAGCCAACCACCAGCCACGCGGGCTTCGTTCAGCGCGACGATCAGGAACCCGATGGCGAAGGGCACGAGATAATAGATCAGGCGGAACAGCAGCAGCGCGGCCGCCGCATCCCCCACTGGAACGTCAGCGGGCAAGGTGCCGATCACAACGGTCTCGAAAACGCCAACCCCGCCGGGCACGTGGCTCAGAACGCCGACCATCATCGCCGTCGAGTAAATCGCCACAAAGGTCGCGAAGTCTGGTTTGCCCGCAGGCAGCAAAATCCACAGGGCAAAGGATGCGCTCGCGATGTCCAGCAGCACCACCAACACCTGCCCACCCAAATCGCGCGGGGGCGGCATCCGCAACTGGTAGCCCATGATCGTCAAGCGCCGGTCCGTAAAAGACATCCAGACGATCAAAGCAACCGAGACCGCAAAGATGCCTCCGGCGACTACGCGCACCGTGCTGGGACCATAGGGCAAATAGCCGAGCACCGCATGGGGATGGATCGCCAGCGCCGCGAGGCCGACCAACGTTAGCCCCGTCCCGAGCGCGAGCCCGATATATCCCGAAATCGCGGCAACTTCGAAGGCGTTCAAACCATAGGCCGAGTAGATCCGGTAGCGCACCGCGCCGCCAGACACGACGCTTACCCCAATGGTGTTCCCGAAGGCATAACCCAGAAAGCCGCCGATCCCAATCACGCCACCGGGCAACGATTTGCCGATGTAACGCAGGGCATAAACGTCGTAAAAGGCCAGAGCCACATAGGCCATCGCCGTCCCGCCAATCGCGCCCCAAAGCGCCCCCCACGGGGTTGACTTGATCTGGGCCAGGATCGCGCCGGAGTCCACATCGCGCAGCAAATGCAACAGCGCGTAGATGCCCATGGCAAACAGCACAGCCCCCAGCAGGATCGGAAACGCCCTGCGTAGAACCTGAAGAGTTTGACCCGACACGTGTGCTCCTGCCCTTTGGAATTGCGCCGCTATGGCACAGAACCGACGCCTATTGGAATGACATCTTACGTCAAACTGCGCGATTGGGCGGATTTGTAAAGGTAGACCAACTGCTTCCCTGTCGTCATTTGCCTCGGGCAAACCGGACAAACCCTACGAAACGGATGTAGCAAAATCTCAGGTCTGGACTTTGCTTTGGGTGGCTCGCTCTGCTCACAGATGTACAGCACCCTAGAAAAAAAGGACGGGGCCACCAATGTGATCCCCGTCCTGAATGCCCCTTCTCTCAGAGGCAGAATTCTAAGTCTGCATTCGGGCCCGCCAACGCGAACCCATCTTTGCCCGAAGTACAGCGAGAAAAAACCGACCGTTACGCCATCGCCACTTCGTTCCGAAGCAGCGCCGCATATTCGCGGAAAGTCAGCAGACGACGGGTTTTTACATCCCAAAGGTGGCGGCGTGCGCAAGCGAAACTCTCGGGGATGGTCAGCTTTTGCGCCTCTCCCAATGCGGGGTGATCGCGCAGGACTTCGGGAAGACGGTAGAACGGAATACGGCTGTACAGATGGTGCACGTGGTGAATGCCAATGTACCCCACCATCCATGCCATCCAGTTCGGCATAATGTAATGAGAGCTTCCGTGAAGCGCAGCGTGGTGCAAATCCCAGTCGGCGGTATCATCCCAGCAAGTCTCTTCGAACTGGTGCTGGATGTAAAAGAGCCAGACACCGACAGTTGCGCCAACAATGACCGAAGGGAGCCAAACCAACAGAATCGCGGCCCATCCGCCGATCAGCCAGAAGACACCCAGCAAAACAGCGATCGACAGGTTGGTGCCCATTGCGCTCAACCAGAAGCGGCGTTCTTTCTCCAGTCCCAGCGGAATGCGATTCTGGAACAGAAACAAAAGTGCGGGCGCGAGGCCGAACATGAAGAGAGGATGACGATAGGCGCGATAGGCAAGTCGGCCCCAGAGCCCGCGTGCGCGGTACTCCTCGACGGTCAGAGTGGTCACATCGCCCATCCCGCGCTTGTCCAGATGCCCCGCGGCCGAGTGGTGGACCGCATGGGTCTGACGCCAAACGGCATAGGGCGTCACGGTCAGGACACCGATCATCCGTCCCAGCATATCCTGCAGGCGGCGGTTCGGAAGCAGCGCCCCGTGACCGCAATCATGCTGCAAAATGAACGCCCTTACCAAGAAAAGGCCCGCAACCGCCGAGACCGGCAACGCCAGCCAAGGCACGTTCAAGGCAAGCCAAATGCCAGCGCCCCAGAGCGAGAAAAGCGGAACAAGCGTGACAAATATCTCGGTAATGCTACGCGACAAAACAGGATCACGGTATTTTGCCAGCACCCGCACCCACTCGCGTTCGTTGCGGATCACTGCCTCGGTATTCTGTGTATTCATTGTCCGGCTCGTTCGTTTCTCTAGGGTCAGGACGCATTGATTTCCGTTGTGCTGCGTGATTCACGGCTCGGAAAACGGAGCGGTGACATGAGTGATCTATACTGGTTAAGCGATACGCAGATGGCCAAGCTTGAACCTTTTTTCC